>CAZBND010000097.1:0-1724 GCA_964493415.1 uncultured Planctomycetota bacterium | reverse complement strand
ATCGGGAATGATCTTCGTGATGTTCCCGTCCGAGTGGAAATGGACGAAAGCCCCGTAGCTCCGGGCCGCATCGAACATCCTCTTGTAACGAGGGCTGAAGACCGTTCGCCACAAAGCTGGGCTTATGATCAGGTCCTGTTGCGTGCCCCAATCGTCGCCGAAGCCTATTGCATCCACGCCCAACTCTCCGAATCGCACGATCTTCTTGATGTTGTACTCCACTATCTTGTCCAGGGTCTGCTCCGCGTGCGGCTCTCCCGCGGCCAGGTCGCAAAGCGAGTTCTCGTACCCTCGCAGCCACTGGAACACCTCGAATAGATTCCCGCCGTCGCCGAGTTGATAGTGCTCGTGGTTGTCTTCCGAAATGCCCTTCTCCATCGCCTCCCAGTTGCCTTCCGCCACCGGATCCGGCCAGCGGAACCGGCCCAGCGCCGAAATATCCGCCAACGGATGCCCCACCGGCACCCCCAGCCACTCACCGGTCTCCGTCGCCTTCCACGTTACCCCCCAGTAGTCCACGTATGATCTCTCGCCGCTTCCTCTCCTGGGCATGGGCAGGTAGAAGCGCCTGACGTCTTGGGGGAACTCCGCAAGCAGCCTCTCCAGCTTCTCCCCGTGCCGCATCCTGGCCCCGGGCAGGACGCTGTGCCTCAAAGGCACCCGATCTGGCCCCTGAAAAGTGACCGCCGCTCTATACCTCTCTCGACTGTTCATCCTCTACCTTTCGAAATCTCAATCCTTCTGCGGGAGCCGCTGCTCCACCGGAAGAATCCCGAACGGCTTGTGCGGCTCGCTCTGATACCAGTACGCCGTGCTCGAAACGTCATTGGCCAGCGCGTTCGCGTGCCCGTGCTCTATCGTCACCTTTATCGACTTCTGGAAGTACACCGGGTCCTCGATGTGGAACCGGTACATCGAGTGCTTTCCGGTCCAGTCGCGCGGCTCGCGATAGCTCACCAGCGGCAGCCCCTGGTAGGGGGATGCGTATTCATCCCGGTTCCCCCATGAGCAATTGAAATAATCTTCCGTTCCCGTTCCCACCAGCGTCGGCTTCTCGTCCCCGTCGACGAATATCATGTCGTCGCCTTCGCCGTACCACTGCGCGTTCTTCGAATCGACATTCATAAAGCACCCGACGTAATGCCCCTGCCCTTCCGCATCCAGAATGACGTAGTTCTCCTTCCCGTCGAGGTTCACCTTCTCCCCGTCCTGGGGCGGGTTCACCGGCTCGGTCGGATTCTCCCTCCGCCACTGCGCGTGAAACCTTCCCAGGTCATCCCCGATCGATTCGTGTTCTTCGTAATCGACGTACCAGAAGAACCATGGAAGGTCCGCTGACCCCTCGTGCGTCACTTCAATTCGCGCCCCCCCGGAGAACGGCATTGGGAAGAAGCAGTTCAGCCCCCGCCCGTCCATGGGGCTCATCTGGAGCGGGAGCGAAACGAAGTTCCTCATCTGCCCGTGGCCCATCCCGAAGAAGTCCCCTACCGGGACGACGACGCTCGGCTCCTGCTCTCCGTCCCAGGACATCCGCAGAACCAGCTTCCTTAGTACATGCTCCTCCGTGTCGCTTCGGGTCGTGACCCAGATGTGGGTTATCATTCCTGCCCCGTTGATGTCTGCCATCACCGCGCTGCCACCGGCCGGTATAGAGACGAAATCCCGGTTCCCGCCGCTTCGGTCCCAGCTCGACGCGCGGCGTCTCCTGAACGACCGAAGAATCG
>CAZBND010000096.1:0-1741 GCA_964493415.1 uncultured Planctomycetota bacterium | reverse complement strand
TGAGAGCGCCACGGGGCTGGCGGAGGGCGACGGCGACGACGGTGCGCGTCTGGGGGAAGATGGTACGAGGGTGGAATTGAGGCGGAGCGTCGTCGAAGCGGGAAATCGGGGCGAAGCCCACGAGGTCGGCACCGTTTTCGAGAGCGGCGCGGCGGACATCGTTGGTAAGGGTGCTCATAGGGACCTCCAGTCAAAGTCAGTGCGCGCAAGGGGAACAACATACAATACAGGTATAGGATAGCACGCTGAGGTGCGCGGCTCCAGGCACGGAGGCGGGAGAAGGGCTCGGAGGAAGGGAACCAGGCAGACAAAATGCAAGGCTGTCGGGACCGATCAGGAGCGCGAGACCCGTTGTCGGGTTCGCGCCCCTAACCGAAGGTCGCCGGTAATTGTGTCCCCGAGCAGTCGTGAGTCAGGCTATATGTTGGGGCCGGCGGGGATTACGCGAAGCACTTCCTCTATCGAGGTGAGACCTGCGGCGGCTCTCTGGAGGCCGCTGACGAGCAAGGGCTTCATGCCGGCAGCCAGCGCCGCAGTGCGAAGAGCTTCCACATCTCCAGAAACGAGAACTGCCTTGCGGATCCGATCGTCCATGGTGAGAATTTCGTGTATCGCCATGCGGCCGTAGTAGCCTGTTTTGCTGCACCGGTCGCAGCCCTGCGGGACATAGAAAGTCGCGCCCTCGGCTTTGCCGACGAAGTCTGCAACATCTTTGGGCAAGAGGGCGACGTCGGGCTCGGCTTCTTTCTTGCACTCGTCGCACAGCTTGCGGACGAGGCGCTGGGCGATGACGGCGGCGAGAGAGGAGTTAACGAGGAACGGTTCGAGGCCGATATCAAGCATACGCCGTATGACTCCGGGGGCTGTGGCGGTGTGGAGCGTGGTGAAGACGAGGTGGCCGGTCAGCGCAGTTTGCGCGACTACTTGCAGCGTCTCGATGTCGCGAATTTCGCCGACCATGACGACGTCGGGATCCTGGCGAAGAACGGAACGCAACAGACGGGGGAACGTCAGGCCCTGCCGGGGATTAACAGAGATCTGGGCAACACCTTCGATATTGTACTCGACGGGGTCCTCGACGGAGAGCACGCTGCATTTGTCGGCGTCGATCTCGCTGATCATGGCGTAGAGAAGCGTGGTCTTTCCCGAGCCGGTCGGGCCGGTGCATACCACGATGCCGTTGGGACGGTGACAGAGGGAACGGACGGTGTCGAGGTCGTCGGCTGAGACGATTTGAGCGAGATCGAGGACGGGAGCGATACGCGAGAGAATGCGGATGACGACGCGCTCGCCAAAGAGTGTCGGGAGAGTGCTGACGCGGAGGTCGTACTTGGCGTCGTCGTGTTGGATCATGATGCGGCCGACCTGCGGGATGCGCCTGGAGGCATCATCGAGGTCGAGGTCGGCCATTGTCTTCACACGGTCCACGACGGGAAGACACATGCCGTCAGGTGGGGGGTCAACGTCCTGAAGGACGCCGTCGACACGGATGCGAATGCGGGCGCGACCGCCTTCGAGCGGGTCGATGTGAATGTCGCTGGCGCGTGCGTTGATGGCGTTCTCAAGGAGAGCGTCGAAGAAACCGACGGCTTCGTCGGCTTGTCTTGCTTTGCTCATTGAGTGCTTCCTCCTAATCGGCTTCCTGATGAGCGATCGTTACGAAGTCCCTTGCGCAAGGACGCGAGAGAGGATTCTGGACACGCCCGATTGTGTGGTCGATTTCATGTAGGCGAGTTCGCGC
>CAZBND010000095.1:0-1872 GCA_964493415.1 uncultured Planctomycetota bacterium | reverse complement strand
CAGGCAACGAGGCGGCTACGGACCGCCGGAACATCAACTCGAAAGCCTTCAGCTCATCGGTGTCGTAGCTGGGGACTTTGAAAGGACCGCCGTCGCGGATGGAAGAAATCAGCTGTTGCGCCAAGTGGTGGTACTTGGGCCGAAGGGCTTCGTGTGCCTCCTGCGCGTTGCGGCCAGCTTTGCCGGATTTGACGTGGCCGCGGCCCTGCAAACCGAGGTCCTGAGTCATCCGCATGATCTCGGAAGCGCCGAGCCCCGATACGGATTCGCTGTCAGTCCTAATGTACGTGCATTCCGACCCTTCATAGAGCTTTTGGGCCAGTCGCAAAGCCCGATCCGCTTTTACGTTATGGTACCGGTTCATATCCGCCTGGAACGTCGCCGTCTTGTGTGGGGGCCGAGGCCAGAACGCTTTCTGGTTCTGCTTGAACCCGGCGACGGTGGCGGGGGTCGCCTCCAACTGCTTCTTCAGCTCCCGCTCATCGCCCTGGATTTTTTCGTCCAGGACCATCGTCACCGGGAATTCGCGACCCTGGACGGAGGCGACAGCCTCGATCTTGTGGGTGATAGACGGCAACTGCTGAAGGGCCTTCTCTTCGTCGGACATCAGCATGTCCAACGCCGCGAACTGGACACGACCTAACGACAGACCTCGGTTGCCGGGACCGCGAATATTCATCTTCCATAACGCCCGCGAGGCCGGGTAGCCGATCAGACGGTCCAGCATCTCACGGGACTGGTAGGCTGCGACGAAGCCGTGGACCAACGACGGCTCGGCGTTTTTGATGGCTTCGGTGATCTCTTTCTTAGCGATAGCGTTGAACCGTGCCCGCATAAATTGGATGCCCGGAGGCAGCTCGCCGCTCTGCTCCAGCATCTCCTGGACATGCCAGGCGATCCCTTCGCCCTCCCGGTCGGGGTCGGTGGCCAGGTAGATCACCGAACCTTGACGGAGCTCCCGCTGGATCGTCTCCAAGAGGCGCGGAATCACGCTGTAGTTCGTCACCCGGTAGATGGGAACGTAATGGCCCTGGTCTTGCTTCACGCCCAGGTAACGGGCCGTGTTGGTCTCGGGGCGCATAGGGTCGTCGCCCTTCCGCGCCGGGAACATCTGGAGGAACTCCTCCACGTCCCACCGGGCGTCTTCATCCTCCGGGAAGATTCTATCCTCGGGCGGCTCCTTCATAGGTGTCCGCTCGAACAGCGACCGGAAGTGTCCCCGCGTCGCCAGGACGATATACTCGTCGCCGAGGTATCGCTTGATCGACTTGATCTTGTTTGGAGACTCTACCAGGACCAGATGCGGACCGCTGCCGGTACGGGGACGCCGCGTACGCCTGGGGGAATCGGATTTTCTGCTTCTCGGTTTACGTTTTGCCACTTGCTCCTCCTGTTAAAGACTAGTTTGGAGGAGCCGATACATCCTCGTAATCTCGGGCATCCAGGTTTTCGGCAGCAGCCTTCTTCACCAAAGGCTGAAAATCTTCTTGTAGCAGTTGCCGGAGTACATCCACTGGCGTGTTCGGATTCTCAGCCAACCGCAATCGCGTCTCGAAGAAAGGGTCTTTCACCAATCTGCGCAAAGCCAAGGCCGGCGACTTGGGGTTCCCTGCGACCGCCCGCCGAACCCAAACATTACTATCCACCCCCAGACGTTCCAGTACTTCCGGTGGAGTGAGAGTATTGTCCGCCGCTGCAGTACGCACCTTCCTAACTTTATCCCTCGCCAGCTCCCGCAGCACGTCGACCGGAACAGCGTCCCGCTCCGCTACCAATCTACGTACCTCATCGCTCTGGTTCTTAGCCAAAAGACGCAGCACCGACTCCGGAACTTTAGGCTGCAACGCAGCCTCCACCGGGCCTGAGTGTGCG
>CAZBND010000094.1:0-2144 GCA_964493415.1 uncultured Planctomycetota bacterium | reverse complement strand
GCGCGGCGTGAAGGACGAGGGGCTAGGGAAGGGATTGCCCCTAGAGTATGAACCGGGCGAGGTCTTCGTCGGCGACTCTGCTCTCCAGCTCATCGTTCACGCGGCCTGCGTTGATGAGTACCTTCGTTCCGGCTATCGGGGATGGCGTGAATCGTGGGGCGAGTTCCAGGACCCCGCGGTTCCGCTGGTGGAACAACTTCATATCGATCGGCAGGCGATACGAGACGGTGCGTGTTGGTCCGGAGCTAACATCCCACTTGAGGCAGTCATCCCTTATCGACGAAGCATCTCGACTGCGGGCGGGAATACAACACTTACCCTGCTATGCCCGTGAGTCAGGATCCTGAACTGAGTTGCCGTCTCGCCTTTCGACTCGAACTCGAGCGCGGGTTCCACGCGCCCCAAGCATCCCTCGCCCGCACCTATAGTTCTCTCCGCGCGCCAGGTCTCCCCCGGTCCCGAGACGACGTCCAGCGTCACAAGAGGCGTACCCGCGGCAAGCTTGCCTCGTATCTTCCCCACTTCGAGCCGAAAGGCAACTCGATACTTCCCGGGCGCCAACTCGGCATAGGGCCCGTAAAGCAGGTATCGCGGCCCTCCCCTCGGGGTAGACGAGAGGATAATCCCTCCGGACAATTCCACATGCGTCGCCCCGCTGGCGTATCCGTCCGGCAAGAGTAGGTGAGTGCCGCGCTCGAACTGCAGCACTCCCACAAGCCGCATGAGGCGAGAAGCGATCCTCCTCAACAAATGCCTGGGCAAAGGCCGCGCCTTTCGAAGTGAACGGATCTCGATTGCGGGACCCCCGCTGTACCAGGCCCGGTAATTGAAACTGCCCTCGCCTTGCGACAGGAAGGGCAACGTGTAATATGCTGTCCTGCCGACACGCGGCAAGTCAGCGAACCCGACGTCCATATCCGAAACGCGCTTCCACGGAAGGCTACACATCACGTCCATAGTGAGGGGGGGAGTGCAGGTCTGCGGCAAGGGCCCCTCCGATAGGCGCTTGATGGCGAACGTGACCGCATAAGCCCCCGGCTCAAGGTCTTCATTGGGACCGAGGAGCAACCATCCGGGCGCGTCGTCCTCTGTCATCCTGATCCACGTTCCCAAAGCTCTGCGCGTAGGCGTGCCCGCCTCGCCAAGGACCCCTTCTGCTACGCGGCGCCTCTGGGCGTTCATGCGATCCTCGTAGGAGCGCTCAGCCCTCGCGTATGCGGAAGCGCACGATTCCTCATCCGGATAGCTGTCCCTTGTCCTGCAGACTATGGGGACCCAGCCTCTCCCGCCGGCCCCCCAGCGCCGCCTCACGGCATGGCCGATTTCGCTGCACACGACCAGCCCCTCTTCATTGAGTCTTTTCTCCCACCACCAACCGCTCGCAAGGCATATGTGACCGTGTATAGGCGTCCCCTTCTCGTCTTTGGGAATCTCCTCGTAGCTCAAAGGCAGCGCAGAACAGTCCTTGTACCACGTAGGTACGGTCACCACCACCAAGGCTTTAGAGACCCTCCGGAGTTCCCGCATCGCCTTCCCAACGAGATCGGGTGCGATGTGCTCGAGCACTTCCTGGCAAACTACGAGGTCAAAGGATTTACTCGCGAACGGAAGGTCCACTGCATCGGCCTGAACGGCACGCCCTCTGAGTGAAGCCGCGAGCGGCTCCTTCAACGCGTAAAACGAGTAATCCGTGCCGAAGGACTTCTTCCCGAGCCTGGAAGCGGCTTCCATGAGCGCGCCCCTCGCGCAACCGACATCGAGCACGCTGTCGAATTGGAGGCAACTCTCAAAACCAGAAAGAAACAGATGCTGGAGCTGGACCATTTGGGCAACAGCCGCGTCATCGTAGCCGCTTTCCCCCTTGCCCTTCTTGCCCGAAAAATATTCTTCCCCGTAGAACTCCTGCGACGGTTTCCACTCGGTCCCGTTCTCCGCGTCAGGATGTTCTTCCGAAGGCATGCCAATTCCCACCGTCTGACTGCCGAGACGCTACAAGATAAACCGGGCGAGGTCTTCGTCGGCGACTATGTCCTTGAGCTTGTCCCGGACGTACCCGGCGTCGACGAGGACCTTGGCACCGACCATTTCCGGGGCGTCGAAGGACATGTCTTCAAGCAGCCGCTCCATCACCGTGTGAAGCCGCC
>CAZBND010000093.1:0-2170 GCA_964493415.1 uncultured Planctomycetota bacterium | reverse complement strand
GTGGGATGCGGTCGCGAGGTCGGGCGCGCGCGAGGAGATACGAGCCTACGCGCGGCTGAAGATAGCCGGTCGGCTGCACGCGGAGCTGGATGGGGTTGAGGAGGTCCTGGTTGCGTACAACGACGTCGAAAGGGACTTCCTGCTGACACCTGCGGCGCGCATCGCAGGAGAGAAGGCGGACGAGGTGCGCGAAGCGATTCGTGAAAAGGAGGCGGGACTGTAGTCCACGCATTGCATGCTGGGTTCGCGAGCCGCAACGTTCAGAAGACAGACGAGGCCCGTGCAGCGGGCCAAGCGAAGGAAGGAGAGCGAGATGAAACGGGCACTGGTATTGGTGGTGCTTCTCTGCGCCGGGTACGCGTTCGCGCAGACCGACGACCCGGCGCTGATCGAAAACGCGAAGACGTTCGCCGAAATTGGGGATTGGGAAAACGGCCTGAAGCTGCTGGAGCAGTACATCCTGCGGCACCCGGAGGACGCCGAGGCGCGGCTCCTGCTCGCGGAGTGCTACTTCAATTGGCCGGACAAGCAGACCCAGGGCGAGAGAGTCGTAGATCTGAACCAGGAGCGAGGTAGAGCTCAGATTCGGGTTCTGGGGAAGTTGGGGGATGATGGATTGGACATGCTGGTGCGCGGATTGCGCTCTAATACCCACTCGGTGTACCTGCACTGCCTATACGAGCTGGAGCGCAACAAGGACCGGCGCGCAATAGGATCTCTAATAGAACTTGGCAAAGAGATGCCGGATCGGGCCGGGAAAGCAATCTATGCCCTGGCGAGCATTGAGGAAGGGCGCGAGACGATGGATAAGCAGGTCGTGGACTTCCTGGTTTCGCTGCTGGCGAATGGGAAAACCGACTTCTACGTGAGGGCGGAAGCAGTGCGCGCGCTTGCCATTTTGAATGCAAGGGAGTCACTTCCGGTCGTCAGCAGGGAGCTGCAACGGGTTACGGCTGAAATTCCGAGCCTTCCCAGTGGCGAAGCGGGGGAGGCCACAAGGGAGGGCCTTTACGCTCTGGATCTCATGAGCAGGGCCTCCGCCCCTGACTTTCACGAGGCGCTGAAGGGACTTATAGCGAAGGTAGGCAAGTTCGCTTTCTTCGCAACGGCGTATCAGGCTAGCTCAGATCTGGCGACTTCTACACGTGTGCTACTCACGGCAAAGGCTCTCGACATGATTAAGGCCGACCCAGGGGTCGCGTGGAACAGGCGGGGTCCGCGTGATGTCGAACGTTTCTTGGAGGAAATGGCATCCGATTACCCGGGGGTGTTGCTGGAGGAGGAGAACAGAAAACGCCTTCACGAGCTTCTGGACTCTCCTCTACCCGTGGACGTGCGGGTGGGGCTGGCAAGGTCGGTTGCGGAGATCCGGGACGAGGAAGCCTTGCCTTTTCTCTTTGCGAAGCTTAGTCCGAGACTTGACGTGAGGAGCGCGCGCGCCTCCTGGGTAGCCGATGGGTCGAGTTCAGTGTGGGAGGCAGCGCAGAAGATTTCCGGGGAGAAGGCGTTGGCGTTCCTTCTGGAGAAGCTGAAGTCGGACGACATGGCGTGGGTTGCGGTGTCGGCGACGCTCTTGAAAGACAGGGGTGATCGGAAGGCGGCGGAGGCGCTTGCGGAGAGGTACCGGGAGATCAAGTCCCGCGTTGATGCAGAGGCTAGCGAAGAAGGGGCGCAACCGGCCGCGATGTCCGAGGAACAGATGGAGCAACTCGAGGAGTTTATGCAGATGGGAATGTCCTACGAGGAGGCCGCCCGAATGGCCGGCATCGAACTTAAGCCGCCCGCCCCTGAACAGGCGGTGATGGAGGTCATGCGGTCGGCGTATAGGGAGCTGACGGGTAAGGACATGGAGGGGGCTGGGGAGGAAAAGAAGGAAGGAACTTACACCTTCTGGGGGCCCCCGCGTGGCGGCAGGCAGAGAACGGTACCGCGAGATTAGGGGAGCGATTCATCGATGCAAAGCTCAAGACGACGGGGCTGGTGTGGTTGGAACCCGCACCGGCCCCGTTCTTGTCTTTCGGCGCTAACTGAGCGTCCGCGCGCGAACGGTGAAGGCTTCGCGGGGATTGGTGACGGTGAGCTGGTTAATCTCGTCCTCGGTGAAGCCTTCCTCCCTGAGCGCGGGGATGAACTTCGTGAAAAGCGTGTCGAAGGGACGGAACGAGCCGCC
>CAZBND010000092.1:0-2414 GCA_964493415.1 uncultured Planctomycetota bacterium | reverse complement strand
CGCGCCTTCGACCTCACAATCGCCCGCGACCCCCTCATCAAGCCCACTCCCTTCGTCTTCGGCGGAAACATGACCCTCGCCCGCGATGTCCTCATCCGCACTCCCTTCGACCCCCGCATCACCCGCGGCGAAGACATCGACTTCCTCCTCAACCTCCGCATACACGGCACCGTCTTCTACCTCCATCGCGACCTCCCCATAAAGCACCTCCCTCCGTCCTCCCCTCAGCAGGAATGGAAGAAATTCCGCGAAGACGCACTCCGCTTCCTCTACGAGCGTAAGAAAATCTCAGACCACAACCTCCCCCTCCACGAACTCCAACCCTATCCCGGAACCTTCCTCGGCCCCGACCTCGACCGCCGCATCATTCGCACCGCCGAAACTCTCAAACGCCACTACCAGGACATGTACGACCGCGACGGCATCGCCCGCTGCGACGAAATCATCTCGCTCGCCGAGCGCAACCCCTTCGCCGCCTTCAACACCCGCACCTGGCTCATCGACCTCTCCGCCCGTTGGCGCGAAATCACCTCCGCGGCCCTCGGCCTCCGAATCCCACTATAAGGGAGCCCTCATGCCTTACGCGATCCTTCAGAAAACCCTCTCGCCCCCCTCCCGCGAGCAGCTCGCCAACGCCTTCCGTTCCCTCCCCGCGCTCACCGACTACGACGCCGCATTCCTCGCCAAAGACGCCTTCGGAATCCTCGTCGGCAGCCTCTCACTCGACGAAGCCCGCACCCTCTCTCAAGCTCTCACCGCAGAACGCGTCGAAAACGAAGTCGTCGACGAGCAAAACCTCTTCACCCTCCCGCCTTTCAAAAAGACTCGCCGGTTGGACTGCCTCCCCGACCGCCTCGTCCTCTACGACCAGTACGACCTCCCCCAGCCCATCGACTGGCCCCACGTCATTCTCATCGCCGCCGGAACCGTCGCCATCACCGAGCTCAAGCGCTTCGAGCGTCAGCGCGTCCGCTATCACATCACACCTTCCACTTTTGCCCGTGGCGTGATCTTCCCATCCACCACCACCGAAGTCACCCTCAAAGAAGAAGAGAAGCCCCACCTCCTCCTCGAGATATACCTCGACGTCGCCCCCGTACGTTCCCACGCCGACGCCCACGAGGTCCGCTACAACTACCTCGGGCCGCGCCTTCAGTCCCGCGCCCTCAACAACTTCCCCCTCCTAGTCGCCGACCTCGCCAAATTCGCCACCGCCGCCTCGCTCAACCGCGGCGCTCAATCCATCTCCCACGACCCCGCCAAGACGTTCCAATACCCCAACCGTCACGCATTCGAAGAGGAAATCGTCTGGCTCCTCTGGAGAGGCGGCTGGCAACTCAAATCCCAAACCTGACCCCGCTCTGCCGCCTCGTTCCTCGCCGCGACTTCTTCAGACCTCACCGTCCGGGCGCAGCCCCCGAATCCGTCCCCGCCCTCATTCCCTCATCCGGCTCCTCCAGAATCCCCCACACCTCGCCCCACAGCAATTCCTTCTCGAACACCCCCATCGCGTTCTCCTCGAACATAAACCGCGCCTTCCTCCCAGCGCGCAGCCCCAGCGCCTCCATCGACACCCTCATCTCGAAGTAATTCCCCCTCGCCGCAACGTAGAGCGGATCCGCCTCCGTGTCCCTGTCCAATTCGGGAACTGCCGCGTCATACCCGAACGTCCCGTCTCGTTCCACCGGCGCGAACTCGTACCCCGCCATCGACACCGTCTCCTTATTTGTCCCTCCCGCGAACCCCGTCGGCAGGTACGCCCGCCACTCAAACCCCTTCTCCCGCCGTTCTCCCCCGCTCGCGCTCCTCGACGTCACGCTCCCACCCGTCTCCTCATCCCCATCGCTGTCCACGTAAAGGTACCCCATCGACCCCGTGCTCCGCGTTCTCTGGAACCTCTCATCTATCCCCGGATGAATCTCCACGATCACGTACAGGAACCGTCCGTCGTGCGCCAGTCCCGCCTTGCGCATGTCGTATTCCACCAGATGCGCGACCTCATGCGAGCCCACCTCTCCCGCCGGCATCGGCACCCCCGCCCAATCCTCCGCCCTTCCGTCCACAACGATCCTCCCCGGCGCTAAGTATGGAATAACCGGAGCGCTTGACTCCGTTCGCATTGGAGGATGTTCTACGCCGGCTCCCGGCTCGCCGTGCAGTCGCGGCAGCCGCTCCCCCTGACGCCAGTATATCGCCGCCGACACCAGGTAGACCGCCACCGCTCCCACCGCAATCAGCCCCACCGCCATCACCACCGGAGACACCCGCCGTCGGCGTTTCCGAATCTCCCGCGTGATCTCCCGCGTCACCTCCCGGTCGCAGGCCGCCGTCGCTTCCGCGTCCCCGTCACGCCCCGCTCCCTCATCCTGTGGGGGAGGGGAGAGAGCGATCACTTCGCCGCAGAACGGGCACCT
>CAZBND010000091.1:0-2482 GCA_964493415.1 uncultured Planctomycetota bacterium | reverse complement strand
GGGTGGTGGCTGAGGGTGGCCTTGCCTCTCTTGAGTTTCTCATTGAAATTGCCATCTCTGAAGGCTCTGTACCACTTTTTCATGATGAAGTAGCCGATGGAGCCCCAGACGTCGTTGCGCCAGTGGCGGTACCACTTGCGCCAGCGCGAGCGCAGGTCGACCAGGGGCATCATGGCGACCGGGAAGCTGAGGGTCTGCAGCATCACTCCGGACATGCGCCGGAGTCTGTAGAAGCCGCCCATGAGGGACAACATGGCCCTGTGCATGCCTTCGGGGGTGAGAGGGGGGTCCGGGACGATGACGGGGAAGTTGCCGTCGTAGTACTCCCAGCCGATTTCGCTGTTGGGGAGGACGCGGCGATCCTGCTCGAGCCGAGCGCGCAGGGCGGTTCCGGGGAGCGGGACGGGGAGGAGGACCTGGACGGTGTCGAGGCGCGCCTCGCGGAAGAAGGAGCGGAAGCGCTTGACTCGCTCGTCGGCGGTCATGTGGAACTTGACGCCGGGGCGCATGGGGTAGCCGAAGATAAACATTCCGTGGACGAGGAAGCCGTGGTCGTGGTAGAGCCTGGCGAGCTCGGCCATTTCGGAGACGTTGAGGTGCTTGCCCATGGCGAGGAGTTCCTCCTCGATGGGGGATTCGATGCCGACGGCGAGGCCTTTGATGCGGGCCTGTCGCATGGCGGAGAGCAGCTCGGCGTCGCGGGCGCAGTCGAGGCGAATCTGGACGGTGAAAAGGAGGCGGAGGGCCATGCGTTTCTGGTAGTCTCGAAGCATGCGGCAGAAGCGGAGTGTTTCGTCGCGGTCCTGTGCGAACTGGTCGTCGACGATGAAGAACTCGCGGGCACGGTGGGCTTCGACCAAGTAGCTTATTTGGGCCATGAGTCGTTCGGGCGAAGCGCATCGAGCGCGTCCCTTTACCGAGCAGAACTCGCAGTTCATGCCGCAGCCGCGGATGCGACTGATTGGGAAGAGGGAGATTTTGGCGAAGCGCAAGAGGCCGAAGTCGGGGAGGGGGAGTGCTTCGAAGTCGTCGAGCGGCGGGCGCTCTTGCGTATGCAGGAGAGCGCCGTCCTTGAGGAAAGTTATGCCGCGCACGGTGTCCAGCCCGCATCCGGAGTCACGGGCGTGGAGGAGTTCGCGGACGGTGATTTCACCCTCACCGTGGACGACGACGTCGAGGGCGTCGGGAACGGCTTCTTCGGGGAGGGCGTCGAGGTGATGTCCGCCGCCGACGGTGAAGGCGCCGTTTTGCTTGTAGAAGGAGGCGACTTTGATGAGGCGGGGTGTGGTGCAGGAAAGGCCGCCGTAGAATCCGACGACGTCGGCGGGTCGCATGTCTTGAAGCGCGGCGTGGTCGGGGAAGCCCTGTTCGTCGACCGGGCCGGGGAAGCGATAGTTGTTTTCGTCGATGATCTCCACGTCCCAGCCGGGCATTTTGCTCACGGTGGTGGCGACGCAGAGGGGTCCGAGGGCGGTGGTCTTCTTGGCGACGTGGCTGTAGACATTGAAGGCCGGATACTTGGGGATGACCATGCGGAATACGCGCCTGTTTACGGTGTCGCTCGTCATTTCATCTTCCCTGTCTGAAGCTAAGGGAGCGGTTGTGTTCCTATCACACGATACGACTCGCAGGCCGATCGGTTTGCGCTTGGCCACTGTGCAGGATTCGGCGCTCTCGTGCCGCGGCAGCCAAGAGGCCTTTCTGAATCTTTTATCGCCGATTCTTTCGTCTGAGTCAATGGCAGGGTGCGATTGGGGATACTGCAAATTCGCGAGGCGCATCACACGGCAGGGTCTGCTGCAGATTTCCGGCAAAAAAAAGCCGCTACTGTGTCCCTTTTCACAGTAGCGGCTGATCTATGCTAGCAGGGCGAGGAGCCCTAGCCGGCTCTCATGACGTTCGTGGCGCACGGGCCTTTTTGCCCCTGTCCTACCTCGAACTCTACGGTATCGTTCTCTGACAGAGTCTTGAATCCACTGCCCTGAATCTCGGAGTGATGGACGAAAAGGTCCTTGCTCCCGTCGTCAGGGGTGATGAACCCGTAACCCTTCTGATCACTAAACCACTTCACCTTACCTGTTGCCATACCTAACTTCTCCTGCAAACGTTCTGCCCGTAGGTGACGTCGCCTCGCGTTGGACCACCACGTTGGGGTCCGCTGGAACCGCGAGAGCGATTGCCCTGTCGGGCAATAAGGGCGCTGCTCTTTTTGGATACTACAGTACGAGCGGTAGGGCAAAGGGACTTTCAGAGGAAGGGAATCGGGTGAAGTGAGACCGACTTGGTCGAGACCTCGTCCAGCTGACTTGTTTCCGCCTCTGCACGATCACCTGTGCGGTACTTTCGTTCTGCAGCAACTAAGCTGCCCTTCGTGACGTAGTGTACACGATTCCAAGGTCGAAGTCAATTAGAATAATATAATTTATTTGTTTCTCGCCGCTGCTTCGGGCGTGGAAGGCGTCGAGCGGAAGAATTGAAGGGG
>CAZBND010000090.1:0-2515 GCA_964493415.1 uncultured Planctomycetota bacterium | reverse complement strand
GTTTTGATGGAGGTAGAGCAGATGGTTCGTCGTTTATGCAGCGTTGCGTTGGCGATGTGCGCGGCTTTGGCATTCATTGCGGGGGCGGAGGCGAGGCCGAAGGCGGAATACGGAAAGATAGAGCTTGTGAGAGACGAGTGGGGCGTGCCGAACGTTTTCTCGGATACGGACGCGGGGGCGATGTACGGATTGGGCTACGCGGCGGCGGAGGATCGGGCGTTCCAGATGTACTACCGCCTGCGAATAGTGCAGGGGCGGATGGCGGAGGTCGTGGGGAACCTGCATAGAACGAAGGGCGGGACGGCGCTGGAGAACGACATCAAGTGGCGAACGGTGGGTTTCTACGACGCGGCGAAGAAACTTGTGCCGAACCTGGACGAAGACACGGTGAAGCTGCTTGAGGCCTACAGCGAGGGAGTGAACGACTACATAAGCGGGAACCGCGACAAGCTGGTGTACCTTTTTGAGAAGTTCGGGCTGGAGCCGGAGCCGTGGACGCCGGCGGACTGCATCGCTTCGTGGTGGCACACGGGAGCCTTTTTCGCATCCGACGGGCTGAACGATTCGCCGGAGTACCGTCACGCGGAGCCGTCGGGGCCGGCGGGGCCGTGGAGGGCGGGGGACGACAGCGCGGCGGTGGTGCAGAGGGAGGACGTGAGCGACGAATGGGTGGCGAGGGTGGAGGCGTTCGTGGAGGAGGCTCAGGCGAGGGCAAAGGAGATGTCGAACGAGGAGAGCCCGAAGTTCAGCCACGCATGGGTAGCGGGAGGGAAGAAGACGACGACGGGATCGGCGGTGCTGGTGAGCGATCCTCAGAGCACGGTGAGGAATCCATCGCTGATGTACGAGTTTCACGGGGCTGGAAAGACGTTCAATGCGAGAGGGGTGGGTGTTGTGGGAAGCCCGCTGATCCTCATCGGGTACACGGACAAGGTGACGTGGGGGATGACGGCGCTGGGAGCGGACCAGGCGGACCTGTTCGTGCTGAAGACGGACGCGGAGCATCCGGACAAGTACATGTACGACGGGAAGTGGCGGGAGATGACGACGCGGGAAGAGGTGATAAAGATGAAGGGAGGAGAGGCGGTAAGGCTGAGCGTGAAGGAGACGCACATCGGGCCGGTGGTGACGGAGCTGGTGCGAAGGGGAAGCCGCGGGCAGGAGATCGCGCTGAAGCGGGTGCCCGCGTGCGAGACGGATCGGGACACGATCCAGGGAGCGATAGCGATGATGCGGGCGAAAGACGTGAACGAGTTTGCGGATGCGATAGGAGGGTGGCGTTTCCCGACGGCGAACTGCGTGTTCGGAGACAGGGAGGGGAATGTCGGGTACTCGGTCATAGGAGCGATTCCGGTGCGTTCGCCGCTGTCGGGTTCCGGCGGACATTCGGCGCATGACGGGTCCGAGTCGAAGTACGATTGGCAAGGATTTGTCCCGTACGATCTGGTACCGCGAACGATCAATCCCGAAAGAGGGTACGTGTTCTCGGGGAACCACCGGCCGATCGCGTCTTTTTATCCGGCCCCGCTGGGAGTGGGGACTGGAGGAGGCGGTGATACGATACGGTCGTGGCGGCTGCGTGAACTGATGGCGGCGAAAGAGAAGATGACGCCGGAGGACGTGCTGGCGATGCACTACGACTGCGTGAATCCGGCGAAGCGCGAGATCGTGCGGCTTGGGTATCACTTGAGAGACGCGCTGGGGGTGGAGCTGTCGCGGGATGCGATGCTTGCGCTGGAGTACCTGGAGGAATGGTACGAGAAAGGCGCGAGGTCGGACTGGTCGGTGAAGGGGACGGAACTGGTGAACGCTATGCCGTTGGAATTCCGGCGGAATCCTCTGGCGGTTAAGCACGGCGGAGGCTTGTCGGGGCTGGCGGGATTTCTGAAGAGCGTGATGAAACGGCTGGAAGAGAATCCGAAAGCGGAGCTGAGCCGCGAGGAGAAGGACTTCGTAGAAAGCTCGCTGGTCTCGGCGTGGAGAGAGGCACAGAGGCGGTACGGGGGCGAGCCGAGGCAGTGGCACGAGAAGGGGCCGGCGGAGGTTCGCCGGGAGAGGCTTCCCTACTTTGCGAATCTGGACGGGTTCCCCGGCCTGGACGATGAATATGACGTGACTAAGCCTCAATTGATTTGCGACGACGGCAACACGATACTGTCGCAGATGGGCCAGGCGTACACTCAGTGGGTGCGAATGGACGACGTGGACTCGGCGAAGACGATCCTGCCGGTAGGCCAATCGGAGAATCCGAGGAGCAAATACTGGCTGAATAACCTGGAGGCGTGGGGAAAGGGAACGCTTCATCCAGCGCCGATAACGCGAGAGGGCGTGGAGAAGTACGCCGGGGAGACGATGGTTCTGTCGGAGGCTATGATGATGGAAGGGAGCGGAAGCCGGAGCAGGTGAGGAAAATCAGGAGGGCGCGTCGAGGCGGGAACGGATTTGGGCGGCGCGATCGAAGATTTCCTCGCGGGTGATGCCGGCCTCTTCGTACATGGCGAAGACGTTGTCGTCG
>CAZBND010000089.1:0-2660 GCA_964493415.1 uncultured Planctomycetota bacterium | reverse complement strand
GGGACGGGGTTCGGGATCGGGTGGAAGACCCTGACGTTAAGGTCGGAACCAAAGGGCAGATCTGGCCATACGAGCCAGGCCGTCACCCCAAGGTCTTCAAGGTCTACAGCGATGACTTGGACATCGCCGCCAAGATCGCCGGGTGGCAAGGCTGCCGCTACCACGCAACGTACTACCACCCCGACGGGCGAGTCGTCCGCGATGTGCTGATACCTGCCGCGCTCTACAAGCGGGCCGCCGCCCTACTCGGAGTTCCCGCTCGCGCCAAGAATCCGAACAGAGTCAGAGCAGGCAAGGAGGCAGGTGCCGCGGCATTGGCCAGAGGGCAGTTGAGGCGAACCAGCTCGACCGCCTCAACGGCCACAAGCATAGGCCCATGAGGAGAAGTGTTACATAGAGGGTTATGAGGTTTTGGAACGCGATTGAACTACACGGAGCTGGAGGAGGGAGAGGTGCAGGAGAGGGAGGGGAACAAATCGACATTACCCACCGGGGATTCGACCCTAGAAGATATTCGTTCAATCTTCTATCGGGATCTGGCGGCACGGGCGCCTTCGTCGCTATCCCTGGAAGCCCACATCGTAGCCTCGCACGCCCACAACCTTGAGAAGCTGGAAAACCCTAAGCGGTATCGGACGCCTCTGTGGGAGTTCGGCCGAGCTATGATGACCCACCCCAAGATCGCGGGATGTTCTCCCGACGAGGCACTCGACATACTCGAAGACTCGTTCTGCGGGTGGGTCACCTACTTGAAAGGCTCACCTTCCTCCTCTCGGCGCAAGAGCCTCGGGGGCGTGGACGGTGTGTGGCTTTGGCTGTTCCGTGACTTGCATCTTCAGCTAGGAGTTCCTGCAATAGCATCACCCGAAGACGGACGCGTCGAGTTCGTAAACACCTTGGAGGTTGCTCGCTTCGGGGCGGGAGCCGATCCACTGGACTGTGCCCTCAAACTGGCGCGTCGACACCCACTCGAACCCAAAGTTGGAACTAAACGCCTGAAGAAATACGCAATGTTCGTGAGTATCGCCGGGTGGCTTCAGAGCATCGTGGGAGATCCGCCTATTGGCCTGCCAGAAGGCAGAATCGGGGACATGCTGGAAGTCGAGAGCATAACCATATCCCGATACCGGAAACGGGCGGTGAAGACCGGCCTAATGCAGAAGGTGGAGGACCATTACTTCGGCGGGAAGCCTGGTTTGGGTCGCGCTACGACGTTTAAATTCGACGTTTCTCAGTTTCCAGTCCTGACTGAAAGGCGGTTCAACGGATGAATGACTTCGCAGAGCTCCCCGTCCTCCTCACCAGCGGCGAAATGGCAGGTATTCTCAGAACCACCCGCAAGGCCGTCTACGCGATGGCCGAGCGGGGCCAGCTGCCGGGAGCGACGCGGGTAGGACGACGCCTTCTCATCCGTCGGGATGATATGCTACAGTGGCTAGACGAAAGACGTGCGCCGTCGGCCGAGGAGATGCGGCCATGAGCGTAAAGGTCAGGCCCTATCGACAAGGCGGCTGGGAGGTCGATATTCGCGTAAGGCTGCCGGATGGAACCTGGAGGCGGGAACGGAGGAAGGCCCCCGTCTCCTCGAAATCCGGGGCCATACGCTGGGGTCAGGCGCGGGAACGCGAGATCCCGCTTCACCGACCGGCCAAACGCAGAAAGGAGGTGCCGACGCTCGCGGAGTTTGCTCCAAGGTTCTTGGAAGGCTATGCAGTCGCCAATCGTCAGAAGCCGAGCGGGATCGCAGGCAAAGAGACCATCCTTCGGGTGCACTTGCTCCCGATGTTGGGGACCCGAAGACTTAACGCCATCGGGAATGAGGACATCCAGCAGCTCAAGAGTGCGCTCGGGGACAGGGCCGCCAAGACCGTCAACAACGTGTTGTCCGTGCTGAATACTCTGCTCAAGATCGCAGTGGAGTGGGAGCTCATAGAACACATGCCCTGCACCGTGAGACTCCTACCCATGTCGCACACAGAGGCACCGTTCCATGATTTCGACCAGTACGGCCGCCTTGTGGATGTTGCCAAGTCCGTGGATGACAGAGCTTATCTTGCCGTGCTCCTGGCTGGGGACGCGGGGCTTCGGTGTGGCGAGATCATGGCTCTGGAGTGGACGGACATCGACTTCTCGAAGCGGAGTCTCAAGGTCGAAAGGTCCGAGTGGAAAGGCCGGGTCACCGTTCCCAAGGGAGGCCGAGCCCGCCGAGTGCCGATGACAACGCGCCTGGCCGAGGCACTACGTGCTCACCGGCATCTGCAGGGACCCCGCGTGCTCTGCGATGAGGACGGGCAGCCGCTTTCTCAAAAGATGGTCCAGTTGCTCGTGAGGAGATCTGCCGAGCGGGCGAACCTGGCCAACGGCGGAGTCCACATCCTGCGGCATACCTTCTGTTCTCACCTGGCCATGCGCGGGGCTCCCGCTCGCGCCATCCAGGAGTTGGCCGGACACAAGAACTTGTCCACCACGGAGAGGTACATGCACCTGAGTCCGGCAGCAATCGAAGGGGCCATCCGGCTGCTCGAACAGCCCGGAAATGGCCCATTTGTTGGAGACATGTTGGAGACGGGCGAATGCTCGAATCGCAAGGCAAGCAATTGAAGGGAGTTAGATGGTGGAGGCGGCGGGAATCGAACCCGCGTCCGAAGATGCTTCCACAA
>CAZBND010000088.1:0-3313 GCA_964493415.1 uncultured Planctomycetota bacterium | reverse complement strand
TGCCAGGTGAGAAGGGTGGTGGGGTTCATGCTCTTGAGGCCGCGGGCGAGCTGCTGGACGTCGGCTTCGGGTGCGCTGGAGATGAGTTCGCCGGAGAAGGTCTTGGTGACCTCCATCGAGATCGTCTCGTCCTTGAAGCTCTCGAGCCGGAGTTTGCCCTCGACCGTGACCTTGTCGTATTCATATCCGTAGAAGCGCGCGAAGTTGCGGACGCGGTCGATTTCAAGCTCTTGCTCCTCGGCGGAGACGTCGACTGCCCGCGTGAGCTTGAGAGTCGTCGTTCCGTTGACAGGCGTGTAGGTGAGCGTGTCCTGGGCGACGATTTGCCCTCGGGCGACGGTCATGGCCGGAGCTGTGGTCCAGGGCAGAGAGGTCTTGTTCTCGAGCCGGATGGTGTGCCAGACCTGCGGCCTTTCTTCCTCGTCCGGTTGGGCGGGCCGCTGGTATCGGTCTTCGGCGTTCACGTAATCGGGGATGTCCCACTGGTAGACGTGCTTGTACGGAACGTAGCCGGTAAGCACAGGGTAGTAGCCGGTCTCCCCTTTGGCGAGCGTCACGTGCTCGACGGGGTAGAGGAAGAGGTCCTCGGCGGCCTGTCCGGCGGCGGGGACCGTGTATCCGGGGCGAGGGGTTCCCGGACCGGCGGCCGCCTGCTGGACGAGCACGTTTGCCAGAATCTGCAAGGGGGCTCGCGGCGGATTGGCAAGGTACTGGAAGAACTGCGACAGGGTCAGCGTAAGGGAGAGAGGGCTCGGAACGTCGGCGAACCGGATGTTGGGGAAGCCGGTGATGAGGTGAAGGGTAACGTCTTCGAGGTCTTCCACTTCGTTGATGACGAGGGCCTTGGCGGAGATGACTGCGGTGTCGGGGTCGGAGATGTCTATTCTATAGGAAGGAGCCCAGGCGACGCCTTTCGCCACGTAGGTGAGAGTGAAGCTGCGGGTGCCGGGGGCGCGGTCCAGGTCGCCGACCATCTCGACCCTCTCGACGTCCTTCTTGAGATGATATGCGGGATTCGGCTCGAAGAAATCGACGCGCTGGACAGTGCTGGGGTTAAAAGCCACGACGGCCTGCTCCGTCTCGATGAGCACAAGCTGCGGCGTCGAGGCGCTGACGCGGGAAGGGTAGTACGTGTGTGGCTGGTTGCCGACGTAGGGGTCGGATTCGACTGACGGCTCTCTTTGAGGCAGGGCGATGATCTTGCCGGTCAGGGTTTCGCCGCTGCTGAGGTAGAGCTTCACCCGTTTGCCGATATTGGCCTGGAGGAGTTCGAGCAGGCTGACGGCCTCGACCGGCTCCGGGACGATGACCTTGCGGGAGGTAAGGGCTCTGAGCTTCGCGGACTCGTCGCAGTCGAACCAGAAGGTGCCGTGAGAAGCGGCGGGGACAGGGCGAATCACGAAGGGTCCGGGCTTCCTGGGGAGTTCGCCCTCGCGCGTGAAGTAGCCCATGCCGTTCTTGAAGAGGGAGACCCGGGTGACCTTGGTGACGGCTTCCTCAGGTTGCCCGACTGCGGCGAGAATTGAAGCAGAGGCCAGAAGCATCAGACACACGATCGGCAGAGCGATTTTGCAGCGGGTCATTGTCCTCCTCCTCCTTCGTTCGGGCCTATCCGGTTTTCGTTTGGGCTCGCGCCCATTCTACAATTGAAATGGCCGCTGCCCAGGGGCTTCCGTGAAGGTTAGACGCAGAAGGGGCGGGGAGGTTCCCTGAAGTGGGATTCTGTTCGCGCGGCGTGAGGGGGGCGATCAGCCGCTGCGCTTGAGAAATCCCTTTTTCTTGGCCACCACCTCAGCGACGTGGAACACCCAGACGCCGAAGGGGATGAGGATCACTCCCGCGACGAGCAGGACGATTATGTCGCCGAGAAGTTCCCTTATGGACTGTCCCTTGAGCAGTGCGCCGCGAATGGAGCGCAGGGCGTAGGTGCCGGGGGAAAGGCGGGCGAGAGGCTGCATCCAGCCGGGCATGATCTCGACGGGGTAGTAGATTCCTGATATGAGCATGATGATAGCCTGAAAGACGTGCGTGGCTTGCGGCCCCTTCTCGGGCGAGAGGAGGGGAAGGACGGCGGCCATTATGCCCATGCCGAGGAACGAGAGGCTGGCGACGGCGAGGACGAGGATCGCGCCGAGAAAGTTGGCGTGCTTCAGGTAGCCCAGAATGCCGGCCTGCGGGTACGAAAAGTGGAAGAAGACAACGACCACGGCAAGGACGAAGATGGAGCGGATGATGCTGTAGCAGACGCCGAAGCCTGACTCGCCGAGGAGGTGCGTCACGCGGTGAATGGGGGCCATGAAGGTGTACTCGATGGTGCCCTCCCAGCGCTCCCATGCAATCGTGTCGGCGATTATGTCGAAGAGGATGATCAGAAAGCTCCAGAAGACCGCGCCGGTCACCAGGAAGAGGATGCCTTCGGCCTGCTTATCGGGTGCATCTCCGGCTCTGATGAGCCCCACTGCCAGGGCGTTGACGAGGCTGTAGCCGAAGAAGACGATCTCCCATCCCAGGTATCGTTTTGTGAGGCTGAGGTCACGCATAACGAAGCCGAAAGCGGCTTTGACCTCGTTGGTTATGAACCTTCCCATGACTTGCCTCCGGTTTAGGTTTCCTGCGCTTCCTTCTCGCGCTGTGCCATGGTCGTGCCGGTAAGGTGGAAGAAGACGTCTTTGAGAGAGGCGGGCTTGTCTCCGGGAACCAGAGCCTTGAGGTTGGCTGGGGTATCCAATGCGACGAATTTCCCCTGGTCTATGACAGCGACGCGGTCGCAGACGCGGTCGGCCTCCTCCATGTCGTGAGTGGTCAGCAGGATGGTTGCGCCGTGCTCTTCCTGGATGCGCTCGACGAACTCCTGGACCTGCTCCTTTGAAACCGGGTCGAGTCCGGTGGTGGGCTCGTCGAGAAGCAGAAGCGAAGGGGACGTGAGCAGGGCGCGAGCGATGGCCACCTTCTGCTGCATGCCGCGAGACAGATCGGAGAGCGACCGGTCCATTCTTGACGTATCGAAGCCCATCTGCGTCATTATCTCGTCGACGCGGGCGCGGGCGTCCTTCATGGGGACGCCGTACAGGCGCGCGGCGTAGGCGAGGTTTTCCCACGGGGAGAGCTTCTTGAAGAAAGAGGCCTCGACGGAAACCCGGTTGATGAAGCGCCGCACCGTCAGCGCTTCGCGAATGACGTCGTGTCCGAAGACGGAGACGCGGCCGTTGTCCGGAAGTATGAGCGTAGCGATGATGCGGATGAGGGTGGACTTGCCGGACCCGTTGGGCCCCACGATGCCGAAGCACTCGCCCCTGGGCACGGAGAAGGAGAC
>CAZBND010000087.1:0-3474 GCA_964493415.1 uncultured Planctomycetota bacterium | reverse complement strand
ACGGCACCATCGTCGACATCGAGACTGAAAAGGAACGCGTCCTCATGGGCGAAGTAACACTCGCAGACAAACATCCCGAGTACACGGTCTTCGAGGTCGTCCAGAACCGGCCGCAACCCGGACCGCGGGGAAACAAGTCCCCCGAATAACCGTCGCCGAGAAAACCACGGTAGCGCCGGCTGCATGCCATATGAACGCGGCTGTGGTGACCTGATTGCGGCCTAGCGCAATGCCTGGAAGGGGCTATCTCGCCTGGGCTCGCGCCGCCTGGGCCCTCTCCAGATACCGGTCCCGCCAAGCGTCCTTCTCAGAACTCTTGTCGATCACCATCTCGAGGAACTCGCCGAAATCCGCGCCGTCAGCTACGGACCGGCTTGAAGCTCCCCGGCGAGATACAGGTCCCCAGTCGGCGAGAAGTACGCAACGATATCGCCGGCGCTGTCCTTGACGACGAACGAACCGGCAGGGGGGCTCAGTGGACTCTGGTCTTCGTACAGGCCTCCCGCCAGGATGAGATTCCCGCTCGCGTCAAGCAGCGCTACCGCGGTGCCCGAAGGTTCTCTGACGATGAACTCACTGCCCGCCGTCGGAGTCGGCACCGCATACTCAGTTATCGAGCCTGCGAGTTCGAGGTCTCCCGAGGAGGATATCGCCGCGAGGGTTCTTCCCCGTGGGTCCATCACCTTAAACGCCAAAGGCACGTCAAAGACGACGGTGGCATAGCCGGTCCCTCCCGGGCCGACGACGACAGTCGGGTCCGATGACGCTACCGAGTCGAACGCGCCGTTGCCGTCGAAGTCATGAAAGAAGACGGCGCTGGTAATGGTCGCATCGCTGCCCGCGGAGCCTGATAGCGTGAGCTGAGTGAAGAGACGGACCGTTGGAAAGCTGATGCTGTCGATACCGTCTGTGAGGTCCACGGCGACCCGCCGCGCGTCCGTGATGGCGAGGGCGGTCCCTCCAGCGTTGCTCATGGGGTAGTATGACGTCCAGGCCGGGCTGCCGGTCTCGCCTACCCCGCTCCGGTAGCTCACGTACCCTCGCTGAGCGTGGTTCAGTCCGCTCACCGCATAGAGCCGGGAGCGATAGTCGTCGCGGTCGGAATTGTAGTAGGCCGTGCCAAAGCACGAATTGCCGGCCTTGAAGAAGTCGTAGGCGACCCACATGAAGCCCTCGCTTGTCCCGCCCGCCGTGTTCGGCACTCCCCACCAACTGCCCCACGAATTGGCGATCAGGAACGCGCCGTACCGCGTCACTGCGCCGTCGAAATACGACTTGTTATCATCGTAGCCGACTAACGTCAGCGCGTGGCCGCCGACACGCCCGCCGCCGTTGGCGAACAGCACCCCATTGTTGATGCCCGTCGTGTCACTGGGGTAGTTGTAGTACCAGTTCTCATAGACGTCGGTTCGCGTGGCCGCCACGTGGCCGTTGGCGAGGTGCTGCTTGATTGCCTCAAGCTCCGCGTCGGAGCATCCTAAGTACCAGTGACCGATCGTAAAGGGCGCTTGCCCGCGACGCTTCAACGCGTCGCCCCAGGCCGCTTCCGTCGGCCATGTTGTCCAGTCGCCGGAGTTATAGGGGAACAGGGTCCAACTGGAGGCGCCGACCTCGGTCAGACGGAAAACGGCGTACGAGGAGCTCGCTCCTTCGTCGGCCCCACCGTTGATGAGGTTATAGATGAACGCCGGGCTGCAGATATGGTCGTTATTGCCCCCGGAAACATCGAGCCCTTCGTCCATCGCCTGCGTGTAGGTGTTGTAGTAGTACGAGGACGCCCAGGCGGTGCACGACCCCTGAGACCCCTGCGAGCGAATCGGCGGAAAGTACATCGACAGGGAATTATCGACCTGTGACGGGAGCGTATCCAGACCTTCAAGCATGGCTCGACGTAGGCTCAGGGATGTCGGTTTGATCTGAGTCACTTGCGTGACGGCGCGAAGGATGTATTCTTCCTCTTCAGTGGGCGGGCGATCCCCCAACCCACGTCCCGCCGGGCCGGGCGGTTCCGCCGTCATGACCGCCGCGTGGGAAGAGGCGACGCCCGGGGCTGCTTGCACGGCAGCCGTCTTGTCGCGGGGATGCCGCACAAGCAAGCGTCCTTCGGGAGCCAGGGTAAGAATGCGACCTCCCTGCGACTCGATCTCGTCTCTCAGTTCCGCCGGCGACGCGCCCGGTACCGGAGTCAACCAGGTCAGCTCCGACTGGGACGAGCTGCCGGGCGTGGTCCCCGATGGGGCGGCGAAGCACGGAATCGACCAGACTACGACGGCTATCAAAGCGAAAAGTCCCACCAAAGCACATGCCTTCTTGGAACCCATGATCGTCCCCCCTCATGAGTCAGCGCGCATCATCCAACGTATTCACACGAGCGTTCTCGCCCCGTTCTCCAAATCCTGACCTAGGGTAGTCGGGTGGCGAGACGTTGTCAAGGCAGTTGGCGACTCTCTCAAACCTGGGTCCTCAGGGAGCCTGCTCGAGAACTCTGCGGATGTGATGGCCTCTGCGTTGGTCTTTTTCCACCCCTGCCACCGAGAAGCGGACGAGGCCCGTTCACTGCGAATCCTGCCGCCCTCTCGTGGGCGGCTTCGGTCGGCAGTGGCTTCGGCAGAGCAGGCTGGTATAATGAAGTATCCCTGGCTGGCTGCATAAGGAAGGGGTACGAGATGATCGAGAGCAGGCTGGTCGTTGCGCTCGCCCTGGCCGCAGCGCCCTTAGCATTTCACGTGGCGGGAATGGCCGCCGAGGGCGGGCCGAGGGCCGAGGGCGTCAATCTGAACACCGAGTTCTGCATGGTCGAATATAAAGGCTACATGCGCCCCTACCGGATATTCTTCCCCAGCGGGTACATCCACGGACAGCGCGCGAAAGACGGCGAACCTAAGAGGTTCCCACTGGTGATAGTGCTCCATCCCGCAGGAGGGGACGAGACCTCCTACTTCCAGTGGAAGGGCGACCCCGACCGAATCCAGGTCGTGGCCGAGGAGCGCGGATATGTAGTTGCGACTCCCTCGCTTCCTCCCCTTCCCGAGAGCAAAGGCGGTGCCGGCGGCATTCTCGACAGCTACTGGACCCGCCTTGCCGAAGTGAGAGTGCCCGAGATGGTCGAGGCGCTGGTGAACGAGATCAAGAAGCAGCGCTGGATAGACGACACCCGCGTCTATCTCATGGGCGCTTCCAAAGGGGGCATGTCGACATACCTCGCCGCGTCTCGGAACCCCGAGACCTTCGCCGCCATCTGCGGCGTCGTCGCCCTCTTCCCCGACGATGCCGTCGAAGCCCTCTCCAAGGTTCCCGTCATGATGTTCAACGCCACCAGGGACAAGCACTTCTCGATCGACAAGGCGCGTGAAATGGTAGAGAAGCTCGAAGCCGCGGGCGGCGAAGCCAAGCTCCACGTCGTCGAAGGCGGCCATGGCGGCTACCGCAATTACGAAGCCTTCGATCTCATCTTCGATTGGTTCGACGCCCACC
>CAZBND010000086.1:0-4042 GCA_964493415.1 uncultured Planctomycetota bacterium | reverse complement strand
ACGATCGTATTCGCCGCCTCCGCGTTCGGCACCGTCACAAGGTGCCCCTCCAGCGTCCGTATCTTCGTCGACCTGAACCCTACCTCCTCCACCGGGCCGTCGTGCCCCCCTATCACCACCCGGTCGCCCACCTGGAACGGCTTGTCCAGAAGGATCATCACCGACCCGAAGAAGTTCCTGATCATGTCCTGCCCGGCCAACGCCACAGCAAGACCGCCCACACCCAGGCCTACCAGCAACTCCCCGATAGTTTTCCCGTAAACAAGTTGGACGATGAACATCCCCGCCACGATGACCACCGTTATCCTCATGCTCTTCCGCAGCAGCGGAGCCAGCATGTCGTCTATCGCCGTCTCCGTCCGCGCCGCCCACTTCCTCAGGAAATGATCCACAACGTCCACCAAACGGTACACCCCGTACGCAATCGCGATCGCAAAAACCACCTCGACCGCCGTGCCCCCCACCCGTTCTATGCCCTCCGGAACCTCCAGCACAAACATCCCCGGCTCTTTCTCCACTCGCGCCTTCAACACCGCCAGCCCCGCCCGCAGCGCCCCGGCAAACACCCCCAGCGCCGCAGGCTTCCCCAAACAACCCAGCATCAATCCCAAGACTTCCGTTCTCGTCCTCTTCTTCAACCGCCGACTGGTCTTGTCCAGCACAAAGACCGCTATCCGCCCCGCCGCCAACCCCAGGAATATCCACCCCAGCAGCACCGCGTACCGCCACAGCGCGATACGCATCACATCCGTCGTCTTGAAAAACTCAACTACCTCCATCTCAGAACCTCCGCTTCATTCCGCCTGCTTTCACTCCGTCCACGTGCGTTCCGCTTCAGATTAACCGCATCACAGCACCTTTGCAAACACCGGATCGCCCGACCGGTGTCGTACCAACGAGTTCTCCGACAGCCCGATCACCTCGCAGCCCTGCTTCAGGCAAAAATCAACCGCCGACTCCGTCGCATTCGATCCAATCAACAAAGCCGTCACGCCCTTCTCCCTCGCAATCCTTGTACTTCGCCTCGACCCGCTCCGACCTGTCCACCTGCTCGATCATCCCAAGCTCTTCCAGCTTCATCTCCCTCAGCTCAATCTCCATACTGCCTCCCCGTCTGCTCTAGGTCTTCTCTCGCCATACCCTCAGCATCTTATTCCCGCCACGCTGAAACTCATAATCCACCGTCTTGATTTCAAACTCCAGGCCGACTCTCCTCAGGCGTTCGCACACTCCCTCCAAATGCGGCGACATCCGCCGGTCCAATGTCAGCAACGAAAAGATCCGGGCTTCCCCCGCAACCCTGCACATCTCCTCTATCGCTCGGCAATGGAAATCACCCGAAAGCTGCTCCGAATATAAGAAGAGAAAATGCGAGCACAACGCGAGGTCGAACTCCCACTCACCGAACGGCAACTCAGGAAAGCCCCCTACCACGTACCTCCCTTCTTCCTTCCCCTTCTCGTAATCCCCCAGGAACCTCTTCATCGACCTCATCCGATGCGCCCCCAACGCTTCCGCCGAAGCAAACCTGTTCCACACATAATCGTCCAGATTCTTCCGCAGCTCTTCCATGACCTCCACAAACGTCTCGTCAATACGTTCTCGGATTTGCCCGGCAGAAAACTGGTACATCGGGTCCACCGACACGACCCTCCGGCCCGCCTCGCGCATCTCCGCGTTGAAGCTGGCAGGCCCGTCTGCGCATCCGAGTATCCGCGACTCCATGTCCCTCTCGGTAAGATCGAACATCGCGACGTACTCATCCAGCGACCGCCCCCACGGAACGATTTTCTCCAGCGTAAACCCCATGTCCTTCACACACCAGATGTTCCGGCCGTCATCCCCGAAACCCTATCTCCTGATCTCATCCATAAACAGCTCCTCCCGCGCCTCTCCCGACCAGTACTCACTCGTCACCTGCACGTACCCGTATCCCTTCGCCGCACCGCGCGCGTACAAGCTGTCGTGATCCCTCGACCTGCATCTCAGCATGAACTCATCCCCCTCGACCTCCGCCCCCTCCCGCAAATCCCGCAGCAGCGCGATCAGCGGGTCTCCGTCGTCATAGAAATTCACGTCCACGATCGCCCGTCCGAAAATCTCCTCATCCGGATTCGTCAGCGCCCTGTGATATCTCCCCACGTCCAGCGTCATCTCCTGCACCCTCCCGAACACCTTCTCCATCCACCCTTCGGGATCCGACATGTCCGGAATCAGCGTATGCGCCGACAGCATCGCCCGCTGGAACATCACCCTGAAATACTCCTCCACGCGCTCCGCATCCACTCCCGCCGCGCTCGGAAATCCGTACCTCGGCTCCAGCGCACCCGCCGCGTACGGCTCCTTCCTCCCCCTCCCGTAAATCCGATCGAACAAAAACACGTCGTGATACACGCTGATGTCCTGCCAATTGCACTTCCCGTCCGCCGACTGCGACTCGAATATCGGCTTCATCATCCTGTCCACAGCCCGGTGCGCCATCGTCCCGATGCAGAACGCCAGCTTCTCCCCGTCTCCCTTCTTCCGCTTCGTCTTTCCCTCCCGCAGAACCTTCACCATAGCTCCCGCGAACCCTTCGCTCCCTCGCGTCAGAGCCCCCAGCCTCATCTTATCCTGATGCTCTCTCAGTGAACCCTTCACGTCTTCACACACCCTCGGCGAAGCCACCGACAGCAGCCTCACGTCGTCCGCCAGCGCCAGATGCGTCACCTGCTCAGACAATTCCCCCTCCTTCCTTCGGAATTCCTCGTCAACTCTTCTACTACACCCACCCCCTTCCCTCAACCCCCTTCCTTGATCTTGCATCCTCTTCCCAACAGCGATACATTCATCCCATCAGCACAATCCCAACCCCCGAGGTGAGAAAAATGAAAACCTACTCCGAACCCGCCCGCGAAATCTCCGTCACGCGCGATGTCGACGTGATCGTGATCGGCGGAGGCCCCGCCGGCCTAACCGCCGCCGTCGCCTCCGCCCGCAACGGCGCTCGCACCACGCTCGTCGAACGTTTCGGCTACCTCGGCGGCACCGCCACCGCCGCTCTCATGGCCAACATCAACGGCTTCCGGAACCAGGTCGAGCCCGACTCAACGCAGACCGTCCGCGGCATCGCCGAAGAGATCATCCTCGCCCTCAAATCCCTCGACGGCCTCGGCAAAAGCCCCTACCCCCAGAAGCCCTACCCCACCGAGCCGGGCAAGCTCGAATACAGCTACGCCGTCGACCCCGAGAAGTTCAAATTCGTCACCCTAAAAATGTGCGCCGACGCCGCTGTCGACATGATGTTTCACACCTATTTCTGCGACAGCATCGTTGAAAGCGATTGCATCCGCGGCGTGATCGTCGAGAACAAATCCGGCCGCCAGGCTCTCATGGCTCGCATCGTCGTCGACGCGTCCGGCGACGCCGATGTCGCAGCCCGCGCCGGCGCCCCCTTCTGGCAGGTGAAAAAGGACGAGGCCCCGCGCCTCAACGACGGCATCATGTACCGCATCGACCTCTGCTCGTCCCGCCCCGACAAGGTCCGCGGCCCCGACTTCGGCTCCACCGCCGTTCTCTGGGGACCCCGTATCGGCCCCATCGACGGCACCGACGCCGACCAGCTGTCGCAAGCCGAGATCGACGCCCGCCTTCACGTCTTCGAGGATCTCGCGCAAAAGCAGAAGGACTACCCCGAACTCGCCGCCTCGCGCATCATCGAGACCCCGCCCCAGGTTGGCATCCGCCAGACCCGCTTCATCGGGGGCGAGTACAAGCTCACCGCCGACGACGCCCTCGAAGGCCGCCGCTCCCCCGACGTCGTCGCCATCAGCTCCTGCCCCATCATCCACTTCTACGGCTACCGACGCTACCTCGAGCACCAGGGCTACGACATCCCCTACCGCTGCCTCGTTCCGAAAAAGATAGACAACCTGCTCGTCGCCGGGCGTTCGATATCAAGCGAGCAGCAGCCCTACGAATCCCACCGCGCCATGGCCCCCGTCATGGCCATCGGCCAGGCAGCCGGAGCCGCCGCCGCCCTCTGCGCCAAAACCGGATCAAC
>CAZBND010000085.1:0-4050 GCA_964493415.1 uncultured Planctomycetota bacterium | reverse complement strand
AGGTGATCTCGCGCTTCTTGTCCTTCACCCACTCGTTCGCGTGGTCCTTCATCACCGGCAGGCGCTGCAGCTTGAAGGGCTCTCGCAATCTTTTGGCGACCGTCGACTCTTTCGCGAGGTGAATCTGGAACTCTCTCGCGGCCGCCGCATCGCTGTCATCGGCCCGAACGGCGGCGGCAAGACAACTCTCATGGAAGTCGCCCTCGGCATCCAGCCGGCCGACGACGGCGACGTGTGGCTCTCGAGCGTCGCCTCCGCCTTCTACTGTGACCAGCACCACGCCGGCCTCAGCGACGAGCTCACCGTCTACGAATCCGTCGCAGACGAGACCGACCTCACGCACAACCAGATTCGCTACCTTCTCTCGAAGCTTCTCTTCAAAGGAGCGGCCGTCCACACGAGGGTGGGGGACCTGAGCGGCGGCGAGAGGACTCGGCTCGTCCTTGCCCTACTCATGAACACCCGCGCTGACCTCCTCATGCTTGACGAGCCCACAAACCACCTCGACCTGTCGGGGATCGAGGTCTTGCAGGAAGCCCTCAAGAATTTCCCCGGCGCGGTCATGTTCATCTCGCACGATCGCCGTCTTGTCGCCTCGGTTGCGACCGACGTCTTCGAACTCAAGGATGGGGCCTTCTCCCGAATCGGCAATGATGCCGTGAGGCCGGGAACTTGACTTCGCTCACGCGATCCTTTCTTATAGAGAATAGCCTCATATCGGCGGGGAGGAGAAATGACCACCGTAATGATCAACCGCGCGCCGGTGCTGACACTGTGGGGTGCGATCGTCGCGGAGCGCCAGGGCTTTGGCGCGGACGAGGCGCTCACTCTCGCCAAGGCAATGGCCGGCCTGAACGCCCAGTCGAAGGGCCGCCGTCTCGGCATTTTTCAGCCTGCGAAAGGCCCGGAGGGCAAGCCTCCGAAGAAGCGCGGCCTAGGAGAGGAATTCTGGGTCGAACTTTGCGGCCGCCCGGTTCCCGCCAAAAACACCGAGGAAGGCGTTCGCGCCGTCGTCAAGGACAAGGCCATCGACCCCGACAAGGTGCGCAAATACCTCGAAGGGAAATTCGGCGACGACCTCAACGCCGTGACGGAGGCAATGCAGAAACTCGCAGCGGCATTCAAGCCTGACGATCTGGCCGAGGCGGCCTTCAGCCTCTACGAGGAATTCCGCCCCCAGATAGCCTCCGGCAAACGCGGCTGGGGCCAGAAGGGAAAGCTCGACCTCGACCTGATCCAATCGCTGTCCAAGAAGAAATGATGGCGCAGCCTATGTCCGGTTAGGTCATGGCCTCGCAGAGACTACCTCCCCCCGTGCTCCCTCGCCCACTTGGCCTTCATCTTCTACACCGTTTTGGTCGGCTTCCTGACGGGAGAGGTAACTCGCCCCTTTCTTTCTCGGACTGGTGGTCCCAGTGGTCTTCCGTGGGCTCTATGATGGAGAGTGATCCGACCGTAAGAAGCCTATCCGCCAATGTACCTCCCCGGTCTCTGCCGGGGTAAATTGGACCCTCAGGATGCTCCCCGAAAGCTCTCTACTGACAGTGTAATCTTCAGACAGAAGCACGTCTTGTGGTTGAAAGCCTTCAGGGACATGTATCCGGAGTTCGTAGTATTCGCCTTCGATTACCTTGGACTTGCCCCTGAGCACGTTGGACGCGCTCTCCCAGGCGAGGTCGAGAATGTCATTCGCCATGTGCCTCACGTGTCTGTTGGTGGAGACTAGCTGAGGCTGGAGCTTTTTCTCCACGATTGAGTAAACGGCGCAATCAGGCCCATTTAGATCGACGTCGAGCCGTCCTTTCTTCGATCCCAGGAAACTGTCCTGCCAGAATTCGTAAACGAGATACTCCTTCGCGTCCGGCAACCCCAGCTCGGCGAGATCGATGCTGAAGCTCTTGTCCTTGTCGTGCCAGTACGCGAACAGGGCCAGCAGATCCCAGCTCCCGAACGGCCTCTCGATCGGCATGTGCCACACGGCCGGATGACTCCTGTCGAAGTAATCCAGAGGCCTTGATACGTCCATGCCGGCCGGGCTGATCTTCTTTATGATATCAAGCCTGTCAGGCGGGAGTTCCTCCTTTGTCAAAGGTTCGCCCAGCGTAAGGATATTAGCGGCGAACGCGCAAAAAGTCGCGTGCACCTTCGCCTCGCCGGGTGAATAGCGACCCTGCACGTACACATGGTAAGAACTGGGGTTGTTCCACCACACCCTTCCGTTGAAGAAATACCTCTGCGAAGCCATGGGAACGCACTGCCCGAGGAAGCTGCCCGAATGCGGCTCAAGATACCCGCCGTCCGAGTCCATACCTACGCGCACGGTATCCCACAGTCCGTAGCTTAGATAGAACCTGTTAATGTAGGCCAGCCCCCACGCCTTGGCCCCCTGGTCTCTCCACACGCCGATGGCATTTCTCAACATCTCCGGCACCGTCTGGAAGGGGTCGTGTTGCTGCGGGAAATACTGCCACCTGTGTATGAAGTCAGCCGTGTACTTGAAGATGTCGTACCTTTTAGCCGCAGACTCCGCCCGCTCTCTCTCGAATTCTATGACCTCGGGATGCGAGAAATCGAAGACATATAGCTCCTGCTGAGGCACGATGCCCAGTGCTTCCGGGTTGGGGAAGTCCAGGAGGTAGGGCGCGTCCTTGGGGTCGATCTGTATGAACCAATCGGGATGGGCCTGCCGGAGTTCTTTGCGTCGGGCTTCCGACAACGGCGCCCAGAAATCCTTCAGGCCCTGCATCCGCGCCAGGCAAGGAGCCGCTCCGACTCTCAAAGGCTGCCTCCTGAAGCCCGCCGGCGGACTTGTGTAACCGTACTTGTCGAGCCCTAGCGCCGAAAGCGCTTCATGCTCCGCAGGATTCGTGGGCCCTCCGTCGGGGCCCGTTATCCGCCCCAGCATGATGTAGGATGCCCACTCGTTCTTCCATGTGTGGAAGAAGCGGCTGCGTTCATCCAGAGACTTCTCTTCTCTCAGGTTTATGCCATGCTCGAGCCCGATGAGGTCCCCAAGGCGCTCGAGATTCTCCAGACCGTTCTTGCCGAAAACCATCAGCAGCTTCTCTCCTTTGATGTCCCTACCCGGCGGCACGGGAATGGAAGGTTCGGCGTATAGGACCCTGGCTCCCAGCCCGATCCGTGAATCCTCTCCTCTTGCGAGGCTTACCGAACCCACACCTTTTCTGTGACTCAGGAAACCCAGAAGAAATGACCGCTCGGCCACCGCGTTCCTTGCCACAAAGTGAGACGGAATGTTCTCCAAGCTCGAGATGCCCCTTACTATCTGGTGGGGGCCGTAGTAGCCTTCCGTCTTGACGCCGACCCAGTCTTGGGGACTTCCCGGAAGCGTAAGTCCGCCGTCGTCTCGGTCGGTGCTCATCGGCCAGACCGCCGTAATTCGCTTCTCTTCCCCGGTCCGGTTCAGATAGTCGAGCTCCACGATCAACTCAGGCTCTCTCGTGTTGAGGCTGACGCTGTAGTCGATATCCGGCCGCACGCCCCTGCCGTCCCAATGCATGACCGCGCGTTCAAACTCTCCCAGATCGTCTGTCCGATGCTCCTTGCTCAGCCTGACTATGTAATCGCCGACATTGCCTTCCGCTTCCCCGGCTTCAAGCCTGAATCTCACGTTTTCCAACACGGCTCCGGTCCCGTCGGTGAAACTCAGCGACCAGACACCGGCATCCGATACTCGTATTTTCACGAACTCGTTTCGTAATTCAACCTCGCTCGGCGCGCTGCGCGGCTTCTCAGATGCGGGAGCGTCGGCGAGTGCCAGGGAAAGAGACAAGAGAAGCGCAACAGCTCCAAACGTCGTCGCCCGTCTTCGCCGGCCTGACGTCTTTGCGATCGGCATGGGCGCCCCGCTTTCCCTTTCGGCTAGCAGCGCAGTGGCCTGGGAAGGGCTGGGGTCTATCAGGGCTGAGCGCCTCTCTCCACGACGAGCGCGGCGTTCCTACCTGCCGAAATTGCAGTCGGCCCGGATCAGCTCACCTTTGCCCGTGCTCCCTCGCCCACTTGGCCTTCATCTCCTGCATTTCTTTGTTC
>CAZBND010000084.1:0-4100 GCA_964493415.1 uncultured Planctomycetota bacterium | reverse complement strand
CGCTTGTAACTCGATCCAGAATGCAAATGCTCCCTTCGCATCGACGCGCCTTGTGCGGGTAACTCATCCGTTTCATCCCTTGAGCGGACAGCAGTTCCCCTGGGTGGGCGAGCGGTATAACCGCTACGGCAGACGGCTTCTGCTGCAGATTGATGATCAGATCGTTTGCTCGGTTCCCCCGCAGTGGACGGACCTTGTTGCCCCGGATCCGGAGATCGTGGTGGGCGAGCGGCGAGCACTATTCCGGTTGGCGGACCTGGTGGAGCTCGCTCGGCTGGTAGAACGGCTCGGCCGGCATGATTCGGTGGAGAGGTCAGATGACGTGTAAGGCGAATTGTGCCGCAGATGTAAGGGTAAATATGCCGCCACGGCTTGGCTGGGGATGGCGGCAAGACAAGCAATATGGCCTGTTAGCCCACGAATTCAAGGGCGGTCGGTCCATCGAGGCCCTTGACAACGCTCCGGTAAGCGGCATAATTATATATACAGAGGACACGCATCCTTTGGGAGCTCCAGATGCCAAAAAAGCACGACCGCAAGCCGTCGAAAGGCGATATCCTCCGCGAAGAGGGCACGCTCAACCCGGCGGCCGAAAAAGTCCTCGATCCGAAGTTCCAGCAGAGCGAATTCTTCGATCCGCGCGACGTCGTCCAGGTCAGGTACGAGATGCTGCGCCGGGTCACCGTCGAGAAGGCTCCAGTGACCGACGTCGCCCAGGAGTATGGCGTCTCGAGGCCGACCTACTATCAGGCCAAGGCGAACCTGGAGGAGGCGGGAATCGCGGGATTGGTGCCCAAGAAGCCAGGTCCACGCGGCCCGCACAAGATCCAGGGCGAGGTCCTGGCATTTCTGAAGCAACGGCTCGCACCGGGCGAGCCGATCCGGGCACGCGCGCTGGCGAAGCTGATCCGGCAGGAATTCGGCGTCGAGGTGCATCCCAGGACAATCGAGCGGGCAGGCCGCGGGAAAAAAACGCCGCGATGACCTCCGGGGCGGCAGAGAAAGATTCCGCACCCCCATCCACCTTCGCAGCTCAGTACGAGATCCTGCGCATGGCCGCGCTCGGTGAAGCACTGCCGCCGGAGGCTCGAAGCGGGCTCATGCTCTTTCTGCGCCGTGGCATGTGGGGATGGGCACGGACGCTGACCGCACCGAGCGTCTGCGAGAATCCGGCTCACGCACCACCGCCCAGCTCGACAGCACCCTGCGAATCTAAAACCGTCATGTACGTCTTGGCCGCCATGGCGATGAACACCCTTGCTCGGAGAACACAATGAACGAGTCCCTCAAAGTCCAACCTCACCACCTGGAGCGCGGCGCCTACCTGTACGTCCGGCAGTCATCGATCCGGCAGGTCATCGAGAATATCGAGAGCACCAAACGGCAATACGCGCTCCGCGGACGGGCGACCGCACTCGGCTGGCGTGACGACCAGATCATCGTCATTGACAGCGATCAGGGCGAGTCCGGTGCGTCAGCAGCCTGGCGCGAGGGTTTTCAGCGCCTGGTCACCGACGTCGGCATGGGCCGCGCCGGCATCGTCATGGGTCTTGAGGTCTCCCGCCTGGCGAGGAACAATGCCGACTGGCACCGCCTGCTGGAGATCTGCGCCGTGGCCGACACGTTGATCCTCGACGAGGACGGCGTTTACGATCCGACGGCCTTCAACGACCGGCTCCTGCTCGGTCTCAAAGGCACCATGAGTGAAGCCGAGTTGCATGTTCTCAAGGCCCGGTTGCGCGGTGGGATCCTCAACAAGGTGCGACGGGGCGAGTACCGTTGTATGCTTCCGACGGGGTTCGTGTACGACGAGGCCGGCAACGTGGTGCTCGAACCCGACTCGCAGATCAGGGAGACGATCTCCCACTTTTTCGATACGTTTTCGCGCGTAGCCTCCGCATGCCAGACGGTCAAGGTATTCCGGGACGAGGGCCTGCAATTCCCGTCTCGCCTCCGCAACCGGGCTGAGACGATCTTTCGACCGCTGACCGCATCGACGGCCATGCGCACACTGAACAATCCCCGCTACGCGGGCGCCTACGTGTACGGACGACGGCGCTATCGGCGAGCCGCGGACGGAAAGAAGACGATTCAGCGAAAGCGCGAATGCGGTGACTGGCTCGCGTGCATCCCAAATGCTCATCCCGGTTACATCACCTGGGAGCGATTCCAGGAGAATCTTCAAATCCTTGAGATTAACGGTCGAGGATACGAAGTGGCGCGAGCATCCCCACCGCGAGAAGGGGCGGCGCTGTTGCAGGGGCGTGCGGTGTGTGGGCGTTGCGGCAGATACTTCCGCGTCCGATATGCCGTGCTTCGCGGAAGGCTGGAGGCGTGGTACATCTGCGACCGTGCGCACGGCACTCGCGGGGAACCGAACTGCCAGTCGATCGCAGGCCCACCTGTCGACGAAGCGATCGGCGCGCTGGTCGCCGAAAAGATGACGCCCGCCGCCGTTGAGCTGGCGCTTGAGGTCCGAAGGGAGATCGAAGCTCGGTACCAGGAGGCCGACCAACTGCGATGTCGGGCGATGGAGCGTGCCCAGATCGAGGCGGATCTGGCACAGCGCCGATTCATGTTGGTTGATCCGAGTAATCGTCTCGTTGCCGATACGCTTGAGGGCGAATGGAACGACAAGCTGCGTGCCTTGGCTAAGGCACGGGAGGAGAGGGAGCGTGGGCGAAAGGAGGACCAACTCGTCCTCGATGACGCCATCCGCGAACGACTCATGGCGATGACCACGAACTTCCAGAAGCTCTGGACCGATCCGGGCACGCCAAACCGCGAGCGCAAGCGACTGCTCGCCCACATCATCGAGGACGTCACGCTTATCAAACTGCCGGCGGAAGGCATCACCAAGATTCATGTCCGCTTCAAGGGTGGCAAGACCGAAACGCTCACCGCGATGAACCCCAGGTCCTCCGCGCAGCAGGTGAAGACGGAGCCGAAGATCGTCGGGCTGGTCGACAAACTCCTGGACGACCACATCTATTCGAGGATTGCTGACCTGCTCAACGAGCAAGGACTTCGCCCCGGCGGATCGGCACGACCTGGGCGAGGCGGTGCTCGTTTCACCGCCCTGCGAGTGGCCTATCTCGTCCATAGTTACGGGCTCCGCTCCCGCTATGATCGACTTCGAGACCGGGGAATGCTGACGAAAAGGGAAGCAGCAGCTCGCCTGGCGATCCACGAGGCCACGCTCGTAAACTGGGCGGAGCACGGTATCATTACCAGACATGCCTACAATGGACACGCGTACCTGTACGAGGCCCCCGGGCCGAACCCGCCGGTCAAACACTGCAGTCGATGGGACCGGCTCGCCGATCGAGCCGCAGCCGTCAAAACAGCAAGAGCGTCAAAACGCTCAGATCCCATTGAAGGAGGTGCAGTGTGAAGACAGGTGGTTGTGACATAGCCAGAACCCCTGGCCATCATACACAATGACCTTCACCGCCGTGGCTCGGCGGTTGCGAAACACGAACATCCCGCCCCCGAACGGGTCACGCTTCAGTGCCTCCTTGCAGAGCCGGGCCAGCCCGTCGATCCCCTTGCGAAAATCCGCCGGCTCCACCGCGACCAGAATCCGCATCTGCGGCGTGATCTGAATCATGTTGCGGTGCTCCAGAAGCTTCGGCTCAATGCTGCCAGATCCGGCGCTGGAACCCCCTTGAGGTGCACCCGCATCTTCGCTCCGCCCGGGCCCTCCAACTCCAGGATGCATTCGGGAGAAGCGCCGGGTGGAGCAGGGGCCAACTCGACAAACGCCGTTACCCCTTCCCGGTCGGACGCACGATGGCAGGCGGCGGCCTCGACGCGCTTCCGTAGGGCGTAGTAGTCGAGGCGAAGCACCCGTGCGGTCTTGGCAAGCCCGTACTTGCCGGCCGCCTTCACCGCCGAAGTCCACAGTGTCTGTGGGATACGAGATCGACCCTTGCGCGTCCGACGCCAACGCCCGAAGCGCCGGCCCAGCTCTTCCAACCGGGCGGGCAAACCACCGCTTGATCTGGTTCTCATCGACGGTCCTCCACGTGAATTCGTAATGACCGCCGACGATACCAAACGCCTCACGCCGATTCATGCAGGCTTACCGGAAGGACACG
>CAZBND010000083.1:0-4477 GCA_964493415.1 uncultured Planctomycetota bacterium | reverse complement strand
ACACTCATGGCCAAGCGCGCCATTGCACTGACCCTTGTGATGTTGGCGATCGGGGCCGCCTTTGCAGCGCCCCCGAGCCGACTCGAGCAGATAAGCGACAATCTCTACCTCTTTCGCGATACGTGCAACGTTTACGCGATCAAGTCCGGCGACGAGGCTGTGCTGGTCGACTTCGGCGCGGGACGGATCATAGGGCACCTGCCCGAAATCGGCGTCAGCAAGGCGAGCTGGGTGCTCCACACGCATTACCATCGAGACCAATGCCAGGGAGACGGCGCGCTCGCCGGGGTAGGCATAAAGGTCGCCGTTCCCGCCGGGCAGAGTCGGCGTTTCGAAGACGCGACGGGAATCTGGAAAGAGGAGATGTGGATCGGGGCGTACAGCTCCAAGCCGGACTTCTTCGAGCCCACGCGCAGCATCTCCGTCGACAAGGCGATAGCTCCGGGCCAATCGTTCGAGATCGCCGGACTCCATTTCGACACGCTCCCGAACGTCGGCCCGACCGAAATCCCCGGCCTCACCTATCTCGTTGAAATCGACGGCAAGCGCGTGGCGTTCACCGGCGACCTCATCCACTCGCCGGGCAGGATATGGAATTTCCACGACCTCCAGTGGAGGTACATCAGCGGCCCGGGTCCGCTGGCTGCAATTACGTCGCTTGAAGCCGTGAAAGCCGCTTCTTCCGACCTCCTCCTTCCCTCGCACGGGATTGTGATGTACGAGCCGAAGCCGGCCATTGACCAGACGATCGCCAACCTCACCGAGGCGACGGATCTGATACGGATGCACAAGTTCAGCGGCCGGCATCCCTTGTCGCGCGGGAAGATTTCCCCTCACGTGTACCACGGCAAGACGTCGTTCATCATCGTCGCCGACAGCGGGCACGCCCTCATGTACGACTGCGCCTATATCGGCAAGGACGCTGACGCGCTGGTACAGGAACTCCAGCGCGACATGGGCCTCACGCAGATCGACATGATCGTGGTCAGCCACTACCACGACGATCACGTCAAAGGCATTCCCGGCTTCCAAGCGAAGTACGGCCCGGAACTGTGGGTCCACGAGTGTATGCTCGACGTCATCGAGAATCCCCACCGCTACAACATCCCCTGCCTCTGGAGGAACAACGGCACCGAGACCGGCGGCTTGAAGGTCGACCGCGTTCTTACCGAGAACGAGACCTTCGAGTGGGAAGGCTACAAGTTCACCGTGTTTCACTTTCCCGGCCAGACCGAGTACCACATGGGGATGTACGCCGAGATCGACGGGCACAGGATGCTGTTCACGGGCGACTCGACCTACCGCCCCCAGCCGGGGACGCGTTTGCAGGGCGCGAACTACAACTCCCGCAACTACTGCCGCCTGGGCGAGGGCACCGGCTACCTCAAGTGCGCCGAGATTCTGAAGAAGTACAATCCCGACATGGCAATGTCCGCGCACTTCGGCGCCATCCCCGTGGACGAAGAGCGCATCGACGAGTACTACCGGTGGGCGAAGAACCTTGAGCCGACGTTCAGCAAACTCATCGCCCGCGACGATCCGAACTTCGGCATCGACCGCAATTGGCTCAGCTTCTACCCCTACCGCGTCTTCGCCGAGGCGGGCGAGACGATCCGGACGGAGGTCCGCGTCCGCAACCACTCCGACCACTCTGCTGCGTCCGTGATACGCCCCGTCGTGCCCGCAGGCTGGAGCCTCGAGCCCGCTGAGCGAACGATCGAAGTCGCCGCGAAGCGGACGGGCGCGGCCGAGTTCACGTTGTCGCCTCCCAAGGACGCGCCGCTCCCTCTCAGAACAGTCGTCACCGCCAACGTGGTTTTCGACGGCACGGATTACGGCGAGTTCCCCGACATGGTGATCGACAAGCGCTCCGAAAAGGAAATGTGGAACGTCTGGCACCAGGAGTACATCAAGCGGCTGCGCGACGAGGCGCAACAAGCGGAGGACAGCCCAGAAGGCAGGTGAATGAGAACCTATCACGAATGCGTCCCGTGTTTTCTTTCCCAGGCGGCCGAGGCCGTCACGTTCGTCACCGACGACCGGGCAATCCACGAGAAGGTCCTGCGCGGCGTCCGCCGGATGGTCGATAAGATGGACCTCAGCCGGCCCCCCATCGCTATGGGGCGGCATGTGCACCGGCTGATCCGGGACCTGGCGGGCGATGACGACCCCTACCGTGGAGTGAAGGAGCGTTTCAACAAAGCGGCGCTCGCCCTCTACCCGGAGTTGAAGGAACGCGTGAAGCGCTCGCCCGACCCGCTCGACGCCGCCGTCCGAATCGCCATCGCGGGCAACATCATCGATTTCGGCATGAACCGGAACCTTCAGGAGTCGGACGTCCACGACGCCATCGAACACGCGAGGGAGGCCCCGCTGGACAATGGCGCTCTCAGCGATTTCCGCCAAGCCCTCGCCGACGCTTCGTCCATCCTGTATCTCGGCGACAACGCCGGCGAGATCGTCTTCGACCGGCTCCTGGTCGAAGAGATGCCCCTGGAGAAAGTCACCTTCGCCGTCCGCGGCAGCCCGGTGATCAACGACGCCACCATGGACGACGCTCGCGCCGCCGGACTCACCGACATCGTCGAGGTCATCGACAACGGCTCCGACGCCCCGGGCACGCTGCTGGAATCATGTTCCAAGGAATTCCGGCTGCGCTTCGACGCCGCCGACCTAATCCTCTCGAAAGGGCAGGGGAATTACGAAACCGTCAGCCACATCCCCAAGAAAATCTTCTTCCTGCTCAAGGCCAAGTGTCCCGTCATCGCCCGCGACCTCGGCTGCCCGGTCGGCACCATGCTCCTCCGCCGGAAGTAGAATCGCTCCAGGCCATGCGCCCTCGCGGACCTTCGCGGCCAAGGCTTCTACGGGAGAGCGGGAATCCAGGTGTTTCCGTCCGAGCCCCCTCGCGGCGGCAGGAATGCGTCTCTTTCGTAGAGAGCATTCGCAGCCGGCACCGACTTCATCCCGCTGTACGTCGTCTTCTCCATCCTGGTCTCGTAGATCTCCCCGTCATCGGTGACCGCGAAGGCACGCGTGCCCGTGAGTCCCGCCTCCTTCGGCCACGCGTAGCAGACGAAATGCTTCTCCTGCAAGTCGATTGCTTCCCGTCCGGGCTTCGGCGTCTCGTCTCCCGTGAACCCCAACGCGGACCCGCTGTCCCCCGGCACGTACAGCCTGAAGTAGTATCCGGACTTCTCGATCACCCCGTTGACGGGCAACAGCCTGGGCGGCAGATAGGCAGGTGAGGCCTTCCCATCCGTGCCGCGCCTGACCGCGAGACCCAGTAGCTCCTGGAGGAAGCCGTACTCCCCCGTCCCGTCGCCGTCCTGATCCACCTCGGCGGCCTTGCGGAACTCAGCCTCAGCGGCCGATACCGTATGTAGTGTCGCGACGGCTACCGCTTCGTTCCCGGCTGTGACCGCGCCCGGCTTCTCCCCGATCTCCACTCCCTCGGGCGGAGTGAATTTGAACGTGTCCTCGGGCAGTTCCGGATTCACCTTCCAGTTCTCGAACCTGGCGCTCATCTCGTACTTCGCGTTCTTGTACATCTCTCTCGCCGTTTCCGCATCCATGAAATCCTTGACCTCTTCCGGCATATCCTCCTGAATGTTCGAAAACACCTGCGACATGTCCGCGAAGAGCCGGCGCGGCAGAGGCATGCCCCCGACCTCGATCCACACGTCCCAGCCCATACCCTCCAGAGGCGTCTCGCCGGCTTCAATGAATGCGTCCCAGCCCATACCCTCAAGGGAACCGCTCAAGTGATGGCACTCGACTCCCCCGATCTCCTCCGCGCCCATGTACTTCATGCCCGAAAAGCATTCCATTACTTCGTCCAGATTGTCGTCGAACATCACGAACGGGCCTGTCAACAAACCTGTCGGCCCCATGGTCACGAGCATCAGGACAAAAGACTGCCCCAATTTGGGTGAGGCCGGCCTGACGTCGACCTTTTGGAGGATTGGCGAATACTGGTACACCCTTTCGCCATCGGAAATGATTTTCCCCGACATCAACGCCATCGGCCCTTTCGTGGTCACCGCGAGCTTATTGGGCTGCTTGAAAGCCACCGAGTAGGTGGACTCCGTCTCAGTCTTCATCCCGGTGAGCTCCATCTTCATCGTGAAGATGATATTGACGCTGTAGCTTTCCAGCCCGTCGAAGTATTCCGAGATGCGTTGCAGCACCTTTCTTGCTTCGGGGTCAATCTTGGCTCGGGGTTGCCAATACTTTGGCTCGGGCGTTGCGACCTCTTGCTCCACTGCTTCACGAGTCCGCTCGGGCTGCCCTTCTTCCATGGCCGCCCACGCCCCCGCACTAAGACTGAGCCCCAGACACACCGCTGCGATGAGTATCCGTCGAGCCATCATCCACCTCCTCGATTTGCCGCCTCATCCTCACCCCACTGGCGGATCATAGCCCGCGACCCACCATTGTCAACACATTGCATACACCATACAATCAAGGCGTATTC
>CAZBND010000082.1:0-4923 GCA_964493415.1 uncultured Planctomycetota bacterium | reverse complement strand
CAGCACCCGCCCGCACTCCCGCATCACCTCCACACGGTGTGGTATGTGATTCAGCGCCGCCAGGATCGTTACCGTATCGAAGCTGCCGGAGGCGAACGGCAAACGCTCAGTGTCGCAAATGATGTCCGCCCCGGGCCATGGGTGCACGTCCACTCCCACTCCCGGTCCTTGGTAGCTCCGCACCAGCCTGTTCCCCTCCCCGCAGCCGACGTCAAGCACTCGCCCGCGACAGTGCGGCAGCGCCGCCCTGATCCTCTCATCCCGCATGCTCCGAAGGCCCAACCTGCTCAGTATCGGTTCGCTCGCCACCAGCCTCAGCGGGAGAAGAGCCGCATTCGCGACTTCCTTGAAAGACCCCCTCATGCCTCGCCTCCGCCCAACGCTCTCCGACCGGCCATTATTTTCCCCCTCCGTTACGCTGTCAAGCCACTCCTTACTTCGCTCCCGGACCCTTCATCCCGAGTGACCCCGCCCTTTCCACCACGCTTGAACCCGCACCGATCACGGGTTACTATCTTTACTCATCGCTCGCCGGGCTCAGTCGCGCGCCGCATTCGCGACTGTGCCTCCAGCTCGAGCCCCCGAGGTGCCAAATGCCAGGCTCAATGTCCAAATCCGAGACTGTGGAATCCATCCGCCACGTCACTCTTTGGGGGATGGTGGTCAATCTCGGATTGACCGCGCTGAAGATCGCCGTCGGCGTGCTGGGTTCCAGCCAAGCCCTTGTCGCCGATGGGGTCCACAGCTTATCCGACGTGTCAACAGATACCGCCGTCCTTCTCGGCGTGCGCTTCTGGGCCGCACCCGCGGACATGGACCACCCTCACGGCCACGGCCGCATCGAGACCCTCGTCAGCTTGTTCATCGGCGTCGTCCTCGCCGCTGCGGGCATAGGACTGGGATTCCGTGCCATCGCCACCCTGCACGAACGTCACATCAGCTCCCCAGGATGGATCGCCTTCGCCGCAGCCTGCTTCTCCATTGCATTCAAAGAGCTTCTCTATCGCTGGACCGCCCGCGTCGGCAAACGCGTCCGCTCCAAGGCTCTCGCCGCCAATGCTTGGCACCATCGCTCCGATGCCCTCAGTTCCGTCCCCGTAGCGGTCGCCGTTGTCGGCACACACGTCTGGCCGGCGTTCTACTTCCTCGACCACGTCGCCGCCGTCATCGTCTGTGTTTTGATCCTGGGCGCTTCGTGGCGCATTGCCTGGCCGGCCCTGCGAGAGCTCACCGACGCCGGGGCCGGCGCACGAGACCGTAAAGCCCTTCTCGCCCTCGCGGCCGGCGTCAAAGGCGTCTGCAAGGTCCACGCCCTCCGCACGCGAAGGATCGGATCAGGGCTCGCGGCCGACCTTCACGTCCTCGTCCCCGCCGACATGACCGTCAAAGAGGGCCATGACGTGGCCAAGGCCGTCGAAGAACGCCTCCTAAAAGATGGCCCCGACCTGATCGACGTACTCGTCCACGTCGAGCCCTACGATTCCGACGCTACCCGCCCCACGGCACCCCCCGAATAGTTGCGCCACCTTCCCCCAACCTCTCCAAAAATGTTCTCCGCACCTACGCCGCTCCCCGGATTCTTCCTCAACCCTCCTGCTGCGTAATGCGGAAGTCCTCCTTCCGCAGACCATGCCGCTTCATCTTCTCGTAAAGCGACCTCGGCTGAATCCCCGCTCGCGCCGCCGTCTCACCCACGCGCCCCTCCGTTGCCTCCAGCAGCGCCGACAAGTAACTGCACTCCAACCCGGCAAGCGCCTCTTCCCTCACCTCGCTCCACGGCCTCTCCAACCACTCCGCCCGAAACATACTCGCATCCTTCTCAACCGACTCAAGCTGCCCCTTCTCGCTCGCTTGCGCCCTTATGCCCTCAGGGAGATCATTCAGAGTGATCTTTCTCCTGTCGCAAAGCAGCAGCGCCCGCTCGATGACGTTCACCAGCTCCCTCACGTTCCCAGGCCATGAATACCTCGTCAGCGCCTCCCTCGCCTCCTCCGTTATGCCCCCCACCTGGCACCCGATCATCGGTTGCAGATAGTCCACGTAGCTGTCCACAAGTACCGGTATGTCCTCCCTCCGCTCGCGCAGAGGCGGAATCGTCAACGTCACCACGCTCAGACGGTAATACAGGTCCCGCCGGAAGTTCCCCCCCTCCACTTCCTCCTCCAAATCCCTGTTGCTCGCAGCCATCAACCTCACGTCAATGCCTATCGACCTCTCGCTCCCGATCGGGCGCACCTCTCGCTCCTGGATCACCCGCAGCAGCTTCACCTGCAAGTGCAAAGGCATGTCCCCTATCTCGTCCAGGAACACCGTCCCCCGGTGAGCAAGCTCGAACCACCCCCGCCGCGCCCTCGACGCCCCCGTAAACGCTCCCTTCTCGTGCCCGAAAAGCTCGCTCTCCATCAACGACTCCGGCAGCGCCCCGCAGTTCACCGCTATAAAAGGCCCTCCCGCGCGCGGACCCTCCGCATGGATCGCTCTCGCCAAACGCTCCTTCCCCACACCCGTCTCTCCCAGGATCAACAGCGACGTGTTGCTCGTCGCCACGCGCTCCACGACGTGCATGAACGCCTGCATCGCCGGACTTTCGGATACGAAATCCGAAAGCTGCGGCTTGCCGATGTCCCGCGTTTCCTGCAGCCTCCTATCCGAAATCTTCTGTATCAGCGCGCCGAACACATCCCGCAGAGCCTTCGCCGACAGCTTCTCCGTCAGCACCGCGTCGCAACCCGCCGCCAGCAGCCGCGCACGCTGCTCCGCATTGTCCTTCTCCGATACCACCACCACCGTCGGCGAATCGGGCAACCCTCGCAGCACGCTTATCATCTCCGTCTGCGGCTCCGGAATCACCGATTGCCCCAGCACTATCATGTCCGCCGACTTCCGGCTGATCCGCTCCCAAAGACGCCTCGTCCCCTTCACCGTCTCCAGCAATACGTCATCTCGCTTCAACACCTGGCCCAACTGACGCGCCAGCGAAGCCCTCTCCGCCGCCAGCACCACTCTCGTGAGCATCCGTTCCCTTACCTCCTATCATTAAAGATTCGGTCATAATACCTCCGATCACATCGGATGTCAAGCCTCCTGTCCCCTTCCTCTTACCTCACAAGCGCCGACGCGGCGTCCCCGCAAGTCCCCGCGCATCAACTACTTGCGACACAATCGGAACCCCCCGTTCCATTTTGGCACGATTCGTGCACGTATCTCCAACAGAGTGGCCGGAAAGGTTCCGGTCAAGGTATTCAGGTATGGCCTCCTACTTGACCAAGGAGGTGGCGAGAATGGCAGGCAAGGGCAAGAAGAAGGCAGCGAAGGCCGCTAAGCCGAAGGCTCCTCAGAAGCCCAAGAGGTAGTCCTCAAGCTTCGGCCAGTGAACTGACGCTTAGGCGGCGTTGCCCGTAAAACCGGCTTCCCGCCGCCTCGGCGTTCGTGCCTCACGGTTGCGGAAGCGAGACACCTTAGCGTTCTAAGGGCAGGCAGCCCGAGGCTTCTCACCCTCCACCCATCCGCCTCTTCGTCCTACCCCTCACACCGTCGCTCAACCTTTCCTTCCGCTCCTTCATCCCTTATAATCCATCATGATCCAAAACCAACGAACAGGGGAGGGGACATCATGGACCTCGCAAAGAAGTACCTGCCGCTCGTCATTCTCCTCGCGCTCCTCGCAATGGCCGCTTCCGATCAGGTCACGCGCAGCGACTTCCGCGCTCTCGAAAATCGCATCCGCGACCTCGAACGCAACCTCTCCTCACTCGACCCGCAGATGGAACTTCGCGACCTCGAACGCCGCGTCACCGACCTCGAGCGAGACCTCGCCGACCTCAATCGGAAAGCTCGCCTTGCCGCCCGAGAGGAGCCTATTATTGAAGTCGAAAAGCGGATCGCCGAGCGCGAGGACGAAAGGCAAATGCGAACCGTCGAGCGCCGCCTCGACGACCTCGAAGTCGACGGCGCAGACCTCCTCCGCCGAATGAAATCCTACGCCGACCAGCTCTCCAAGCTCAAAAAGGAAATCCACAAGCCCACGCCCACACCCAAACCCACCCCCCAACCCTCACCCTCGACCACACCCAAACCCCGACTCCCTAGGGGCAAGGAAGGCTAGAGGCCCTCAATCCCTGCGTCTCTGGCCTTCTCCATACTCCCCTTCGCGTGCGGGTCGAGGTCATCCGTGCTGACCTTACCCTCGGCTAGAAACCCTATATCTCTATGCGAGGCAGGCCAATAGAGACGAACGTCGGAGCAGCAGCACCTTCGCCCGTCGGCGGCTCTGAAACGCGGGTCAGCGGCGCTCTGAAAATGGATGAAGACTCTTCCCGGATGAGTTCAAAGTGCTTTAGGGATTCGTCATAGACGATGCGCATTCCCTCTAGGTCGAGACCCTTCTTCACCTCGAAGCCCAACGCGTCGGTGATCGGAGTCAGTTCTGCGGGATTCTCAAGGCCCTCGTCAGGCTTCCATGCGCCGGACTCATCAACATACCCCGTCGCAAGGAAATACCTTTCGCCCTCTCTTCGTATTTCGGCCCTCATGCAAGGCTGCCAGACGAACTGATACCAGCCAAGGAAATCGTCATTCGTCTCTGGGCGCTCAGCCGGCCCCTGGTCCATCGGTCCGCGGAACCACGAAGGCTTGACGGTCTTGGTCATCGGCCGCTTCTCGACCGGGACGGAACCCTCAGCGTAAAGCCAAGTACGAGGATCCGTTATCTTCATGAAATGAGCATTCGCCGTGCTGTCGAAGCCGATTGTGATGTTGCTCCGTTCGAGCCCCTCCGGGCATTCCTCGAGAGGAACCTCCACCCCCATGCACGCTGAGTAGTAGACTCCATCAGATCTGAAGACCGGTAGCAATCCGTCCTTCGATCTGTAGGAGAATTCGTACCAGCCCAGAAGATCATCGCGGGAGCCGACGCTCGCCGCC
>CAZBND010000081.1:0-5086 GCA_964493415.1 uncultured Planctomycetota bacterium | reverse complement strand
ATAGGCTACGGGGAGGTGAGGTCGTACGGGTGGGTGGCGGAGAGAGCGGGGAGGCCGCGTGCGGCGAGGGCGGTGGGGAACGCGATGGCGAAGAATCCCCTTCCTATTATTATTCCCTGCCACCGGGTGATCAGGTCGGACGGGAATCCGGGGGGCTTCTCGACGCGAGGGGGAGTAGAGACGAAGCGGAGGCTGCTGGCGCTGGAGGGAAGGGGATGAAGGAGAAGCTGCTGGTGCTGATGGGGCCGACGGCGTCGGGGAAGTCGGCGCTGGCGATGAGAGCGGCTCCGGAGCTCGGGGCGGAGATAGTGTCGATGGATTCGATGATGGTTTACCGTGGGATGGACATCGGAACGGCGAAGCCGACGACGGAGGAGAGGGAGAGGGTGAGGCATCACCTGATCGACATAGTCGAGCCGACGGAGGAGTACAGCGTGGGGAGATTTTGCGAGGACGCGGAGAGTGTAATGGAGGGAATCCGGGAAAGAGGGAAGAGGGCGCTGGTGGTGGGAGGAACGGCGCTATACTGGCGGGCACTGACGCGGGGGCTGTTCGCCGGGCCGCCGGCGAGCTGGGAGGTGAGGAGCCGCTTGAAGGAAGAGGCCGGGGAGAAGGGAACGGCGGCGCTGCACGAAGTGTTGAGGAAGGCCGACCCCGAAGCTGCGGAAAAGATACATCCCAACGACTTGCGAAGGATCGTGCGGGCGCTGGAGGTGATGGAGCTGACGGGTAGGCCGATGAGCGAGATGCAGAAGTCTTCGCCGGGGATCGTGGACCCGAAGGAGGCGGTGGTGGCGGCCGTGAAGGTCCCGCGTGAGCTTCTGTACGAACGCATCAACAGGAGGGTGGAAGCGATGTTCGAGGCGGGGCTGGTGAAGGAGGTGGAGGGGCTGGTAGGGAAACACGGGAAGCTGGGGAGGTCGGCTTCGCAAGCGCTGGGCTACAGAGAGGTGCTGGAGTACCTGGATGAAGCGAGGGGGCTGGAGGAGACGGTGGAACTGGTGAAGAAGAAGACGCGGCATTTCGCGAGAAGGCAGTTGACGTGGCTGAGGGGCTTCGAGGAGACGAGATGGGTGGAGACGGAGGACCCGGAGGGGGAGGAGGCGGCAAGAGCGGTCTTGGACGTGTTCTCGGAAGCGTAGAATAAGGGGCGGGCGCTAATACAAAGGCGGCCCGCCCCTTCAATCACTTCTCGCCGAGAATGTCTCTCTTATATCTCTCCAGAAGCTTGTCGAAGTCGGCGTCCACAAGATAGATTCGCCCGGAGACGGACTTGCTTTCGCCGGGGCCGATGACGGGGATGGTGGGAGGACCCGAGTGCAGGCATGGAATGCGGGAGTTGGTCATGGCCCCGTCGGCGGCGCGAAAGGCGATGGCGACGAGGTGCTTGCGGTCGTCGGAGACGCGCGCGAGGAGGGCGTGGTCCGCCTGCTCGTCGATGAACCACCAGCCGGCTCTGGAGTTCCTTCTGTACTGCTCGGGGATATCCCGGCCCTTTGTGGAGATTTGAAGCCAGGGAGGAAGGCCCATCTCCTCGGCGGAAGGATGGGTGGCGCTGAGGGGGATGAACTTGCCGTCAACGGGTATGTAGGTGGTGGAGACATCCTCCTGCTTGTTGAAGCCGGCGGCGTCCCTCATGCTCAGGCAGACCTGGACGTGGTTGTTATGAAGTGGCGCGTCGGTGCCGTTGGTGACGGTGAGAAGCATGTCGACGAAGTCGGGGCCCGGCGTGAGCTTGCCCGAGAAGCGGACGTTGTTGGGAAGCAAGGCGGAGTAGGATATCGCGCCGCTTTCGTCCTTCGTCCAGGAGGGGAATTCGTCGAGCTTGACTACTGGGATCATGTCGGAGCGGAAATGATCGATGAACATGAGTCCGAGGTTTGTGTTGAGGGTTTCGGGGAAGCGAAGCTCGAAGTAGCCCTCTTCCATCCACTCGGTCCTGAATCTGCCTGCGAGGTGACCGGGCCTGTCCTGCCTGGGAGGAGGAACGGGGGTAATCTCTATCATGGAGGACTCCTTTTCAGCAAGGACGGTTGAGCAGGCGGGAAGCAAGAGGACCAGCATGACAAGGGCGAGCGAAGGACGGACGATCCTGGCGTACATGATATGCACCTCCTGAAACGAGAGAGTCCCGCGCCGCGAAGGAGATGATAGCGTAAGAGGGACTGCGGGGCAATGCCGATGTTGACCGGCGGGAGGGGGTGTGCTAGGTTGTGAAGGGCGTGGGAGCGGGCCGCTGGGGGCCTTTTTCAGGGAGTTCGTTTTGGACGAATGGACCACATTTGCATGGCAGGGGATGCTGGTGGAGGTTCCGAACGAGTGGACGCTGGGTGCGACGCAGGGGGACAGGAAGTCGGGTTACCTGCGGCTGGACGACGAGGAGATGGTGCGTCTGGAGGTGAAGTGGGAGGAGGAGAAGGGGCCGCCGGACTTGAAGAGAGTTGTGACGAAGTACCTGGACGGGATAAGCAAGGCTGCGAGAAAAGGCGGGGCGGAATTCTGGTCAAAGAGGGAGATGCGCGTGGGAAAGATGGAGGACAGGGAGCACGAGTACTTCGCGTGGCGAGCGGAGATGCACGGGTATGGACTGGTATTCAGGTGCGCGGAATGTAAGAAGGTGGTGTTCGCGCGGGTTTTGGGAAGGAGAGGGGAAGGGGTGGAGCAGGTCGCGAGGCGGGTGTTTTCGTCCCTCGTCGATCACCAGGAGGGGGAGGATGAGTTGTGGAGGTTTTACGGATTCGAGTTCAGAGCGCCGAAGGATTTCAAGCTGGAGAAGAGCATGCTGCGCGCGGGGCTTTTTCAGATGGTGTTCAGTCGGGGGAAGGAGGAGCTGGAGTTTTTGCGGCAGGGGCTGGCGGATTTCGTAATGAAGGAAAAGAAGCCGATGGAGTGGTTTTTGGAGTTCGAGTCGAAGCAGCTTCGGGGGTTCGATCTGGGTGAAGAGGAGGAGGGGCCGAGGGTGATGGGGCACGAGACGCGGAAGGCGGTAGGAAAGCCGCGAGGGACGGGGAGAATTGCGTCGGCATTCACGAAGAGACAGCAATTGCGCTGCGTGGCGTGGAAGTGCGACAAGGGAGACAAGGTGCTGGGGGTGCGGGCGGTGACGAGAAGGGACGATGAGGGGCTGTGCGAGCGGTCGGCGGAGTCGGTAGTGTGCCACGGGGAGGAATGATGTTCAGGCGTAAGCGACCGCAACTTACGCGCGAGCAATCGCTGAACGCGATACCGGTGAGGAACCAGGGCATCGAGGTGCGTCGCGAGAGCGGCGGTACGGCGGTGCTGGTGCTGAAGCGGAGCGATTCGCTGCGGGCGCGGGCGATGTCGAAGATTTTCTACGTTCCGGCGGAGAGAAAGATAGGGCTGGACGAGCTTGGGACGTACGTGTGGGATCTGTGCGACGGGCAGACGAGCGTGAAGAAGATAGTCTCGCTGTTCGCGAAGAAGCACAAGCTGGGCAAGAAGGAGGCGGAGGTATCGGTTGTGGAGTATCTGAGGCAATTGACGAAGAAGGGGCTGCTGGGACTCATAATTGAGGATGCGGGCGTGGAGGGGAAGAAAAGCGGCGTCGGGGGGAAGAGACGGAGATAAAAACCCTTTGCGCAGGGAGGCGGAGGTCTTATAATCCGGCGTTTGGAGGTGTAAGAGAGAAGTCATGACGGCATACGAACCGGCGGCGCAGGGAAAAATCCAGAAGCAGATAGTGCTGCCCTGGAGCAGGGCGGTGGAAATAGCCGCGAAGAGCATAAGGATACGGTTCTGGCGGTCGATGATAACGATGGGCGGGGTGGTGTTGGCGATCGCGTTTCTGATGTCGATATGGACGGGGAACACGTTCGTAAAGGCGCTGGCGTTCGCGGAGGACCCGGGTATAGACGTGCTGCTGCAGAGAAACGGGATAGACCCGGACGAGGTGCGAGAGGACCCGGGACTATCCGAGAGGGACAAGTGGCTGATCAGCTTGTCGCTTTTGGTGTGCGTGGTGGGGATCGTGAACGCGATGCTGATGTCTGTGTCGGAGCGTTTCCGCGAGATTGGGACGATGAAGTGCCTGGGGGCGCTGGATTCGTTCATCGTGAAGATATTCTTTCTGGAGTCTACGTTCACGGGGACGGTGGGGACGCTGTTGGGAGTGGCGATAGGTTTCGTGCTGACGGTGGCGCGTGCGGCGTTAAGCTACAAGGGGGCGATATTCAGCCATTTTCCCTTTACCGGGGTGGCGGTGGCGGTGTTGCTGTCTTTCGCGGTGGGAACGACGCTTTCGATATTCGCCGCCATCTGGCCGGCGCGAAGCGCGGCAAGAATGGAGCCGGTCGAGGCGATGCAAGTAAGAGAATAACGCGGAGGTATCCAAAGTGGTAGCGCCAACGGATCAGACGATAGTCAGGGCGAAGGGGGTACAGAAGATATACCAGATGGGGAAGGTGGAGGTTCAGGCGCTGAAGGGGGTGAATCTGGAAGTGAATGCGGGCGAGTACATGTCGATCATGGGGCCATCGGGCTCGGGGAAGTCGACCCTGTTCAACATGATCGGGGGCCTGGACAAGCCGACGGAGGGGAAGGTATACATAGAAGAGGTGGACATCGCGCAGTTGGATGCGTACGAGCTGGCGTGGCTGCGGTGCAGGAAGATCGGCTACATCTTCCAGACGTTCAACTTGATCCCGGTGATGACTGCGCTGGAGAACGTCACGCTGCCGATGACGTTCGCGGGGCTCACGACGGACGAGGCGCGGGACAAAGGCGCGGGGCTGCTGGACAAGGTGGGCTTAGGGGAGCGCAAGTTCCATAAGCCGTTCGAGCTTTCGGGAGGGCAGCAGCAGCGAGTGGCGGTAGCCAGGGCGATGGCGAACGATCCGACGATCCTTCTGGCGGACGAGCCGACGGGAAACCTGGACCTGGCGACGGGGCGGGAGATCATCGAGCTTCTCAAGGAATTGAACGATGACAACGGGGTCACGATCATCTCGGCGACGCACGACATCAAGATGCTGGACGTATCTGACCGGGTGGTGAGGATTCGCGACGGCGCGATAGACCGGATAGATACGCGGGCGGAGCTGGACATCGAGATCGGGACTATCGACGG
>CAZBND010000080.1:0-5115 GCA_964493415.1 uncultured Planctomycetota bacterium | reverse complement strand
CTGCCGCCGGACGTCACTTCGCTGAGTCAGCTTCCGAGCGTTGTCACCAGCAGGCTTCCCGCCTGGGCGAGCCCGTCAAAGATGCCCACCACGATCGCGGGGCTCGAGTGGGCGAGATACTACAATCTGCCGATATCGTTTCAGTTGCAGTGCATTCAGACGCACGGGGGGAACATCTCGGAGCAAACTACTAACCTCGACCTGTACTTCGAGACGCTGGGCAAGGACCAGTGCATGTGGGACGTGGCGGACATATGCGATCCCGATGACGATCCAACGACGCTCGACAATGCGGGCGCCGGATGGGGGGATTTCACCTTCGCCACCCCGACCCTGGCGGACCCGGTGCTCGGAGCGCAGATGGGCTACGACCTGCAGTACAAGGCTTACGTCAAGAGGAACCTGCAGGATGGGATGCAGGAGCTGCTGGAGATCGCAAGCGACCCGCGATATGCGGGAAGGATCGCGGGGTTCGCCATAGACCCGGAGATACACTTTCCCGCACACAATAACGGCACTCCCATCCCCAGGCACGCGGACTACGGGGGCGGCACGGTGGTGCGGCCATTCTACGAAGACTACCACCCGGTGATGTGCCGGCAATTCGCCTACTATCTGAGAGACCGTTACGGAGACGATACCCCGCTGGCCGACACGAACGGGGACGGGGTGACCTTCTGGACCGACTTCGGCGCAGACTACACGGCCTCGGGGGGGTTCGGGCACGACCATTCGGTTGCCCCGGCGACGTGGGAAGCTGTCGACCCGCCCCGGAAGTATCCCCCGACCAAATCCACCACACGGACGCGCTACTGGCAGGAGTGGACCAACTTCCGCGTAGAAGTGATCAACGATTTCGTGGACGAGCTGGTGAGTTGGGCGATTGAAGCGGGGGTCCCGGCGACGCGCATGTTCACGCATCAGACGATGGCGACAAGCTCCTACAACGCCAACCGCGCTCAGTGGGACAACGCCGATTGGCTTGACGACTGGATGCACATGGAGACTCCGTGGGGATACAGCGGGATAAGCCAGTACCAGCCCTACGGAGTCAACGGATACCGGAACGGCTATTACTACTACGAGAATCTATTTCGCAGAGACGAAAGCTGGGGAGCGCCCGAATACAACCCCATGGTCATAGGGCCGGGCGGACCGTGGGCAACGGCAAGCGAGATCCGAAACTGCGTGCGGACGGCCTGGGACAAGCGCGGACACATACTATGGGCGCACGCGTGGGGCAACAGCGACTATCCGGTCTTCGATTGCTACACGACGGTATGGAACCGAGATGACGCGACGCGTGGACTGGAGGGCTGGACGCTCGTCAATCTCGATCCGCAGAGCGGCACGCAGACGCGCTTGATCGCCACAACGACCGGGAACTCGTACATGGAATCCCCGACGATCTCGCTGAACGCATCGGAGTACAAGTTCCTCGTGCCGATCATGCATCCGGTCTTGTACAGGCAGCAGGTGGGAGACCTGCGTGTGGACTTCCAGAAACAGGGCGACCCGACATGGAGAACGGTGACGCTCACGGCGCTGCAATCGGCTCCGTGGGGGACAAGGCCGTTCCCGATCGACATGACGACCAATCCAAACTGGACGGGCACCGTGACGAAGCTCAGGTTCCATCCAGTTCCCACGGCGAATTCGACCGTTCTCCTGGACAGACTTGTCGCGGCGCGCGCGAACGCCTTCACGTCGGAGCTGGCGTCGTTGCTGAGCGACAAGAAGGACACGCCGCGACCGGCGCTGGCGGACCCGGTGGATGTGGTTACGCCGATGCTTCTGGCGGACAGCATTTCGCCGTTGTCCGCCACGGGTAACTTCGTTTTCTACGGGCTGGACAGCGACAGCAGCCTCAATGCTCCGAACACGTTCTTCTACAAAGCGAACGTTTCCTCCGGGGGCGTGAGCAAGGACGCAATCGTGGCACGCGCGCCGAACTTGCTCGGGATGAGAAAGACGGGAAAGTGGAGGGGGCTCCGACTGCCCGCGAATTCGGAGATTGAGCTTTCATTTTCGATCGGCATTCGCGACGGATATACGAGCACCGACGGAGCGCGCTTTCGGGTGTATTTGCGGGATGAAGCCCGAGAGCTGCACACGCTGTTTCTGAAGGAATGGCGCTGGAACCAGTGGTCACCCAGTTACACGATCGATATGACGCCCTATACGGGGCAAACGGTGAACCTCTTCTTTGAGACGCAAGGCATATCAGATGCCACGGGGGACGAGGCCCTGTGGGGCGAGCCGACAATTACCGCGCAGCGGATGGAGCCGGGGTTCACGATAAGCAATTCAAGCGGCGACCCGGTTGTGGAATTCGGCAGCAACGGCAATCTTACGCTTGCGGGAACAATCACGGAGAGTGAAACTCCCGCAGCCACCCGCGACAGCCAGGTGCTCGTGAAAAACCAGGGAGGCAGCATCGTTGCCGCTATCGACGTGGACGGGAATCTCGTTCTGGCAGGGTCAGTATACGATGGCCAGAGTGTGCTTGACCCGCCGCCGGGTTCGCTGATTGTGAAAGACAGCGCCGGCACGGTCGTCGCATACATATCTTCAACCGGAGACCTCTATCTCCTCGGCACGGTTATCGCCGGACCGTGAAAGGGAGCCTCGCCGGAGGAACTCGTCGATGCGCCAAGGAGGACGGGCGCTTATCCAAAATGCCACAGGTCAAGCTCACCTGTGTCCAGATGGATGGGGCTTTCCTGAGGTTCGGCATCGGCGAGGAATCCGGCGCGGCGATAGAGGGGCCCGGGGCCTTCGCGGCCGTAGTACACGGGCACGTCCGCCTTCTCGAATTCCGAGTAGCCCCTGGCGAAGTCATCGCCGACGGGTTCCATCCCGATCACCGTATCACCCTTCCAGGAGACGCGGTATCGATACTGCCGGAAGCCCGGGTTGCCGACGCTCACCTCTTCGTCTCCATAAGGCAGCGGATACTCCAGCACCAACACGTCTCCTGCGCGGCGATGCCCCAGCTCGAGGTAGTTCGCCCGCAGCGACACCCTCCCCTCCGAACCTGTGGTCCGAATGATCTCGCCACGTTCGTCGGCAGATTTGCGCGTGGAAGCTTCGAACTGAGAGGGAACGCCGTTAATGCTGATGATGAGGCGGCCTGGACCCGCAAAGTCGGGAATCCGAATCCGAACGCGGCACGGCTGAGCCGGCTTGATCATCGTGCTACCATGATATGGCTGCCGGCACCGAATCTCGGCCTCGGGCAGGAGCTTGTCGATGTGCAGGTTGACTGAAAGGACGCCGTTCTCGAAGCGTGCGGCGTTCTTCCATGCGATGAAGAGGGCGTGAACGCCGGAGCCCCCGCAGCAATTCTGAAACGCCCGCGTCTTTCCGTGCAACTCAGGGCCTCCCCACGGAATGGTCTCCTCGGCGGCCAAGATGTGGTTGGGTGAACTCCATCCGGCGTACCCCCCGATCATCCGGTCGCCGATGTCTCGCCAGGTAAACTGTTCCGAGTCCGGGCGGGAATTGTCGGAATGAAGCCACGAGCCGTCCGCCACTTGGCTCTCCACAAGGTGGTTTCGGACGAGGCGCTCCAAATCGTCCCAATACTCGGCGCGGCCGTGGTTCGCCAGCGTGGCGGCGAGCCCCGCGAAATCCATGAGGGCGCAGGTCTCGCAAGCGATTATGTCCCCCTGACGCCCGACGACTTCAGGCAAGAACCCGAATCTGGTTGCCAGGGAGCGGACGTAACGATACAGGGCATCAACGCGATCCAGAATGGGCTCGTCGGAGGTGGCGACAGCGTAATGAGCCGCGCCGAGCAAAGTGCGCAAGTTGCCGTGCATGTGGCCGCGGCGCTGGAAGGTGTTGTCTTCGGTGAAGAGAGGCGACACTTCGAACACGTGCCGCACCAGCAGGCGGGCCGCCTCCAACGCCGGTTCATAGTCCAGGTGCCGGTAACAATCCATCAGGCTCTTTATCATGAACCCGGGCAGAAACCCCTCGCCTTTGAAATCACTTGTGCGCGCCTCATCCAGAGTCCTGTCAGCCATCAATTTCGCGATCTTCTCGAAGCGCTCTGAGGGCTCGTCAAGAAAGGCGGTCACAAGGGCGTCAAGTATCAATGCGCGATCACAGAGGATGCCCTTTTCGGTGACCGACCACGGATACTCCGGCCGCGTAAAAACGCCGGTAGCAGGATCGATATATGAAAGCAGCTTCTCGCGCCAGACGGCCTCGATAGCTGACTGCCTGCCGGTCATGTGACGGGCCATGATTACCGCCTGAAGTTGGCGAGCCATCACGTCGCCATAGCACGGGGTGTCGTGGGCCGCCTCGGCAGGCTCAGTCCAGAACACGTTGAAATAGGGGACCCCCTCCGAATCGACCATGCGCTCAAAGTAATTGAAGCTTCTGCCTACGTATGACTCGAGGGTGAACGTAGTCGGTCGTTCCGCGGACGGCATTGGCTCTCCAGTTGCTCGATTGCCGGGTTAACGGTCTCTCAGAACAATATGCAAGGGCTGGGGGAGAGGTGTCAAGACAATTGGCGACGCGGGCGAGCGGCCTCTGGCGGCTTCGAGTGCGGAACCGCAACGGCGGCGTGCCGCCATGCCGCGCAAGAGGTAGCATCCTTGAACGTAAGTCTCGACTTCCGCCCAGTGCGCAGTGCGGAAAGCAGGCTCTCTCGCCGCAATCAAACGGGCTACCTCAAAGTTCTTTTGTGCATTTGCGTGGTCTTGGCCGGCTGCGGTGGGGCTCGGCGACATCAGCTTTTGCCGGAGAGAACGGTCCTCAATTCCGACGACTCTTTCAACTTGCCTTCCCGGAGGAAGGCCGGGCGCAGCTTCCAGTTGCTCCACAACTCTATCTGATCGTGACTGTGAGGATTGTCGTAGAGTTCTGAATCGCCGACCGAGAGAACGGCCTGGCTCTTGTCGACATCCGTAAGATCGACGACTTGAGAGTAGGAGACGACCATGAGGACGTGGGGCGTTAGCGCCTTCGACCCCTCCATGACGAAGTCGCCGTAGTCGGGAGCCTTGATCTTCTCCTCCAGCCCCAGCTCCTCGACCAGATGCAGCACCTTGGTGGTGCTGACCTTCCCCCAGACCCACTCGGCCTTGTCCGGTCCGA
>CAZBND010000079.1:0-5147 GCA_964493415.1 uncultured Planctomycetota bacterium | reverse complement strand
TAGTACGTCGGCTCGTTCACGTTTATGTAGTAGTAGTGCCAGTTCCAGAAGTACGCCTCCTCGTTGAAGAACCCCGCCTCGTACAGCTTCCTTCGCTGCGCCTCCGCGCTCGCGAACGTGTTCGCGCTGTGCCTCACCACCGCCGTGCTCGTCGCCGACGACCGGTGCGGCGACAGCGGATAGTTGTCCACGTCCACGAACATGTCCTCTATCTTCGACGACACCGTCGCCCACACCGTGTCGTCCACCGGATGGTTTATCGTGTTGTCGCTCATCCTGCTGTGCCGCACGTACATCACGTTCTGCGGGTTGCTCGTCCCCTCGCTCGCGTATATCGTCCTTCGCTCCGCCGCGTACGTGTTGTTCATGTCCACGTACGCGCTCCAGAACCAGTTCCCTCCGAAAAACACTATCGGCACCGGCTCCATGTACGGGATCCGGATGAACCGCGAACTCGGCATGTCGTAGCACCGGCTCGGATGGAATCCCCAGTAGTTGTTCCCCGCGTAATCATTCTCCGGCGTCAGCGAATACGACCTTATCCGCAGCGACTTCCCCTCGATCCCTATCTCGTATCTCACTCTATGCGTCGTTCCGTTATATACGTGCTGGTAATCCAGGATCACCTCGTCACCGACGATCCCGTCCGACAGTAGCGTCACCGCAACGTTGCTCGGCACCTGCTCCGGGAGCCACGGGTTCGTCCCGTCGTTGGTGTTGTACTTGAACTGCTGCCCGCCCTTCATGATCGTCGCCCCGCTGCTCGCCTCCACTATCCGCAGCACCCCGTTGCCGAAGTCGCTGTGCCCGCGCTCGATGTGGTACTCGATAGTCTCGTCCCCCACGAACTTCAGCACGTAGTCGTTCCCCACCAGCGAAACGGTATTCGTCCCCGCCGCCCGCGACCCCAGCGGCACTATCCGGTCGTCCTCGAAGTTGTAGTAATCCGCATCCGCGATCGCCGCCGCAGCCGGCATCGCCGCCAGCAGAGCCGCCAGAAGCATTCGCCTCATTTTTCTCATCTCTCCTGCTCTCTGTGCTTCGATGTCACAGCGCTCCCTCCACCACCCCGCCCAGCATGTGCACGTTCCCGCTCCCGTCCACGTACGACACCGCCTTTCCCGTCCCGTCCCTCACCACCAGCGCATCCGCCCCCGGACTCAACGGCCCCTCCCGCAATTCGCTCTTGCTCCCCGCAATCCGCATGTTCCCCAGCCGGTCTATCAATCCCACCGCCACCCCGCTCCCGTCCCTGATCACGAACTCGCTCTCCGACCCGCTCGGAACGACCGCCGCCCCCTCGCTCATGCTCCCCCGCAGCAAGAGATCCCCCACCGGGGTAAACGCCGCCACCACCGCCCCTCCCTCGTTCTTGATCATCAGACCGTGCGGCGCTCCGACCACGTGCACGTGATCCTCCTTCGTCTCCTGCCCCGGCCCCTCCGCCCCGTCCACCCTCAGCGTCACCGTGTACGATCCCGGCGCAGTGTAAACGTGCACCGGATTCTGCTCGAACGAACTCCCCTCATCCCCGAAGTCCCATTCCCACGAATCCACCTCCCCTTCCGACTCGTCCGTAAACTGCACACCCAGCGGCGGCAAGCCCACTCTCGGCGAAGCCGAAAAGTCCGCAACCGGCCCTCCTCCTATGAACGCCACGTCATCTATGTACACCGTCAGGCTCCCTACCCCGACCTGCGTGGCGAAAAAGAGTCCCACCTTCAATCCCCCGTCATTCCCCAGCACCTGCTTCGGAATCCCCCCGGGGTGCGCGTCCGTCATCGTATCGAACACCACCCTGTTCCATCCGTCCTGCAGCGAATGATGCAAGTTGCTCAACACGATGTCGTCCGTGTAGTGGAACTGGCCGTTATCGTTGAAGTCCAGCCACATCGTTCCCACCCACAGATTTCTGATCGTCCCCGGGGCTAGGTAGACCCTGCACGCCACGCTCTCGACGTTCTCGATCGACTCGCCTCCCGTATCGAATCCGCTCATCCTCACGCATCCCCCCGCCTGCCGCCTTCCCTCGTAGCTGTCCGCCTGCAACCGCGCCACCCGGTTGCCCGCCTCCGTCGGATCGTCGATGATCTGCGGCCCCGAAAGCGGCACTCCCGTCGGGCAGCCGTACGAAAATGCCGTCGCCGGGTCGAACACGAACGCCTCCCACGGCGTCCCCACGTCTTCCGCCCGCCCGTTCACGATCGTGTGCCCGTTCTCATCCGTCGCCCGGCCCGGCGGGCTCACCTTCACGTAGCCCACCTTCACCTCCTCGTCCCACCCCTGCGCGTTCGTCGCCCTCAGCTTCACCGTGTATCGCCCCATACGGTCGTAAGTGTGCGTCGGATTCCGCTCCGTGCTGTCCACCGACCCGTCATTGTCGAAATCCCACTCCCACGACGTCGGAAAGTTCGTCGATGTGTCGGTGAAGTTCGCCTTGACCTCTCCCGCTCCCCATCTCGGCCTTGCCCGGAAATCCGCGACCGGCGCTCGCGACGCGGGACTGTAAGGCACCGTGAACGTGCTGATCGACCTCCCCGGCATCGTCACGCCGAAAGAGTTCCCGCTCGGCACGATGTCGCCCTGCGTCACGTAGTTCTCCGTCTCCGAAGTTCGTACGTGCCCCACGTTTCCCCCTATCGACGTGCAGTTAAACGTCACCGGGACTGCCGCCGTCGAAGCGTTGAACGCCACTATCACCGCGTTCCCGTTCCGCTTGAACGCCGCGACGTAGACGTCGTCGCCGTCGTCCGTCGCCTCCACTCTCACCGACCCCGGAGTGACGTGTTTCGTCCACTGCTTCAGCATGTGGTATCTCGGAAACACGTTGTACGTCGTCGTGTTCTCTATCCCCATAATCCCCGACGGCGCGTTCTCCTGACCTCGCTCGTCGTACGTCGGGTAGTAGTAATGCCAGTAATGCCACGCCGTCACGTTCCCCACCGTGATCGCCCGCCAGATGAGCTTCGCCGTGTTTATCGCCTGCGATATGTCGTTCCTCACCCCGCCGTCCCCCTGTATCTGCGCCTCCGTCTCCCAGATCGACTTCCCGTTCGCCGACGAAATCGCCAAAAGCCCCGGCCAGTCGTCCCCCGGAATTATCCCCAACGCCCATCCGTTGTCGCCGTACTGGTGAACCGAAACGTGATGCAGGTAATCCGTCGCCGCCGGTTCCGCAAAGATCGCCTGCATGTATCCCGCGCCCAGCGCCCCGTGATCCAAATCCGATATCTTCCCGCACTCCGCTCCCATCAGCACCTGCGGCAGCGACTCCGCCTCGAACTTCGCCCCCGCCTCCTTCAGCATGTCCCGGTACTGCTCCGGGTTCGTATCCGTGCTGTCGTATCCGACTCCCGGCTCCCCGAACCCCGGCTCGTTGAAGATGCTCACCGCGTCCGTCGTGAATCCCCAGATGTCCTCCATCCCCACCAGGTAATCGTTCAGGTACTGCGCGTAGTCGTCCTCGTACTCCGGCAGCACGTGCCCCCCGTTCGCGTTGTCCCCGTTATCCTTCATCCATCCCGGAGGGCTCGACACCTTCACCCATACGTAATCTATCTCCCCTCTGGCCTTCGCCGCGTTCATGATCCATCGCTGCCTGTCCATCGACGGCCAGTCGTAAGCCGCCCCCTCCGACGGCTGGAAATCCGAGTACAGCCGTATGCACAGGATGTTCGTCCCCAGATCGTCGAATATCAGATCGTACACCTCGCTTCGCTGCGGCTCCTTCATCCCCGACATCAGGTTCTCCCAGAAATTCGACGACGCCCCCCATCCCTCGATCGTCTGGTGCTCCGTATCGTAATCCACCGTAACCGTCCCCGCTCTCGCAGCCCCAGCCCATCCCAGCAGCAGGGCCGCCGTCAACGCGGCTGCCCCCCACCTTCTCGTCCTCACTGCCGTTTCGCGCTTCGCTTTCATCTTCTCCAGCTCCTCAGCCTCGCTTCGGCGAACCCCGATTCTCCTGGCCGCTCCGTGCAGTCACGACGTACCGCGACCGCACAGAGTTGTTCTAAGAAAACCGGAGCGAAAAAGACATATCCTCACAGTCCCCCAGTTTCGCTCCGCCCGCACCTAAATAATCCCACCCAAATCCCCCCTTGTCAACCCTCACACGTACTCTATAGTGCTCGGCGGCTTCGGCGTAATGTCGTACAGCACCTTCGTCACCGACGGAATCTCCTCGCAGATCCTTCTCTGTATCCTCGCCAGCGTCGGCCACGGAAGCTTCGTCACCGATGCCGTCATCGCGTCCTTGCTCTCCACCGACCTCACCACCACGATCTCCCCGAACTCCCTTTGCCCCTTCGGCCCCAGCCCCGTCGCCCTGTCCGTCAGGCTCACCGCAAACGCCTGGAACGGTTTGAACCTCTTCGTCTCCTTCTCCACTATCGCGCAGGCCTTCCGCACGATCTCCACCCGTCGCCGCGTCGCCTCGCCCACCACCCGCGTCGCAAGACCCGGACCGGGGAACGGCATCGCCTGGCTGATCTCCTTCGGAAGCCCCAATGCTCTCGCCACCTCCCTCACCTCGGGCTTAAACAGCGACTTGATCGGCTCGATCACGAAAAACCCGTACCCTTCCTGCGGATCCAACCCAATCTGCTGCAAGATGTTATGCTGCGTCTTCACCCCGCGCTTCGTCTCCAGCACGTCCGCCTTGATCGTCCCCTGCAGCAAAAACTCCGCCTTCCACTTCCTCACCTCGTCGCCCAGAACCTTGTAGAACGTATCCCTGAACTTCTTCCGCTTCTTCTCCGGGTCCGCCGCCCCCTTCAAAGCCTTGAAGAACCTGCTGCTCGCCCTCACCACCCTCACCGGAACCCCCAGCTTCTTGAACGTCGCCACCACCCGTTCTTCCTCCCCCTCTCTCATCTGGCCCGTATCGATCCACACCGTTCTTAGCTGTTCCCCCAGCGCCCTGTGCCCCAGAATCGTCACAACCGAGCTGTCAACCCCGCCCGACAGCGCGTTTATCGCCCGCCCGTCCTTCACCCTTCTCTTGATCTCTCTGATTCTTTGATCCGCAAACCGCTCCCACTTCCGTGACGTAACCATACTCTCCCTCCGATCGCTTCAGCAGAGAAACAACGAACCCCGCACGAACTGCCCATAGTCTCCCCCCATCCCCCTCCCCTGTCAACCCT
>CAZBND010000078.1:0-5272 GCA_964493415.1 uncultured Planctomycetota bacterium | reverse complement strand
GAAGTGATGTGCGCGGAGCGGCTTCGGATTGTGAAGGGTGTTATGGTAGTATGTGATGCATGATTGAGGTTCCAAGTGATGAAGGAGACACGTGCCGGTGGCTAAGGATTACGCGAGTCAGCGCGATTACGTACGGTGGGTGAAGGAGGACGCGGAGGCGAGGCAAGAGGCTGTGGAGGGCGCACTGCGGTCTGCCTTCTCTGAGTTTCTGGAAGTGCGGGAGGTGGAGGTGGTGATGTTTTCGGAGATGACGGCGGGAGACTTGGCGCGGGCGATTATGGGTGAGCCGCTGGTGCTGAAGTCATTGCTGGCATGCTGTAACGTTGCTGCAAGGGCGATCGAGCGGGACCTGAACATAAGGAATCTGAACACATACGCACCTCGCGTGAGCGAGGCGCAGGCGAACATGATTGCCGGATACATAAAGCCGTTCCTGCCAGCTTACGCGGAGTTGCCGGTCTTGAGCGGGCTCGACAGGATCTCGTTTATGGACAAGGAAATACGGAAGCTGAAGGGCCAGTGGGAAGTGGGCGTCCTGAAGGCACTGAACCGTTTCGGAGAGGGGGATTTCCGGAAGAGGAAATTTCGGGCGGAGGGGGAGGATTTCGAGATCGATGCGGGGAGTCCTGAAGAAGGGGAGATAGGAATCGGTGTCGATATAAAACGGATCGAGGCGCGAAGAGACATTCACAAGCGTTGCGATGAAATTGTGAACAAGGCGCGGAAGCTGAAATCGGTTTATCCAAGCGCGCGATTCGGTGCGGTGATCTACTACCCGTTTGTGGCGGAACACGTGAACATACAGAACCGGCTTCGCTCACCGGAGATTGACGGAGTGGTGTTCGCTGCGGGGTCACCGGAGTCTATAGAAAATGCCGTGAAGATGTTGCTGTCGATGCTGCAAGGCTGACGAAGATGGATGGACGAACGCGACACTTTCTGGTCGAGGGGGACGCACGGGACATGCGGTACGTGCAGAGCGGGAGCGTCCATCTGGTCGTGACTTCTCCGCCGTATTGGACGCTGAAGAAGTACCGCGAGCATCCGGGGCAGATGGGGCACATTCGGGAATACGACGTGTTTGTGGCGGAGCTCTCAAAGGTTTGGCGGGAGAGCTTTCGAGTGCTGGTGCCTGGGGGGAGGCTGGTGTGCGTTGTTGGCGACGTGTGCTTGTCGCGTCGGAAGCATGGTCGGCATGTGGTTGTGCCGCTTCATGCGGATATTGCGGTGTCGTGCAAGGAGATCGGATTTGACAACCTCAATCCAATCATCTGGCACAAGATATCGAATGCGAGCTATGAAGTGAACAACGGGAGCAAGTTCCTCGGGAAGCCGTACGAGCCGAACGCAATAATCAAGAACGACATCGAGTTTATTCTGATGCAGAGGAAGCCGGGCGGGTACCGGAAGCCGACAGCGGAGCAGCGGCGTTTATCGATGATTGAGAAATCGGACTTCGACGAGTGGTTTCAGCAGATATGGACGATCCCGGGCGCTTCGACGCGGGATCATCCCGCGCCGTTTCCGTTTGAATTGGCTTACCGGCTGGTTCGGATGTTCTCCTTCGTGGGGGACACGGTTTTGGATCCGTTTTGCGGCACGGGGACGACGATGGTTGCCGCGGCGAAAACCGGGCGGAACAGTATCGGGGTGGAAGTGGACCCGTCGTACTGTGAGATGGCGATGCGAAGGCTTGAGACGGAAACGCAAAACCTGTTTTCCGATGTGGAAGTAGAGATGGTGAAAGCAGGCAAAACTATCGAGGGACTTGTGTGATTTTCTGACTTCGTGCTTGGCGGAGTTTTTCATGAGACTGGGTCCAGCTTCTCGTACAGGGTGGTGAGCGGATGGCTGGTAGGGTGTTGGTGATATGTAATCAGAAGGGGGGGGTGGGGAAGACGACGTCTGCGGTGAATCTGGGGTGGGGTTTGAGCCGGGGCGGGGTGAGGGTTCTGGTGATGGATCTGGATTCGCAGGCGAATGCGACGGCGGGGCTGGGGGTGTCGCGGGAAGGGCTGGGGGCGTACGCTCTGGCGGTGGGCGAGAATGCGGAACGGGAGATCGTGAGGGCTGGGGAAGGGCTGGAGGTGCTGCCGGGCGGGACGCTGATGGGGCGAGTGGGATGGGGCGAGGAGGAGCGGATAGGCGCTGCGATAGGAAGGCTGAGTAGGTCGAGGGATTTCGTGATCGCGGACTGCCCGCCGAGCGTTTCTGCGGTGATGATGGGGGCTTTGCGGGCGGCGGGAGAGGTGGTGGTTCCGGTGGAGTGCGAGTACTACGCGATGGAGGGAGTGGCGAAGATGCTGGGGCTTGTGGAGTCGGTGAGGAACGATGCGCGGGTGCATCTGGCGGCGACGATGTTCAAGGATGAAGTGGAGCTTCACCGAGAGGTGCTGGAGGAGTTGCGAGGGCACCTGGGTGAGCTTTTGTTGGATACGGTGGTTCCGTGGGACGCGGCGCTGGCGGAAGCGCCGAGCCACGGTGAGAGTGTGTTCGATTATGCGCCGCGAAGCCGTGGCGCGTACGCGTACGCGATGCTGACGAAGGAGGTGAGAAGCCGTGGCTAACAGGAAGCTTGGTCGAGGGATAGAGGATATTCTGAGGCGAAGGCCGGCGGAGGAGCCGGGTGCGGTGGAGCTTGACGTGGGGGTGATATTTCCGAACAGGTTCCAGCCGAGGGAGGGATTCGATGAGGGGAGCCTGGAACGGCTGGCGAATTCGATAAGACATTCGGGGGTGCTGCAGCCGGTGGTGGTGAGACGGGCGGAGGGAGGATACGAGCTGGTGCTGGGGGAGAGGAGATGGAGGGCGGCGCGACGGGCGGGATTGACGAAGATTCCGGTGCTGGTGAGGGACGTGACGGATGGGGAGCTGTTGGAGTACGCGCTGATAGAGAACGTTCAGCGGGAGGATTTGAATCCGATCGAGCGGGCGAAGGCGTTCAAGCAGTTGATGGATAAGTTCGGGTTGAAGCAGGATGAGATAACGGAGAGGCTGGGGATAGAGAGGTCGGTGGTGTCGAATACGGTGAGGCTGCTGGAGCTTCCGGAGGAGGTTCAGGAGGAGATAGCGAGGGGTCGGGTGGCGATGGGCCATGCGAAGGCGCTGCTGGCGCTGGGTAGCGCGAAGGAGCAGCGGGAGATGTGCAGGATGATAGTGGAGAGGGGTCTTTCGGTGAGGGACTTGGAGAAGGTCGCGTCGAAGGAGCCGCCGAAGAAGGGGATAGGGAGAAAGAAGAAGGGCCACGATCTGACGGAGCTTGAGAGGGATATGACGGCGTATATAGGTTCGCGCGTGACGATCAAGGAGAAGGGGGGTAAGGGATACGTGAGGGTGGAGTTCGAGGACATGCGGCAGTGTCAGCGGATTGTGAATACTCTGCTGGGATTGATGAAGTGAGTTGTTGAAGGGGTGAAGGGGTGTGATAGAGTGTGGTTAGGAGGCGGTTGAGAGGGCTAAAGCTGAGGTAGCGGCCTGCGGAGCGACGGTTGGAGGGGTAAGGCGATGAGGCGAATCGGGCGGATAGTGGATTGCGCGGAGGTGGAGTTCAGGACGAGGAAGGAGGCGGGGATTGCGCTGGGACGAGAGCTGCGGGAGATGGATTTCGAGAATCCGATAGTGCTGGGTGTGCCGCGAGGTGGGGTGCCGGTGGGTTACGAGGTGGCGGAGGCGCTGGGGGCGGAGCTGGATGTGGTGGTGCTGAGGAAGCTGCCGATACCGGGGAACCCTGAGGCGGGATTCGGTGCGGTGTCGGTGGACGGGAGCGTGGTGTTCAACGAGGAGTTGCTGGAGATGCTGAGGTTGGAGGATGAGGCGGTGAGGGGGATCGTGGGTAGGGTTCTGGAGGAGGTGCGGCGACGCGACAGGGCGTACCGGGGGGAGAGGGGATTCCCGGAGGTGAAGGGTCGAGAGGCGCTGGTGGTGGATGACGGGATTGCGTCGGGGTTCAGCATGGTGAGCGCGGTGCAGATGCTGAAGAGGCATGAGGCGGGACGTGTGATTGTGGCGGTTCCGGTTGCGCCGTTGGGTTCGCTGGAGACGGTGGGGGAGTATGCGGATGATGTGTTCTGCCTGATAGGACAGAGGCGGCTGCCGTTTGCGGTGGCGAGCTTTTATGAGGAATTTCCGGAGATGAGCGATGCGGAGGTGCGGAGCTACCTGGACGGGCGTCCGGGGGGAAGCGGAGGCGAGTAGTATTGTGAGAGCAGAGGGGCAACGATGAACGGGGAGAGCGTTAAGGATTTGAGGGAGGCTATGCTGTACGAGTCGGCGGATACGGTGGTGAATTGCCGGCTGTGCAATCATCACTGCATTATCAGGGACGGTGCGAGGGGGATATGCGGGGTGAGGGTGAACCTCGGGGGGAAGCTTTATACGCTGGCGTACGGGAGATTGATCGCGCGGCACGTGGATCCGATCGAGAAGAAGCCGCTGTTTCATTTTCAGCCGGGGACGATGAGCTATTCGATTGCGACGGTGGGGTGCAATTTCCGGTGCGGTTTTTGTCAGAACTGGCAGATATCGCAGGCGAGCAAGGGTGGGACGGGGATGCTGCCCGGTGAGAAGGAGTCGCCGGAGGAGATCGTGGCGAACGCGAAGGCGAAGAGGTGCGCGAGCATCGCATATACGTATACGGAGCCGACGATCTTTTTCGAGTACGCGTACGATACGGCGCTGCTGGCGAAGGAGGCGGGGCTGACGAACGTGTTCGTCACAAACGGATACGAGACGCCGGAGACTGTGGAGAAGATGCAGGGGGTGATCGACGCGGCGAACGTTGATCTGAAGAGCTTTTCGGAGGAGTTTTACATCAAGACGTGCAAGGCGAGGCTGAAGCCGGTGCTGGAGACTATAAGGAACATGTACGAGCGGGGGATTTTCATCGAGGTGACGACGCTGGTGATCTCCGGGAAGAACGATTCTGATGAGGAGCTTAAGCAGATTGCGGAGTTTCTGGCGGGGGTATCGCCGGAGATTCCGTGGCACGTGAGCGCGTTTCATCCTGATTACGAGATGCTGGACGGGAGGGTGACGCCGGTGGAGAGGCTGCTGAGGGCGATGGATATCGGGAAGGCGGCGGGGGTTAAGTACGTGTACGCGGGGAACGTGCCGGGGCCGGGATTGGAGGATACGAAGTGCCCGGGATGCGATAAGACGGTGATCGAGCGGCGGGGGTATTTCGTGGGACAGAGGCACTTGGATGGGAATAGGTGCGCGTACTGCGGGGAAATGCTGAATCTGATCCTGTAGGGGTTTGAGGTTGGCGGGAAGG
>CAZBND010000077.1:0-5612 GCA_964493415.1 uncultured Planctomycetota bacterium | reverse complement strand
TCCGGGTAGCCGGTCGCGCTCACAGCACGCAGTTGCACCGCCCGATGTTTTCTTCAAGCCCCACAGCCTTCCACACGTCGGCCTCTTCAAGACAAAGCGCCAGCTCAATCTGGGGCCGGATCTCGCGAGCCACGCGAATCATGTGGGCATACATCTCAATTCTAAGCCGAGGCGAGTAGCGCATCCGCCCATCAGCGGCTGTTGAACCCTCGTCAATATGGAGGGAAATCTCATTTTCCGGCCCCAGCTTCTGCTCCATCAGCCAGCGTGCGCCCTTGTAGATGCAGATCCCGCCGAGCGTGAGGCGTCGGATGGGAATGCTCACCAACAATCGCCGAAGAAAATCCGCGTATGTCTCTTTCCAATTTCGGACAGGAATGCTCGGCATGAGCACTGCGCGGATCGGGTACCCGCGTTCGGCACAGCGGCGCATCGCGTCAAGGCGTTCATCCATTGTGGGCACGTTTTCCTCAAACTGCGACACCACCTCGGGCGGATTAACGCTCCAGGAAAGGATCGTGTGTCCGCGATGATCGAGCTTGAGCAGGCGGTCTACACAGTTGCTCTTGGTCAGGATGACCTGTCGTGCAAAATCATGGCACGCGAAGAACGGTACGAGGATGGTCGAGTAAGCGGTAAGAGGATCCGGCGCCAGACCGTCCTGAAGCTTTCCCAGGTAGAACGCCGTCAGCTTCGCCACACGGTTCGCGATCCGGTCGATCTTGGCCAAGATTCCGGGAAGGTTCACATATATCTTGACCGATGGCGAGTACCATACGCCACGGGTCCCGGCCAGGTAGCAGTACTTGCAGCCGTAGGGGCAGAAGCCGTACGGAGAGAAATGCCAGTAGTTGGGACAGGTGTTGCCTCTTTCCTCGCTGAAGCGGACCGCGGTTCTGAGCTCCCCGAAGACGAGCGTCCTCTTTCCGGCTGTGTGGAGTGCTGCAGGGTCCGACTTGCCGAAGTCGATTCGATTGTGGGGCATGTCTAGGCATTCGACGATTTCCGCCTCGGGATAGAGGTTGCAGATCTCTTCGACTAGCCGCCTTCTTTCGGGTGTCGCCAAGGTCCCTCTGGTCAGGTAGATTCGCTCGACCTCGAAGTGCCTTGGCCTAATGACCTCGTACTCTGCTGGAAGCGAGCATCGGGAGTCACTGAAGTTCATCAACCGCTGAGCAGCGTCGTCTTCCACCACCCTCCTACCTCCCGGAGACATGCTTTGAGAAGCACTTCACGGGATGCAGACCACCTTAATACCGGCGCGGCTGAGCACCTCGCCCGTCACACCCTTCTGGTCGCACGACGGGCTTCCCCCCTTGAGATACGCGCGCCAAGCACCGATGATCTCCGCGATCTCACGCGTGTAGTTCGCGCCATTTATGCAGAAAGCTGTCACATCCTCCCCCGTCTCAGGTGCGATAATGTGGAGGTCTTGGTCGAGGACCTGTGCACCGGTCCACTCAAGCCTCTCACTCGTTCGGGGCGTCGGCATTCCGCCAAGCTGTTCAGGACAGAGCGGCACCAGTACGTATTTCTTCTTCAGTCGCTCGATGAGGCCGTCACGCCTCTTGGGCCGCAGCCCGTGCCACCTGCACGGAATCCCAAGAAAGCACGCACTTATCAGAACCGGCTCCAGATAGCACCTGACCGCGTCCCTAGGAAACAGGTACCCGCTTGTGTCTTTCGCCTTTCTACCCATGCACAGATTCTCCAGCCTCGCGCGAGAAAGCTTCTTGACGCCTCAATCATCCCTGGCCTCGACCTTCTCCAAGACAGTCTCACACTCTTTAAGATAAAAGCGGGCGAGCTTTAGAAGGGCCTGCCCGCGAGATAGAGTTCCCTGATGCGCGTTGATTATCAAATCCATCGCCAGGTTGACCTGCTTGGCTTCCGACTCCTCAAGCATGAACTCAAGGATGACCGGCACTTGGATTTCCTCCTCCGCCGACTGCTCCAGATGCGGAAGGTAATCCAACTCTATCCGCCCCAAACGCTCCAGTTCCAGGATCTGCTTCTTCGGGTCGGGCAGGAGCGCCGATAGCTGATCCACTCCTTGAGTTTCAAGAAGGGTCTCTACCAGCATGGCCCTTCGTTCAGGTACATCATTGCCCGAAAGGCGGTTCAGCGTTGCAAGATATACTCTCGTTTGCTCATCGTCGGTTTCCCACACGACGCAATTTGCCGATTCCTGCCCCATGGCTTTGAGCACCCGCAGTCGGTTATGACCATTGATCACTTGGAATCTATCCTTCTGCCGTGGATGTGGTCGAACCACGAGCGGCTCGTAATTCCCGGTGGTCTCAATGTGGCGGCGCACCCTCTTCAGGGTCGCTTCGTCCATGTAATTGCATTGCTCTGGGTGCGGAATAAGCAAACCAATGTCAATTTCCCGAAGCATCTGTTAGCTCCTTTTGGACAAAGAGATTCTGCTGAAGCACTTCTCCAGTTTCCTGTGCCCAGTCCCCTGCGATGCTGCACGAGCCCGTCGCAAGGTCGGGATTCTTGCATGCGCACAAGCGGACGACAATCCCGTGCGGCTTGGCCGCCTCGGCGACACACGCATAGATGTCCCGTCTCATCTCTGCCGGCAGGGCGATCACCCGCGATCTTTCCGCGTGGATTGAGAGTCTCTCACTTGACCGGAAGTTTCGCAGCAGCGGCTCCAGCATAGGGTTGCCTCGCAGATGTCGCCTCAGCGAGCTGACGATCGCTGATCGAAGAAACAACGTGCTAGCCGCGATTTGCTTCACGCCGATCTCGGCAAGCGATCCGCACAGCTCCTGCAGCGCATTTCTGTTATCCGTCAGTCCCGGCAAGATGGGATCCAGTCGGACTTGCGTCTTTATGCCTGCCTCCACAAGTCGCTTGGCCTCCGCGAGCCGTAGCTTCGGAGGCGCAGCCCGCGGTTCAAACGCGTTCAGCAACTCGGTGTCCAGTGTCGTCAACCCGATCTGTGCACGAACTCGCGGCACGTTCTCTTCGAGAAGCTTCATATGCCTCTCCGGAATCCGTCCTTTGGTCAGGAATGCGACGCCGATTCCCATCTCAAGTAAGAACCTGAGTACCTCATAAGCCATCTCAAGAACTTCGGGCACAGGCTGGAAGAGATCGCTGGAGGGACTGAAGTAGACCGCTTTCGGAAGCCTTCGCTTGCGGGCGAGTTCGTCGCGGAGCTTTGTGAGAGTGTTCGTGTAAAACTTGACCTTGCCCTCGCCCGGATACGTGCTGTAGCCCCGTGAGTAGCAGTACAGGCACCCGTGAGCGCAGCCCGAGGTGAAATTCACCGTCGGAATGTGCGAAAGGCACGCCAGGCTGGAGGGCGTAAGGACCGCCGATTTCCGCTCAATGGGGATCACCTTCACCATAAGCGCTCTCCGATCACTGACCCGAAGGCACGATCCCTCGAACGTGCAAGCGCATAGGAGTAATGTCCCTTAAGCCTAAGGCACTTGGTCATATCTATCGCAACGATGCCCGGCAGCCGCATCTGTTCGCGGTGCGCAAGTAGGTCTTGCGGCCTGAGGTCAGCGTCCTGAATAAGCACTATCGAACAGTCAGCCAATAACCTTTCGAGAACGCTTTCGCCGTCACTCGTAAGCAAACATTGTGGACGAAATCGCCTGAGAGGAACGAAGATTCGGTCGTCATGGTCTCCGACATCTTCGGCCCCGGACGGGGAAAGCAGATGAAGTCCTCGAAAATACTGCGACAGTGAACGCTGCGCGAACGTTCGTCCCGAATCGAGCCAGATGCGTGCATTAGAAATCTCGAGGGCATCGGATCCAACTCCGCTTCGGCCCAGGCAGTGGGAGGGCAGGCACTCCCTCCACCTCACGTCTACCGTTCGATCTCTCTTGGTTCGCACCATGCTGGAAGGGGGAACCGCTGCCGTCAGGAAATCGCTCAGGTTATTGAAGAACCTCGACACAAGGCCGATGCGAATCCCATTGTACCGGGGAAGCTGGTCCCTCGTGGCAAGCCAGTGGCGATAATCGCTTCCAATAGCCGTGAGACAGTCAACAGCTGCCCTCAACCGTTTTCCTGCAAAGAAACGTCCTGGATCGCTCAGAGACAGATCCACCATCCATACGCGGAACCTACTTTCCATGTCTTGGTTTGCCAAGACTCGTCGGATCTCCTGACAGATTCGGGCCGCAAGAAGCCCACTTCCCGCGCCAAGGTCAAGAAGCTCCAGATCGACAATACCGACAGGCCTTGAGCCTGCGAAGGATAGAGCGCTTTCCAGATATGGGAGGATGACTTTGTGAGCTATCCGTTTCGCCCTCTCGCTTGCGCGCGGGTCAGTACCTTGGCCAACTAGTTGCTCGAGCGCGTTGATCACATGGAAACTTTTCTGACGCGTTGCTTGTGACGCAGATAGGTATAAGAGCAGCGAGTTCTCGGAATCGATGCAGAGCTTATGCTGGCGATAGTGGTAGAAAAGTCCCTGCGAGCGATCCCCCAAAGCCGTGACAAGCGGCACCAACTGGGGATCATCTGGGGCTTCAGGGGCCCTGAGCTTTGCCAATAGATAGCAAGGGTTTCGTAGGGTGGTGGTCCCAGCCGCGACTGGCCCACATGATGGTCCGGCGGGCTCAATTGCGAAGCACTCGAACGCCAAGACTCGCTGAAGTGCCTCCTCTCGACCCTTGGAGGCGAAGCCGCTCTCAGTTTGCGCAAGAAGTGCATCCAGGAGTGCGAAGTATCTGAAACAGTATTCTCGCCGTAGCTTCGGATCGAAGGACGAACGAATGTAGTCGCGCCATACCTCCTCGAGCGCATCGACATGCTGAGTCGCCTCCTGCACACCCAGCATGCAGACCGGACTCCAGTACTCGCACCATTCTTGACTCTCAGGGATCAAGTGCCCTTCGGCCGCGACAACGATCCTTGTGAGGAGTTGTTCCTTTTCCAATAGACTCAAAAGAAGCCCACGGCCACGGGCTCTTGTCATCTTTCCCGCTGGCGCCAGTATAGTGGTCACCGAATACCTTCCAGTGCAACACTCGGGGTTACGATATCTTGCGCACGACCCCTACAACTTTGCCCACGATGCGAACATCCTCGGCAGCTGTGTCTAGCTCCATCGGCGGAATCGCCGGATTCTCGGCCAGTAGTCGCACGTGCCGGCCCGCCTTCCGTATTCTCTTCACCGTCGCCTCATCGTTTACGATGACCACGCCAATTTCGCCGTTCTCGACCGTTGGTTGCTGCCTAACGATCACGTAATCGCCATCGCAAATGTGTGCCCCGACCATGCTGTCCCCACGGACCGTCAGGGCAAATGTGCCCTCCCTCTTGCAGAGAATCGGCGCAAGCGACAGATAACCATCGATGTTCTGAGCAGCTAGGATCGGGGTCCCCGCCGCAACGCGGCCCACAATGGGGACACTGCGGTCTCCTCTAAGCGCCGGCGGAACGTGAATGCGCCCCTTACGCCGTTCGATGTAGCCCTTCCGCTCGAGCACCAGGATGTACTGGTAGACCGTCTTCACGTGACAGCGGAGCAGCTCAGCGAGTTCTCTGATCGTGGGGGGCCGGTCCTCGTCATCAAAGAACTTGAGGATTGCTTTCAACGCGCGTTCTTGGCGCTTGGTCAATGGCTCCATATG
>CAZBND010000076.1:0-5780 GCA_964493415.1 uncultured Planctomycetota bacterium | reverse complement strand
GGCTGGTGACTCCTGAAGGGCACGGGTTCATCTCCCTGGGCGTGGTCCACGTCTCGGCCATTGCAGAGAAATCTAAGGTGGATGTGTTCCGCGAGAAATACGGCGGCGATTGGGGGAAGGTCAGTGAGAAGGCCGTGGCGGACCTCAGAAGCTGGGGATTCAACACTGCCGGGTACCACTGTCCTCTTCCCATGCGCGAGTTGATACCGTTCATGGCGGATTCGTTCCTGGTGAAGAATTCGAACTTTCTGCCGGATTCATCTTTTGAATATGCGGACGTGTTCGACCCGGTCTTTCAGGAAGTCGCGCGAGAAAGAATCAGGAAGATGTGCGGCGGAGCGAGGAATAACCCGAACCTCGTCGGGTATTACTGGACGGACACGCCGCAGTGGGACCTGAGAAGAGCGCGGAAGACGCGGGGCACCGACTGGGTCTCGGCGATCCGCGCCATGAGCAAGTCCGGTCCAGGGAAGCTGCGCTACGTTGAGTTCCTCCAAGAAAGATACACGGACACGCCATCCCTCCTGCTGAGCACGTACGGAATAGCGGGTGATTCCTTCGATGCGCTCATCAACCACGATTTTGGGGAGGTCGATCCAGGCGACCCCGCCATCTTAGCTGACGACAACGAGTTCCTGCGCCTCATTGCGCGGGAGCATTACCGGGTGATCGGCGAGGAAACGCGCCGATGCGATCCGCGGCATCTGGTTTTCGGGGAGCGCTATCTTATGGGTGATCTCCCCGAGCAGGTGGTGCGTGAGGCCCTTCCTTACGTGGATGTAATTTCGATTCAGCCGTCGGGGTCAGAGTTCGACGAGGGCTTTTTCGACCGACTCCACGAACTGACCGGCAAGCCGATAATGATATGCGACCACCAGTCGAGCTTTCCGACCGAGGAATACCCGAGAACGATGTGGAAGCAGTTGGAGAGCGAGGAAGCTTCGGGGAAGGCCTACGCCAGATTCCTGGATGACGCCTTCAGCAAGCCCTACATAGTGGGCTACCACCGGTGCCAGTATATCGACCGGTTCGTCCCCTACGTGGGGGTTCTGAAGCAGGGACTGCTGCGGGAAGATGAGACCCCGTACGAGACGCTCGTCGAGTACACCCGCAACGCGAATCTGGAGCAACTCAGGCGTCTATGGCCGAAGTAGTCGTCTCGTGACTTGTTGTTCCCTCGGAAGCGGATGTTGGGGGCATCGCGTGATTTGGCGCGATAGAAGGGCGCGAGAAAAGAGGCCCGAGTCGGGGCGGGATATACGAAAAAAGGCGGAGGGAGTAGGATTCGAACCCACGGGGAGCACAAGGCTCCCAGCAGCTTTCAAGGCTGCCGCCTTAAACCGCTCGGCCATCCCTCCGTTAAGATTCGCTGTCGGCCTTCTGGTCTTTGCTGAGCTCTTCGAAGACCTGCTCGCTGACGAATATGGGCGCCTCGGCCTTCATGGCCAGAGCTATGGCGTCGCTGGGCCTGGCGTCAACCTCCACTACTCGGCCATCCTGCTCTATGTAGAGGCTGGCGTGGTAAGTGCTGTTCCTGAGCGCGGTGACGGCGATCCTGGTGAGCTTGCCGCCCATGGCGTCGATGACGTTGGTGAGAAGGTCATGCGTAAGGGGCCTGGCGAAGGGTTCTTTTTCCACTATCCTCTTGATGGCCCAGGCTTCGAATATGCCTATCACGATGGGAAAGCCCCTGTCGCCGTTTTTCTCCTTGAGGAGGATGGTCTGGACGGCGCTCAAGTCTTCCATGGTGATTTGGGCCAGTTGCATCTCGATCATGATGAAGTCCTTTCGGGCGGGCGCTATGTGAACCTCCTCGCAGTGTAAACCACATGCGCGCAAGTGTCAACTGGAGGAGAAGGGGTTGATCCGAGGAGATGAGAGCATATGATGTTTGGAGAGGGAGACGGAGGAGAGATATGTCGGCTGATCCCGCTAGAGACGGGTCGGTTGTGTGGAGGAGGATCGAGGACGTCCTGATAATCCTGTGCATCGGGGGCCTGTGGGCATGGTTTATGGAATGGGAGGGGCCGGCGGCGACGACAGTGAGGGTGCTGACCGTGGTGGTGCTGGTGGCAATCGCGGGGAAGAGAATCTGGCGGCTGAGGCGGCTTCGGGACGGTTCATGACCGGAGCGCGGCGGAGACCTTTCGTTCGAAATCCGCGACGGCCATCTTTCCGTCGAGGACGCCTATTTCCAGGGTTACCCGCCTGACTTCTCCGGGCTTGAGGAATTGGAGGGTGCCGCGCTCTCGCTCGCTCGCTCTGCCGGCGACGAGGCAGTTGGCGGGCTCCATGCCGACGACGTACTCGCCCTCACCGACCATTTTCCACTCGATAAAACGGGGAAGCTCCGATTTGGGATAGGAGACATAAGCGCCGAAGGGGCCTCCGGGGAAAGCGTCGTTGACAATGGCCGCGCTCACGAGGCCCTGCTTGTCCGGATTCATCTCGTGGTAGAAGACCTGTTCGGCATAGCCCGGGACGGGGTCGGGGAAGGAAGCGTACTCGCTCTTTCCCTTTTCGGCTTCGGCATCGCGGGGCTCGGCGGCGAGGGTAGGCGAGACGAGGCGAGCCCCGTCGTCCACAACCGGGAATCCCAAGTTGATGTGATAGAGGAGCATGAAGGGGGTCTCCTTGTAGCCGAGGTTCTCTATTTCGTCGCGTATGAAGAGGCGGGATTCGCCGAGGCGAGCGGAGATGCTGCGCCTGAGCTCGATGTTCTCTTGAAAGACGGCGGCTTCTCTGAGCTTTCCGGAGAGAGCCATGTGGTAGTCATCGCCGTTCCAGCGCTGGTTTACGGCGACGTCGTAGGCAGGGGTGTGGGATATGCGTCCGTGGAGTCCGAGCGCATCGCTCTGGTCGTCGCACGGCGCCCCGCAGTAGGTAAGGCCGCAGGTGGTAAGGAGGCCGGCGTAAAAAGTTCGCAGAAACCCGAGCCCTTCGGGCCGGAAGAAGGCGGGATTCGCCTCTTCCGTGGGTGAAATCCACGCGATGGGGCGACCGTTGTGCTCGGCGTGGGAGATATCGAGCCCCCTATCCAGGAGGACGGAGAAGCGAAGACCGGAGCCCGTGCGGAAATCGGCCGCCCGCACGCCTTTAGCTTTGCCGTCCGTGAGTTCGTAGGGGCGAATTCCGGCAATTTGCGTGATGTCGCCCACGCGACGGGAGAGTTCGCGCCTGGAGTACTTGCGCCCAAAAAGCGTGGCCATGGTATCGCCTCCTCAGCCTGAAAGTAGGAAATACGGGAGGATATGGTAGGGAGGGCAAGAGGCGATGTCAAGGTTGGTGGCAAGAGGGCGGAATTTGTATTGACTTGACATTTGAGTCTCGATAATATTGCGCTGAGTATGCGTCTCCGGCGGGGATTTTCCGTGGCTGGAGACGAGGAGATGTCGGGGCACCTCCTCAAGCAGGCCAGGAGCAAGGAGAGATCCGAATGACCAACAAGAAAGCATGCGGGGCAATACTGTTTGCCTCGGCCCTCATGGCGATGGTGATGTTCATACTGGGGTCAGGATGCGGAGGGGGGGGAAGCGGAAGTGACCTTGACGTCCCGCCGCGGGAGAGCTTCTTTACACCCATTTACCATCCAAGCAACGGGGGGTCTTTCGGCAACCCGAGAGGGATAAGCTTAGGGAATTTCTTCAGGTTTCTTTATCAGGACGACGATCGCGACGGGGTGAGCGGGCAAGAGGACAACCTCTACTGGGGGGGCGCGGTTACGTGGACGGATTCTGATCGAATATCGGAAGGCCGGATGGTTCTGCGCAAGGACGAGGTGCTCGATCAGTACGTGGTGGCGTTGTTTAACACGTTCGGCGCTGCGATCCCGGAAGCCACTCCTGATCCTGTTCCCTTCAGGTGGAACGGGTGGAGCACCATACGCGTTCGGGAAGGTTGGGAGCCTCCCGAGGATAGAGGTGGAACGCTGCCGTTTAAGAGTATGGCGCCGTCTACGTCGGTTGAGGCGCACGGTCATTATGCGGATTTCCCGGCTGCGGGGACGATTCCGACCCACATAGGCGAGCATGGGCTCCAAGACAGATATGAAATGGCGTTGAAGCGCGCCCGCGTTGAGAACTACCTGAGCCAGGTTCATTGGGGGGGAGTAGACCCGGACGAGATTGCGCGGTTGGCCGGGCTGTCGTCCAAGCCGCTGCAACAGCCGATAACTCCGACGCCGTCGCCGCTGGCGAAGGATCTCACTCCCGCGCAACTGGCAGCTTTGAGTCCGGGAGATATAGTCTATTTCAGCGTGGTTGGTTTTTTCATCGAGGCCGAGGTCCAGGCTGTGAGCCCCAACTCGATAATCTTCGCGGATACGGACACCTTTATCGATTACACCGATCCCGACGTCGAGGCTGCGATTGCGTATTTGCAGAACGAGTTCGACGCGCGAATTTCGCCGAGAGCGAGGCTGTTTTTCGGGAACAGCGACGCGGCGACGTATACGGGGCCGCCGGGAATGGACCTCGTTGAGACGGGCGTGGGGGACGTCGATGCGGACGGTCGGGTTACGATTCTGATTACGCCTCTCGCCCTGGCAATAGGAGGGGGCGGCTTCTTCCTGCCGTACGATCTGCTGGGCTTCGATAACACGTTCAACCCGATCACGAACGAGATGAACATGGTCTACGTTGCGGAGATCGACGATTTCTTCTTCACGAAGGAAGGTATCGCGGAGGTACTGGCGCACGAGTACACACACTTGATTCACTTCATAGAGAAGACGTTCAGAAGAGTTGCCAACATATACGGCGACCTGCCGAGCCTGCCGGAATATCTGACGGCGCTGGCGGACCCGAACATAAACGAGCCGGAGGTGTGGGTGCGCGAAGGTTTCGGCGTGCTTGCGCAGGACATACTGGGCTACTCGACTGACGACTTCATCATCAGCCCGATAGGGCGAGCGTACGCATATTTCGTTGACGATAGCTTCGAGTATCCCGGCTTTTCGCTTACCGAGAACACGCATGCGCTCAACGCCGACGGTTTGGGGTATATGTGGTTCAGGTACCTGATGGAGCAATGCGGTGGGATGAGGTTCGCAACGACATGGCAAGATGACAGCGATTCAGACACGGACTACGTGGCTGAGAGGATAGGGACTGCGGAGAAAGGGATTGACTTCCTTCGCGCGGTGATAGGCAGGAAGGAAGTAGGACTGGAGGTTGTGCAGGCTGCCTTCAGCCAGTTCGATACGCACGGGGGACGCAACTTCCTCACCGCATTCCAGGATTTTCTGGCAATGATGATCCTGGACAACGCAAAGAGATACGCAGGGACGGCGCTCAACAGCGACGCCAGGTACAACCTGGATCGAAACGCGGTGTGGCCGGGAGGGGTGGACCTGACGACAGGAATGAATTCCGGGATGCGGACACACCAGACTCGGCTTCTTCTGCTGTCTCCGGGCAACGCAACGATCGAAGAGATCGATGGGCCGAATCTGTACTACTTCGACACGGGCGCTGGGTTCCAAGGGACCACCGACGCGGGAGGAGGGGCGTCGCACGACTTCGGCTATGATTCCCCCGCCGTGTGGTACGTGCTGTTCCAGCCGAACCTCGACTATAACTTCACGGGCGAGTTTGGAACGGCGTATGACTCGATGGAGTTTTTCTTCGGCGGAGACACCCCGTGGTCTCCGTTGTACGGCGGGTATGAGAGCGGAGTGATGATAATTCGGGTGGAAAACATGCAGGGGGATTTGGAGCTGGGCGACACGCTGGACTAGTTGGAACAGCAAGCAGCGTAGTTGATGTCAATACAGACTGCGC
>CAZBND010000075.1:0-5823 GCA_964493415.1 uncultured Planctomycetota bacterium | reverse complement strand
AAGGAGCCGCGCTTTCTGCCAAGTTCCCCAGACGCCTCGTCGGCCTTCTGGGAAACGAACTTCATCAGCCGCTCGCCCACGGTAAGAGCGCCTTCGGAATCGTAGCTTACGCCCATCGTCATCAAAAGGTCCGCGAAGCCCATCACGCCGAGACCTATCTTGCGATTGGCTCTGGTCATTCGCTCGATTTCCTCCAGAGGAAAGCGGCTGGCGTCGACCACGTTGTCGAGGAAGTGGACGGCGGCCTTCACCAGCGCTTCCAGCTTCTCCCAATCGACGCTTCCGCCGGAGACCACCTTCTCCAGATTGACGGAGCCCAGGTTGCACGCCTCGTAGGGAAGGAGAGGCTGCTCGCCGCAGGGGTTGGTGGCCTCGATCATTCCCTCGGCCGGCGTCGGATTGTGCCTGTTTATCTCGTCGATGAACACCAGCCCCGGGTCGCCGCATTCCCATGCGGAGGCGATGATCATGTCGAAGACCTGCGCCGCGTTCGATCTGGAAACGACCTCTCCGGAGCGAGGGTTTCTCAACTCGTACTCGCCGCCCGACTTGACCGCGTTCATGAATTCATCCGTGACCGCCACGGATATGTTGAAGTTGCGTAGCGCGTCGGTCCCCACCTTCGATCTTATGAACTCGGTGATGTCGGGGTGGGTCACGTGCAAAATGGCCATGTTCGCTCCGCGCCGGCGCCCGCCCTGCTTTATGACGTCCGTGGCCTGGTCGAATATCTTGATGAACGAAACCGGCCCCGACGCGACGCCCCCAGTGGAGCGAACCCTGTCGTCCTTCGGACGCAGGCGAGAAAAGCTGAATCCCGTGCCGCCGCCGAACTGATGGATGAGAGCCATGTACTTGAGCGAATCGAAGATGCCTTCTATGGAGTCCTCCACGGGAAGCACGAAGCAGGCCGAGAGCTGACCCAGATCGGTGCCGGCGTTCATAAGCGTGGGAGAGTTCGGAAGGAACTCGAGCGAGGTCATCATGCGGTAGAAAAGCTCCTCGCTCTCCTTGGCCGATGCCTCTCCCTCGTAGGCAAGGTCCACCTCCGCTACGGCTTTGGCGACGCGGCGGAACATTTCCGACGGTGTTTCGATCACTTTGCCGGCACTATCCTTCCGGAGGTAGCGCTCCTCCAGCACCTTCGAGGCATTCAAGGTCAGTTTGAGGTCATCGACCAGCCCGAGAGCCTCCCTCGTCCGCCGCGCCTCTGCGCGCCGATGACGGTAGAGAATGTATGCTTTCGCGACCTCGGCCTCGCCGGCCTCGATCAAGGCGGTCTCGACGAGGTCCTGCACGTCCTCGACGCCCGGAACTGCGGGCGATGCGCTCTCGCCGAGCCGCTGAACCACCCTGTCGGCCAGCTTCTCCGAAAGCGCGCTGTCTATCCGCCCGACCGCGCTTTGGGCCTTCTGAATGGCCCTGACTATCCTTGCGCGGTCAAAAGGAACTTCCCGGCCGTCGCGCTTCCTGATGCGAGCTATCTCCCTCCCCATCGTTTACCTCCTCGATACGCTTATCCCCAATTGCATGGTAGCACCGTGGAAAGGGGGCTTCAATGGCCGCGGAGAAGCGACAGAGGCGGAATCACGGGTATCGCGAGAGCGCCCGACCACGCGCCGGCTCACTCGGGGAGCTGCTCCAGCGCCCAGCGTGCGGCTCCGCGCACTTGCTCGCTGGGGTCTTCGAGGGCGATTTGGAGGCCCGGCCGCGCAGACGGCGAGCCTATCTCGCCGAGAGCGCGAGCGGCGCTCACGCGGACGGCCCACGGCTCCTGCGGCTCCAGCAGGAAGAACTCCAGGTCTTCGTACTCTCCGGGCACCGCCGTCGGCGTCGGGGAAGGCGAGGGCGGCTCTTCAAAGAGAACCTGAAGCAGCGCGGGCACTACGCTGTCGTCACCGACCTCCCCAAGCCGCTCGATGCAGAACGTTCGCGTCCACGGCGGCTGTGCGGGGTCCAGGCCTTCGAGCAGAAGCGGAACCATCCGCCGGGAAACGAACTGGGCAAGCTCGAACTCGTCGTAGCCGAGTGATTTCTTCTCCTCGATGTGTTCGCGCAGAATCCACTCCGCAAGGTCCTCGTCGAGGAACTCCAGCGTACTGGGCCACGTATCCCACTCGTACTGGAATCCGCTCTTCTTCAGGTAGCGGCGATAGACCTCCAACGCCTCGTCCGTGTTGACGTATGCCAGCGCCCGAAGGGAAAAGCCTTGGATGCCGGCCTCCGTAGCCTCCACCCGCTTTACGACCAGCATCGCGAGATCGGGATGCCCGCCTTCGGCCAAAGCCGAGGCGAACCGCTCCATCTTCTCCGGTTCGGCGCCCTCGCGGATCGAGGCTTCCAGCTTCCGCAGAAGCACGTCCAGCGGCTCCTCGCGCCAGGCCATTTCGCCCCCCGACAGAGCGGAGTGCAGCTTGCCCATAAGGTACCTGGCTCCCGGGGTCTGGGACCGGGCGAGAACGATCGCCGCATCCCAGTTCGGCTTTCCCTCGGCGGTAACGAGATAGGGTTCGAGAGGCTTGGGCTGCACTTCCCGCGCGAGTCTGTGGAGCGCCCGCCAGATTTGACCAACGACTCCTTCGTCCTTCTGCTTGCCGAGTGCGCTTATGAGCTCCGGGATTCTCTCGTACACCAACCCCCTCTCGAGTCCAAGGACAGCCATGCGAGCGACCTCGACATCATCCGACTTAAGCTGCCTTGCCAGTTTGGCCGCCTCCGTCTTGTAGGACTCGGCATCGAGCGCCTTCGGCGGCCTGCCGAATTCTTCAAGGAGCGGCGCGTCACCGGCGGCTGCCCCATTCACTGCACGCTGCATGGCGAGCGACACAGGCCAGAAGGAGATAATGAGAATTCCTGCCAGAACGAGCCCCGCGGGGAGAAGGGAGCAAGCGAATATGCGCCGGCACGCCCGCGCTGCTTCGCCGCGAGAGAACGGGTTGTACAGAGAGATGAGGCTCGCACCCCAGACGAGCTGCTGCCAGAGCGTCCGCCGGACTACAAGCGGGGTTGCGAGGCAGACGATGACGACGTAGGCACCCACCGCGACGAGAAGGGCTTTCGGAGCGGAGACGGAGGGAAGTGCGAGCCAGAAGCCCAGCTGCGACAACCCGAATCCTTCTATGAATCCCCCCCAGCCTGACGTGGCGGAGCTGACGATGAGCGTGACGACGTAGGCGATGACGGCCGCAAGCGGCCCCACAATCGCCAGCAGGATCACGAGCCCCATGCTGACGGAATCCCCGGCAGGTCGATCGTCCGTACCGTGTATGGCCCGAATGACAAGCCGCGCGAGCGTCCCGAAGAACAGATACACCACGCAGAAGATGGCGAAGCACGCGGTCACGATCGCAGCGATGCTCCACAGCGCCATCGGCCATGAAAGCTCTCCAGCACGAATCTTCTGACTCACGGGCGCGAACCACAGTTGTGTCCCAAGCCCCCGCCGCCGCGCCTCCTCGCGAGCTTCCGTGTCGCCGAGTTCCGTGGCTGCCTGCTCGCCGACCCCGAGGGCCAATAGCTCTATCGCATGCCCGATGAATATGGGAATCAGATACGTGCTCTCGTTTTCGTAAAGCTTATCCGCCATGCCGAAGCTGAGCCGGGCGTACCGGATGGCCTTCTCGGGCTCACCGGCGCGAAGGTGGTGCTCGGCGGCGTAGGCCGCGCGTCTGGCCATTTCACGTATCGCGCTCAGCGCACGGAGATTTGCAGGGTTGTCCATTGCAGCAGTGACAGCCAGCAGCGCCGGAAGCTGTAAATCCCTCTCCGCCTTCTCGCGGACTCTGTCGCTGTTGCGCCAGCCGTAGGTATCGAAGCGAGCCTTGCGGTTGCCGGCCTCGACCTCCGCCAGCGCCTTCTCCTTCCATACGGACTGGCCTGGGGAATCGAGAAAGGCATATGCGCGGACGTAGTTTATTAGAGAGTTGTCGGGGTCGATCTCCTCAGCCTCATCCAGAAGCGGCAAGACGGTCTCGTAATCGATCTCTCCGCTATCCCGCCCTGCGATGATGTCTGTTCGGGCCTCCTCAACAAGCCTGTACGCGGCGTCGAACTTGGTCTCGCCCTCATCCGCCGCCGCTCGCGCGGTCACGAACGCCTCGTCCAGCCACGCCTTGTCCTGGTACTGTTCGACCGTGCCCCTGGTAACGCGGTAGCTCTCCCTCATGACGTACGAGGCATGCGGGGCGATGGCCGCAAGGTAGGCAAGGAAGACGATGCCGACTATCAGAAGTACGATCCTGCGTTTGTTCATTTTCGGCCCTCCCCTGACGGCGAGTCACCCCCCGAAGGAATGTTAATCCTCACGCCAGGGCATGTAAAAGACAAGTTAATCTGCATCTCTTATCGGGGAGATCGGCGAAAAGCTCAATGCCTATGTGGCCTGGCAGGTTACCAGAGCCGATTCTGCGAAGCCCCGGCGGCTTCGTCGCAAAGGCGGCGTTCGGCTATGGAAAGGTAGTCGGCGCCGGAATCTATGCCCAGGAATGCGCGCCCAAGCCTCAGTGCGGCGACACCCGTTGTGCCGCTCCCGCAGAATGGGTCGAGAACGAGTTTCCCGGGCTTGGTGGATGCCTCGATGATGCGCTCCAGCAGCGCCTCCGGCTTCTGCGTCGGGTGCTTGCCGTAGCGCTTCTCGTGCTTCTTGGGCGGGGGGATGTCCCAGAGATTCCGCATCTGCTTGCCCTCGTTGTGCTTCTTCATCGCCTCGTAATTGAAGGTGTGGCGCGACCTCTCCGACCTCGCGGCCCAAAGCACGGTCTCGGTCGAGTGCGTGAAATAGCGGCAGCTCAGATTGGGAGGGGCGTTGCGCTTGTACCAGATGATCTCGTTAAGAAGCTTGTAGCCCAGCTCCTGCATGGCGCAGCCGACGACGTGGATGATGTGCCGCGTGCCGGAGACCCAGATGGTCCCGTCCCGCGCCAGCACCCGCCGGCACAGAGAGAGCCATTCGCGGGTGAACTCGTAGGTCTTCTTGAAGCTCTCGGGCCGGTCCCAATCGCCCTTGTCCACGCTGGCCATGCGGCCGCTCTTGCAGGTGATGCCCCCGCCGGAGAGAAAGTACGGGGGGTCGGCGAAGATCATATGAACGCGTCCGGCGGGAAGCCGGGGAAGGACCTCGAACGCATCGCCCAGAATCAACCGACCCGAATCGCCGACATCCCTCACCTCCCCCACCCCGCACTCCTCGAGCCATGACCAGTCAGGTGCGGGGATGTGATCTGTCGACAAGACTTACCTCACGCGATCTGCAAAAGAGGCTCCTCTGAAGAGGCGAACAGGTGAGCGGTTGACCGCAGGCGATTGGGAGGGGCGAGTCTCAAGAGTGGCACGAATCCCCTAAAGGAGCCGCCGGCAATCCCGACGGCGTTGCTGCGGTGAGCCTTGGTGAAACGCCCGTTGCCTTCCGGAATGAGCGCCCTCGCGGCTGCCTCACCACAAATGGCGTTGGGCAAAAGCGTGACCAGATCCGGACTTGATGTATTGCTCGAACGCCGCAGCCTTTTCGTCGTCCTCAAAGCGGACGACGACCACGGGCTTCCAGGGCTGATGCCTCTTCGTGTGGGAAGATGCACTTGAATTGTGCTTCTTGAGCCGATTCTCAAAGTCCGATGTGATTCCCACGTAGCGCTTGGTCGGGCAAGAAATGCTGCGCAGAAGATACACGTACTTCATACATCATCCCCACGGGCAGGTCGGTCCTGCTTCGCGCGAGGCTGCGCAGGACAAAAGCGACCAACCCTCCATAGCTCGCCCGAGGCGAGCGACGGAGGGTGGTCGGGGCGACAGGATTCGAACCTGCGACCTCGTGAACCCCATTCACGC
>CAZBND010000074.1:0-6015 GCA_964493415.1 uncultured Planctomycetota bacterium | reverse complement strand
CTCTCCCACCAGTACCACGGCACCGGCTCGTTCATCCCGATCTTTATCCCCGGATACTCGCTGTGAATCTTCTTCATGTACTCCACTATCTCCCCCGCCGCTTCCTCGATCGTCAGGTCCAATCCCTGCGGATTCGGAAACCCCTCGATTGAATTCCGGAACGCCGCGTCCATGATCATCTGATCCACCACTCCCCCCACGTCCGACACTTTGTGCAGCTTCAGCAGGTCCCGCCTCCCCTGCTCCTCGCCGTCGCACCCCGAAAACGCCCGCAGCCCTCCCGTGATCACGCACGCCGCCATCTCATGCCCGTTCAGAAACCCCATCATCTTCGCCCCATTCGTATACCAGTCCGACCTGTCCACCATGTTCAAGTGAAACCTGAACACGTCCAATCGCGACATCACCCGTTGCCACGGCGCATCGTCCTCGAACAGATCGAAAAAGTCGCTCTTCACGTTCGGACGCATGACGTACACCTTGCCGTGATCTTTCCCGAACCCCTCCGCAACCTCCGCATACCACAGCACCGCCATCGCACACGCGGTCGCTGCCGCCCATCCCAATACGCCCATCAACCGTCGTTCTTTCCTCATCCGCATAGAGAGAGCTCCATTTCGTGTCCAGAGGGAATCCGTCGGTCTTCATCTTCGGAAGGAGGAGCTGCCCCGCTCGGAACGCCGCAACACCAGCCCGAGAAAAGAAATGCGAAAGCGCACAGACCCACGAGATACCGCGCCTTCATGACGACAGTCCCCTCACCGGCGCACTATCCGGAACGGCTCTCATGCCCTTGCCCGCAGGAATTATATCACACCCCTCACCCCAAATCCAAAACCTATCCCCCTCCGGCTTCTGGCGGTGCTCCACAAAAAAGCCCCGCATCCCGCGGGGCTTTTCGCTCTCATCTTCGCACCCGACTCACTTCACGCTCACCCAAATCGGACTCGACCACGCCATTGCCCCGTCCTCCTGGGTCACCCGCGCGTAGTAGTAATCCGTCTCCCGCTCCCTCTTCTCGTCCACCCACTCGAACTCCTCCACCTCTCCGCTCCCCCTGTGCGTGAACGCATTCGCGTTATTCTTCACCACGTCGATCACGGCAATCGCCCCCGTCCCCAGCGCGCGCACCTTCACGACTCTCTTCTCGCCTTTCTTCGCCCCGATCTCCTCCCCCATCTGATGCCCGTTCACCGTAAACTCCAGCGCAATCCTCTCGCCCGTCGTCGCGTAGCACCGCCTCTTCTCCATCGCCGAGAACACCGCCTCACGCGTCAGCTCCGGCACCATCACCGCCGTCACCCCTCCTTTATAATATATGTTCGTGAACCTGCTCGGATGCGAGTTCACGTCCGGCTGACCGTGATGGCAGTCGCTCCCCCCTGTGAAACCAACCTTCGCCCCCGTCCCCAGAATCTCCTGCACCGACATCCCCGTCACAGGCTTGTCCCACACCGGGTTCCCCGCGTACTCCGAACTCCCCCACATCGAATATATCTCCACCACCTTCTCGAACTCCGGATGATAGTCATCCCAGTTCACCCCGTTCAGGCTGTGGTGCGCCACGATCAGCGCCCTCTTGCCCTTCAGGAAATTCCAGAACTCCTTCGTCCCAGCCTCGTTGTTCAGCGGCTGCTCGTCGTTCGGGTACAGGATATTCCTGTGGCCCATCGTCGTCTTCGCCTCTTCCACCCCCAGAATCGTCACGAACCTCCCCGGCTCGTCCCACTTCTTCACCGAGTCCTCGATCTCCTGCCACTGCTCCGGCGTCATCCACTTCTGCCACGGCTTGTCCACACTCGACGTCTCGTAGTGATTGTGATCCACTATCGCCACCAGGTCCGATCCCGCCACCCTCTTCGCGTGAGCGAAAAACTCGTCCGGGCTCCCCAACGAATCCGATATCCCCGTGTGCGAGTGCGTGTCCCCGAAGTAGATGAACTCCTTCCACCCTTCGGCCTTGCAGTCCGTCGGATTGCTCCTCGTCGATATCGTGCCGTCGCCCGTCTCCGCCGTGACGAAGAACACCCCCTCCTTGCCAAGCTTCAGTCCTCCCACCTCCTTGCAGTTCCCGTCCTCCGTCGTGAACTCCACCGTCCCCGGAATCTCACCCCCCGACGGCTCCAGCGCCAGTTTCACGTCTCCCTCGAATATCTCATGCGGCGGGTTGTCGAACTCATCCAAAAACGACAGCCTAACCGAAACTTCCTCTCCCACCGTGCTTCTCGACGCCAAAATCGCCCGAAGCTTCGCCGGCGGCCCCGCCAGTATCTCCACCTCGTACCGGCTCTCCCTCTCCATCGGCCTGTACGGCCCCCCGGCCGTCTTCGACACGAACACCTCCAGGTGGTTCCGCCAGTTATCCCACTCCGTCTGAGGAAACTTCTGCACCATCACGTTCCTATACTCGATCCGGATCGCATCCCCCTGCTCCAGCCGCGAATGCACCTGCGCCGTCACGTACCACTCGATCGGCTCCCACTGCGACAGTCTCACCTCCATCGGCCCCGCGCCGCAGTATCCTTCCACGTACCCCGGATCATCAGGATCATCCATCTGCGGCTGCGACCACGTCCGCGGCAGCGCGAACTTCACGCTCCCGCCCGCCTCAATCCCCCCTTCCCCCACCACGAACTTCATCACGAAATCCTCCGTGCTCCCCACCCTTATCTCCCTCGACGGACGTATCGTCGCCTTACCCGTCGCATATCTCACGTCCTCCGGACCCGAATACGTCCGGAACGTGTCCTGGAAAACAGTATCGTGCGGAAGCACCCTCGCTATCTCTTCCCTGCTGATCATCTCGCTCCTCTCCATCGCATCTTCTCTAAAGACGTACCGCTATCGCATATCTCCATCGCCAAAGGAATTTGCCACCCTCGCCCCTGGAGGCCCTCAGCCCCCCAATACCCCAAGCGTCCCGCCGCCCACCGTCGGGCGCGGCGTATCCGCTCCCATCGGCTCAGGCGGCAAATCCCGCGTCCCAATCGACAGCACCGACCCCGACACCGCCGCCGCTCCTCCCGCCGTACCTTCCGCCACCCTGAACAACAGCTTCCCCACCTCCACCAATCCCTCCACTGTGGGGCTCGCCTGCGGCATGTTCATAAGGCTCATGAATATCGAACCATCTCCCGGATCCACGTAATCGAAGTACGGCGGACCGATCACCCCGCCCAGACCTCCCACAAACTGCAACACGTCAGGATTCCGCCTTACCTCCACGCTCGTCGCTCCCAGCTCCGTGCTCCCCGTATTCACCATCACCGCCACGCTGAAAATGTCTCCCTCCCTCACCGGCTCCCTCTTCATCAGCAAATCCACCACACCTTCCGCCGATGCGCTCGATACGAATATCCGTCTCGGCGGCGACACCACCATCCCGCTCGTACCCACTCCCCTCACCCTGAAATACATCACCGCGCTGTTCTCCACAGCCTTCCCCACCACTCGCCTCCACGTACGATCACTCACGCTCAACGGCGACCCCAACACCCCGCTCAAACGCGGATACGAAATAGTATCGTTCCCCGGATCGAACGCCCCCGTAGGCGAAAACTGCACCTGGAACGACGTCACAGTTATCGACGCCGTCCAGCTCACCGTCGGACCCGAACCCGGCGACACTATCGCGTCCGCCGCCGGCGAAAGAACGTTTATCTCCTCTTGCGCTCCCGCTCCCGGGCCCAGCGCCATCACCAATCCCATAAAAGCGGCAAACAGGAACGCACTCGCTGTTCGACTTCGCAATCTCATCGCAGAAACCTCCGATAAAGGCCCCTTTTCCCGCCAGACGCATACTATATTCCCCCCCACACCCCCAGTCAACCATAATTTCCACCACCTTGACTCCCCCGTCGCCTCCCGCTAGAATCCCCCACGTGACGGGGCTCAACACCGCATCCTGGGGGACTCGAATCATGCTCTATTCTCGTTTCCGAAAGCCCGCCCTCCTCTCTTCTCCTTCGCTCTCACTCTCCTTCTCACCGCGCCCTTCCTGCTCTATCATTGTAGGGGCGCTGCTTGCCGCGCCCTCACTCCTTCCACGGTTCCTCCTTCCCCAACCTTCCCACCTCCGGATTCTCCCGATCGGACCCCCACGTGGACGGGTTGCCAACCATCTATTCCCGTACCTTTCTTAGCTCCTCCTCATCCCTTATTACGTGCTCGAAATACCCCCGCTGCCACACTCTCCTCCTCCGCCCAAGACAACGATTCACCGCAATCGCCGATAGCGATTTGAACGCCCGCACGACCTCACCCAAAGTCGGGCCACCGCTGTTCACTTCACCCCGGGAGAACCGGCTCTCACGAGTCCCCTGCACATACAGAGTTGGCGTAGGGGCGCTGCTTGCCGCGCCCTCTCCTCGCCCCGCCAACACCACAATCCTGTGAAAATGGTTCGGCATCACAACCGAAGCGTCCAACTCAACCGATCCGAACCGCCTGTGCACTTCGTCCCATGCGCGCATGACTTCACTCCCTGCCTCATTCACGAACATGCCCCCGTCGCGCACCTGCCCAAACAGACATTCTCGCTTCCACACACAAGTCGTCACGTAGTACCAGCCCGCCAATGAATAGTCAAACCCCCGCAGCCGAATCGACCGTCTCTTTCCACCTCCCGCCGGTTTCCCGTCACTGCCTCCGTCCATCATTCCTCATCTCCCATATCTTCCAAACGACAGGCACACAATACCGGACATAATCAGGAATAACCAGCCTCTCGCGTCGAACTCCGACCAGCAACTCCCCCACCACAAAAAACCGGCCCGAAGCCCCTTCTCACGCCTCGGGCCGATTACTCAGAACTCAACACCCTCTACTCAGCGCGCCGCCTCTAACGCATTACCTGCGGCGCTCGCTGATAATCCACTATCGGCTTCGCCGCCGTCGTCCCGGGACGCTGGTCCTGGATCGACACGTGAATCGCGTGCTCCCCCAGCGCCACTCCCTTCCCCTTGATGCTCCCACTGGCAACGTCGATCCCCCGTCCGCTTCCCGGAGTGTCCTCGTACTTGCTCGTTCCCTTGATCACTCGCCGGACGAACTCCGCCACGTCTTGCTCCGTCACCTTTCTCTCTATCGTCTCATCCGGGCCGCCTCTCACCACGACCAGATCCGTTGCGTACCCCTCGATCAGCTTCTCCTGAAGCTCCTCGAAAAGGTCCCGCCGACCGAACAACTCCAGACCTATCACCCTTCCCGTCCTCGCATCCGCCACGGCAATCCCTATCGTGTCCGGAGGGCTGAACTTCCCCAGATCGTCGTGCACCCTCTTATACCTCTCCTGCACCTCTTTCGAATCCAGCACCTCGTCCAGGCTCCCCGTCTGGCTCGTCACCCCCACCTCCATGCTCATCTGATCAACTTCCGACCAAACCGCCGATTGTCCCGCACCCCGGTTGATGCTGTCCTGGATGGATCTCGGCACAATGTTCCGCGAGCTCTTGAACGCCGCATCGCCGTGCCACCGGCTTCGCTCAACGCAGAACACCGGCACGCTCACTTTCTGCTTCGACTCGACGATCGTATCCTGCTTCACCACTCGCGTCTGTTTTCCTCCCTTGATGATCTCCCCGCTCATCAGCAAAACCGTCTTCCCTCCCGTGTTCTCCACCAGCACCTCCGGCACCCGCGCCTGCGGCTGCTCGCTTACCTTCAGATACCCTTCCGCTACCGCCTCATCCATCGTCGCCCAATCCCCGGGCGCTTGCTTCCCGCCGTGACGGATCGGAAACACCACCATGTTCTCATGCCTTCGCGGCTCGTCGAATTTGAGCCCCGCCAGCAGCATCTCCATCTCGCGCACGTGATCCGTCTTTATCACCGGCGCAACCTCAACCTCCCCCGCCGGCTTGGCTTCCTGCGCCCTCGTCAGACCCATAGCCCCCGCCAGAATCAAAAGCGCCGTCATCGCCGGCCACGCCGTTCTCAATGTTTTTCGCATCACATCGCGCCTCCTTTCTCACTCGCCGCAACGCGGCAATCCTGCTTTCCATAAGATTGGACGCA
>CAZBND010000073.1:2805-6858 GCA_964493415.1 uncultured Planctomycetota bacterium | reverse complement strand
GTCCATATCGCTTGCCTTATTATCGTCTGCAGGAGCTTATGAAATGGCTTCTAGCTCATATCAAGGGCTCAGTCAAAGAGGCTGGCGGACTTTGATGATGAGCGAGTCTACACGGACTTAGGCCGCAGGGCCCGTCACTCTCCGTCTTGCAGCCTTCTGAGGATGTCCCAGTATGCCCCACGATAGCCCTTCTGTATCGCGTCCACGAGCAGACGGTTATCGTTGTAGTTATAGCCGGTCTGGGGTTCCGTGCCGACGGGAAGGAAGAAGCGGCGGTTACCCTCCACCAGAGAAGCTGCGAATGAGATCACGTTCTCTCCCAGCTCGGGGGAGACGTAGAAGACCGGTTCGAAAAAATCCTCGTTATCCCCGACCTTTCCCTGCAAGCATATCGTTCGTTCTGCCGGGTCCATGCTGACCACGTGAGCCGCCAAGTGCGTGCCCGGGTAAACTCTGACTCCGCAGGATAATCCAACACGCGAGGGAGCGACACGGTCCATGAAAGCGATGGTGTGCTTGACCGACTCCCTCGTCTCTCCAGGTCCGCCGACGAGAAGGTCGTACATGAAAATGAGCCCTGCCTGATGGCAGGTCCGAGCGGTCCGCTCGATATCCTCGGGGCCAAAGCGTCTTCCGAGGTTCCTGAGCACCGCAGGGTCGGCACTGTCCACGCCGAAGTCTACTCCCGCGCATCCGGATTCTTTCATCATCGACGCCAGTTCGCGAGAAAATGGGATTGGACTGGCATATGTGTACCAGTTGATGTTGGTGTTGAGTCCCCGCCCGACGAGTTCAGCGCAAATCGCGAGCGCGTGCTCCTCCGGCAAGTTGAATTCGCTGTCGCAGAGGTGGAAGTGAGTGATTCCCTGCCCCAAAAGCGCCTCGAATTCGTCTGCCACGTGTTCGGGCTGCTTGAGCCTGGTGCGTTTCCCCTTGCTCAAAGGGTCGGCACAGTACACGCAGTCCAGAGGGCATCCGCGCTTTGTTTCGATGCCCACTTGACCGCCCTGCTCGAAGTGACGCCGGTTGTCGACGAACGCACGCGGGGAAGGTCGCAGAGAGCGGGACGTTGCGAGAGCCGAGCCAAGACGTCGGACATTCTCTTTCTCGCGCCAAAGGAGGCCGGGAACGCCTTTAGGCCGACTGGATTCGGGGATTCGCGTCAGCAATTCAGGAAGCGCGGACTCCCCGTCGCCCGCGATACCGAAGTCCGCCCCCAGGTATCCGAGTGTACGCTCCGGGGCTATGGAGAACCCAGAGCCTCCAACCACGATGGGAGCGCACGTCTTCTTGCGGACGTACTGGATGATTTCGCGGACAGCCGACATGCAGAAGTCCCGACTGGCCAGGAAACAATCGTCGAGATTTCTCACGGTCACACAGACTGCGTCGGGACGAAGGGCATCTGCGCAGGCGTTGACGTGTTCTTGCCAGTTGTCGACGAGGGCCAGATCAAGTAGGTACGGCTGCCAGTCGGACTCCTTAAGAGTGTCGAAGAGATAGTCGAGAGCGACCGGTGAAACGATAGGCTTCATCCTGTTCGGATTGATGACGACAAGAGTGTGCTTCATGCGGACATGCTCCCAGCGGGACCGCAGTGTTGACCCGGCTGATTCACAACGGGTCCTATTCGCCGCCGCATGCGCAGGGAACCGTACCTGCCGAGAAGATGTCTGTATCGGCCGCGTCCGTGTTTTGCGGACCGGATTTGGCACTTGTGGTGGCGCACCCTGCGAAGATAACAAGCGCCAGCAGTGCGCCGGCCAGGACTGTGAGCAACGACGCTATCTTCATGTTTGGTCTCCCCAGTTGAAGCACGGGAGGCCGCCAAGCCGTCCGCGTAACGCCAAATCAGCGATCTCCCCGGCAGACTCACTTCTCTTTCATGCTATTTCATCGGTTCGTTCAGGTCAAGCACTGCGATTTCGTCGCTCGTGCCGCTGTAACACAGTGGGCGACTCTAATCCTTTTCGAGGAGGACCTTGAGTCTCCTGGATTGCTCGACGGGATCGTAGCCGTCGCGGACGGCGATCCTCTCCAGGTATTCTATGGAGACGTAGCCGGTGTAGGAGTGGTCACGCAGGACTCTCTTAAACCAAGCTGTGTCGATCATTTGCCGGTCCATTCGCTCCTGGTACGAGTCTTTGCCGGCGTTGTGAATGTGCGCATGGGCGGCATGCGGCAGCAGGCAAAGCGTCTCGTCGAGCGGAATCCCGGCCGGGATGTAATGGCTGGGGTCATAGGTGATCTTAAGCCCCGGAATCTCTTCGACAAAGCGGAGTGCGTTCTGTGGGTCTTCAGCCAGAGAGCCCATATGCGTCTCTATGGTGATTGTCACATCACGCTCATAGGCCAGCCGAACGAACTGGAGCAACTCGGTCTTGGCGAACTTGAACGACTCCTCTTCGGACAGGCCTTCCGCGGAGCGGCCAGGGTCCATGGTCGCGATCTTTATCCCGCAGGTGTGAGCGAAGTCAAGGCAAGCCTCCATGACTTCCTTGTTGTAATTGCGGGTCTCTTGGCTCAGATTGACTAAGGGACGCGGGACGTTCGTATTCAGCGCCACAAGTTTCAGATCGCGGTCTGCGGCCAAGGCGCTGATGTGGTTGGCCTCTTCGTGCGCCCTTCCCACTAAGGACGAAGGGTCTAGGTGGGACCAATTCTCGATCGCCAGCAAGTCCACGCAGTCGATGCCCAGGCCCCGTACGGTGTCGAGAGCTGTGGGCAAAGGATGCGATTGTGCGACGCCGGATGAGCATGCGATCTTGAATCCTGCCATCGTGGGTCTCCTTTGCGGCCGGCATGTGCTGAGAGATGCACCTCAATTCTAGCTTGGAATACGAAGGCTAATCTAGCCAAAAGGGGGTCCGGCGCGTTTCCCAAGGGTTGCAGCTGCGGTAGGCAGGCTGGAAAGAGTGCTGTGAACCCGTCCTACATTCTGGTAGGATTGGTGTGTTGGTTTCTAAATACGGGAGCAGCGACATTGCCCGAAACTGCAGAAGAAGCAAGAGTCCGGCGGGAAGTCCAGGAACTCTCGCTCCTTTTCGAGATCAGCCAGACGCTCGACCAGAGTATGGATTTGCGCGATGTGGGCGGTCCGGTTCTCAAATCCATGGCTAAGCACATGGGGATGATGCGCGGGACTTTGACGCTGCTGAACCGCCAGACGGGGGAAATCTCGATCGAGGCAGCGTACGGGCTGTCGACGAAGCAGAGGGAGCGTGGGAGGTACAGGGTGGGGGAGGGGGTGACGGGGAGAGTGGTGGGGACGGGCCAGCCCGCAGTGGTTCCGCGGATTTCGGAAGAGCCGCTCTTCCTCGACAGGACGGGAGCCCGCAAGCGCGTGAGCAGGAAGGACATATCCTTTATCTGTGTCCCGATAAAGCTGGGGAATGAAGTGATCGGCGCGCTGAGCGCGGACCGCCTCTTCGCCGAGGGGGTGTCTTTTCGAGAGGACGTGCGGCTGCTGTCTATCATCGCCTCCATGATCTCACAGGCAGTGAAGTTGCGCCAAGCGGCGCAGGAAGAACGGCAGCGGCTGGTCGAAGAGAATCTGCGGCTGCGAAGGGAGCTCAAGGATCGATTTCGCCCGTCGAACATAGTGGGCAATTCCAAAGCGATGCAGGCGGTTTACGATCTCATCGCAGTCGTCTCGAAGAGCAATGCGACGGTTCTGATCTCGGGGGAGAGCGGGACGGGTAAGGAACTCGTGGCCCACGCGATTCACTACAACAGCGAGAGGGCGGCCAAGCCCTTTATCAAAGTCAGCTGCGCGGCACTCCCGGAGACCGTGGTGGAGAGCGAGCTCTTTGGGCACGAGAAGGGCGCCTTCACCGGGGCGATTGCGCAGCGGAAGGGACGCTTCGAGCTGGCATCGGGAGGCAGCATCTTTCTCGACGAGGTGGGCGACTTTTCTCCGGCAACGCAGGTCAAGCTGCTGCGGATACTGCAGGAGAAAGAGTTCGAACGAGTCGGGGGGACTTCGACCATCAAGACCGACGTGCGCGTGATCGCGGCTACTAATCGCCAACTCGAGAAGCTGATCGCAGAGGG
>CAZBND010000073.1:0-2705 GCA_964493415.1 uncultured Planctomycetota bacterium | reverse complement strand
TTTATGCTGGACAGCAGCCGTTCGTCCTGATTTACAGGGTGCGCAGTAGCCGGACTCCGCTGGTGTCAACGCCGCGCGTGGTGGCTCCGAAGCTCGCACTCCAATTAGGGGTCCCTTTGTGGTGAAAGGAGACAGCTTATGACATTGCGTCGGCCGAATGCAAATGAAGCAACTCAGACAGCTAACCGCTCGAGGGATGTATCTCCGGCCTCGGGGATCTGCACGCGCTGCATTGACGGGTGCCGGGGGAATTGTGAGGTATTCAAGGCGACTTTTCGCGGCAGGGAGGTGCTGTATCCGGGCCCCTTCGGAACGATCACCGCGGGTGCTGACAAGGATTATCCGATCGACTATTCCCACCTGAACATCCAGGGCTACGCCCTTGGTGCGGAAGGACTGCCGGAAGGCGAGGAAGGAACGCCTGACAACACTCTGTTCCCAATGGTGAACACCGAGACGGAGTACGGAAACAAGAGCAAGGTGAAGATGCGGCTGCCCGTGTTCACGGGCGCGCTCGGATCTACGGACATTGCCAGGCGCAACTGGGAGCATTTTGCCGTGGGGGCAACGATTTCCGGGATAACTCTGGTCTGCGGAGAGAACGTTTGCGGGATCGACCCGGGGCTGGAGTTGGATTCAAAAGGGAAGATTGTGGAGTCTCCCGAGATGCGCCGTCGCGTCGAAGTATACCAGAAATGGCACGAGGGATACGGCGACCTGATCGTGCAGATGAACGTGGAGGATACGAGGTTCGGTGTAGCGGAGTACGTTGTCGGGAAGCTGGGCGTGAAGACGGTGGAGTTGAAGTGGGGTCAGGGAGCCAAGTGCATCGGCGGAGAGATAAAGATTGACTCGCTCGAACGCGCCCTCGAGCTGCAACGGCGAGGCTATCTTATAACTCCCGATCCGTCAGACGAAGCGGTACGGGCTGCGTTCAAAGACGGCGCAATCAAGCAGTTCGAGCGGCACTCTCGTTTGGGGTTCATTGACGAGGAGGGTTTCGTTAAGGAAGTCGAACGGCTCAGAAAGCTGGGAGCGGAAAGGGTCACGCTGAAAACCGGCGCGTATCCGATGCGCGAGCTGGCCATGGCTCTGAAATGGGCCTCCGACGCCGAGCTTGACCTTTTGACCATCGACGGGGCCCCGGGCGGCACAGGTATGAGCCCCTGGCGGATGATGGTCGAGTGGGGTGTGCCGACTTTCTACCTGCAGTGCATGACGCGCGAACTGTGCGAGGCCTTGGCCGCCAGGGGGGCGCATGTTCCAGACTTGGCGATGGCGGGCGGCTTCTCGACGGAGGACCACATTTTCAAAGTGCTTGCTATGGGAGCCCCATACTTCAAGGCGGTCTGCATGGGGCGGGCGATAATGATCCCTGGAATGGTCGGCAAGAACATCGGGCTGTGGCTGGAGGAGGGCAGCAAGACTCTTCCCAAGACCGTCTCCCAGTTCGGAACCACGGTGGACGAGATTTTCGTAACCTACGAGACGCTGGTTGCGAATTACGGGAAAGACAAGGTGGCGGAGATGCCGCTCGGGGCGATCGGCCTGTTCACCTTCGCGGACAAGCTGAAGGTGGGCCTGCAGCAGTTGATGGCCGGGAGCAGGAACTTCAACGTCTCGACAATCGGGCGCAGCGATCTGATGGCCTTGACGGAAGAAGCCGCCAAGATCTCTGGCATCCCATACGTGATGGAGGCCTACAAAGAGCAGGCCATGGAGATCATCGACTCGTAGCAGCTTAGGTCCGCGAGCGTCTCTGGGCCCCGGCCTCGAGAATGAGGTCGGGGCCCGTTTGCTGGTTTGAAGATCGCGCAGAGCCTTGCCTTTCTTGTAGTATCCTGCAGAATCCCCCGAGAGAGGGGCTTGACGCGGCTCCAAGCATGTGGATAATGTCTGCCTGCTTTTCCCTTCGGATGGAGAGGCCGATAGGTGGAGAGCCACATGCCCGGATCTGCCACTGCAGCCACTAGTGGCGACCGAAGCCAAGTTGTTGAATTGCTTCAAGACATACAGGCCTCGCACGGCTACCTGTCTGAGGAGGCCATAAGGTCGGTCTCGGAGAGGCTGGACGTGCCGCTCATTGAGGTCTACCGCGTAGCCCGCTTCTACAAGGCCTTCTCGCTTGCCCCTCGCGGAAAACACCTGATCACGGTCTGTACGGGCACAGCGTGCCACGTGCGTGGAGCGCCGCGGCTTCTGGACGAGGTCAGGGGCCAGCTAAGAATTTACGTGGGCGAGACGACGGGTGATGGGATTTTCACGCTGGAAGCCGTTAACTGCTTGGGCGCTTGTGCCCTGGGACCGGTGGTGGTACTTGACGGCACTTACCATCATCACATGACCCCGAGCAGGCTCCGAAAGCTGATTCGCTCCGTTCGGGATACGGAAGAAAATGGGAGTGGTGGTGGGTAGACTCGAAAACCGGCGAGACTTGGAAGATCTACGTTCCAGGATTTGCGCTCGGCGCAACGCGAAGAAGCGTTCTGTCACCATGTGCGGGGGCACGGGGTGCCAGGCGTCCGGGGCTCTACCAGCGGCCCACGCTCTTAAAGAGGAGCTGATGCGGCAAGGCCTCTCCGATGCCGTGGAGGTCCGAATCACTGGCTGTCATGGTTTCTGCGAGCAGGGCCCTCTGATGGTCATTGAGCCGGGGAACATCTTCTATTGCCACGTTTCCCCGGAGGATGTTGCCGAAATTGTCT
>CAZBND010000072.1:0-7131 GCA_964493415.1 uncultured Planctomycetota bacterium | reverse complement strand
TGTTCCGTACCGCTTAGACAACGGAGCTTGCCGCGCATTTGTCCCATAGTCTGACAGAGATTCCCGCTTCCGTCCCTTCCTGGCATGTCGCCTTCATTCCGAGACAGATCCGCGGCTTGTAGCATGGCGGAAGAAAGGTGAGCATTCCTGGTCAACCACAACTAGGAGGTGCTCATGACCCATGACAGGTCCCCTTCTTCCGCCATTTCATCCTGCCTGGATGAGCCCTCTCCGTCCAGTCAGAAAGGCGGGACGCTGATCGCGGCCGAGGTTCAGGATCTGGCCACCCACCAGGCCCGGCTGTGCGACCCGGACGGCTACCGGCCTCCGAACTGCCCACGCTGTGGGGCGCGCGTCCATGTCCATGAGTTCCGATCCCGCCGGGTGCACAACGACGAGGTGGCCGAGGTGGTCATCAAGGTCTTCCGGTGCGCGGATCGGGCGGAGTGCAGGGCCGTCTGGCGGGTCTTGCCGGGCTTTCTGGCGCGGTGGCTGCAGCGGTGCTGGAGGGTCATCGAGGAGGCCCTCGAGCACCCGGCGTCCTCGCCGGTACCGGAGCGGACCTGCCGGCGCTGGCGGGCACGCTTGGCGAGTTCGGCTCGACGCGTCGTGGCGGCCATGGCGACGGCCGCCGGCACGGCCTGGAGCGCCCTGGCGGTGACGGTTGGGCTCGAGGGCCGGCGAGGCGACCTGGTGACGGTCTATCGGAAGCGCTGGACCCCGGGGCCCGGGTGGTGCTTGGCCGAGCTGGCCGAGACGATCCACCGGCTGTGTCCAGGGCTTCGTCTCGTGTAAGCCTGAGGATCTTTCGGCCAGGTTCGGGGAGACGTGCGGCTCCCGATCGATCCCACCCCTTTTGGCCGGAAGGCTCTCGTAGGCTCGGCCGCATGAACGACAAAAGCCTCGAGCTGGCGCTCTGGAAGCTGAGTGTGCTGGGTCCCTTGATCAGTGCACGGCTGGAACACGGCGATCGCCGGGCCTGGTTCGCCGAGGCCGCTGAGCGGATCCACCAACGTCCCGACGGCCGTCTAGTGCGGCTCTCGGCGCGCACGATCGAGTCGTGGCACTACGCCTATCAGCGCGGCGGGCTGGCGGCCTTGAGCCGGCAGACCCGCCGTGACCGGGGACAGACGCGCGCCATGGAGCCGACGGTGGCGGATCTGGTGATCCGCGCCCGGCGCGAGAAGCCCCGGCGCTCGATCCGCCGGATCATCCGCATGCTCGAGCGCGCGCATGTCGTCGCCCAGGGGCAGCTCAGCCGATCGGCCGTTCACCGGCTCCTGGCCGCCCACGGCATCTCGGGCCGTCCTCGGCGTGGCCCGTCCGCCGAGCGGCGTTCCTTCCTCGTCGAGCACGCCGGCGATCTGTGGATGGGCGATGCCATGCATGGACCTGTGGTGGTCGCTCCCGATGGGAAGCTGCGCAAGTCTTACCTCCTGAGCCAGCTCGACGCGGCAACCCGCTATCTTCCCCACAGCTTCTTCGCCCTGAGCGAGAGCGCGGTCGAGCATGAGTACGGCTTCAAGCAAGCGCTGCTGAAGGCCGGCCGGCCCCGGACCTACTACGTGGATCTCGGGTCGGCCTACATTGCCCGATCGCTGCGGGCGATCTGCGGGGAGTTGGGGATCCACTTGCTCCACACAGCGCCCCGAGACTGTGAGGCGAAAGGTGCGATCGAACGCTTTCACAAAACTTGGCGCGAGGAGATCGGCGACGAGCTGCCCGATCATCCTCTGACTCTGGCGGAACTGAACGCTCTGCACTGGGCCTGGCTGGCGACCGAGTACCATGCGCGGGTGCACAGCACCACGGGCCGGGCGCCGCGCGAGCACTGGCTGGCCGACGCGGACCACTTGCGCCCCCTGCGGCCCAGCACGAACCTCGACGAGGTCTTTCTCCATCGCGCCGAGCGCAAGGTGCGCAAGGACGCCACCGTGCGCTGGAACGGCGGCTGGCTCGAGGTGCGCGCTGAACTGACCGGCAAGAAGGTCGAGCTACGCTACGACCCAAGTCAGGACGGCGTCCTGCCGCGCATCTTCCTCGATGGGCGCTTCGTCTGCGACGCTGTTGCCCTCGATCGCTACCGCAACGCTCACCGCCACCGCCGCCGGCAACTGGGAGAACCTGACCCCGGCAGCGAACCGACCGGCATCGATCCTCTGGATCAAATCCAGCGCGAGCACTACGAGCGCACCCGGCCCCCGCGGCGCGCATCGGACTACAACCATCCCAGACAGGAGGACTGAACCCATGTACCGCAAACGCTTCGGCCTGACCGCACACCCGCTGCCCAAGAACGCCCAAGGCAAGACCTTCTGCGAGCTCGGTCCCGACTACGGGCGGCTCGCCCGCGCCTTCCGCCAACTGCTCGACGATCCCGGTCTCGGCGTGCTGACCGGGGAAGCCGGCGTCGGCAAGACCGCCGCACTGCGCAACCTCTGTAGCCAACTCCCCAGGCCCGACTACCGGGTGATCTATCTCTGCGACACGGCCGTCTCTCCGCTCGATCTCTACCGCACCCTGGCCCTCGAGCTCGGGATCCGCCCCTCCCATCGCCGGGCTCAGTTGTGGGCCGACATCAAGAAGACCCTCGTGCACATGCGCGATGAGCTGCACAGCGCGCCCATCGTCGTCATGGACGAGGCCCAACATCTCTCGGACCGGTTCCTGATCGATCTCTCGGGCTTCCTCAACGTCGCCTTCGACAGCCGCGATGTGTTGACCCTGTGGCTCGTGGGGCTGCCGCCTCTGCGCGTGCACCTGCAGATGCAGCTGCACGCGGCCCTGGCCATGCGCGTGGCTGTGCAGGTCCACCTCGAACCCTTCACCGACCGCGCCGCGTTCGCCGCCTTCATCACCGGATCGCTCGAGGCGGTGGGCGCCACCGAGAAGATCCTGGCCGACCCGGCCCTGGAGTTGCTCCTGCGCGCCAGCCGCGGCCTGCCCCGGGTCGCCGCGAAGCTCCTGCGCACGGCGATGATGCGGGCCCACGACCGCGACCAGAGCTTCGTCGATGAACACATCCTGGAAGAGACGATCGACGAGATCCTGCTCCCCGCGCGGATCTGAGAGGTAGAACCACATGGAGATCACCCAGGAGAACCGCAGGCTTCCGGTCTGCCGCCTCGCAGAGCTCGAGGAGCCAGCGCCGGAAGCTCGCTGGCTTGTCGAGTCGCTCTGGGGCCGTGCGGCGGTCGGGTTCGTTGCCGGTCATCCCAAGGTGGGTAAGACCTGGCTCGGGCTCGATCTGGCCCTCTCGGTGGCTACCGGCACGCGGTGCCTGGATCACTTCGAGGTCCAGGATCCGGGAGAGGTGCTCGTCTATCTGGCCGAGGATCATCCTCACACCGTCCGCGAACGTCTGGCCGGACTCTGCCAGCTCCGCGGACTGCGGATCGAAGAGGTTGCCCTGCATGTCATCACCGCGCCTGCCGTGCGCCTGGACATCGAACGCGATCGGGCGCGGCTGATCGAGACGGTCGCCGCGATCCGTCCGCGCCTGCTGTTGCTCGACCCCCTGGTGCGCCTGCATCGGCGCGACGAGAACCACGCCGGCGAGGTCGCCGAGCTCCTGACCTACTTGCGCGACCTGCAACGCCTGCAGGACCTGGCGGTGATCGTCGTCCATCACCTGCGCAAGAACGGCGGCGGACGGGCAGGGCAGGCGCTGCGCGGCTCCGGAGACTTCCATGCCTGGATCGACAGCGGTCTCTACCTGCGCTATCAGAGAGACCGGCTGCTCTTGAGCGCCGAGCATCGCCATGCACCCGGGCTGGAGGGGATCGAGCTGCGGCTCGCCTCGAGCGAAGCAGGCACGACGCACCTGGAGGTCGTCGACTCCCGTGAGCGAGCCGTGCCGATACGCCCTGAGCCCCTCTCGCCCCCCGACCGGGTCGTGGAGGTGCTCGCCTCGGCCACTCGGCCCCTGACGCGCGTCGAGCTACGCAAGCGGCTGCGCATGAACAACCAGAGACTCGGCGCCGTGCTGGAGGAACTGCAGGAGCGATCGCTCGTCTCACGATCTCAGCAAGGCTGGCTACTGGTCGAGGGGAAAGATGAAACTCCGAAGAGCATCTCGAAAGCGTGAGGCCTGCGTGTTCCGTTCCGACTCAACCTTAGGTGTGATCTGGAACGTCGTACGGAACACCGAGCGCAATCCGGGACGAAACCTCGTTGGTTATGCGAGCCGGAACAACAGGTCTGTCAAAGACCTGCGGACCTACGTCGACGAGTTTGAGGCACCAGAGGGAATTGCCGAGGCAATGGCCAGCAAGATCTCGTTCAAGGTCCTAGAGATCGAAGAGTCCGAGGATCGAGCCTCGGCCAATGTCGAGATTACCATGCCCGATCCGGGGTCTCTCGTAGCTGATCTCTTGGGCCTGGCGATGAAATCCGCCTTCGGAGACTCCGACGAGCAGAAGATGGAGGAAGCCCTGGCGGAGAAGCTCGAGGATCCTGACCTCCCTCTGACAACGAAAACAGAGTCCTTCCACCTGATAAGAGAAGAGGCCGGGTGGAAGGTCTTCCTCGATTGGAAGGCAGAGATTGCCGCGAAGAGAAGGAAGGCAGAGGTAGAAGCCCTTCTTGCTGAAGCTAGGCAACTGAGGGAAGGAAAGCGCCTTGAGGGAGCCGTGGAGAAATACGCGGAGGCGTTGGAGCTGGATTCCGAAATGGTTGAGGCAAAGGAAGGTCTTGCCGAAGCACAAGGGGAGCTTGAAGTGTTTCAGGAGAAACAGGCCTACGTATCAAATGTAGTGCTCTACGACTTTGAAGCCCGATACTACGAGAGCTATTCTGACAAAGACGTTCCCGGAGTCACGTTCAAGCTAAAGAACACAGGTGACCGCACGCTGTCCAAGGTCGCCGTAATAGTCTATTTTAGGGATGCAAGTGACGTCACTATCGCCGAAGAGAATCTCCATCCGGTTTGGATCACGGAGTACTCATCCAGCGACGAGAAGCCGTTGAAACCCAACTACATCTGGCAACTGGAGAGGGGTCGGTTCTATGAAGCTTCTTCAGTTCCAAGCGAGTGGAAAGAGGGCGCCGCGTCCGCGAAGATTGTCGACATCGAATTCGCGCAATGAGGGATCGCGACATAACGAGTGAATTGACCGGACGGGAGCTGGCGCTCCCGGCTGTCACGCGTCTGGCTTGGCGCCAGCCGCGCGCCAGGATGAGCTTCGGCGGCCCGCCGCTCACCCACACGTTATGCCAGGAGTTCCTGTACTGGAGGAGTCATGATCCGCAAGCATGACGGGATTGCGATCCCGGAGGACGACCCGTATGTGAATGACAAACTGGAACGAGAGCAGCATGTGCTCCGCGTTTCCGATCTAACCAGCACGATCACCCAACCCTTTTGTCTCGCTCTTGATGGGCCATGGGGATCGGGGAAGACGACTTTCGTTCGCATGCTGAATGCAGAGCTTCTCAATCGTGGCCGCCAATGCCTGTGTTTCAACGCCTGGGAGAACGACTTCGTACTGGACCCGCTACTCGCCTTCGTTGCCGAGATCGATCAGGCCATCGCAAAGAGAACCCTTCCCGCCGAACGTACCTCAGCGAGTCTTGCCGCATGGGAGAATGTCAAGAGGCACATGCAGCGGGCTGTGTCCTACGTAGTCCCGGCGGCGATACGCTTCGCTCCAGGCGTTGTCGGAGACCCATCACCACTGACCAGCCAAGCCGCCTCAGCCATCGCCCAGTTGGCTGGAGACCTTCTCGAAGGAGATCAGCATCACGAAACCCCTGAGCTCGACAGGTATGGTGATGCTAAGAAGGCCCTCGTCACCTTTCGGGCGTCGGTCACAGAGTTCGTGGAGGCGGTCAAGGCAGATCTTGGCAATTCAGCTTTCCCCATAACGATCATTGTGGATGAACTCGACAGGTGCCGGCCCTCATTTGCGCTCGAGCTGCTAGAGAGGATCAAACATCTGTTTTGTATTCCCGGCCTCCTATTCGTGCTCGCGATCGACAAGTCGCAACTCGCTCATATGATCCGTGCGGTCTACGGTCGCGATACGAATGCCGATGGGTACCTACGGAGATTCGTGGACCTTACGTTTCGACTACCAGACCCGCCAATTGAGAAGTATACGAGCTATCTCTTTGAAACTTTTGGCATGACGGAAGTGATGAAACAACGTCGGGATCCCCATGGTGAAAGGCAGGTGTTGCTCGGAGTGCTCAATGACTGGTCATGCATCTTCGAGTTCAGCCTTCGCACAGTCGAGCAGTGTTTTAGTAGACTGAACCTTGCCATCCGGCTTGCGGACCCCAAGGCAATCCTCGTCCCAAGGAGCTTGGCCTTCCTCATCGCCCTGCAAGGCTGGAACGCGCATGTCTATGATCGCTTTGCGAGCGGAAGGATAGGGACGGCCGACCTGATGGAGCTCCTGGGCGAAAACCCGGCCGCAGCTGCGCATCTTGGAGATCCACGGAACCAGCGTGAGTGCTATCAGCTATACTGGCTTTCGGGAAAAACGAACGAGTTTGCGGAGAGACTGAGCCGCACTCAAGGCATCGTGGCTGATGAATCCAAGGGGAACGAGGAGAAGCAAGCCGCCAGTGAGGAGCTAGCCTGCTATCAAAGCCTGAGCAATACGTACCACTTCCTCTCTCGCCGCGGTGTGGTTCTGCCGTACCTCTCGGGGCTCATTGACGCAACAAAGGACTTCAAGGAGACTTGACAACGGTGCTGAGGCTTGCATGATCGGGTAGCCGGGAGCTTTGAACTCCCGGCCCCCACACCACCACTGCATGCGGGTCCTATAGAGGCCCCGGTTTCCTTGGACACTGGATTGGCATAGGCTGAGAGGGGTCCATGGAGATCGGAGGAGTCATGACGAAGGACGACGTAATCTACAGTGGTCTCTGGCGTGAGAAGCTTGAAAAACGGTACGGGCAGAACCAGAACTACCGAGTACCTGAGCTATACACCTTCGTGACCGGCACCAAGACAGCGAATTGGCGTGCTGACCTAGTGCGATGGATCCACAGTGTCCCGCTGTCAGGTCGGGAGACCCTGATCCGAAGGCTCCGATCAATCGACCAATTCAGGCAGGCTGCCAACGAACTCACGTTCGCCGGTCAATTCATCGACTTGGGTTTCTCAGTCGAATACGAACC
>CAZBND010000071.1:0-7211 GCA_964493415.1 uncultured Planctomycetota bacterium | reverse complement strand
TTCGCCGGAGTGTGGTTGCCGTCAACAGCCATTTCGCCGATTCGCTCCTAACCGTCCGTCGAGCGGCGGCCTTCTAGAGTAGCCGGATACGGCCTTGAACTCCATGTGAAATATGCCCGCTTGCGGCACTTGTCGATGCCGAAGAGAGTCACGGGGAAGGATCCGGAGGGCTATTGCGCGCCTCGAGGGATTTCGGGCTGAGGTGCCGCGATACCGGGGACGCCTTCCCAAAGCGGTCTGACTTGGAGAGGCCGGGGCGGTAGCAAGGCGCGGAGTTGAGCGAGCTTGTGCTTGACGTCGCGCGCGACGGAGGGGTCGCTTTCGAGCACGGCATAGCGCTTGTAGTTGAGCATTGCCGCCTCGATGTCGCCCGCGGCCTCGTGCTCCTGCGCGAGACTGTAGTAAACGCGCTTGTCCGACGGGGTGACTTCGACGACGCGATTGAGCGCGTTGACGGCGGCTTGGTGATCGCCCACGGCGGAACGAAGCGTGGCGAGCTCAGTCAGCGAGCCGGCGTTGAAGGGGAACGCCTGCAGCGAGACGTTCACGAGCATTTCAGCGCCGAGGCGATCTCCCACGGCGAGGGCGGCGCGCGCGCGCTGCAGGAGGTCTTCCGATCTCGCGACGCTGAGAAGGTAGCCCTTCTCCCAAGCCCTGAAGGCGGGGTCGTGCTGCCCTGAGAGATAGAGCGCCGCGCCGAAGTGATAATTGGCGAGATGGTCTGCGGGCCGCTCGCGCAGATAGGAGCGGAGAAGAGGAACGGCTTCTTCGTATCGCGCGATGTCCGGATTCAGGTAGCAGACGGCGAGGTTGTATAGGAGGGCAGGCTGCTCCTCGACGAAGGCCTCATCAGCCAGAGCGGATTCGAACCGAACGACCGCTTCAGACACTTCGCCCAGGGAGAACAGCGCAAGGCCCGCGTAGAAGTGAGCGGCGGGGCTCTGTGGATCCAGTTCGAGGGCGCTCCGGGCCTCCTGCAAGGCGGAATCGGCATCGCCCGCCTCAAGGGCGGCCTTGGCCTTTTCCAACAGGGCGGTCACTTCGGCGCTGTTCCGGTGGGGCTCGGGAGTGCCGGCTGTCTCCCCCTCTGATTCGACGGCTGAATCAGACAGTTCCGGGAATTGGCTCTTGAGTGCCTCCACGGACTTTTCAATCTGCGCCAAGGCCGTAAGGTTCTCCTCGAGCTCGATGGCTTTGCGGTAGCTTTCGAGGGCCGGTTGCGGCTCCTCCGCGTGCTCGTAGGCCGCGGCCAGTTGGAGATGGACGTTGGGGTCGTCGGGGAAGGCCTCCACGGCGCGCTGTGCCGCCCCGACGATCTCTTCCGAGTCGCCGAGCTTCCAGACGACCTGCTCCATCTCGCGGTGAGTATTTCTATCGGAGCCGAACAAAGTGATGGCCTGCTTGAAGGCGGCGGCAGCAGTCGGGAGGTCGCCGTCGCTCCAAGCCTCGGCCCCGCGCCGGAGGTATGAATCAGCGAGGGTTCCGGCGAGAGAAGCGGCCCTCCTCCAGCTTGCAGCGGCCTCTTGTACGGAAGCCGTGACGTACTGAGCGGCACCGAGGTGGTACCATGCGGTGTAGTCCATAGGCACGAACTGCAAGTAGCGCCCCATGTGGGTCCGGGCTGATTCGTAACGGGCGACGGAGGGCTCAAGTTCCGTGGCGGCCAAGCTGTAAAGGATTTCGGGGCGCGCCCTTATGGCTTCCTCTCGTGCAGCGGCCTCGAAATGGGTCAGAGCATCGTCAATCTTTCCCTGGCGGTGGAGGTTCACGCCGACGTAGAAATGAGCGAGGGAGTTGGCGGGCTCCAGCTCGAGCACGCGGCGGGCCGGGGGAAGCGCGGACTCGAGGTCGCCCGTCCGGGCGGCGAGCCCGGCGCGCGCAAGCAGCGTGGGCACATGGTCCGGATCGCGTGAGAGGATGAGCCCCCACTCTTCCTCCGCAGCCTGGGCGCCGCCGCGGGCCAAATGCAGCCTTGCAAGCAAGTCGTGAACCCTCGCGTCGAACCCGATCGAGAGTGCTCTTTCGGCGATCCGCTGTGCGAGGTCGAGGTGGCCGCCGCGGAGCCGCCACTCGGCGGCATCGATCAGCCATTGGACGCGCTGCTCGTCGCCGCCCGGGTATTTGATGTAAGGATACTCGCCGGGCGAAAGGTCCAAGAGCGCACTCAGGATGTCTGCCTCCGGCTCACGCAGCCAGAAACCTTTCGGCGCTTCAAGCGCGAGCCAGAGATTGTCGTCGGTGTTCTTTATCTGAGGACCGCGGGACAGGAACTCTTTGACCTGTTGCGGGCCGAGGAGGAATGTGGCCAGAAGCTCGGAAGGCGAGCTGATGCTTGCGCGCGCGAGGACCTGTCGGACCACGAAGCCGGAGATACGTTCTTCCATAGCATCGGCATCGATCCAAAGCGGCTCGCGGGTGCCGACGAACAGGTAGTCGGACAGCCCGATCTGGAAAACGTAGACGGACTCGAAGGCATGGTCAAAAGTTCGTAGCATGACCGCGAAAGCCTCGGCGGTCGTCTGGCTTGTGCGGACGCGCTGGCAGAAGAGGCCGTCCGGCTTGAGCCTGGAGCGAGCCAGCTTGTAGAATTCCGCGGAGAACAGATGGGTCGCGCCGGCCGCGAACGGCGGACCGGGCTGCGAGATTATAACGTCGTAGAGGCGGTCACTGACGAGGAGATGGTTTCTGAGGTCATTGAAGCGCAGGGTCACTCGACCGTCGCGATCGTCCAAGGGGCTAAGATTTGTGGGCTGGAAGAACCGGGAGAACTCGATGACCGCGGGCTCGGGGTCGGCTGCGGCGACCCGAGAGTCGGGGAACTCAAGCGCCAGGCCGGCAGTAGCGCCGGTGATGAATCCCGCTATGAGCGCCTCTTCAGCGGGCGAGACGGCGAAGGGCACTGCCGCCGCAAGGAGCTGAGACGCCATATCGGCGGAGGTCGATCCGTCCCAGCGGCCGTCCACGAGGAGCGACCGATGGCCGCCGGCTCCCTCGATCACGGCGACGCTCGATCTTGTGCCGTCGCGCCTCGCAAGCGCGTAGGCCTCGGGCACGATAAGCCGCCTCCTGAAGACGAGGTCCCTTGGGGTGTCCTCAGTCACTCCGAGCAGGCTCCTGTAGTACCCTACGGCGGGAAAGAAATCGAAGTCCGGCCTGAAGGCGAAGACGTTGACAAGCGCGAGGAGGGAAGCGGCCACGGCGATCTTCTTGAAGAATCCTCGGGCCGACGAGGAGACCACAAGCACCACAGCAAGCGCCAGAGCCAGGGCCGAAGAAAGGGCGAAGGTGCTCATCAGGCCGAGTTCGGGCAGCAGCACCAAGGGAGCGGCGAGGAAGCCGGTCAAGCAGCCCAACGCACCCACACCGACCGCCGATCCGACAGCCGCTCCGACCCGGCGGACGTCGCGGGTGCAGGACTGTATCGCCAGGGGGAACACCGCGCCCGCGAAGGTCGCCGGCAAGAACACCAAGGCCGCCGATACAACCAGAAGCGGAAAGGCCGAGACGCCGGACGTCCCGAACGCGGGCTCCTGAAGAAGCGCGAAGCGGTATGGTAACTCCTTATAAAGGGCGATGGCTGCGTAGGCCGCAACCGCGGCGAATAGCTGGGCGGCCCCCATCAGAAAAAGCCGATTCTTGGATTCCCTGCCGACATGAGAGCCGACGACGGCACCCACGGCGAGACCCAGCAGCCAAGTAGCAGACAGGATGGCGAAGGCGTACGCAGTGGCCGGGACCAGAGAGGCGAGGAAGCGCCGAGAAGCCGCAAAGTAAGAGGAGGCAGCCAGGGCAGCTATGCCGAGGCCCGCAAGCGCGATAGCAGCGTGCCAACGAGGTTCGACGTGGGTCGGCGACTCGGTCGCATCGGGAACAGGTCTTCGACCCTCAGGCGCGGGGGTACGCCTTCCTAAGAGGACGGCGATCGCGCCGACGGCTACGTTCAGAGATGCGGCGAGGAGGCCGGAGGAGCGAATGCCCATAGCAGGCGCAAGAACAAACATTGGAGCGAGGGCTCCGAGAGCCGCCCCGGCGGCGGCCAGGGCGAAAAGACGCCCGATACGCCATCCCTCCGGCGTACCCGCGCTCTCGCGCCGCCGCACGAAGCAGCGGCTTAGGGCGGGCAGGGATGCTCCTGCGGCAATGGCCGGCAGGATGAGCACGAGAGCCGCCACTGCGAGCCGGACGATAGCCAGGAGCAATGGGCCGGCATCGCTGCCGACGGCCGAGTAAAGCAGCGTCACTGCGCGCACTGACAACGGGGCCGAAACGGCGAGATAGAGACCTATGAAAAGCTGCAGAGCGCCGTAAAAAAGGAGTGGTCGCGCCGCCTTATCAGCCCAGCGGACGCCGATGAAGCTTCCTAAAGCAATGCCAACCAGGAGTGCGGAGGTCAGGGCGGCCCCACCGAGCACCAGAGAAAGGGTGTGGAACCATACAAAGTGGTGAACAACCGCCGTGAATCCCGCGAAGAAGAAGCAGGCGGAGATGAAGGCGGCGCTGCGCCGCCAAACGCGTGGCTCCATATTGGTACGCCCTCCTGTTGCCGGGGAACGAACAGAAAGGATACCTGCGCCGCAAGTGCGTGTCAAATGGGCGGCTACGTCGAGACGGCCGGAAGGAAGAGGCCGCGGCGGCTCAGACTGTCTTCCTCTTCCAGTTGCCCATGCTGAACCAGAGTCCTATGACGATGGAGTTTATCAAGTTGGCGATCTCCCTGCCGAGCCAGACTCCGATGACGGAATTCCACAAGGAAGAGAGAATGACGGCGAAGGTGACCCTGATGACGACCGCCAGCGCGCCGACGATCATGGGGGAAAGTGTGTCGCCGGCGCCGCCCATGGCCCTGCCGAGCACGACCGTCATGCCGATAAGCATCATGCCGACGGCGCTTATGCGGGCGTAGAGGATTCCCAGGCGCATTACTTCGGGGTCACGAGTGAAGGCCGCGACGATGGGGCGAGGCAAGCTCAGAAGGAAGATTCCCGCACCCGCAGCGATCAGAGTGTAGTAGATGACGGCAAGCCAGCCGGAGCGCTCCGCACGCCTGGGCTTCCCAGCGCCGAGGTTCTGGCCCACCAGAGCGGCGGCCGAGGTACCCAACCCCCATCCGGGAACTATCACCATGGAGCGAAGCTTCACCACGATCGCGTTGGCGGCAACTGCTTCGGTTCCGAAGCCCGCGACCAGCCTGTATATGATCATCATCGAGACGTTGCGAAAAAGCATCTCGGTCGAGCTGAATGCGCCCACCCTCACGAGCCGCCAGATCATGGGAAAGTCGGGCTTCATCTGCCTGAACCTGAGGTTGATGGGATGTCTGCCGAGAAAGAGGAGGTAGAAGAGGATGGCCGCGCCCGTCCCCCTGGCGCATACGGTGGCGATGGCGGAGCCTGCGACTTCCAGCCTGGGGAAGCCGAAGAGCCCGAATATCATGATGGGATCCAGGACGGCATTGACGGCCACGGCGATGACATTGGCTATAAGGGGAGTGATCGCGTCACCCGCGCCTCTGAGAACCGAATACAGAGCTATGCCGACGAATATGGCCGTGGACCCCAATGCAGAGATTCTGAGATAGCCGGCACCCTGGTCTACGACGTCCGGCTCGGCTCCAAGCATCTTCACTGCGAAAGGGGCAAGGGGATAGATGAACGCCGCCAGGCAAGCGCCCAGAAGCACCGCCAGAAGGAGAGCCTGGGCCGCGGCATGTTCGGCCTCCGGTTGGTTGTCCTCGCCGAAGGAACGCGAGACGACGGCGACACTGCCGACGTAGACTCCCATGCCGAGCATGATGACCAGTCCGAGGATAACCTGTGCGAGGCCGACCGCCGCGACGGCAGAGGGCCCCAACCTGCCGACGAAGATCATGTCCACGAGGCCGAAAGCGTTGAAGAGAAAGTTGCTCGCCATGGTGGGGACCGCAAGCCGCCACAGGGTGCGGGAGAGGTGTCCGTCCGTGAGGTTGGGCAATTCCACGGGGCTCAACGTGAATCTCCGTCGGTCAAGGTCGCAGCCGGAAGGAAACGGCCCGGTGCGTGATGCAATCAGAGCAAAAGGATATACTAACGCCATTCATCGGGCTGTTAAACCCGGAAATGTCTCCATCACCTGCGGCGTTTGACCGTCAGATGCCGCTGTGACATAATCGTGGGCCGAAAGAGGGACCAGCGATGCCGGTGAGAATAATCGGAGGAATGGCGAGGGGAAGGAGGCTCAGGTCGCCTTCGTCGAACATTGTCAGGCCCGTCTCGGCGAGGCTGAGGCAGTCGTTGTTTTCGATAATCTCGAAGGAGTTGGAATCCGCCAAGGTGCTGGACCTCTTCGCGGGGATAGGGAGCTTCGGGCTGGAGGCGCTTTCGCGAGGAGCGGCAAGTTGCACATTCGTCGAGCGCCACCGGGCGTGCGTGACGGCGCTTCGAGCCAATATAGAGGAGTTCGGTTTCGCTGACCGGTCGAAGCTGGTAAAGGCGGATGCGATGGGGGCGCTGCGGGCGTTCGAGGTCTCGCGAACCGAGTTCGACGTCGCATTCGTCGATCCGCCGTACGAGGTCACCGACGACGCGAAAAATGGGGGCGCAGTATTCTCAGCTCTCGATCGGGCCGCGGGCAAGGCGGTGTTTCGGGACGGGGCGCTGGTCATGGTAAGAAAGCGGACCGAAGCGCCCGGGCCGGAGGGGCTTGAGAACCTGATGCTGGAAGAGTCGCGGAAGTACACTCACTCCGAGGTGCTTTTCTTTCGCGCGAGACGCTCGGCGTAGCTGCGCACGGCGTCCTCCTGCTCGCGTGTCTCGATGTACGAGCTTCGCTTGCCGCGGATCTCGGCTATGGCCTCTTCGGCACTGCGGCCCTGGGAGACAAGATAGCAGGCGAGCATGGAGCCCGTTCTTCCTGACCCTGTCCCGCAGTGAACGACGACGCCGATTCCCTCTTCGTTCATGCGGTCGACGAATTTAACGAAGCGCTCGATCTGTTTGGGATTAGGGGCCGAGAAGTCAGCGATTGGAAGATGGAGCGAGCGGAAGTCCGCTTCCTTGAGAGCGTCCTCGTCGAGCTCCTCTTCCGTCAGGGAGACGACGGCGCCTATGCCCTGCTCTTTCAGATCCTGGAGGTCCTTCTCCAGCGGGCTGAAGACCCCCGGCCTTCCCGTGCCGGCCAGCTTGCCGTCGATGATGAAGCAGAAGTTTCTCAGAGCGATTGTCGCCGTCCCTTCG
>CAZBND010000070.1:0-7364 GCA_964493415.1 uncultured Planctomycetota bacterium | reverse complement strand
ATCCCGAACATCTTTATCGGCAGCTCCGACAGCCACCTCGCCGCCTCTCCCGTCGTCGTCGGCGAATCCGCCTTCGGCAGCTTGCTTCGAAACAAGAGAATGTCATTCGGCTTCAGTATGTCACCCGCCAGCCTCTTCATCACTTCCGCCGTGACCCTCGCCCCCGGCCCCGCCTTGTCGTAATCCAACACGCACGCCTCCCCGATAAATGTCTCCAGCGGCAGCGACGCCGCGTCCGCAAGCTGCTCCTTGTAGTGCGACGGAGCCTCGACGTGCACCCCGACGTGACTCATCATGTCCACGTCGTGCATGATCGTGTTGTCCTCCTCGTAGATGAACGGCCTTATCTCCAGCCGCCGCGATTCCTTCCCCGGATGCAGCTCCGGCGAAAGGTCCACAAGTCGATAGCCCTCCAGCATTTCCCCCTCCTTACACCTGCGACAGGAACGCCTCCGACGCCTCCAGCTCCGCATCCACCGCGCCGAGCAGATTGTTCAGCGAGCCCGCGTCCATGTCAAGCGTATCCCACACCGCCTTGTTCAACCTCGGCGCGTCCGAACCCGTGCTCGACGCCCCTTTCACGCCGCAGATGTAGTTCGTCAGCTCGCATATCGCCACCGGCACGTTCGACTTCATCGCCTCCTCGTCATGATGCAGCCTCACCATGTCCACCAGCTTTTCGGGAAGTTGCCACCGCTCGCACAGCCATACCCCCACGTCCGCGTGCGTCGCTCCCATCACCCCGCTCTCCGCCTCGTGCATCGGCATCGACTCCTTCTTCACTCTCAGCAGCACCTCCTTCGCCGTCTCCGGGTCGTACTGCGCGATCACCAGCTTCCCGATATCATGAAGCAACCCTCCCAGGAACAGCAACTCCGTGTCCTCCGCTTGCGCCTTCTTTCCCAGCGCCGAGCACAGGTACCCCGCACCCACGCTGTGACGCCAGAACTGATGATAGTTGAACCCTCCCCTCTGCCCCTCTTTCCCGAAGCTATTGACCACCGAAAGGCCCATCGCCAAGTTTCTCGTCGTCCTCATCCCCAAAAGCGCCACCGCCTGCCTGATGCTCGTCACCGTTCTCGGCACCCCGTAGTATGCCGAGTTCGTCAACCGCAGCACCTTTGCCGACGTCGCCGGATCCTTCGAGATCGTATCCACGATCTCACCCATCGAAGCCTCCGGATCCGAAAGCAGTTGCATCAGCCTCGTCGCCACCTGCGGCAGCGTCGGCAGGTTCGCTATCCCCTCCACTATCGCCTGTAGCCTGTCTCCCGACATCTGTGCCCTCCGTAACTCACCTTCTTACTAGCGGATGTAACCCAGAGCCTTTAGCCTCTCCACTTGCTCTCTGGATAGACCGTAATCCGGACGCTCAAGCCGCTTGTCGAACTCAAGCTGTTCTTTGCCCACGCGTTCTACCTTCCCCGAAAGACGACCTTCCCTGAGCGCGACGTGTATTTCCCTCATCAACTCCTCGTTCCACACCGGCACTCCTCGGGGGCTTTCCGGCCCCCCGAAGCTACCCGATTTCTCCATCCATATCTCCGCCCCTTCCTCGACCCAGGACTTCGCCCGCTCCCCGAATCTCCGCGCCATATCGGGATGCGCTTCCGCGAGGTTCTTCCTCTCGCCCGGGTCATTGCTCAGATCGTACAACTCCACTTCGCGCAATCCCGTATTCTTCCTGAGCATCCCCCCATCTCCTCCCGGAACCTCCCAATCATACATGATGTGCTTCCATGTCCCCTCTCTCGTCGCCACACCCACACAGTCCGAATACACTCTCTCCCGCTTCCGCGGCGATGCCTCACCACGCAACAGAGCCCCGAAGCTCCTCCCCACACCCAGCTCATCCTGTATCCCCGCCAAGTCCAGAATCGTCGCCGGTATGTCAACCATACTGACCAAATCCCCCACCCGTCTCCCGCCGAGCGCTCCTCCCGGGAGCTTAAATATCAACGGGATGTGGATGTCTTCTTCGTACACCGTGCCGTCGTGCGCTATCCCGCCGTGCTCCATGAACTCCTCCCCATGGTCGGACGTAACGATCACGATCGTATTGTCCAGCAGGCCCAACAGCCGCAAGCGCGTCACTAAAGCGCCCACAAACCAATCAGCCTGATATATATTCGCGTCGTATAAAGTCTTCACGTGTTCTATATCCATCGCGGACAACTTATCCTTATACTGCCGGATACGATCTACTGACGCCCTGGCTCCATGCCAGCTTTGGAGAGCTTTCTCCAGCGCCTCCAACTGTTTCCTGTCTTCGGCGGGAAGCTTGCCTATGGTTCCCTTCAGACTGTCGGCCTTAGCTGCCACGTCGGCCCAGGCCTCCGAGTGCTCCCCGCTCTCGTAGTATATCTCTTTCGGCAACTTGCCCTTGTACCCATCGTCGAAAACTGCGTAGAACTTCTCAGGCGCATCGTACGGCTCATGCGGCGGCAGAAGATGTATGTACCACATGAACGGCTCTTCCACCGACGCCAGAAGCTCCTCATTCGCCACCTTGAACGCCGATTCCGCATGCCACCAATCGACCAGCCTTCCCCGTTCGACATGTCGTCCGGTGAGCAGAATATCCTCTTCCGCGTACCCCCTCGTGTTCCAACTGCACATGTAGTGGAAGGGGTTTTGGCTGATGGTCCTCGTCCTCCAGCCGTGGTCTCGAAAGACCTCCGGAAACGTGGGGAAGACGCACGAGTATCTTGATTCGTACAGGGGATCAAACGTCGGGCGCTCATACCCCGAGTGCAGAGAGAACATCGACGTCATGGTAACCGACGAGGACGCGTACGCCTCGGAAAACATGGCCCCTTCTCGCGCGAGCCGGTCCATGTTCGGCGTCGTGCTCGCCGGCTCGCCGTGTGCGTCCTTCCTTCTGTATCCGTAGCACCCCACGTGGTCCGCCCGCAAGGCGTCGAGCAACATTATCACCACGTTCGGCTTCTGTTTCCGCCTGCGTGGAAGATGAATCGAGGGCGCAATTCTCTGCCCGAGAATCGCCGCCAGCCCCCCGCCGACTGCACCCACACCTATCTTCAGGAAATCTCTTCTGGATGCCCTATTCATTCGACATCTTCATCGCTTTCCGCCCGCTCCACCCCTCCCCCACGCACGCAAGAAACACCTGGTCACGCCCAAGCTACATCACACTAAGAAAAGAGTCAACATTCCAATACAAGCGGATTCTCACTGCTTTGGCTTCGGCTGAGCGGCGACTCTTGAACCGGCCACATCTCCCCGATACAATTCCCCCCGTGGACGGAGAACCCCCAAGCTCAACCCAAGTTCAGCCCATCCAGGGACTCAAGCATCCCGCCGTGAAGGAGGCTCGCGACCTCTCCACGGCCGCCGGCCGCCGAAAGCACCACGCCTTCCTCGTCGAGGGCCTCAAGAACCTCCAAACCACCCTTCGCCTCGACAAGCCGCTCCGCTCCGTATTTGTTTCTGAAAGCGCCCTCGCCCAATTCCCAAAGCCCACCCTACGCCAACTGGCAGACCTGCGCATCCCCGCCTACTCCGCGTCCGCCGGCATTATCACCAAGATTCTCTCCACCCGCTACGAGCCCGCCACCGAGTGCCTGACCGTCGTCGCGATGGAGGCGGTGACTCTCGAACGCCTCATCTCCAACAGTCTCAAGCTCGTCCTCCTTTGCGACCACGTAGTCGACCCTCGCAATCTCGGCGTGATAATCAGAACCGCCGACGCCGCCTGCGCTGACGCCGTCATACTCACCCCGGGCTGCGCCGACCCCCATGGCCGCGCCGCCGTCCGCGCCTCCACCGGCTCCATCCTGAGCATTCCTGTTATCCAGGTTCAAGCCCCCAAAGTCTCGCTCCGGCAACTCAGGGACTCAGGCCTTCTCATCCTTTCCTCCTCCGCCGTGGAAGGCACCCCGCTTTGGGACTTCGACCTCACACGCCCCATGGTCCTCATCCTCGGCAACGAGACCAGCGGCGTCTCCCCGCAACTCCGCTCCCTCGCCGACGACACCCTTCGCATCCCCCTTCACGGCTCCGCCCACTCCCTCAACGTCGCCGTCGCATCCGGCGTAATCCTCTTCGAGCGCCTGCGACAGCTCCGGACGCCGTCGCCGTAAGTCAGCCCAGCCACCTCCTTGCCCTTCGCTTTCCTCTTGCTTAGAATACCGTCTTGTCTGCCGGCGGTCCGCCGCCGTGTGAAATCCCGACACACCATTTGTCCTGGAAAGGAACCATCGCATGAAGGCCATCCTGATCTCGCTAGACACCAACTGCGCCAACCACCTCGGATGTTACGGACACCGCTTCGACACCTCACCCAACATCGACAAGTTCGCTTCCCAAGGCGTAGTCTTCGAGCGCTGCTATGCCTCCGACGTTCCCACTCCCCCGTCCTACACCGCCATCTTCTCCGGACGCTTCGGGATACATAACGGCATATTCGGCTTCCAGCCCGCCGACACTTATCGCCCCGGCCCGCCGCTCCTTCAGGAAGTCCTGGTAGCCGCAGGCCATCGCACCGGCGCTATCAGCAACCTCTTCTACCCTTGCCCCTGGCTCTTCCGCGGCTGGCGCGACGTCACCCCGCCCGGCACCGCGTTCCAGAGGGGCCCCGCTCCCGAGGTCACCGACGAGGCCATCGCTTGGCTCAAGAACCACAGCGCGAAGGACTTCTTCCTCTTCGTCCACTATTGGGAGCCGCACCAGCCCTACCGCAAAGCTCCCCCGGAACACCGCAAGCTCTTCCCGACCGAATCCTATGAAGGATTCGCCCCAAGCATGGACTTCATCAACTCCAACCCCATCATCAAGGACTTCTACCGCCGGTATCACGAGATGGGCGAAGGCGATCCCAACCTCTCCCCCGCCGAAGTCCTCGCCCGTTACGACAGCCAGATTCACTTCGCCGACGCGGAGGTCGCCCGCCTGCTCGACCATCTGGATCAGGCCGGACTCTCCGACGACACCCTCGTCATCATCACCAGCGACCACGGCGAAGCTTTCGGCGAGTATTGCTTCTTCGACCACTTCTCCTGCTACGACAACATCTCGCACGTTCCGCTCATCATGCGCCTGCCGGCCACTTTCCCCAAGGCGAAACGCATCGACGGCTTCGTCTACGGTGCCGACATCATGCCCACCGTTCTCACCCACGCGGGCATCGACGTCCCCGACGGCGTCGACGGGAGAAACCTCCTTCCCTCGATTCTCGAAGACCAGCCCACCCCGCACCCCTTTATCGTCACCGACGCCAACGCTCTCGTCGGCCAAAGGATGATCGTGGACGGTCAGTGGGCCATGGCCCATACCCTCAACCACGGCCCCTTCGTCCACATCAAGCCCTACGAACTCTTCGATCTCCAAGGCGACCCCGAAAAGGACCTCTCGGCGCAGCACCCCGACCTAGTCAAAGACCTTCGCATCAAGATGGAGGACTGGCTGGACGAGCAATTGAAGGGAGCCCCCGACCCCCTTGCCTACGCCGCCCACGACGGCGGATGGGCCATCGGACACGGGTCCCTCATCCACGGCGTCCTCTCAAACCTCGAACTCGCCATGAACAACAAGGTATTCTGGGAGACCTTCACCCGCAAGCACGGCCCGGGGATCAAATACCTCCCCGCACTGAAAGCCCTGAAGTAGTATCCGAGTCCGACCAAGACCATGCGGGAATGCGAAACCACACCCGTGCGGAACCGCCTCATCCGCATCGCAAAGCTCTGAACGCCGCTCAACGCAGGTGCGCTAATCTTTCCTTCGTCTCACTTCTCCGAATCCGCCCCTTCTCCCCCCGCGTCCTCGTCCTCCTTACCGACTGGCTGCGCAGGCGACCCGAGCCATCCCTTTCGCTTGAAGAACACCACGAGGGAAACCGCGCAAACGGCCATCACTCCCAGGCACGCCACGTACCCGAACGGCCAACCCAGCTCCGGCATGCTCCAACGCGACGCCTCCGGGTCGAAATTCATCCCGTATATCCCCGCGATGAACGTCAACGGTATGAATATCGTGGCAATGATCGTCAGCACCTTCATCACCTCGTTCATCCGGTTGCTCACCGTGGACTGGTATAGGTCCGTCAGCCCCGCCGTCATCTCGCGGTCGCTCTCCACTATGTCCAGAATCTGCACGGCGTGATCGTAGCAGTCTCGCAGATACACCCGGGTCTCGTCCGTAATCAGCGGCATCGCCTCCCTGGTCAGCGTGTTGACGGCCTCGCGCAACGGCCACACCGCTCGGCGAAGCCTTATCAGCTCCCGCTTCACGTCATGGATTTCCGCCACCGTCGCCGTGTCGGACCTCACAAGAATCCGCTCCTCCAGCGCCTCCAGCCGCTCGCCGTACTGCTCCAACACAGGAAAATAGTTGTCCACTACCGCGTCCAAAAGCGCGTAGGCAAGATAATCGGCCCCCGCTCCCCTCACTCTCCCTCGCCCCGTGCGAATCCGCTCCCTCACCGGATCAAAGCAGTCTCCCACCCTTTCCTGGAAGGTAACCACGAATCCCTTCCCCAGAAAAATGCTCACCTGTTCCGTCTCCAGCACCTTCACCACCGACGCCATCCGCGCAACTATGAACTCGAAATTGTCGTACTCTTCCACCTTCGGGCGCTGCGTGACGTTCACCACGTCCTCCAGCGCCAGAGGGTGTATGTCGAACGCCTCCCCCACCGCCCTTATCAGCTCCGCATCTCCCAGGCCGTCCACGTTCACCCACGTCACCGGCCACTTCTCACGAAGCTCCCCTATCTGCGACAAATCCTCCACCTCCCTCTCCACAAAGTCGTCAGGCCCGTAAGCCATCACGCGCACCACGGGGTGCGGAGCGTCAGGATCAGCGACCACGGACCCAGGGACGCTCCCCGGCGGCATTCGATCAAGCAGTCGCCGTTTCTTTCGACTTCTCCGCAGAACTGGCTTGCGCCTCGCCATCGTCCCCCTCCTCTCAAACTGACAGAAGACCGGGACACTGAATCCAGTGTCCCGCTACCTTCCGTCCGCTCCTATCTCGCTGCTGCGATCCGGCAGACATCAACGATTGTCCACGGCATCCGCTTCAGTTCAAGAACATCTTCGCAGAGCCTTCCCCGAACCAGTTGATCCGTCACGCCACGACGCTCCTCCCGCCGCGAAGCACGTTGCTTTTCGGCCGCAGAACCCTACAATGGCACGGTCTCGTCGGCCACTCAGCGACGCGAAATCAAAAGGACTGCCGATGAAAGGCCTGGAACTAGCCGAGGCCTTCTTCAACCAATTCGGGCTTCCGGCCCTCAAACAACACTTCCCGGACCTCGCGGAACGTGCCGCCGCCGGACTTTTCGGCAAGGGCTCCGAAATCCTCGGAGCCGACGACCAGCACTCCCGCGACCACGGATGGGG
>CAZBND010000069.1:0-7757 GCA_964493415.1 uncultured Planctomycetota bacterium | reverse complement strand
AGGGAGCATCAGGGGAGGCGATAATCTCCGCGAGGCGGTAACCGACGAGCAAAGAACTCACAGGGTCGGGCTACTGGACAACGGAATCCAGGTCGGCGGTACGTGAAGGCCGCGGGGGCGGCTTGCGCATCTCCTCAGGCACCGGAGGGAGTTCGTCGGACTGGAAGCACTCGCCTGAGACAACCTGCTCGAGAAGCTCGGCCTGTTCGGGATAGCCTGCAACGGTAGCCTCCAGGACCCACAGGAGCTCCAGAAGTTCCGTGGTGAATTGGCTGGTCCAACGTTCGGGGCGAATGTCGTCCAGCGGCGAGGACTTCCTGCCCGCGCCCTGCTTCATGCGGTATTTGAGCCACGACTGCACTACCTTGAGGCCCGACACCTCGAACTCGAAGACCTCGGGCGCGACGGGGCGGAACTTGCCGTCGCCGACGTGAAGCGTCTGCGTCGTGTCGTTGTAGCGGAACGACTCCGGATAGCCGTCAGGGTCGCCGGGGACGGGCTTGGTGCATTTGGCCGCGCCGCGCCGGACTTGGCCGTGCTGCTTGCCCTTTGGTACGAAGCGCTCGCCATAGGTGTGGAGCCACAGCAGCCGCGCGCCGATGTCGCGGACGTTTTCGAACAACGCGGCGTCCTTCGTGATCGGCACGCGCAATTCGCGTGTTTCCAGCTCCTTCGCGAAACGGGTCGTGAAGGCGGGCTGCGCCAGCGCACCATAGACGTAGGCGAGAAAGTCTTCCGGCGTGAGCGGGCGTTTATAGGCATTGCTGAGCAGTTCGAGCAGGCCGGGCACGATGTTCGCAGCCGTTGCGTCGGCGTTCCGGTAGAGGGGCATAAGCCTTGCTCCGTATGAGCCACGAAAGTAATCCCTGTCGGGAATGTTCGATGAACATACAACTGCTGGTCCTGTTGCAAGAGGCTGAGAAAGGAGAGTTATGAGGAATGTTTGGCGTTCACTATACGTCCCCCATAGGGGAGGTCCAGGTCTGTCAATAAGACGCGAATCCGCCAACAAGCGTTGGCGGTCAAACGAGCGGTAAGCATATTTCAGGACTAGAGGAGAAGGCGAATTGGCCTTTACTGATTCAAGTGGTTCCAGCGTTCCTGTATGTGCAGCTAGCGCTTCGAGTTTTTCATGTATCTTTCGGCCAGTTGGCGACTCCTTGAAAACCCCGGATCTTTGCTCGGTCGGAATATGGCAGAATCTACGCCATCGATCCCGTAGGTTCTCAGCCTCATGAGAAACAGGCCATTTGCGACCAACCATAACTCCAGGCTGTTGCCAAGGAAAGAGGTCTATCAATTGTGGCAGATCAAAGTATGCCCCCTTACCCGCCGGGCGGAAGGGGGCTTGCCAGTCGTCGGGGCAATCCTGCCATTTCAGCGCAGCGAAATCGACGGTGGAGTCGAGCGCGGCAAGCTTGGCTTCGCGCGTCCCCTCGATGCGGGCGTAATGGACCTTAGCTGGTTTGTCTTTCTGCGCTCCGCCAGAACGGACGGCAACCGCGATGGCTACGGGCGTCTGGATGGCAAACACGTTATCGCTCTTGCGCGTGCCACGACCCTCGCCGCCCAGGTCGATAATCCAAATTTCATCGCAGAGGCGGCGCATGTGCTCGCGCATTCCGCAGAAGGCATCGCCGTCGAGGTAGCTAGACGCGCTGATGAAACTGGCGACGCCGGGACCCGAGGCTGTCTCATGCTCGAAGACCTTCCAGAGGGCCCACCGCCAGAAATAGACGTAGAGGTTGTAAAGGTTCTTCACGTGAACACCGTGACCAGCCGTCGTGGCAGGGTCGAGAAAGTCACGGAAGATGGCACGCGCGCTAGCGTCGTCACCCCAACGGACCCATCCGCCGGTGCGGGCCTTGTTGCTGTCGTCGGCTGCTTCGTGACGGTCATAGGGCGGATTGCCCAGGCAGACGATCACGGGGACCTGGCCCTTGACCTCGAGGGCCCGTGCGTGCTGCTCGGCGATGGGCCGGAGGAAGAGCGGCAGAACGGGCGGCTCGGCGTGGGGGCTTTCGAGCGTGTCGGTCAAGTAGATTTGGGAGCCAGCGGCGGGAATGGCCGCCCCGCGATCACGCAGGGCGCGGCTCACGCGTAGTTCTGCAACCGCGAAGGGGCCGACCATCAGTTCGAACCCGTACAGATTAGCGGCGAGAGCGCAGGCCTGGGCCGGCACAGCGCCGGCACCCTGTTCGGCCTCAACCTTGCCGAGGGCGTGCTCGATGACGCCAAGTAGATAGGTGCCCGTTCCCGCGGCGGGATCGAGCGTGACGACGCCCGGGTCAGCGAAGCCGAGGGGCTTGCCGAGACGATTGGTCAAGAGGTCGTCGATGAGCCGGACCTGCGCGCGAACGACCTCGACCGGGGTGTAGTACGCCCCGGCGTCCTTTCGGAGCTTCGGGTCGTACACGGCAAGAAAGTCCTCGTAGAAATACAGCCACGGGTCTTCGGGGCCGGCGAGGGTCTCGGAAGGCACACATGCCATGACGCGCAGGAGCAGATCGAGCGACGCGGCGACCTCGGTACGTGCGCGTTCGTCGGTGAGGACTTGAAGGGCGCGGGAAAGGAGCGCGTGCTGCGCGGCGAGGCCGGCCTCCGCACTTTCGAGAGTGAGGGGGTCAGCCCCTTCGCTGCGCCCCAAAAGGAGAGCAAACGTAACCGTCTGCGCATAGGAGTCCGCGAACTGGGCGTCGGAAGCGTCGGGGAAAAGGAGTTGCCGCCAGTCCTTGGCGAGCTGGACCAGGGGGGAATTCGGGTCCTTGAGCGCATCGGTCACGTCGTCACGCAACATCCGGCAGAGGGGCGCGAGCATTGTGGCGAAGCCCCTCAGGTCGATCTTCCCCTTGCGACCGGTGGGGATGAAAGGCTTCCAGGAAAGGAAATCCCGGAGGAGCGACTCGATCGCGCCAGCCTGATCCGGCTCGACGGCCTTCTTACCGTCAGCAGCGATGTCCCCGGGAAGCCGCACGAGCTTGCCTATGCGCTTCCCATCGCGGTATAGAGCCCATTCGTTGCCGTCGGAATAGAGGAGGTTGGGGATCGACTGAAAACGCTTCCACTGGTCGCGATTGTGTCCGCGAAAGCTCTTTGGGTTCGCGCCGACGCCGGGGGCTTTCAGCTCGACATAACCGGCAAGGAGCTTATCGAGGTGGACGGCATAATCGGGCCGACCAAGGCGGCCGGGGAGAGGCGTTTCGCCCGTGCAGACGAGATTCCAGTGGAAAGCACGAGCGACATCGGCCATGAAGTTCTCGAACGGGCCGCGCAACTGGTCTTCCGGCTCGCCGGAACTCACTTGCCCCATTTTGACTTGGACCGCTTCGGCAAAGGTCTGGAGTGCTTGAGGGATGGTCGTTCTTTCAGGCACATCTTCCTCGCTAAGATCAGTACGTGAATTATCGTCGTACTTGCCGGAGAGTCAAGGCATTTTGGAACCGTGTGCGCCGGTCCGGCCGCTACGATTCATGGACGTGGCGCTGCTTCAGGTTGTTTGCCGTCGCTGTCCTCATGTGTTACCCAGACGGGTGAGGACCAGGCGAAGTCCATGAGAGGCGGCATGCCCCACTGCTCCTCTCCTGCAGGATCGGGTGCCTGGGTGACGCGAAGATAGTAGTAGCTGTCGGAATCGAAGTCCTCATCAGTCCACTCAAAGTAGATTCTCCGGGAGCGCGGGCTCGTATCCCACGGCATGACGTTTTCCGGATAGGCGACGTGGACTGTTTCTCCGTTCTTGATAACCTCTATGGAGAAGAGCCTGTAGGAGCCGATTGCGCTGCCCACGATTCGGACGGGGCCGGCGCTGGAGAATTCCTCGCCCATCTGGTGGCCGTCGGCGGAGAAGCGGAGAATGATGCGAGGGTTGGTGGTTCCGTAGCACCTGCGGGCCTTCATGGCGTCGTAGATGGATTCGCGGGTCTGCTCTTCGGCCCAGACGCCGGTGAGTCCGACGGTTCCGACCCGTCCCCTGTGGTCGTCGCTCGCGGCGACCACGCCCATCCTATACCCTCGGGCGAGGGCATCCTGGTAAGTGTAGCCCTTCATCGTGGCGATCGCGTGCGATGAGAAATGGGGGATGTTGCCGTAGAACTCCGCTCGGCCGTGGTTGGAGAAGATCTCCAAAAGGCGTTCCTTTTCGGGATGGAAGAACGACGGTCGCCAGTCTGTCGGGCGCATGTCCTGGGCGACGTGATGGGGAATGATGAGGCACTCCTCACCCTCCAGCTTGTGGAAGAGGGCGATCGGGTCCTTTTTGGCTTCGGCGACGATGTAGGGGGCGGAGTCGCCGCGCCAGTAGACGTTCTTATCGCCCGTGGGGCCGCTGTTCTCGATGGCGACAAGAGTGGCGAAGCGTCCTGGCTCGTTGAAGTCGTTGGCGGTTGCGGTCATCTCGGCCCACTCTTTTTCTCCATAGGGATTCGGAGCGTCGTGGTCGGTGTTCGCCTGGAAGTCGAGGCCGGCGAACTCGCGGCCCATCCGGTAGGCGCCGGCGTAAGAGACGACGCTCTGGGCCCCGAACCAGGCGTCCCACGACATCACGGTATGGACGTGGATGTCGGCCCAGTAGAGGTCGAGGTCCGGCTCCTCGGCGAGCACCTCGACGGGATTTGACGAAGCCTCCATGTGGTTCGCCGCGTCCTCCACCGTCAGGTAGGCGACACCCGGCGATCTGAAGAAAACGTCTTCGAACGTGTGAGCGCCGCGGTCATCCTCGGTGAACGTGTAACTGATGGGCTCCAGCGCAACTTCTGCGGAGGCCGACACGACAACGGTTCCCGTATACCCAATGGCGGGATTGCCGAAGCTGTCGCGGGCATGAACGGTCACGCGGGCCGGGCTACCTACGGATGCAATGCTGGAGACGAATACGTCGAGGGCTTCGGCCTGGCCGGGAAGGAGTCGAATCCTGACCATGTTGGGGAGCAAGACGGCCTCGGCATCGCGAGATTTGCGTTCGAGCAGATAGAATTCGAGAAACGTATCGTCGAGGCTGTTGATCATTCGCGAGACCGATGCGTTCTTCCACGTCAGGACGACCTTGCCGCCGGCGGGCAGGCCCTGCGGAGGGATAAGAGCGGCCACGCGCGAGCCTGGGAACCTTCGCCCTTCCTTCCTCACGGAGCGCAACTGTAGCGCCTCCCCGTCAATCGAAGCGAGGACAACCGAGGAGACGGATTCGTCTCCGATGCGCGCGGGAGTGCAGCCGCGAGGGGTGACAAGCTCGACCGCAGCGCCGCCGGGCAGACCGTTCGGGCCTGCGGTGTAGGTAATCGTCCAGGTTGCGGAAGCGCCGGCGACCACGGGGGCGTCGGGCTCAATCGCCAAAGTCCCCTCCCCCGCCACCTTCTCGGGCCAGTGAAAGAACCCCATCCCCTCTTCCACGTCGCACACTTCGGCGAAGAGCGGGCTTGCCGCGAGAACGTGGACCCAAAGAACGCCGAGCACGAGGAACCAGGCAAATCTCATTCTCATCTCCCTATTTCAAGTCTCCGTCGTAGCGATCAAACGCGTCCTGTATCGTTCCCTGGAAGAGATAGACTTTGCCGCGAATCATCTTTTCGGAACCTGCCTTGAGCGGCCCTATGCGAACTGTGGGGTGAAGGCAATCGAGCGGGTTGTTGGCGTTGACGCAAAGGGTATCTTCCCAGCCGTAGCCGAGCACCCAACCGTTTTCCCTGTTGCACCGAACGATGATGCCGCGATCGACGAAAGGCGGCGCGGCCTTGTGTTCTTCTACGCGAAAGACGTTCGTTTTGTACGGCAAGGCAAGGACGCGGTCGAGAGTCTGTTGATCGAAGAAATGCTTGGCGCGGCTCGCCAAGAGGAACGGGCCGTCCTCGGTGCTGATGTAGGTCTTGTCGCGGGTCTCCCTGTCGGCGAAGGTCGGCGCGGCGTAGGGGGACTCGTCGCGAGGGACGCCGTGGAGCCTCCACACGCCCCAGCCCAGAGGACTGACGCAGCCGGTGACGGAGACGAGGTCGTGCCAGTCGCGGTCAGTCTTGTTTCGCACTCGAAGCTCGAGGTCAACGGCGTCGGCCGCGGGGATGAATTTCAGGGTCCACATGTCTTGTTCAGCGACCACAGTGCCGTCGTCGTTCTGCGAGTACGAGCCGATTCGATTGAAGAACTCCCTGAACTCGTCGAGCGTGCTGCCCTCAGGCGGAATCTCGTTGTGCTCGAAGAAAAGCATGGTGAGGAACTCGTCGCGGAGGTCGGGATGCTCGAGGCGTACAAAGGTCAAGGGAGTATCAGCGAACGTATAGTAGTCGAGCTTGATTCCGGAGGTCTGCTTGCCAGGCATGAGGCTGCTCCTTTCACCGGGGCTTCGGTCAACGCGACGCGATCTTCTAGAAAGCGGCAACTGAGCGCGCTCAAGCAGAGCCGACTTTCTCTCGCGCACGGGACAGGAATTCCTGAACCTTCACGGGCTGTCCCGTCCGGCTGCTCTCAATTGCGGAAAAGACCAGGGCGACGGACTGGAGATTGTCCTCGACGTTCGTCTCCATCGGCTCGCCGCCGTCCAGCCAATGGACGAATTTCTCGATCAGCCAGGCGTTGTCCCACTTGGGCTGCTCGAGGAGGTGGATTTCCTCGCCGTCCCGCGGCTCGGCGTGATTGATTCTGTTGACGGGGTCGTGCAGGAAGCGCTCGACCTTGTGGAAGCGCAGCACGAGCGTCGCCTTCTCGCACTCGGCGCGGATGTACTCGCGTCCCCAGCAGTTGAGCCCGACGGCGTTGGTTTTGGCCCCCTCGTAGAAAGCGCGGGCGTCGTTCTCGAAGTGCATCATCACCAAGCCCTGCGAATCCCCGGCGAACTCGCCCCATGCGGGGTTCCACGTCTGCGCGTAGATGGTGTCGCATTTCGCTCCCGCCAAGTCGGCGATGATGTCGAGGTGATGCACGGCACCTTCGACCATGAGCGCGTCGGGGATCTCGTGCCGGAATTTCCCCCAGGAGGCGAACTTGCGGCAGTCGCACGTGAATCTGAAGACAATATAGTCCACCGGGCCATAGTCTCCGGCCCTTATGGCGCGGCGAAGGGTGGTCTTGTGCTGGGCGAAGCGGTGAGACATGGTGACCCCCATCTTCTTCCCCGCATCCTTGACCTTCCGGGCTATGCGGACTGAACCCTCGAGCGTATCCGCAATGGGCTTTTCGGAAAGGATGTGCAAGTCGTGTTCGAGAGCCACGTCAACAACCGACTCGTGATGCGCAGGCGGCACGACGATGGTGCAGAAGTCCGCTTCGTTCTCGTCAAAGGCCTTGCGAATGTCGGTGTAGCATTGAGCGTCGGTGAGGCCGAGGTGCTCTTTGGCGTTATTGAGGGCCTCCGGGTTGATGTCGACGGCGGCGACCACCTCGATCAAACCGTCGCGAACGTTGGGCGGCAGAAACATCCTGCACCACGAGCCGCCGAACCCGCCGGTGCCGACCTGAATCATCCTGTAAGCCATGGTTCCTCCTATGAACTCGTATGCGAGGGTCTCTCGACATCCGCGCAGGAAGCGGGCCACGGGGGCCAAGCCATAATTCTACGCAAAGCGGACCGAAAGGCAACCAAAACCGGTGAGGGCGAGCAACACCGGACGGCGGAGGGCCCCAGGAGAGGCGCGGCGCGTCATCAAAAGAAGCGATGCCGGAAATCATTGACAGTCCACGGGCCAGTGCTTAGGCTCTGGATATAGGGGAGAAGCGACAGTAAGCGCCCGTGACCAAGCCGCTGGCCGCCCGAGGAGGTGAAGCAGGATGCGATG
>CAZBND010000068.1:4306-7935 GCA_964493415.1 uncultured Planctomycetota bacterium | reverse complement strand
CCGCGCATCTACGAGCTTGGCGGCAAGCTGCCGGACGACATGAAGGAGTTCCACGATCTGTCCGCCTGCCCGCCGGCAACGCTTCCCAAGGACCCCAAGGACATCAAAGCGATCGTCAAGGTGCTTCTCAAGGCCGAGCAGTGCGCCGTGCGCGGATATACACACATCTGCAACATCACCGCCGGCAAGGACCATCGCACCTACGACCTGTCGCTCGCGATCCTGAACGAGGAAATCGAGCACGAGGCGTGGTTCTCCGAGTTCCTGGGGCAAGGGCCGTCCGGCCACTTCCGCCGCAGGGAAGTCGGCGAGTCGCCGTTCGTCTCGAAATTCCTCCATCCGTAAGTTCCTACCTCACGGCGAGGACGGGCCGGGGCGTCGAGTTCCGGCCCGTTCCGGCCGGCATCGCAGACCGACATGTGAATCGGCCGCGGCGAGGCGTGGCCGCGGAATGTTGTCATGTAACCTTTTTTTCAGAAAGGAGTGGAGCAAGATGCCAGTGGAGCAAACCAAACTGCCATTGATAGGCGAGGAAGCGCCGTCGTTCGAGGCGGAGACGACCCAGAGGAAAATCAAATTCCCGGATGACTACGAGGGCAAGTGGATAATCCTCTTCTCGCACCCGGCCGACTTCACGCCGGTCTGCACCACCGAGTTCATGACCTTCGCGAGCATGGAGAAGGAGTTCAACGACCTCAACTGTGAGCTGATCGGGCTCTCGATCGACAGCACGTACAGTCACATCGCGTGGCTGCGCACCATTAAGGAGAAGATCGAGTACAGGGGGATGAAGGACGTCGAGGTCAACTTCCCCGTCATCAGCGATCTGAAGATGGACGTCGCGAAGGCATACGGGATGATCCAGCCCGAAGCAAGTGACACGCAGGCTGTGCGGGCGGTGTTTATTATCGACCCCGAGGCCAAGGTCCGCGCCATCCTGTACTACCCGCTGTCCAACGGCCGCAACATGCAGGAGATCAAACGAATGCTGGTCGCGATGCAGCATTCGGATGAGCACAACATAGCCACGCCGGCCAATTGGCAGCTTGGCGACGACGTGATCGTCCCTCCGCCGGGCTCCTGCGGAACGGCGAAGGAGCGCGTCGAAAGCGCCGGCGAGGACTACAATTGCCTCGACTGGTTCTTGTGTCTCAAGAAGTGCCCGCATGGTAAGAATTAGGAACTGTGCTTTCCAGACGGGGCATCGCACACTGCGGGCGGCTGAGAAACCGCCGCCCGCAGTTCCTCCCCAAGGGTACCTGTGCAGGCCCCGCCCCTGGTGAGGCCGCACGCCACGACTGCCAAAGATACGAAGCCGACGGGCGGAGACTCACACGTGGTGGTTCGGCATCTCCCGACGGTGTCAGCCCATGCGTTCTCGACGAGAGAGCAGCACAATATCCCTCATCTGGTCTTCGTTCTTCGCGTCGAACCACCTCTCACTGAATCCCTTCTCGCTGACGATGTGAGCCACTGCTACAAGGGCCCGGAGATGGAAGTTCCGCTCGTCCGGGGAACCGACGAGGACAAAGGCCGTGTGGACCGGAGGATGAAGCTCGGAGAACGAAATGCCCTCACGGCAGCGCACCAGTGCAATCTCGAAAACGCTCTGCCCTTCCACCACAATATGAGGGATGGCAAGACCGGGGCCTATTTCCGTGCTCGACTCCCGTTCCCGTTCGACGAAAAGCTCGGTCAGTTCTTCGGGCGACATGCGAAGCTTAGGGGAGAGCGCTTGCGCGACCCGGCAGAAGAACTCCCTGGCGCTGATGCTGTCGGGAATATCAAGCACCGCTGCCGTACGCACCAATTCATCGAACCTGTCGGGCTTGACCCCTTCCCGCTCCAGGCTTATCGCCACAAGCTCATCCTCCAGGTCCGAGCGTGCAATCTTTTCCGAGAGAGCCTTCTTCACCATGAAGACAACAGCGGACTCGCGGGTTATCCGCCTTCTCACGTACAACACATACCACAGCGTGGCCACTCCAAGGAACGCCAACGTAACCATCAGGGGAACGAGCCCCATATCCACAATCAACAGAGAGTAGACTCCAATGCCCAATAGCGGCAGCCATGGGAAAAGCGGGACTTTGAATTGCGGCCGGTAGCCTTCTATTCGCGACCGGCGCATCACGATGACTGCCGCACTTAACATCACAAACGAGATCAAAAACATCGTTGAGGCCGTCTTGGCCAATTCCTCGACGGACAGGAAGGCGATCACGAATACCATTAAGCAGGTAGTCAGAACTATTGACACATGCGGCGTCCCGAACCTCCTGTTCGTTCCTGAGAGAAAGGCCGGCGCCAGGCCGTCACGGCTCATCGCCAAGGGAGACCGCGATGCCGCAAGGATTCCCGCGTTCCCCGTGGTCGCGTACGCGAGAAAAGCGCCCGCACCTATCAGAATGCCGCCGACCCTCCCGAGAGACGCAATCGCCCCTTCGGCAACCGGTGCGAGGCTCCCCGACAATACGGGACCCTCCAGCACGCCCGTCGTCACAAAGATAACCGCCACATAGAGGATGTTCACAACGCCAAAAGCCAAGAACATGCCCAGCGGAAGGTTGCGTCCCGGGTTATGCACTTCTTCGGAGACGTCCACAACCTTCGTCAAGCCGCCGTACGAGATGAATACCATGCCGGTGACTGCTAGGAACTTGCGCCAGTCGGAAGTGAAAAAGGGCGAGAATCGCGCGGGGTCTACAGAGACGACCCCGCCAAACGAATAGTAGACGAGCACACCAATAAGACCTCCAACAAGCAAACCTTGAAGCCGCCCGCTTCCTTTCACGCTAAGCAGGTTCACGCCCGCAAAAACCAAGCAGGCGGCGATGGCGGTGAGCTTGATCGCCATGGAGCTTTCGGTGGGAAAGACCAACACGCCCAGCGCTCCGATCCCAACGCAGGCAAAAGCCGCCTTCAGACTGATGCATAGCCACGAAATCAGTCCCGCCAGCGTCCCGGCGTACGCGCCCAGACTGCGCTCTATCACGAAATAGCTGCCGCCCGATTTCGGCATCGCCGTCGAAAGCTCTGCCTGAGCAAACATCGCGGGGAGGTTCAGAAGACCGGCCAGCAGGTAGGCCAGCACGATTGACGGACCAACGCGGGCGAATGCAATGCCCGGCAGAACAAACAAGCCGGAACTGATCATTGCGCCTGCTGCAATACTGAATACCCCGAGCAACCCAAGCTCTTTCCTCAGAGCCGACCCTTGCCCTGCCTGCAGCTCGCTACTCACCCGCCGCCTCGCTTCGCCGACACCGCTCCTCGGGCCATGCTACCAGTCTTTACAGGATTCCCGCAGCTTGGCTGCCACAGACACAATGGTTGCCTCCGCTGACCGCGTCCCGGCCTGCTATCGGCCCGTGAGGGGTCGGGCGACGGAGAATCTGAGCGTTCTCAGATCGAGATGCCATCACAGCCGTGCGGGGCATTTTCAAGCTCTCGGCCCTCTACATCCGCCGATCCATTAGGCTATCACTCGAGAGGGCGTCTCTCCCCCCGGGCCCCCGCCATACACCAATCCTGAGTGCCGACAGGCAGAATAGCCGAGCTATAGTGCCGAGTCAAGAACAAGCATCCACGTCCGGGCTGCGTTTGCCTCCGCGGCAGCCGCCGGTCGT
>CAZBND010000068.1:0-4206 GCA_964493415.1 uncultured Planctomycetota bacterium | reverse complement strand
GCCTGCCGAAGCCGCGCCGTCGCCATAGCGGCTTTCGCGCGTCGGCGACTCGGCGAAGGCAGGTTTCTCTCCGCTGTATACTTACCCGCCGGAAGCCCGCCTTGTCGTAGCTGCTGGCGAAGACAGGTTCGAAATGACGGTTTGGGGTCAGGATTGGACGCGGCCGTTAGCCCTTCGGTCCGTACGTGAATGGACTTCACTTCAGGCTTGCGACCTTGGGCCTAACGACCTGCATCACCGCCGCGTCAGCCGCGCTTTGCGGCCAAATGCAGGCGGCGGACGGAATTCGATCTCGACGTGGGGCGGGGCCTTGACGGCGACGTTGAGATCGTCCCCGGATGTTTCCCATTCGACCTCGACGAGTCCAAAGCGTGTGGGTACTACTCCGGATGCGCGTGTCAGGCCACAGGGATTAGGCGCGAGAAGAATGGCATCCACCCCAACCGATGAAACCCGAACGCCGAGCACGTACCGGCTCAGCCATGCAGTTGGGGCCGCCGACCACGCGTGACAATGGCTGCGCGGCAGGCTCCACCACTCCCCCTTGCGCTTTGTGCCTAAGACCTGCCATTCTTCCCAGAACGTCGTAGCGCCTTCGTCCAGCATCTTCCCCCAACGCTCGCGGATGAATTTGTACGCGACGTCTGCCATACCGTGACCCGCAAGCGCCTCGATCAGATAAAAAGAAAAGTACGGCTCGGCCTGGACGATGTCCTCCTTCGCGAGGGCGCGTTCGAGGAGGCCGGGGGCATTCTCACCCGCAAGGCCGGTGAGAGCCGCCATGGCTTGCGTGTGCTGGCTGAATCGGCCCGTTCCGCGCCCGGCAACGATATTGTCTGTGTACAGTTGCTCCTCCTCGTCGAAGAATTTCTCATGAAAGCCCCGCGCGATGCGCTCGGCCTTGCCGCGCCATGCCGCCGCAAGCTCCACCCGGCCCACCACCTCTGCCACGCGGGCCCCGCACGTAAGCGCATAGTAATATATCAGGTTCAAAGCGGCGCATTCCCCCTCGCGTCCCACGTCAGCCCAGTCAATAAACGTGAACCCGGCGGGGTCTTTGAGGAACCCGTCCGCGGTGACGAAAGGCTCGTACCAGGCAAAAAGTCGCTCCATTACGGGGACCATGCGTCCCGCGAACTCCAAGTCGCCGTCGAACAGGAGCACGTCTTTCACCGCGACCACCCACCAGAGGCTGTAATCCACGATGCGTCCTGGACTCAGGCTGTGCGACGGCAGTTGGCCCGAGGAATCCTGCTCCTGAGCGAACATTTCGACGAACTTGCGCGGCATCAGTCGATCGCCGAAGGCGTTCTGAATAATCAGTAGCTGCACGCGTCCGTCGCCGAGCCACTGCGCCTGCTCGCGCCATGGACAATCCATGAGCGCATCGTGCATGCAAAGCTGTTGGGTGTAGGCGCCGACCCGCCAAATCTCGGTCATCTTCTCGTCGGCGCATTCGAAAGCTCCTCTCCACTCCACCGGATAAGAGGTGAACGTAGCCCCGACACCGTGAAGCTTCAGCGGCTGGCGCAGATTGCGGAACGTGAGCTGTACGTACCGATAGCCTTTCCAGTCGTACACCTCGTGCCGCTGCCGGCCTTGCTTGAGGATGTAACGGTCGGCGAACGAGACGCCTCCGACTACAGCCTGGACCCTTCCCGCGAAGAGCCGCTCGCCGTACGCGACATCGATGACGGCTCCGGCATTTCCTTCGATGTCGATCCACCCATAGCCGGCAATCTCGCGCCCGAAATCGAGGATGATGGTCGGGCAGCGTCGCTCGCTCTGACTCAGGTCCGCGGGCGAGTGCGCTTTGACGACCGCCGGGCCTGCACCCTCACTCACCAGCGACTCCGCGTTCTCGATGGACGTAAATTCCGGCTCGAAGGGAACGTCCTTGAGAAGTTGAACGGCGATGTTGCTGACGGCTGCTCCGCTCGGATCCCCGTGCATGAAGAGTTGATCGTAGACCTCGGCGACCTTGACGACTGCGACGGGGCGTATGCTCTCTTCCCGGCACTGCGGAACGCCTCGCGGGATCAGGTCGACCCAGGGGTAAGTCCGCGAGCCGACCGGCTGATTGGGACCAATACGGACGACTCGCGCTTCGCTCCAGCCAGCGTCGCCCCAATCCGCCGACAGCCATCCGTCTTCCTTGCGTGCGTCATAGACCTCGATGACACCGAAATCCTCATTGCGCCGTTCCGTATTCTCAGCGAACGCCTGATCGACCGAGAACTTCCACGATTCGTCCGATTCCAGGAAATGTCGCCGGCCGATTTCGAGTTGGCACCACAAGCCACCCGGCGTGGCAGGAGCTTTCGACGAAGCGTACCCGTAATGAACGATGTGAACGGCCAGGACATTTCGTCCCGTCCGGAGAAAAGGGCCGATCTCGAGAACGTCATAGCGCTTCTTGTGAGCCGGCGATCGGGCAGGCCCGCGCCCGGCAAATATGCCGTTGACCCAAAGCCGGTAGTGCCCGGAACAAGTGATGAGCAGCTCAGCAGAGCCGGGGGCCTCAGGCAAATCGAATGCGCGCCTCGCACGCGCGAAGACATCCGTTTGCCGGTCGGCCTCGAACCAAATCCATTTCGCGGTCAGGTCCACGTGTGACCTGGTCACATCATGGCCTCTGTGCGACTCTTCGCAAAATGGTTCTTGCATGCTCAGATCTGTCTCATCCTAACAACCGACGCCTAGCTTCATAGGCTCCGCCTCCTGCGGACAGGATAGTGTCCAGGCTGTTGCCTATTCTTGTCGCCTTGGTCGCCGACTCGGCTATCCTCTCTTACACACCTCGTCCATCTCTTCTCGCCATTTGTGGATCTGACTCCATTCGTTCGCATCCGCCGCGAGCGGGTCGAACAGGCTTGGATCGAACTCCACATAAAGCTTCCTGAACATCTCTTCGTCACAGTCCGGGTTCGGCGTGTTGAATTGCACCCTATTTTCCTTCCGCCATTTTTCCAACTCAGCACGCATCTCAGCGACGCGTTCGGGATACTCATCAATAAGGTTGTGTCTCTCCTCGATGTCCCCGGATAGATCATATAGCTCAACTTTTTCCTCGTCGTACATCTCGACCAACAACCAATCGCCGTGACGCATAGCGCCGCTGGGTCGGCCTCCCTGGTTGGTATAGTGTGGGAAGTGCCAAAACAGCTTACGCTTCGGAAACGAATCGCCGCACAGCCCGCCGGCGAAACTTATTCCGTCCAATCCCTGTGGTACCGGAGCTCCGATGAGTTCCAGCAGCGTGGGAATCCAATCGACGTTGTTAACCGGCTCATCGATCACGCACCCTTCAGCCACATGACCCGGCCAGCGCACAATCATGGGTACCCTTTGACCGCCCTCGTAGGTGTAGCCCTTGCCGGCGCGAAACGGCGTATTATGCGTGATTCTTTCATGGGGTCCCTCGGGCACATGGAGTCCCCCGTTATCCGAGGTGAAAACGAAAATGGTGTTCTCGGCCAATTGCAGTTCGTCGAGCTTGGCCGTCAGCAGACCGATCGTGTCGTCCAGCGTCTCTATGAGGGCCGCATACACCGGTTCAAAAGCATCTCGGTTCTTGTCGATAAGACGTTGACGCGCCGTGTAAGGTATGTGCGGCGTGTAATGGCCGAGGTAAGCCACAAATGGCCTTTCCTTATTTGCCGTGATGAACTTCATGGTCTCGTGGGTTAACTCATATTCCGCCTTTCCGCCCTCTGTCTCCGAAGGTACCGTATTCCTGCCGTCACCCGGGTGATAGACGAAGTCGAAGCCATGCTCCGCGGGACCGGGCTTCTTGCCGATATGCCACTTGCCTATGAATCCTGTGACGTAGCCCGCTTCCTTGAAATACCGGGGGAACGTTTTCGCCGTTGTCGGGACATGCATCATGATTTCCGGATGCAGTACGCGCTGCGACGGCGCATCAGGACGGCCGGGCAGGAACGTGGTCAGGTGCAGTCGCGCCGGATTCAAACCGGTAAGCAGGCCGGCACGCGATGCCGAGCAGATAGGCTGCGAAACATACGCCGACGTAAAACGTGCCCCCTGAGCAGCCAAGCGGTCCAGGTGCGGCGTATTGTGATCCTCACGCCCATAACAGTTCAGATCATTGATTCCCAGATCGTCGCACAGAACGAACACGATATTCGGTTGCCTCAAAGCCATCGGGAGTTACCTCTTCGTTCGTTTACGCTTCTTGCGAAAACA
>CAZBND010000067.1:3908-8743 GCA_964493415.1 uncultured Planctomycetota bacterium | reverse complement strand
TGCTCGCAACGCCGGCATCACGTCTCTACGCCACCGCTCCGCAGAAGTCGTCCAGCCGTCCTGGCCGACCCCAACCCTCTTCAAGCTCGGCGTCGTTCGCGACAATCAGGACGTCTACTTCACCAACCTGGATTTCAAGAACTTCACGCGAGAAGACGCCGACGGCGCCATCCGCTTCCGCTTCAGCACGCTGAACGACAGCACGGACGTGACCGTGGTCGCGACTATCCAGTCAGCAGGCGATTACCTCAGCTTCCGCTGCACCGTCGATCCCGGCCCCGACGTGGTCTGCTCCGAGATCATGTATCCCTACGTAAGCGGATACGACTCCCTCTCGGGTGATCCCGCCTCCGATCGCTACATGTATCCCCACCTCACCGGCGAGTGGCACACTGACCCCGTCGGCCAGCTCCGCCGCGACCGCAAAAACTTCTTCGGCACGCAGGGATACCCCGGCACGCAAGGCGTGCAGTTCCATTCTCTCCACAACGCCGAAGCCGGCATCATCATGTACACGCCCGACCCCGACAGCAACCCCAAGTGGTTCACGCTCCACAGCGACCGGACAAGCAGCTCCGTCGCCTGGACCGTCAGGCACTACTTCGACGAGACCCCCGGCTTCCGCTTCGCGCCCGCCTACGACGTCCGTCTCCAGGCCTGCGGCCCCTCCTGGTACGACGCCGCCGACGTCTACGCCGCATGGGGACGCAAGCAGTGGTGGATGGAGAAAAAGAAACCCCGACCCGCCTGGCTAGAGAAGCTCCCCCTCATGGCCAACGTTCACGACAACGACCACTACACCCGCAGCGAACCCGCCTGGTACGCCGAGCACCAGCCCGAAATGAACGCCATTCTCGGCGACCGCGAACTGCTCCACACCTTCTGGCACTGGGAGCGCTACGGCTTCTGGATCTCCCCCGATTCCTTCCCCCCTCTCGGCGGCGAAGAAGCCATGATCCGAGCCGCCGAAGAGGTCAGAAGCTGGGGCAACACTCACCTCCGCCACATGTTCTCCTGCGGCCAGTACTGGCTCCACAAGGACATCACCGACGAGATCTTCAACAATCAGATCATGAAAATGGCCGAACTCCCCAGAGGCGAGACCCGCAGAGGCGAGACCCGCAAGTCCCGCCTCATAAAGCACTTCGGCTACATCGGCGACTTCGTCAGGTGCTGCCCGTCCTCCGAGGACTTCCAGCAGAAGATCATCCACCTCGTCAGTAAGCTCGCCGAGTACCACCACGATTTCATAAGCATGGACATCTGGCCCCTCGGCCAGCCCAACCCCTGCTACAACCCCCAACACTCGCATCCGCCCGGCCTCGGCCGCTGGTACGTCGAAGCCAACATGCGCATGCTCGATAAAATGCACGACGTCGTCTACGCAAAAGAGCCCGAAGCCGTCTTCGGCGGCGAAAGCATGGCCGAGCCCTACCTCCCCTGGATGCACGTGACCCTCATGCGCACCGCCTCCGTCCCCATCGGCTGGGGGAAGGGCGGCCGCATCGATTTCATCCGCGTTCCCATGTTCGATTACATCTACGGCGACCAGGTCGTCGAATGGTCCGATTGGGCCATGTCCCAAATCGAGCAGTGCAAAGCCGACGTCGGCCTCCACTTCGTCCGCGGCAACATCATCCACATCGAGGACAAGTACCACCACAAGTACTTCGACACCGCCGCCATGGGCATATCACAGGAGCGCAAGCCCGAGGATCCCATGCCGCAGATCAAGCTCCGCGTCAAGCTCGGAGACGCCCAGCTCCGCGAGGAGAACCTCAAGCACGCCGCGATGCTCAACGACGTCCAGCGCGGGGAGTTCAGTCACTACTTCTCTCGCGGGCGCGGCTGGCGCTACCCCGAAACCCTCGCCAAGGCCGCAAGCGAAACCGACTGGCGCACCCTCGACATCTACCACGCCGACCCCGCCGTCGGCTCGCTCCGCCATCCCGATGCCGACAAGGTCCTCTGGGTAATCAGCAACTGCCGCAACGAAAACATGACCCTCAGGCTCCGTCCCGTCGACGGCAAATCCATCGCCAGGACCACTCTCGATTCCAAACCCCAGGCAATCACCCTCGACGGCAAGCAGTATCTGGAACTCACCCTCGCCCCCCTCCAACCCGCGCTCATAGAGTGGGAATGAGGTCTGGCTCCGCGCTCGCCCTTCCCGCCTCGGGCCATGCTTTACCGAGCCGCCTGCTCCTTCCCTCCCTTCCGCCGGGTCGGCATTGGCGAAGGCGATGCCGACTGCTATCATGCTCGTCTACCGAACGCAAAAAGGGGAAAGACGGCATCGAAGATCGCGTGTTCACCGAACTCGCAACGCCTGTCATCGGAGTGCACACGACTCTCGCTTCGGAGGACGAAAGCGCGCATGTTCGAGATGAAGCCTGACTGTGAACTCGTCCTGGATCGATTCGAAGCATGGTGGCAGTGCGCCGTTCTCGACCGCCCTCTCGTCTCCATCACCTTCCCGAAGCCCCTGTCGCAACGAGTGCCGCAGCCGGAGAAAGTACACGCCACCGCCCGCGAAAGGTGGCTGGATACCGAGTTCGTCGTGGCATCAGCCGAGGCGCGCCTGCGCAACACCGTCTTCTTCGCCGACAGCCTGCCCATCGCTTGGCCGAATCTGGGGCCGGAGATTTTCTCCGCCTTCTTCGGCTGCGAGATGGTCTACGGAGAGTCCACCGCATGGAGCAAGTCCATCATTCGTGACTGGACGACGGAATCCGCCGAGAGCATCAAACTCGACGAGGACAATTTCTACTTCCGGAAGATCATCGAGATGACCGACGCCTTGATTGCCGCCGGAAGGAACAAGTTCATCGTCGGATACACCGACCTCCACGGAGGAGCCGACGCCCTCGCCGCCTTTCGCGAACCCGAAGCTTTGCTGATCGACACCCTCGAACGCCCTCGCGAGGTCAAAGCTCTCTGCGATCGCATCACCACGGACTTTCTCCGCGTCTACGACATCTTCCACGAAAAGCTCTCCGCCGCCGGAATGCCCAGCACGACGTGGTGCAGCGCCACCTGCAAGGGCAAGTTCCATGTCCCGTCCAACGATTTCTCCTGCATGATCTCCACCGAGTCCTTCGCCGACCTCTTCCTTCCGGGCATCATTCGCGAGTGCCGCCACATGGACCGGTGCATGTATCACCTCGACGGCCCCCAGGCTCTTCGTCACCTCGACCTGCTACTCGACGTCCCCGAGATCCGCGCAATTCAGTGGGTCCCAGGCGCGGGCAGAGACTACTGGGGAGATTGGATCGACGTCTATCAAAAGATTCAGACCGGCGGCAAGGCATTGGAAATCATGTCCGTACCGGCAGCCGACCTCGGCCACCTCTTCGAGGTCCTCCGGCCCGAAGGTGTGTGGCTCGGCCAGGTCTCCGGCATCTCTAACGAAGACGACGCGAAAGCCGCCCTGGACAAGATAAGGCGCTGGAAGCCGTGACCAACCCCTCCACCCTGGCCGAAAAACCGCATCCCACGCGATTCAAGCGCAGGAAAACACACCCCTCCGCCCCCAGCCCTCTCCCTCCTCCACCCGCGCTTCGCCACCGTTCGTCTGCTTGAACTTGGACTGAGACCCTTCAGATACCCGCAAGAGGAACGACGTCCCCTTTGAGGTAAAGGTCCCCGCTCGGAGATATGTAGGCGATGACCTCCGCGGAGGCGTTCCTGACGACGAACGAGCCCGCGGGCGGCGTGAGCGTCGACTGGTTCGTGTGACTCGTCCCCCGGATGTGCATGTCGCCGCTCGCGTACACGCCGGCGACGATGACCCCGCCCTGATCCTTCACCATGAACTCGCTCGCCGTCGTCGCCCTCGGCGTGCTCGACTCCGTCAGCGTCCCCTTCAGGTACAGGTTCCCTTCCGTATCGAACACCGCAAGCCTCGCCCCGCTCGTCGTCACCTCGAATGACGATCCGATGTCCACCGTCGTCGTGACGATCACCGACTGGCTGCTCTCTCTACCCTCGGCGTCTCGGGAGTACACCCGGAAGTAGATGACGCCCATCGGCAAGCCGGTGAAGACGTGCGAGAGCCCCGTTATCCAGCCGCTCGAGCCCCCCACCGTCGCGAACCCGTCGTCGCTCCACTCGACCATGTATTCAACCGCATCGAACTCCGCGCCCCACGAGACGGTCACCGGGTCTCCCCAGTTGTGCGACGCCGGCACGCTCGCCCACGGCGCGAAAGGCCCCGGCCCCACGGCGACGTTATCGTACGCCGCCGCGATTCGCTGGCTCATGACCAACCCCGCGTAGCCCGACGTGTACGTTGTGTCGCTTACCGACACCTGAGATCCGCGGTCGTTATTCGCTATCGCGGTGATGTCGCTCCCGCTGAACTCCACCTCGACCCTCACCGGCTGACCGCCCGGCACGGGAATCCGCTGCTGCCCCAGCACCGTAAGGCTCTCCGTCGGCGATGTCTTCCCTACCACCAGTCGCCAGTTCGACTGCCCGCCGCCGTCGTAGTCGCTGTTCTGCAAGCGCCGCACCGCAACGTAGTATCCCGTGCGCCGCGTCGTGTCCTGCTCGTACGGGCTGTCCTCGGGATGCTCCATCCTGAATCCCATCCCCGCCCACTGGCTCATGTATCCGTCGTCGAAGTCCAGCGCCCTCACGTCGAACGACGCGCGAAAGTCCCCGAACGTATATGGCTCGATGACCGCCATCTTCGCGTTGTAGTCGTACGGGTCCGTCGGAAAAGGTCGATCGTCGAGGTTCGCCCGGTACCACGGGATGTTGCTCACGTCCAGCCCCCGAAGCTCCGGCATCACGAACTCCCCGTTCTCCTTCTTCCACCACGTGTCGTAGTC
>CAZBND010000067.1:0-3808 GCA_964493415.1 uncultured Planctomycetota bacterium | reverse complement strand
TTCTTCATCAGCATGTGCGAGTTCCGCGTCGAGTACGGCACGCCGTTCGCCGACCAGGTTTGGCTCAGGTTCTCGTGGCCCAGCGTAAACGGACGTATGTCCGAAAATCCCGCCAGCCGGTACGCCCGAAGCTGAAGCGCCTTCAGCCGCCCCCAGTTCGACGGGCATTGGATGTTGTACCTGTCGCCCGACGGGGTCTTGTTGAACATGTACTCGCCGACGCCCAGCGGCACGGTCGGCGGGTTAATGCCCGTCACCCAGTAGATGTTGCTGTTGTTCGACCAGTTCGTGTACGCGTGCGCCGGGCCGTCGTCGTTCACGTTCGCCACGCTGCCCGGATAGTGCTTGTTCTTGATCTCCAAGAGTCCGCTCAGCGACCCGTCGCTGTCCACCCCCACCGGCCTCGTCCCGTCGTTGGCGTCGATCACCGTCCGAATGTCCGCTATCCGCTGCCGCGTCGTCGCGCCGTAGCTCGGCTGTCCGCCGTAGAACACCTCGTTCTCGATGCTCCATATCACGATCGACGGATGGTTCCGGTAGTGCTTCGTCAGCGCCTCCGCCATCGCCGCCACGTTCGCCTCGAACGTCGGGTTCCCGTAATCGTGATGGTAGATCGTGATCCCGTTCACCGTCCCGCCCTCGTTCTGCCCGTTGTAGTTCATCTCCGCGTAGACCAGTATCCCCTTCTCGTCGCACAGGTCGTAGAGCAGTTGCGGGGGAGGAAGCGCCGCGCCGTGACGCATCAGCCGCACCCCGTACGCCTTCATCGTGTCCAGCCGGTACTCCACCATCTCCCGGTTCAGCCACAGGTTGCAGTTCATCGTGTTGTCCGTGTCACCCCACCCGTGAAAAGGAACCCCGTTCAGGTTGTACCTCGACCCGTCCACCTTGATCTCTCTGAACCCGAACCGCACGTCGGTCTTCTCGTCGATCACCGTCGAAGATTCCACCAGCCGCGTGTGCAGCCGGTAGAGCTGCGGATCGTGTGGCCACCACAGCGCCGGATCCGACCATGTGTCCGTCAGCACCACCTCGACTTCCTCGCCGGGATTCACCAGCGTCGGGGAACTGCTGTTCAACGTCCGCTCGAGCGCGCTCACTTCCGGACGCACCTCGGTGATCTTCCTGATGTCGTTCTCGATGTCCACCGTGTGCGCCACCGTGTCCTCGTTCGCGATCGTTATCTTCAGCGTGATCTCCGAATCCTCCACCGACGTTATCACGAACACGTCCTTCACGTATATCTTCGGCACCGCGTAGAGGATCACGTCCTGCGCGATGCCGTTCATCTGGTTCGCCCACATCGGGTGCCCGAACGGGTACAAATACTTGCTCATGTCGGACGGATTCCGCAGATCGTTATGATCCCACGCGACCACGTCCAGCGTGTTCAGCGTCGGGTAGCCCGGATTGACGAAGTCCGTAACGTCGTACTCGAACGGCACGTTCCCCTGGTAGTGCTTCGGCCCGACGAGCTGCCAGTTTACATATACTTCCGCCGAGTGGTTCACCTCGCCGAAATAAAGCTTGATGCGCTTGCCCGTCATCGACCCGGGCACCTCGAATACCCTCGTGTACTGCGCCTGCTCGATGTGCTTGTCGCGGGGATCGTCGTCCGGCCAATCGTCGTCCCAGTCGGGATTGTGATCGCTCCACCAGCTCGGAACCGTTATCGGCCCGGGCGGAAACGTCGCCGGGTTCCCCTGGTAATCCTTCGCCGCCAGCGGCGTGAACGTCCACGTCCCCGTCGACTTGTCGGCGCTCAGCGAAACGTACACCCGGTGCTGCGCGTAGGAATTCGTCGCCGTCAGCGCCAGCATCACCGCCAGCGCAAAGGCCGCGAACGTGGAGCAAAATCTTTTCATAGCACACCCCTCGGAAATGGAATCGCGGCGGCGCACGCTCGCTCACGAACAGCGACGCCCGTCCTCCAACGGCGCGGAGCCAGGCACATTGCCGAAAGGGAACGCGCACATGGAGACGAAAGATCAAGCTCGTCGAAGCCGAGCGGAATCCCCATAGGCCGCCGTTTCTAGACCGCTCTTCCTGCCGCAACCACTCGCCCCGGCCAGCCCTGCCCCCGTGACGAGCCGGCCCGCATTCAAATCATACACCACGATGGCGGATAATCAATCCTCCGCCCCCGCCTCTCCTCAAACCCCCGCGAGAGCCGCTTCTCAAAACCGAGACGTGAAAAGCCGTAAAAACGCCAACTGTTCCACGTGGAACAGTTACGACTTTTCCGCCCGTTAGACTCCTTGCGCGTCCAGCCAGGCGGCGAGGTGCGATATCAGCTTCTCGGTCGCCGCCTTGCCCTCTTCAGCGGAGGCGTGGGCGCGCGGATCGATGCCCACGATCCCGTAACACGGATGAGACTTCAGCTCGTCCTTCATCCAGTTGATCCGCTCGTCGGGGCCGCCGACGTCGTCGGGCATTCCGTCAAGCGCCGACATGTCAACCGTCTCCGGATGAAGGTAAAGCTGAAACGAGGTCTCCCACTTGGCGGCGTGGTCGCCGCCGACGCCGGGCGCTTCGTTCTCGATCAGCGCGAGGACTTTCATTCCGCCTCCCGCGCTCTTGTAGTCCTCTATGGCGGGGACGAGATACTCCTTCTTGTTGGGGTAGTGGCCCGAAATGAGGATGGCGACGCGGAAGCCGTCGCGCTCGAAGCGGCGGAGCAGTTGGGTCACGAGCTTCTTCATCGGCTCGGCGTCGAGCATGAAGGAATGTTCATAGTCCGTGTGCCCGCCGCCCGAGCCGAAAAATACCGGCGGATAGACGACGCCGCCGACGCGAGCCGCCAAACCGACAAGCTGCTCGTGAGCCTTGATCGCATCGAGTCCGACTGGATTCTGCCGTCCGTGGAACTCAATGGAGCCGAACGGCACGTAGATCGCCGCGCGCTGTTTCATCGCCTCGTCGATCTGCGCCGGACGCATTCTTTCGAGACGCACCTCGCGCTCAAGCTTCGACGAAAAAACACCCATCGATTCCCCTCCTGAAAAGAAGCAGTTGCGCTCGCCAACACGATACGCCGTGGATTCGGCAACCGGGATCAGATTATACTGTGGCTTCCTTGGCGAGAGGAGCACGTACGCACTAGGTTCAGCCAACGGCACGCCGCGTCCGCTGGAGACGGGCGACACGAGCGGGCCTCAACGTTGGACGATGGACGCATGAAATTCTCTGTGGTCATTCCGGCTCATAACGAAGCGAGATTCTTGCCGTATTGTCTTTCTGCGCTCGCGAAAGCACAGAAAGCGCATCGGGCCGAGGCCGAGATCATCGTTGCGCTCAATCGCTGCACGGACGAGACGAAGCAGATCGCGATCGCCCGCGGCGCCAAGGTAGTGGAGGAGGATCGGCGCAATCTCTCCGCTATTCGCAACGCAGGAGCGCGGGCGGCTACGGGCGACGTGCTGGTGACGGTTGACGCTGACAGCGTGGTGGCCGAGAACCTCTTCGTCGAGATCGAGCGCGCGCTGAAAACAGGAAGGTACGTTGGGGGCGGGGTTCGGATACGCCCCGAGAGGCTGTCGCTCGGCATCGGGCTGACGTGGGCGCTCTTGGCGGTCGCCCTGTTCTTCACTCGGCTTTCGGGGGGAGTCTATTGGTGCAGGCGCGAGGACTTCAACGCGATCGGCGGATTCAACGAGGCGCTTCCCTTCGCCGAAGACCTCGACTTCGCGAAGAGGCTTCGCACTTTCGGCCGCAAGAGTCGCCGGAGGTTCACAGAACTTCGCCGAACGCACATCGTCACGTCCTGCCGGAAGTTCGATAGATTCGGAGACTGGTTCTTTCTGAAGAT
>CAZBND010000066.1:5861-8818 GCA_964493415.1 uncultured Planctomycetota bacterium | reverse complement strand
CGGTTCATACTCTAGGGGCAATCCCTTCCCTAGCCCCTCGTCCTTCACGCCGCGCAAGACCTATGATAAAATGCGAACGAGTGACGACAAGCCGGAAACCCGGTTCATGTGAAGGAGGCGCTCCTTATGAGCACGCCATTGGAGAACTATCAAGCCCGTAAAACAGTGCTTGAAGACGGCTGTGAGAGAGTCTCCCTCGACGTCACCAACATGTGCAACACCAACGCCTGCATCACGTGCCATCACACGTACGAGAAGTGGGGTGCCCACATGCCCAGAGAAATGATGGAGAACGTCGCAGGCTTCCTCAAGAATTCCCGCTCCATTTTTTTCGTCGGCGGGGGCGAACCGCTCGCGAGCCCGGACCTTCTTTACTTCATCGAACGGGCGAAAGCGGAGAACCCCGACATAGTTACCGACATGTTTACGAACGGATTCATGCTTCAAAAGCTCGCCGCGGACCTTGGCAGGGCCGGTCTCGACGGCATCACAATCTCGATCGATGGGTTCAATGAGGTCCTATACAAGGCCATCCGCGGCGTCGAGTTACGGCGAGTGCTCGCCGGCATAGAAGCGCTTAAGAAAGCCTCTCCCGGCATCTCGATTACGGTAACGTGCGTTGTCCAGAAGATGAATCTTTTCGGTGCCGTTCCGATGGTTCGGCTGGCCTCGTCCATCGGGGCGCGTTTTATTGGGTTTTCCTCAATGCAGCCTCTCCCGAAATTGCCCGACTGGGTCTTGGACCTGCGTATTCGCGAGCGCGAGTGGGTGAGACTCGCGACCCACGTATTCCAAGAGGCCGCCGAGGTCGCGCGGGAGCTTGGCATTGGAATACACGTCCCGGCCCAATTCCTTGGTCGTGGCACAGCAGCCGAGTCCCAGTTAGCCTGCTTGGAGCCCTTCGGTAAATTTGTGATGGCATCGCATGGCGGCGTACTTCCATGCTGCTACAACTATACGGGGAAGCCACTGGGCAGCCTGGCGGATCAGTCCCTGAGCGAGATTTGGAACGGCCCCCACTTTCAGGAATTGCGGAGGTGCATTATCTCAGGCGAAATCTACCCGGGTTGCGAGACCTGCGAGCAAAGATTCGCCAGGGATCTCATAAACAAAGCAGGTCTCGAGGAGGAGCCGAGTTCTTCTCCCCAATTCGGCGGGAATGCGAATGACCCGTTCGGGTCTCCGCTGGCAAGGGCAAGAGAGTTGTCTACGCCTGGGCTGATTCCTTCCGGCACCCGTCTCAAATTCGTCAAGCGGATCCTCAGCCGTCTTATTCGCTTCTACACCGCAGGGCAGGTCGAATTTAACCGCGAGGTCATTCGTGAACTCGAACGCCTCGAACGACTGCTCAGGTCGGAGCGGCGGTAGGGGCGCGGCGGCCCTCTCTCAACGGCCGGCAGGCCGACCTCCGACCGCCCCGTTCATCTCTTCCAATGGCCGTGTTCCTGTATTAAAATGTCGCAACGTGCCAATGGCTCGTGGTCTAAGCTGAGGGGCTGGATGTTCCTTCGACGAAAACGACGGTTACCCGTGGCGCTTCACCCGAGCGTCCGTCCCGTGCCGGACGACGAGATGCGGCAGCGTGAGAGCGCCTCGCTCAACAAGCTCTGCGACATATCCCATTGGCGGCTTGGCCCTTTCAATGACATGCTCGCCGCTCTCAACGACGTTCACCTCATCCACCGGAAATCATGGGAGTATGCTTGGTGCGTTTTAGGGCTCGAGCGGCTGCGGGTCGTGCCTCCGGGGGCGTCCGCCATCGCCGTGGGGGCCGGGTCCGAGCGCCCGCTCTACTACTTCGCAAACAAGATAGATAGGATGCTTGCCACGGACGTCTACGGCAAGTACGCCGGGAATGAAGCCCCCGAGGACATGCTCACGAATCCCGAGAAGTACGCACCGTTCGAGTACCGGAAGGATCATTTGACCGTCGAGTGCGCGGACGCGCTCGATTTGCCCTATGCCGATTGCTCCTTCGACTTCGGCTTCTCGCTTTCGTCCATCGAGCACTTCGGGGGCCCCGAGCAGACCGAGGCCGCCATGCGCCACATCCATCGGGTCTTGAAGCCGGGGGGAGTCTTCTGCTTGACGACCGAACTTATCCTGACGCGCGGCACACTCCCCGAGGCCTACACCTTCGAGCAGCTTCAGCGGCACATCATTGACTCCACGCCCCTTGCCCTGGTCGAAGACGACATCGACCTCTCCATATCCGCGTCGCTGCTTGAACACCCCATCGACCTTGGAAGCGAGACGGACCTCCACGTCAGTCCGCACATCGTTCTGAAGCGTCAAACGGAACTCTTCACTTCCTTGATGCTCTTCTTCCGGAAGGAGGGTGAATCGCGCGGAAGTCGAAGGGTACTCCGCGCAATCTGCGAGCGCCAAGGTGATGAATCAACCGAAGCCGGGCCTCCGGTCTCCGACATGGAGCGGAAGCAAATACAGCGCGACCATGTGGCCCGCATGATCGATGCGATTCAGACGCCGGAGGCCTACGCCCGGCACATAGATATCATGAACCGCAGGTACAGCGTTTACTTGTCGGACCTGCTTCTTCAGGGCTCAGGACGCATGTTGGACGTCGGTTGCGGGTACTCGGACGTCTGGTTCGGCCTTCTTCGCGGCCGGGGATTCACCTACTATGGCGTCGACTTGAACGAGGACGTGGTGGCCCACATGGCCCGCCTGTTGAGTTCTCAGGGAGACGAGGAGTATGCAAAGGCCGGCATGTTGGAGAAAATCCCCTATCCTGACAGCTTCTTTGACGTGGTGTACGCGAGCCATATCTTGGAGCACACGACAGACATTGCTCTGGCGCTCGCGGAAATTCGCCGGGTGCTGAAGGACGACGGATATCTGGTATTTGCGGTCCCCTGTGGCCTCGACCACGAAGAGCCGGCGCACCTGCACAAGAGAGAGAAGGAAGGCTGGGTCGAGGATCTGACGGCCAATGG
>CAZBND010000066.1:3015-5761 GCA_964493415.1 uncultured Planctomycetota bacterium | reverse complement strand
TCCATGGCGGCGCAGGTTATAGCTGTCGAGCCGCCTCTGAAGGTGCCCACTTCTACGTAGCGTTTCGGCCGCAGCGCGAATATCAGGCTATAGAGCAGCAGCCTTTCCGGAAGGAGCATCTCGGCGGGAGCCGTCAGCACCGCCGCCAGCTTCTTCGGCATGTCGTATTTGTCCGGCACTCTGGGGTCCCTTGACGTAACGTCTGCGAAATCAGGACGCACATGGGCTGCGTCCTGAATCGCTATCCGTGCTACACCCACGTACGACCTACACGAACACGGTGGCGAAAAGCTGTTCGGGTGTGGTGATGCCCGCGCGTACCTTGTCCAGCGCGCTCTCGGCAAGGGTCCGCATCCCCGAGGCGATGGCTGCCCGGCGGATCTCGTCTCTGCCTGACTGCTTGAGAATGAGGTCCGCAAGTTCGTCGTTGATCGTCATGATCTCGAATATCCCGGTCCGGCCCAGGTAGCCGGTGTAGAAGCACTCGGCGCAGCCGGCTCCCCGTTTCCCGACGAACTCCTCCGCCTCGTCCCTCGGCATGCCCATCTCCAGGCAGACCTCCAGCGGAGGCTTGTAGTCCTCCTTGCAGTGCTCGCACACCTTGCGCACGAGCCGCTGCGACACTATCCCTATGACGGCCGAGGAGATGAGGAAGCGCGGGACTCCCTGGTGCACGAGCGCCATGATAGAGCTCGCGGAATCGTTGGCGTGCAGCGTGCTGAATGCCAGCACGCCGGTCATGGCGGCGCGGATGGTTATCCTGGCCGTTTCGTCGTCCCGAATCTCGCCCACCATCAACACGTCGGGGTCCTGCCGCAGGAGCGCCCGCAGCCCGTCGGCGAAGTCGAAGTCTATCCGGGGGTTCACCTCGAGCTGGTTGGTTCCCCGCAGCTTGTACTCGATGGGGTCTTCGATGGTGGTGACGTTCTTCGTGAGAATGTTCACCTGGTTGAGGCAGCAGTAGAGCGTCGTCGTCTTGCCGCTTCCCACCGGCCCGGTGGCCAGGAGGAGGCCGTAGGGCTTGCGGATGAGCGCCTCCAGCTGCTCCCGCTGGTCGGGGTCCAGTCCCAACTGGGCAAGGCCCGTGATGACGTTTTCCTCGACGAGCAGCCTGAGTACAAGCTTCTCTCCCAGCGACGTTCTCACCGACGCCACGCGCATGTCGTATTCTTTCGCCCCGATCTCCACGTGGATGTGGCCGTCCTGCGGCAAGCGCCTCTCGGAGATGTCCATGTTGGCCAGGATTTTCAGCCGCGTGATCACTCCCGAGCTGATCTGCGGGGGCAAAGTGATGACGTCATGCAGCATCCCGTCTATCCTGTAACGCACCCTCAGCCCCGTGTCCTGCGGGTCGAAGTGGATGTCGGTGGCGCGCGATTTTATGGCGCGCTCGATCATCGACGTGACCAGCCGCGGTACCGACGCCCTGTCCAGAAGGTCCCTCATTGCCAACAGTTCCGACATCTGCAAGCCCGTCGGGGGCTCCTCCGGCGGAGCGAGGCCGGTTTGCTCTTTTCGCCAGCTCAGGTACTTGTCGATGGCCGTTTCGACCAGGCTCTTGGGGGCGACAGCGGGCTGTACCTCCACGCCCAGCATCATTCCCACGTCCAGTAGTGCGGAAATCCGGTTGATGTCTTCGGTGACGACCGTCAGGACGCCGTCCTCTTCTTTAATGGGAAGGCAGTGGAACTGCTGTATCACCGAGCTGGGCAGCATGATCGCCGCCCCGTAGTCGACCTCCTGCGCTTCCAGGTCCACGAAAGGCATCCCCGCCTGTTCGGCCAGGGCCTTCGCCAGGCCCTCTTCCGTCAAAGCTCCCATGCTTACCAGTATCATCCCCGTCTTCTCCCCGGACTGCTCGTGCCTGTCCAGAGCCGTCTGCAGTTGCTGCTTGGATATCCTCCCCTCCCGATGCAGCAGCTCGCCGATCTTCTCCGCCTGTGTTCTAAGCACCTCCCCGATCACCTTCTCGCGCACCATGCCGAGATTGATCAGGGTCCTCCAAAGCGGATGGCCGGTTTCGTCGGCGGTCTTCTCGGCCTTTTCCAGTTGCTCCGGCGTCAACAGGCCGCGGGCGAGGAGGGCCTTGGTCAGCCTGGGTCGGCTTCGCGCCTCGGCCAATTGCGGCGGCGTCATCAGCTTCGCTTTCACCAAAACGTCCCCTACTGTGGTCTCTTTCGCGCCCCGGTGCACGGTGTAATTTGCAGCGTCCTTCAGGTTCTGCCATGTAACCTTCTTGCGGAGCAGGTCCATGAAGGTTCCGCCGCCCTTCTCCTTTTGCTCGAGGACCTCCCCCAGGTCCTCCTCGGATATCACCTTGGCCTCTTTCAGGACCTCTCCCAGTTGCTCCTCGGTGGGGGAATCTTCTTTGCTCGACGCTTTGGGCTCTTCGGTCTCTTTCGCGCTTTCGGAATCCGCTTTGGCCATTTGAAACCTCCTATGAATTCGTGGCGCACAACGGCATTTATACGCTCGGCGGGTCCGGTGTCAAGCCAAATCGTCGCTCCGCAAGCCGTACCATGAGGGCCTTCTGCGCATGGAGCCTGTTCTCGGCTTGTGCCAACACGACCGACTGCGGGCCGTCCAGCACCTCGTCGGTTATCTCCTCTCCCCTCTTTGCGGGAAGGCAGTGCATTACGATTGCGTCCGGGCGCGCTTGCCGCAGGAGCCGGGCGTTCACCTGGTAGTCGGAAAGGAGCCGCCTCTTCTCCTCGGCTTTCGCCTCCTCGCCCATGCTCACCCATAC
>CAZBND010000066.1:0-2915 GCA_964493415.1 uncultured Planctomycetota bacterium | reverse complement strand
AGCGCGTTTACGACCTGAGCTTCGGCGGCAGCGGCGAACTTCTCCAGAAGCGAATGGCTGAAGGTGCGAATGATGACCAGCGAGACGTAACGCGACAGAACTCTGGCCACATCTTCTACCGATTCCCGAACCCCAAGTCCCACCTCGTCTTTACCCAGGTAGATGGCGGTGCCGCCAAGCTGCGCCACGCCGACCTCGAAGCTCACCTTGGTGCGAAGGCTGGGCTTTTCAAACAGCAGCGCCGCGCATTTTCCCTCCAGCGCCTTTCCCACCCCGTGACCGGACTTAAGCGCCGTGCCAAGTTCGAGTACTTCCTCGAGTTCCTGGGCGCTGAAGTCGCAAATCGAAAGAAAATCCTTTCTCACGTCGCTCCTCCGTCGGGCCGGCTACTTGTGATCCTACCATTGCCCGCTCCGCTGTCAAACTGGTGCCCCTTAGGTAGAAAAGGCTCTCCGCCGATGTGGCCTCGCGGCGCGATTCCGCCCGAAGAGGCCTCAACCGTTATCGCGCCTGCCGAGGCAGTGTCCATTACCGGAACCCCCAAGGTCTCCGTTCCCGGCGGCGTCTCCGTGTAACTGACCAGAGCGACCGAGGGCTTGATGGAGTGGAGCAAGTCGAGTGCGGTCTCCGGGTTCAGCCCATGATGGGGGAGTACGACCACGTCCCAAGCCCCTTCGCTGCTCGAACTCGCGAGCCTGTGCATCGCGAAGTCCGCCGCGTCGCCGGTGAACAGGAACCTCCCTTGCTCGTGTTCTAGGCCCACTACCATGGACCGCTCATTCTCATCTAGGAGCTCCAGGAGGCCGGCGTCCTTCGGCGGGTTGAGGACACGGAGCGTCGTATCGCCGAATCGGAGCACATCACCCTGCCCCAGCACAAGCACACCCATGCTGTTCTTCCGGAACACTTCGAGCAGCTCTGCTCCCGTCTCGCTTAGGCCGAAACCCACGGGCACCCCCACGCATTTCACCGGCACTCTTTCAAGCAGATCGGCGACTCCGCTCGTGTGGTCTGAGTGCGTGTGAGAGAGCAAAAGCAGGTCAATGCGCCGGATACCTCGCTCCCACAGAAAAGGCGCCACAATGCGCTGTCCTACCGAAGGTATGTTCCTCGACCCCGCGTCGAACACCATTACCTCTCCGCCGGGCAGCACGACGCAAGTCGCCAGGCCCGCCCCGACATCGAGCACCGTGCACTCCAATTTCGCGCGCTGCCCGACCACTGTCCCCTGCCATGTATAACCCGCGGCCAAAAGGGTCGCAGCGAGCGCGTACCGTCCCGTTCCTATCTTGAGCTTGTGCCGCCACACGCCCGCAGCAATCGCCCCGAAGAAGACAGCGACCCAAAGCCCGCCGGGGCCGACGGTATAGAAGTGGCCGCCCGGGAGCCGGGCCAGCAGCTCCACCGCCCTTTGCAGAAGCCACACAAACGGCTTCAGTACGATGGCTGGTGACGCCGCTGAGATCGGCAATCCGAGCGTTCCCGCCAGCAGCCCCAGCGGAATGACGGCAACCGCCAGCGGAACCACGACCAGGTTACCGATAAGCGCCGCAGGCGCAATGATGTGGAAGTGGTAGGCCAGGACGGGTGTTGTTCCGATCCACGCCGCAGCCCCTATCGCGGCGAGTTTCCTGATCTGGTTCCCCACGCACTCCATCCCCCGCCACAAAGCGCTCCGGGGCAAGAGCATCTCCCACGGCTCCCGCGTTCGGCCACCCATCATCGCCTCCAATCTCGGGCTCAGGATCACTATCGCGCCGATGGCGGCGAAGGAGAGCTGAAGGCCCGGCGACAAAAGCTCGTTCCCGCCTAAGACCGCGAGCACCACCAGCAACGCGAGCGCGAGTGCGCTTGACCCGTCAGCCCGGCGCTTGACGATCACCGCGCCCCGCCAGCAGCATATCATCGCTGCGGCGCGAACGCTCGCCGGCGCGAACCCCGTCAGCGCGGAGTATCCCACTGCCACCGCGCAGACGGCTATCGCCTGCGCCACGATGCCCGTTCGCAAAAGCCTCATCACCACCCACGCAAAGAACGCCGCCACCCCGATGTGGAACCCGCTCACCGTCAGAATGTGCGCAGTTCCGCTCTTCACGAAGTCCTCTTCAAGCTCGCCCGATACACCCCTTCTCTCTCCCAGCACCATCGCGCCGACGATGCGTTGGCCGTCCTCGTCCAGCCCTCGCGAGAGCGCTCTCCCCATCTCCCCCTTCACCCTGAGCATCGCTCCCTTGAGGAAGTTCCCCTTTCCCGCCCCGACCCTCTGCATCGCTTCTTGCGCCGGAAGCGAAATGCCCGCGATCACCCTTTTGCGCAGCAGGTACTCGCGATAGTTCAACTGCCCGGGGTTTCTCTCCTCGGGGAAGAGGCGCATCTTGCCCCGAAGCCTCAGCAGATCGCCGTACCTCGCTTCGACCCTTCCGGGCACGTACGCATTCACCAGCCACCCTGTTCTCCGTCCCTCTTTGGTGACGACGTTGACCGTCAGGAATGTCTGCTCCGTCTCGGCTTCCGTATCGTCTTCGTCGTCCCTTCCCATTCGTCGGACTTCCGGCTGCTCCTCTATGATGCCGGTAATCTTCCCTTGCCATGTCGTTGGGAAGCTGTCGAGCAGGGGCGGCCTGCCCTTCATCTGAAGCAGCATTCCGGTGCTCAAGAGGAGCAGCGTCAGGCCCGCGTATTCGAGCAAGGCCTTTCGCCGCATCCGCCCCACGGGGAAAAGGATGGCACCGCAGCACGCCGCCAGCGCTGCGGCCGCGAAGGCCGGCTCCGCGTACCTCCCGATCAGAACGCCCGCCACCACCAGAGCCGTAATGGGAAGTATCGGCCTTCTCATTCCCCTCCCTTCCGTACCGGTTCCCCGCTCGGCGCGTATCTTAAGTGCTACGGGGAGGGAAAAGAAGGGACGGCGACCT
>CAZBND010000065.1:1468-8847 GCA_964493415.1 uncultured Planctomycetota bacterium | reverse complement strand
CTATGGAGGACCGGGCGGCACCCCTACGCGCGGGTTCGGTGAGCGTCCGAAGCGGGGACACGAACGGAAACTGGCGGGATATGATGAAGACTACGGGAGGTTTGCCGAGGACCGGTTGGGAAAAATGACACTGACTCGCATCGTGTCCCCGGACGGACAAGCAAGCTCGGGCAACCGCGGGGGGTTGCCCCTACAAGAAGATTGGACAGGGGGACACGAACGGACACCGCTGGGGTACGATGAAGAGTATCGGAGGTTTCCCGAGGATCGATTGTGAAGAATGACGGGGAATGGCATTGTGTCCCCGGCTGTGCGAGCACTCGTTGACACGGGGTTGGGGAGGTGATATTTTTCGCTGCGAGGAGGAAGAGAGATGGATTGTCCGAGCTGTTCAGTTCCGCTGATCGTGGTGGAGCGAGAGGGGATCGAGCTTGATTACTGCCCGAGGTGCAAGGGGCTGTGGTTCGACGCGGAGGAGGTGGAGGCGTTGAACGAGTCGCTGGGATTGGAGGCGGAGATTCCGGACATCACGACTCTGCCGAAGGCGATGACGACGGAGAAGGGGAGGAAGTGCCCGCGGTGCGGGAAGGGGATGGAGAAGATCTACATGGGGGAGAAGCCGCCGATAGTGATCGACCGGTGCCGGAACGGTCACGGGCTGTGGTTCGAGTCGGGCGAACTGGGGCAGGCGATCCGTCAGTACCTGAGCGCGCGGGGGCAGTTGAAGCAGTTTTTCGAGGATGCGAAGTCGGGTCAGAGGCACGTGATCAGGTTTCTGGGCGAGGTGCTGTCGGGGACGGAAGAGGGGGAAGGCGGCGGGAAGGGAGAATAGAGGGGGGTGTGAGGCGATATATATTATGTGGTAGCACCTCACGTGGACAGCCCGATGTGTGACGAGCGCAGTGTCAGGCGGATCGACCTAAACATTGGTATGACAAGGTGAGTAAACTCTACATCCTTCTTTTGATATTGGTGGTCGTCGTGGCCCTATTGGCACTGTGGTACAGGGGTGGGAGGGAACCATCCTCGGCGTACATAGACATCGATACCGGAAAGCCATTGCCCTTCGTCGCCCAGCTTTTCTATCGAGGGATCAAGGTGCCAGGCGTTCCGCTCGTGCTTTTCAAACGGTACTACGCGATAGTAGATGTAGACCCTTCCAGCGGGTTGACGACAAGCGTGGCATACCAGAAAGAAGGATACAATCAGTTCTTCATGTATTACAGGAGCGGCGCCGTCGCCGCGCACGGGCTGTGCATGGTCGAGAAGAACATGGACGAAATCCTTCATGACGTTACCAACGTGAAGGAAGGCAAGTTTTTCGATCCGTCGGGAGAGCTGGTCTCGACTGTAGAGAATGGTACGGGCGTGCAGACCTTCTTTCTCTCCAGTGGAGAGAAATATTGGGAGCTACATCTCGAGAATTCAGAGAGGCGCAAGCTCACCATCTGGAACGAAGACGGTACAGTCAAGCTCGAAAAGGATTATTGAAGAACTGTCATGGCAAACCGGACGCGGGCGCGGGCTGGTTCGTTGCGACGCTGACGCGCACGAGGTCATGCCTGAGGAAATTGTCATGTCGCAGACTGAGGTGAGAGAGCTGACACGTCGCCTGCATAAGGCACAGCAGCGCGTGACGAACGGGGTGCTCGACCACGCCACTTTCGACAAGCTTGGGTATATGTGCCCTGACGGCTTCAGCGTGAAAGACACTCTGCGGATGTGGGTATGGCACCTGTGGTCGCACCACCGAGACCTGATCATGGCGCGAGGCCGTCTGGTTAACGACAACCCATACTTCCACGTGCCGCATTACGTTCGAGACGCGAATGAGGCGTTCGGTCGATTTGTGGGGGAGCTGGCGTGTCTGAGCGACGACCAACTGGAGCTGCGCATCCCCGGCGGCGGTCGCTCGATCCGAGAGGTGGTCGAGCACGTCCTGGGGGTGTTGGAGGGTTTCGCGATAGGTCAGATCACGGGGGCTGAACCTCACCAGTGATGGTATCATGGACGGATTGCCTTTTGTACTGAGCGGTAAAGGCGCAACTAGGGGTTCAGGGTGAAGTCACTCATAGTGAAGGAGGTGTAGGGTGATACTTGCGTGGATAATCATTGTGGCGTTTATAGTGTTGGTGCTTGCGGTGTTGGTGGGGATGTACAACGCGCTGGTGCATCTGAGAAACCGAGTGAGGAACGCGTGGTCGCAGATAGACGTGCAACTGAAGCGCCGCTACGACCTGATTCCGAATCTCGTTGAGACGGTGAAGGGGTACAAGATCCACGAGCGGGAGACGCTGGAAGCGGTGACGAAGGCGCGGCAGGTGGCGATTGCGGCGTCGGGCGGGGCTGCGGACCAGGCGCGGGCGGAGAACATGCTGACGCAGACGCTCCGTTCGCTGTTTGCGGTGGTGGAGAACTACCCCGATCTGAAGGCGAACCAGAACTTCCTGGCGCTGCAGGAGGAGCTGACGTCGACGGAGAATAAGATAGGGTTCGCGCGGCAGTACTACAACGACGAGGTGCTGAGGCTGAACAACAAGATAGAGATGTTCCCGAGCAACATGGTCGCGGGGATGTTCAATTTCAAGAGGTGGGAGTTCTTCGAGGTGGAGGAAGCGGCGGAGCGGCAAGCGCCGAAGGTAGAGTTCTGATATGTGGGAGCAGATCAGGTCGAACCAGAGGCGGTCGGCGCTGCTGGTGGCGCTGATGGCGGGGATACTGTTTTTCGTGGGATGGGTCGTGGGCGAAGTTGTGGGGCAAGGGCTGGGGATTTTGGGGATCGGTGTGGCGTTTGTGATTTGGGTCATCCTGTCGCTGGTGAGCTACTTCACGGGGGATCAGATATTTCTGGGGCTGAGCGGGGCGAGGAAGATCCGGCCGCAGGATCATCCGGTGCTGTACAACGTGGTGGAGGAGATGAAGATCGCGTCGGGGCTGGCGAAGATGCCGGCGGTGTACATTATCGACAGCTCCGCGCCGAACGCGTTCGCGACGGGGAGAAGCCCGGAGACGGCGTCGTTGGCGGTGACGTCGGGGCTGTTGAGGATACTGAGCCGGGATGAGCTTCAGGGGGTGGTGGCGCACGAGATGGGACACATAAAGAACCGGGACATTCTGTACATGCTGATGGTGGGAGTGATGATGGGGGCGATAGTGATGCTGGCGGATTTCGGGATCAGGTATCTGTTCATCACGGGAGGACGGAGCCGGTCGTCGCGCAGAGGAGGCGGGGGAGGCCAAGCGGGGGCAATCATTCTGATCGTGGGGGTGGTGCTGATGATCCTAGCGCCGATAATCGCGCAGATAATCTACTTCACCGTGTCGAGGCGGCGGGAGTACCTCGCGGATGCGTCGTCGGCGCTTTTTACGCGGTACCCTGAGGGGCTGGCGAGCGCGCTGGAGAAGATATCGAAGTCGCCGAAGAAGCTGGAGTCGGTAAGCCGTGCGACGGCGCCGATGTATATCGTGAATCCGCTGCGGATTTCGGCGCGGGGGCTTTCGGACTTGACGAGCACGCACCCGGCGACGTCTGAGCGGATAAAGATATTGCGGGCGATGGGGGGAGCGGGGCACACGGATTACAACGAGGCGTTCAGGAAGGTCACGGGGAGGGCGGTGGGGGTGGTGCCCGCGTCGGCGATGATATCGGGGGGGAAGGCGGCGATCGCGAAGCCGAAGGAGGCGGACGGGTCGACGCAATTGGAGAGGCTGAGGCAGGCGACGGATCTGTTGTGGAAGCTGAACAGCTACATTTTCATCGCGTGTGCGTGCGGGACGAGGCTGAAGGTGCCGCCGGCGTACGGGGGGGAGAGGGTAGCGTGCCCGCATTGTGGAAAGAAGCACGAGGTGAAGCGGGCGGGGTAGGATGATGAGGGCGCGGCGATCCGCCTTCGCACGAGGCTACAGCGGGCAGGGGCTACGGCGGACGAGGGCTGTGGAGGACGAGGCAGCGCCCCTACGGTTGGGTTCGGCGAGGGACCTTGGGCAACCACGGGGGGTTGCCCCTACAAGGAGATTGGCTCGCAGATGGGGGATATAAACGGCTGCCCAGGGGTGAGATAGAGGTGTAAGGTAATGGCTTGATGACGAGCGGGTAAACTGACGGCGGATGGGGATTGTGTCCCCGAACACGCGCGCTTCAGCGTTTTCTGATCGATCGTAAGGAGGATGAGCGTATGCCACATGAGATATGCATGCGGCCGTGGGAGTTTGCGGTGGAGCCGTTCCGGATCATCGAGAACCTGTATTACGTGGGGAGCCGGAACGTGTCGACGCACCTGATCGATACGGGAGAGGGGCTGATGCTGATAGACAGCGGGTTCCCGCAGACGGTGTACCTGCTGCTGGAGTCGGTGCGGCGGCTGGGATTCGATCCGGACGACATCGAGTACATCGTGCATTGCCACGGGCATTACGATCACTTCGGCGGGACGAGGGCGCTGGTGGAGCTGACGGGGGCGAAGACGTGTCTGGGAAAGGCGGACATCGAGATCATCAAGGAGAGGCCGGAGCTTTCGTGGGCGCCGGAGTACGGCGTGGAGTTCTACGAGGTGTTCGACGTGGACGTGCCGCTGAACGACGGGGACAGGGTGTCGCTGGGGAACGTGTCGATCGAGTGCGTGTCGATTCCCGGACATACGCCGGGGGCGCTGGCGTTTTTTTTCGAGATGGCGGAGAAGGGGAAGAGGTACGTCGTTGGGATGCACGGCGCGCCGGGGCTGAACACGCTGCAGGACGCGTACATGGAGAAGACCCATCTGCCGAAGAGCCGGCGTGACGATTACATGAATTCGCTGCTGCGATTGAAGGAGCGAACGGTGGACATCACTCTGGGGGCACATCCAGGGCAGAGCAACACGTTCCAGAAACGGGACGGCATGACGGAGGAGCGGAATCCGTTCATCGACCGGGAGTTCTGGCCGAACCTTCTGGACAGGCTGGAGAAGGGGGCGAAGAAGAATCTGGGGATGGAGTAGGGGCTCCCGATGGATGCGAGCGTGGGAATCAGGCTTGACAAGGGACTTCGTGCAGCCTAGGCTGATTTCGGTTATGCGGGCCGGGCGGGGGGTGGAGGTGGTGGGCGTACTGGGGTCTGATTGCGGGCATTCTTCCTTTGTGTCATCACGTTGCGGGGTCCATCCGCATCCTGGGTGCATTCTTTTGTCCATTAACGTTCGGGCCTGCCAGCGCCACGTGTGAGCGGGCGCCCAGGACGATGTAGAGTAAAGAATGATTCATCGAAGGAGGAGGTGCGAGGATGTCAAGGAAGGCTGTGTGGATAGGCGGCATTGTGGGTGCCGCCTTCATATTGGCGGCTGCGGCTGCCTTCGGCACGCAGTATGTGTATGACAATCTGTCGGTGACGGGCCCCTCGGGGCAGCCGGCCAAGATAGGGATCAACATTGTCGATGGGCGTTTCGGCGAATCATGGACGGCTTTGAGGGATACGGGGGGCACCCCGGCGGAGCTGGAGCTGGCGCCGGTGCCGAACCAGTATGACCAGGTGACGGTGAAGACGTGGCTGGCGATACTGGGGAAGGGGACGGCGACGATTCCCGACGATCCTGCACTGCCGCCGTTTGATGCGAGGCTGCTGATGAGCGGGCCGTGGCCAGCGTCGTACTGTGCGCTGCGGGATGATGGTAGTTCACCGGCGACGCTGGAGATCAACCCGCTTGCGGAGTACACGGACATCGACGCCACAATTAAGGACACCGGCAGATTCCGGATACTCGACGCGAACGGGCAGATGCTGTTTGAGGTAGATGGGGCGGAGGGGGAGTGTCCCAAGTGGCGGCAGCAAACGGGATACGTGACCATCAGTCCGGCGGCTTGGCAGCCAACGTTCATGGATACGGGTTATGGGTACCGTGGTAGCTACGCGACGATAGTGGAGCCCCCCCCTTTCCCCGGCAGCTATGCGTTTCACGCGCCGGTGCAGCTGCCGCACGGATGCACGGTGACATCCATCACGTGGTACTGGTATGACTCGGATCCGGTGTCGGATATAGAATACCAGCTGACGCGGCACACCCTCGGCCTCGGGGGAACGGTGAGTGTGATGGCGAGCGGCAATTCAACCGGTTCATCCGGCCTAGGCTCCACAACGGACGCAACCGTGGGCCTCGCCACGATCGACAACAGCCAGTATTCATACGTCGTCCGCGGGGAGGCTTTTGGGCTTGATCCGGCCTATCAGCACTGGCTCCAGGAGGTGAAGATCGAGTACACGTACACGGGGCCGCACTAGCGCTTTCGGGGGAGCCACGGCAACCGGAATTGTGCTTGGCGCACGGGAAGGTGACGGGCCATGGGTGGTCCTTTGGCTCTTTCGTGAGGCTACGCGCTTGGCTGCCGGCGTGCGTGGGCTTGGATGTGCTAATCTGTTCTGAGAGGCGGCTGTGCAGGGCACAGCAGGGACCCTACGAAGGTTGTTGCCGTTCGTGGATGGGGACACAAACGGAGACTGGCGGGATGGGAATGAGATCAGGGGCAGTACGCGAAGCGGCGGTTCGACGAGTCCAGAAACGGTCGGCATTGTGTCCCCGAGAGATGCGTGTGTCCACAAGGCGGGATGTCATTCGGCGGCGCGTTGGAGGGCTTGCGGTAGAAGCGTTGGGCCTTTTCGAAGTCGGCGACGGCGAATTGGAATAGAGCAGGGCAGATGGAGTCCTCACGGGGATTGATTTGTGGTTGAGTTTTTCGCGGCGGGGTGTAGAAGAGAAGGTGTGAGGATTGTCGTAGCAGGTTTCCTTGAGTGAAGGGGGGGATATATGTCTGCACTGAGGAGGCCGAGTGTTGCGTTGGTGTTCCTTGCCGGAGTGATGGCGGGAGCGATTTTGATTGGAGTTGCCGGCGAGAAGGTGTGGAGCAAAGCGCGGGCGGAGGAGACGAGTGGGAGGGTTTCTTCGGGGAATTGGGCGGTGGCGTCGGTGGGGGATAATTGGTACCACTGCTGGGTGGTTTCGCCGGAGGGGAAGCTTTACACCGTGAACGCGGACAGGAGGATGGAGAAGCTGGAGGTGAAAGGGATACTGGACCTAACGAAGGCGGAGGAGGATTGAGCGGGAGGGAAGCGGGAGGAACATACTACATACAGGGCTGCGTGGGACATCGGGTAGAACATGCAGGGCGGCGGTATAGGAGACCCGGAGGTCATAGGACATTGGGAGGGTATGGTCGCGGAGGAAGGGGGTCCGCGGAGACGTGGGAGTTGTGGGGAAAGGTCTTTGGACGAGAACGCTTGCGGTCGTAGGCGGGGGTTGTAACATCGAAATGCACCGGTGAAAGGTAGAAGATGTTTTTGGCTTGACGCGGGGTGGGAATCTGCTAAGCTGTCAAGCGTTCAAGATGTCGCTCGCTCGGAGTGAGCGAATCAG
>CAZBND010000065.1:0-1368 GCA_964493415.1 uncultured Planctomycetota bacterium | reverse complement strand
AACAGGCCAGGACATCTGGTTCCCGGCAGGTTCCCGTACAGTACGGATCACGATCCGGGGGTCACGCTGGTCGAGTACGTCATTCCGCTGGCGGACCTTGAAGTCGAGGTGGGTGATCAGATATGCCTGGCGGCGCACGCAGTAGTGGAGAAGGAGAGCCGGTGCGGAGACGATCAGGAAGAGACTGCGTGGGGAGACGAGTGGAAGGGCTGTTTCTGCTACGAGATACAGCCTTGCCCGACGCCGACGCCCACTCCGACTCCGACACCTACTCCTACGCCTAGTCCGACGCCGACACCAACTCCAACTCCGACGCCGACACCAACTCCGACTCCAACACCCACACCTACACCGACGCCGGAGTTGTTCCTGCCCGAGAGCGCGTACATGACGCCGTTGTGGGCGCACACGGAGACGGGAGCGGCGTTCGCTCTGGAGTTGTCGGGGGTGCCAGCGGGGTACGACATCGCAGACGGGATATACGACGGGTGGTGTGCGGACGAGGACATACCGTTGCCGTTTTTCGTCACGCACGAGGTGGACATCTACTCGAGCTACGATCCGGCGCTGCCGCCGAGCCTTCAGGATGACGATTGGGACATGGTGAATTACGTCCTGAACAACAAGCATCCGATGGCGCACGACTTCGACATCCAGGAGGCGATATCGTACTTCGTGGGAACGGAGGTAGTACCGTATTCGTTCTGGGCGCAATTTATGGTGAACGATGCGCTGGCCAACGGCGAGGGGTTCTATCCGAGCTCGGGCGAGATAATTGCGGTGATTCTCGACGCCGGGCCGGGGGTTCAGCCGACGATTATCGAGGTGATTCACCCGTAGCGACGCGGATTGTGAGAGGTGAAAGCCGGGGGGATGAATACTCCTCCCGGCTTTTTTGTGGAAATAGGGGGACACGAAGGGAAGCCGACAGCTTCCGCCTCCGCACAAGGCTATTGCAAACAACGGGATTTGGGTGGTTTGCCCGAGGACGGTGTGGTGGCCGCGAGAGCGATTTGCATTGTGCGCCTTGGTCTGTGCGGGCAACCACGGGGGGTTGCCCCTACAACGGGGGCGAGGAGGAGGGTGCGGCTCCCCCTTCGCCGAAGAGAAGAAGGGCGCAGCAAGCAGCGCCCCTACGACTGGGTTGGTGAACAAGCTCGGGCAACCACGGGGGGTTGCCCCTACGAGGAGATTGGCTCGCAGATGGGGACATAATCGGCGGCAGAGGGATGAGATGGCGGCGCGAGGTGACGGCTTGATGGCGGGCAAGTAGCGTGACGGCGGATTGGGATTATGCCCCCGGCGAGACGGGGACACAAACGGGACTTCGATTGGTGGGACAAAGATTTGGGTAGTGTCCAGCAGGGC
>CAZBND010000064.1:0-8934 GCA_964493415.1 uncultured Planctomycetota bacterium | reverse complement strand
TCATCGGCGTCGCCGCCGGCCTGGGGGAGTTGGGGCACTCGAAGCTACTCCTCACTCCGCAGTTCGGCCCTCGGCAGCGCGTCTTTGCGGTCTTCACGGATGCTGAACTGGAGCCCACGCCTTTATTCGAAGGCGAGATATGCGACGGCTGCCTCGCCTGCGCGACTGAATGCGAAGCCGCCGCCATCGGCCGCTCTCGCGACGTCGTTTTCTCCATCGAGGGCCGCCGGTACTCCCACGCCTCCTTCGACCCGAAGGCATGCATCCAAGTTCACGCGGGGAGGGACCCCCGCTTCTCGCCTTTCTGGACCGGCGACGAGCCCGAAGGCCAGGAGCCCAAGTACAACCAGTTCGTCCAGCTTCGCTTCCGCCACTGCGGCATCTGCGTCGGCCGCGGCTGCCTTCGCGCCTGCCTCGACCATCTCGAGAAGACCGGTCGCATCGAAGCCCGGTTCAAAACGCCTCTCATCCAGCGCGGGCGCTGGAAGCTCAGCGAAGCCCCCGCCGCCGATACAACCTAAAAGGGCTTGCCTACCGGAGGGGCTGCCGGCCTCCTTCCGGCCGACGGCCGAATCTGTTATGATCGCCGCCCTGGCCCTGCAACCATCGTTCTCGCGCATGGGAGATAGACCTTATGACACGCATCGTGCCCGCTTTGGCAATCGCATTCGCCCTTCTCTTTTCCTATTCCTACGCGGCTTCTCCGGTGCGGGTCTCGGCCGACGTTGACGCCGCTTCGTATTCCGAATCCGGCCCGGTCTTCCGCTTCGTCGTCATGGGCGACAACCGTCCCGCCGGCGGGGGCGACCCCGTCACCCAGCCCGATGCGTTTCTCGGAATGATCCAAGAGATCAACCTCCTCGACCCCGACTTCGTCGTCATCGTCGGAGACCTCATTCTCGGCGGCACTACCGACACCGACCTCCTGAATCGCGAGTGGGACGCTTTCGACGATGCGATCGCAGGCTTCAACATGCCTGTCTATCTCCTCCCCGGCAACCACGACACCACCAATCAGATCGCCGAGAACGTCTACATCGAAAGATACGGTAAGCTCTACTACTCCTTCGACCACAAGGGGTCGCACTTCGTTCTTCTCGACTCGGACAAGTGCGGCTCCGTCAACAATATCACCGGCGAACAGCTCGAGTGGCTCAAGACCGACCTCGAACAACGCAAAAACGCCGATCACATCTTCGTGTTTCTCCACAAGCCTCTTTCCGAAATGAAATCGAACTGGAACGACGTCGCGCATCCTATTCTTGCGGAGTACGGCGTTGACACCGTCTTCGCCGGGCACGATCACCAATACCGGAAGATCGGAACACTCGACGGCGTTCGCTACGTAGTCACCGGCGGCGCGGGCGCTCCCCTTTATGGTCCGGAACTCCTCGGCGGCTTCTACCACTATGCGCACGTGACCGTCCGTGGGCCGGAGATCAAGCTCGCCGTCGTCAAGGCAGGCGCCGTCAAGAGCGAGGACTATGTGACTGGCGAGTCAAAAGCGAAGGTGCAACGTATCATAGGCTCCCTCTCCGTCCCTCATACCGTCCAAATGTCCGCCGGCGCGTACCGCGGCCGCGTAACTCGTCGCGTCGCCAATACCTTCGACCACATGATCGAGGGCTCGCTCTCCTGGACTCTCTCCTCCAAGCTTTGGGACGTGAGCCCCGAACGCATCGACTTCAAGCTCGGCCCCGGGCGCGCCGGCGACTACGCGTTCGACCTCTCGGCCCAGCCGGGCGCTCTCTCGGGTCCCCCGCGGTTCAACGCCGTCATCACGATCGACAAGGACCGCCCCCCGCTCGAGATCACGTGGACTGTCGTCGTTGCCGGCGCTTCGCAGGTATTCCGCCTCGAAGCTCCCGTCGCCATCGACGGCGCTCTCAGTGACTGGCTCCCTTCCGCGACCGTCCTCCGCATCGATGGAGACTCCAACGTCGTCTCGGACGCTGAGAATTGGTCCGGCCCGTCCGACATGAGCGCAGCCGTATCCCTTGCCCACGATGACGGCGACATCTATATCATGGCGAAGGTCGGCGACGATCAGCTCGTCGCCGGCGACCCTGCCAATTTCCGAACCGGCGACGCGATCGCCTTCCATTTCTCCGGCAACCCCACAGACCGCGAAACAGAGCCTAACCGCGTCTACGTCCGGCCGCAGATGAACGGCCGCGACACCGACGTGAACCTCAAGGGCAAGCTCACCGACGCGATGGACGGCATCCTGGTTGCATCCAAGTCCGGCGACTGGGGATACAACGTCGAACTACTCATTCCCAAAGAGGTCGCCGACCTCATACTGCGCGCCTCCGATAGCGGCTCCTTCCGCTTCGACATTGTCATCGCCGACGTTGACGCCGATTCCGCCGGCTTCCATGTCTCGACCCACACGTGGTCCGGCTATCCCGTCAACTGGCAGACTCCCGAAACCTTCGGCGAGCTTGCCGTCGTAGACCAGCCCCCGCCGACCCAGGCCCCGATGCGCTCAGGGAGGCAACCCGGCGCACGTGGACAACGCTGAAGCCTCGGGCAACGACCCGAGCAAGTGAGGAGAAGAACATGACGAACCCTCCGCCAAATACCGCAATCATTCCTCCCGAGAGAAACTCTGAATCGGCGACCGGCGGCGCACTCGGCGCTCCGATGCGCCGCAGAGATTTCCTCGCCTCTCTTTTGGCCGCTGCCGCCGCCGGATGCTCCGGTCTGGATCGATTAGCGTCGGTCCAGACGCAATCCCAAAGCCGACCCAACGTCATTCTCATCTACATCGATGACCTCGGCTACGCCGATCTCGGCTGCCAGGGAGCCGCCGATCTCAAGACCCCGAACATCGACTCCCTCGCGCACAGCGGCGTTCGCTTCACCTCCGGTTACGTCACAGCGCCTCTTTGCAGCCCCTCTCGCGCCGGCCTCATGACCGGGCGCTATCAGCAGCGCTTCGGACACGAGCACAACACCGGCAACCCCGCGAGGATGCTCGAAGACGACATCGGCGCGCCCACGTCCGAGATCATGGTCTCCGACCTTCTCAAGTCCGTCGGATACGCCACCGGATGCGTCGGCAAGTGGCACCTGGGGGTCCGCGACAAGTACCACCCCCTCAATCGCGGCTTCGACGAGTACTTCGGCCACCTCGGCGGCGCTCATTCGTACCTCGACTGGGGCGACACCGGCTGGGGCGAGATTCTCCGCGGCATGAAGCCCGCCCAGGCTACGTCGGCTGGAGGGGACGAGTACCTCACCGACGCCTTCTCCCGCGAAGCCGTCAGCTTCATCCAACGCCACCAGCGCCGGCCCTTCTTTCTCTACCTCGCCTACAACGCCGTCCACACGCCCATGCAGGCTCCGCAGAAATACCTCGACCGTTTTCCCGGCATCGCCGACCCCAAGCGCCGCACTCTCGCCGCCATGCTCAGCGCCGTCGACGACGGCGTCGGCCAAATCCTCGCGGCCCTGCGCGACGCCGGCGTCGAAGACGACACGCTCATCTTCTGCATCAGCGACAACGGCGGGCCCACCAACGCCAACGCGTCTCTGAATGTCCCTCTCAACGGACGAAAGGGCTCCATGCTCGATGGCGGCATTCGCGTTCCGTTCATCGTCCGCCGGCCCGCCCGCCTTCCTGCCGGGCTTGTGTACGATCACCCCGTCTCCACGCTCGACGTCCTTCCAACCGCCCTGGCCGCCGCCGGGAAAGACCTCCCACGCGACCGCATCATCGACGGCGTTGACCTCACCCCATTTCTCACGGGCGAGAAGAAAGGCGTTCCGCACGACGTCCTTTTCTGGCGCATGGGGCCCAGGTATGCAGTGCGCAAGGGCGAGTGGAAGCTCGTCCAGGAGCGCACCGGCGGACAGGCCCTCTTCGACCTCTCCGCCGACATCGGCGAGACCAAGGACCTCGCCCGGGAGCGTCCCGAAAAGCTCAAGGAGCTTCTCGACGACCACGCCCGCTGGGACTCGCAGATGGTGGACGCCCTCTGGCAGTGGCACACAGCCGACACCGCTCCGCGCCAAGCCCGTCCTCAACAGCGCTAGACACTCGGCCCCCAGCGTGATAAGAGCAATCGTTCGGAACAGTTCACGTTGCGGTCTTGGAGGTGTGCAGCGTGGCGCGCGCGAAAAGGCCCTTTCCCGTCTTCACCGCAATCGTCCTCCCCCTCTTTGCGCTCCTCGTCCTGCTCGCAGCACTCTTCTATTGGCAGTAGTGGGGTCCCCGACGCCTTCTCACGAACTTAGAGGCGCTGGAATTACTTTCGCCTGCCGAGCAGCGCGAGATTCTCCATCGAATTCTCAGGTGGCCCGGCATGCACCACGACGCCTACATAGCGCTCATCGAAGTCGGCGACGAAACCTCCGTCCCCTTCCTCATCAGAAGCCTCCAATGGCAGCCCGGCTCTCCGGACGGCGTGATGGTCTGCACTAAAGGGCACTGTCTGGAGTCCCTGAAGAGGATCACCGGCGAGGATGCGGGTATCGAATATGAAGACTGGGCTGCATGGTGGGAAGAAAACGGGAAAAGCTACGAGCACAAATGAACGCCGCTCCATCCAATAGCGTGCCGCGTCTGCGCTTTAGGCTATTCCTCGCGCTCGGCCTTGACGAAAGCGAGTATGTCGGAGAGCTTGGCCTTGGCGAGGCAGAGGGAGCAATCGGCGGCTCCGTAGTATATCCAGAGTTCCTCGTCGCGTACTATAGCGCCGCATGAGAAGACGACGTTGGGGGCGTCTCCGGTTCTCTCGTACTGCTCCATTGGGCGGAGCATCCAACGCCGGGCGCGGGCGATCACCCTGCCGGGGTTCTCCAGGTCCAGGAGCGCGGCTCCCAGCCGGTAGACGGGGCCCCCCGCGACCTCCTTGACGCCGTGGTATATGACGAGCCAGCCCTCTTTTGTTTCGATGGGGGGAGGGCAGACGCCCACGCGCACGCCGTCCCACCACGGGCCTCCCCTGGCGGGGATGACGAGCTCGGTCTTGCCCCAGTAAAGGAGGTCGGGGGAGTAGGATATCCATATGCTGCCGCCGCCGACGCTCGGCCGATGGAGGAGCGCATAGCCCGGGCTGAATTTCCTCGGAAAGAGCGCGGGGTTCTTATCGACGGGTGGAGAAGCAAGGCCGATTCGCTTCACGCTCTCGAAGTCCTCGGTGGTGGCCAGGGCGACGCACGGGCCCTGTGGCGAGTAGGCGACGTAGGCCAGCCCCCATACCTTCAAGTCCTCCATCCACGTGATGCGGCAGTCCTCGACGCCGTTTTCTTCGAACTCGCAGCCCTGGGCCGGATGAAGGAGCGCCCGGTCGGCGAATTTCCAGCCGTCGAGGCCGTTTTGGCTTCGCGCAACGATGAGGTGGGACCTCCCCGAGCTGCTCTCCACTCTGACGAGCAGCAGCACCTCGTCTCCCAGGTCGGCGGCTCCGGCGTTGAAGACCGCGTTGGCCTGGTACGGCAGATCTTTGGGGGTGATCAGCGGATTCAACTGGCTGCGCACGAGTATCTCTTCCAATCTCTCACTCCTCCCGCTTGTGTGTGGGCTTCACTCCCCGCATGATCGTACACAACAGGGCGCGGCAATCCCCTTCCGCCAAGGCTACGGAGGACAACGCAGCGCCCCTACGACTCGCTCCGCCGGATAGGCGGATGACGCTCGACCCTTTCAGTTACGAATCATAACCCCGTCGGCGAGGCTCGTCAATGCGGCGTCCTCTTGACACGCGATCTCGGTGGAGGTACTTTCACTTCGGGCGACTCCGCCCGCGAGGAGTACGGCGGGGCGCTGCGTCGCCAAAGCTTTGGAGCGTCGGCGACTGCGTCGGCTGGAAATGAATCGGATCGAGGGATGCGGATGAGGAAAGGCAGGAGCTGCCGGGCAGTTTCAGAGCCGTCAGAGCGCAAATTGACGACGCGGATCGGTCGCCGGGAGTTCATGGGCGCGGTTGCGGCTGCCGCAGTCGCGGGCTGCGTTTCCACTTCGAGGACCTCTTCCGACTCGGGCCGCAGGCCCAACGTTATCATTATCCTTCTCGACGACCTGGGCTACGCGGACCTCGGCTGCCAGGGGATTTCGCGGGACGTGGAGACGCCGAACATCGATTCGCTCGCGCGGTCGGGGGTGCGATTTGCTTCCGCCTACTCGACGGCCCCGGTGGGAAGCCCGGCGCGCGCGGCCCTCCTCACCGGCCGCTACCAGCAGCGCTTCGGGCACGAGCACAACCCCGGCAACCTCGCCGGGCAGGTCAAGCTGGGCATCGGGCTTCCGCCGTCGGAGTTCACGCTGGGCCGAATTCTAAAAGACCACGGCTACGCCACGGGCATCATAGGCAAGTGGCACCTGGGCGCGGGGGAGAAGCAGCACCCGCTGACTCGCGGCTTCGAGGAGTTCTTCGGCTTCCTCGGAGGCACCCACTCTTACACCACCTGGGACGACATCACCTGGGGCCCCATATATCGCGGGATGGCCGCCGCGCTGGGCGAGGAGTATCTCACCGACGCCTTCTCGCGAGAGGCCGTCTCGTTCGTCAAGCGCCATAGACGCGGGCCGTTTTTCCTCTACCTCGCCTACAACGCCTTGCGGGTGCCCCTGGAGGCACCGCCGGAGTATCTGTCGCGGTTTCCGCACATAAGAGAGGAATCGCGGCGTACGCTGCTGGCCATGCTCAGCGCGGCGGACGACGGGATAGGGAGGCTTCTCGCTGCGCTTCGCGAGTCGGACCTCGACGGGGACACCCTCATCTTCGTGCTCAGCGACAACGGCGGAGACCCCGACGGCAACGCCTCGTCCAACACCCCGCTTCGGGGCGGGAGGGGCACGCTGTACGAGGGCGGCATCCGCGTTCCCTTCATTCTCCGCCGGCCCGGCGGACCCACGGGGATTGTGTACGATGAACCCATCTCCACGTTGGATGTGCTGCCGACTGTGCTGTCGGCCACGGGGTCGGGCCCTCCCAGGGGTCGAGTATTCGACGGCGTGAATTTGCTGCCGTATCTGACTGAAGGGCGAGCGCGCAAGCCGCACGACACGCTCTACTGGCGATTGGGAGAGAACTTCGCCGTTCGCATCGGCGAGTGGAAGCTGGTGAGATCGGGCCGACCCGTGGCCGCGCTCTACAAGCTCTCGGAGGACCCCGGGGAGACCCGCGATCTCTCCGAGGCGCAGCCGAAGATCGTGAAGGCCCTGGCGGCGGACTACGCCCGCTGGCAGGCGCAGATGATCGAGCCGCTGTGGACCCTCGCTCCCCCCGGAGCCGAGCCTCCGAGGAGGAACACGCGTTAGAAAGCCTCCGCGCCGAAATTTTTCTGCTGCCGCCTCACGCGACTCCTTTTTTCTGGGAAGGAATAGCGACAGATGAACGAGCCTGGAAATGCCGCTCGCCCGGTGGGAAAGGTCGAGCACTATCTCTCCAAGATGGACGGTCGGCAGCGCCCCTACGCGGTGTGCGTGGTCGGGGAACCGGCCGAGCCCAAGCCCGTGATCGTGGAGGTCAGCCCCGGAGGCACCGATCTCGATAGGGCCGTGGAGACCGTCGGCAACTTAGCTGCAATCGCGGCCGAGCGCGGCCTTTCGTGCGTCGCCGTTCGCCCCACCGGGCGCGGGCCGGGGTCGGTGTATCAGAACTACGGGGAGGTCGATGCGTTCGAAGCCATCGAGGACGCGGTCAGGAAGTTCGGCGGCGACCGCAACCGCATCTCGGTCACCGGCGGCTCGATGGGCGGCGCGGCGACGTTCTACCTGATCTCGCACAACCCCGACTTCTTCTCCGCAGGAGCGCCCTTCTGCGGCTATTGCGACTACCGCCTGTGGGAGAAGCCCGGCGGGCTGACCCTCCACATGCACGAGTGGGAGGAGCCGTCGTGGAGGGCCCGCTCCGCCGCCTTCCTCGTCGAGAACTTCGAGCATACGCCTATGTGGATTCTGCACGGCGAATGGGACCGCTCGGTCGGCGGCGGGGTTCCCGTGGAGCATTCCCGCCAGATGGCGCGCCTTCTGGGAAAGCAGGGATTCAACTGCAAGTACACCGAGCTGCCCGCCACAGGCCACGGGTGCAAGCGCCCCGAGATGCTCAAGGAGGTCGTCCCCTGGCTCCTTCAGCAGGAGAAGGTGAGGAATCCCGGACGGGTAGCGCTGGCCACCTTCGAACTTCGGCATAGTCGCTCATACTGGGTCGCGATTGAGCAGCTCGAGACTTACGGCGAGCGCGGTTTGGTCGATGCCCGCCGCGAGAGTGCTCAGAAGTTCCGCGTGAAGACCGAAAACGTCCGGGCCTTTTCCCTCGGTCCCCTTCAGGATGCCGCCTCAGTCTCCGTCACCGTGGACGGCCAGGCGTTCGACTCCGTCAATCTCTCCCTGCGAGCGGATTTCCGCCGCGATTCGTCGGGCGAGTGGTCCCCTCTTGAGCTTGACCTCTGCCGCGAGAAGCACCGAGGCTCCTCCGGCCCCGTCGGCGACATGTTTTACGACAATGTAATCCTTGTTCCCGGCGCCTTGGGCACGGAGGAGGAGACCTTCTTTCTTGCCAACGTCAGCCGCAACGCGGCGCGGTACTACCGAAGCCGCAACGGCGGCGTCCATCGCGGCGGGATCATGGGTGAGAACAACGTGGACCTGCCGATCGTTTCCGACGCCGAATTGTCCGAGGAAGCCCGCAAGGGGAACAATCTGCTGCTGTGCGGCACTTACTCGACGAACTCCGTCTTGAAGCTCTACGAGGGCCGGCTGCCGCTCAAGTTTCAGCGGAGGTTCATAGAAATCTGCGACAGGACGTTCTCCGGGGAGCGGGCGGCGGCCTTCGCCGTCTTTCCGCACCCGGAGAATCCCGACCGCTGCATCGCAGTCCACGGCGGCATCACCCCCGACGCCGTCACCTGGGGCAGCCACCTGGACATGCACCTCCTTCCGGACTACATAGCCTATTCCGGGGGCGAGCTGCTCGGCTGGGG
>CAZBND010000063.1:0-8975 GCA_964493415.1 uncultured Planctomycetota bacterium | reverse complement strand
GGGCTCCGCAGAGAAAGCGAAGCGCGGCAGCGCCGAGACGAGGGGAACCGACGCCACGTATTTGAGAAATGTCCTGCGGTCCATCGGGTCTTCTCCGGCGTGTGAGTTTACATAGTACATCGTAGCAGTGGGAATTGTGGAGGTCAATGGACGGGGATAATGGGATTCGAACCGGCGGTGGCTAGGAGAGCGCAGGGCTTGATCCAAAAGGCCCACGTGAGATGACCGACACGCATAAGGGCGTGGAAAGGGCACTCACATGTGGAGGTCTCTGAGTTTCGCAAAGAGGATTGCGTCAAGTTTGTCGAGGTCGCCGGAACGGCGACACTGAAGCAGCGCTCTGATGTCGCGGTCATCCAAGACGGAGATGTATTCACCCTTCGTGAGCCGGCTTCGACAATGCTGTTGAGCCCTCTTTCGATCGTTGACCTCCCGGCAGACTATGAAGCCCACTTGACCACGTTGCGGATTCAGCCGGCCGGAAAGCTGGTCGTACTCGGGATTGCCTGGGTCATCACCAGAGTTCTTGCATTCGAATAATATGTGATCACAGGGTATGTGTCGTTGCTCTCTGAGAGCAGCGAAGAACCCTTCTTTCGCCCTGTTGTCGAAGACTATGTCGATTCGGCCGAGATCACCGTTGATGCCTTGCTCTCTCGTGGGGTTGTGCAGAATGCCCTCGAAGATCGCTTCAAGCAGTTCGAAGATGTGATTGTGGTACCTGGATGCGTGAGCTTTGCCTGGTTCGATCTGCCCGAGCCCACAGCGCAAGCCCTTGTGGGCGTCGCACCACGCAGCAGTGTCGGGATCAGGCGAAGTGATCTCCGAGAGTATGCATTCGGCCACGAATTCGGGCGTTATGGTTGGCGGAAGGAGTGTTTGAGACGTACGAAGGTGCTTAGCCAATGCGGCTACTGTCGGGAGTCGACGCCGCCGGAAGAGAGCAGACAGGTTGTCCCTGTCAACGATGCGAAAACGCCTCAAAACATGGGCAAGGCGTTGAAGCCTGAGGCGGTACTCATGGTCGGGTACATTCCTTGGCAATTTTCGACACTCCCAACAGGGTCTCGAGGTCAGTCCACGAGTACTTCTGCGATTTCTTGCTTTGACGGTCCTGGAGCTTCTGAAGCAGCCCCTGCTTGCGCAAGTGAGTGCAGATCTTTGACACGTTCGCGCGGCTTTGACGTGTCATTGTGACCAATTCGTCGAGGCTCTTAGGTCCCTTTTCCAGAGCAAGATAGACCTCAGCAGATCCCTTTCTGTTTTCGAGATGCCTCCTAACGAAGTCGGAACAGTCGGGGTTCGACGCAATCGCGAAGCGTGTCATCTGCTCGATGTTGTCAACGTGCGTTCGAATGTAGGAGATATTCTCCTGTGTGTGTTCGGTTTCGGCCATAACGGGTTCCTATTTTGACAGCCCTTGGAGATTGTACTTGCTGATCTTGCTTACCGGCATCATTCGGCTCGCTTCTGCTTGGTCAATCTGCAGAGCCGCAGCGACCTCAGCCTGTTTCGTGCCCGTCTTGTACAAGAAAAGCATGAGCAGCCTCTTGATGGCTTCAAGCTCCTTCTGCAACGGATCCTTGGACGCCGAGTTCCCTAGCGTTCGCTTTGACATCGCGGAAATCCTCCATTCAATGGGTTCAATCTGGTCACAGGCTTTGGGACGGCAACAGCAGGGCTCCGGGCTAGCGTCTGCTAGAAGACCTTCCGGTAGGATTTGCCCTCCTTGACTAGAAGCCCCAGGCGTTCCCATCGTTGCCACGTCTCAGATATCTGTGTACGAGAGCAGTTGAGCCTCTTCGCAAGCTCTCTCGATGTGTGAGCACCTGTAAATTCATAAAGCTTGGCTGTCGTGGGGTTGGCTAGTTCTCGCTCAAAAACATCTTTGAACTGTACCTTGGCGATGGTAGTGAGGAGTTCCTCAATTCTGCTGAGGCGGCTGAGGAGTTCTTGACTCTCACTCACGTTGATTCACCTCCCTTCGGGCGTTCTGCTTGCCTTTCGAATCTTCGAGAGGGTGACGCTGACGGTGTTGCTGGTCGTGCCGATCAACTGGGCTATCTCCGTGGGCGTGAGGCCACTGTTGGACAGGATCTCGATCTGTTCACGCCTGTTCTTCCCTGCAATAAGTCCGGCAGCGACAAGTCTTATCAGTATGTCAAGGCGGTCGGCTAGCGGGTGTTTAGGTTCAGGAATTGGTTTCCACCTCCTTCCTTCTCGTCTTAGCGGTCCGATGGATAACTGCAGTCACGTAATTGGTGGGCTTGCCAAGAATCTGAGCCACTCGCGCTGGAGGTAGACCCATACGAATAAGTCGGTCAACCTTCTGAGTTACCGAAATTTGTGTATCCGCGACGGGCATCTCCAACAGCAAAGGGATCAGGGTATCCGACGTCTCTCTTAACAGCGAAATGAGCGCATCCAGTCTGGTGAGAAGCTGGGAGCGAAATTCGTTTTCGTCGTAGATTGCGTTACTAATAATTCAGCCCTCCTAACATTTGTCCCTTCGCTGAGTTATGCAAGAAGTCTTACGCAATTCCCGTGCCATACGTCCCTGTGGCCCATTTCAGCTAATCAGGGGAGGGTTAGCACAAGGGAATTGCCAGAACGTGCGCGGAAATAGCTGGTCGCCTGCCAAAGTGGCAGGAGCAGAGGCCGTCGGCGGGAGCGGAATCGGCGGGGGCGGGGGTTACCAGGAGAAGTCGGTGAAGGCCTGGTACATGGCGTGGATGTTTGGGAGGGGGACGTCTTCGCTGATTTCGCCGCAGGCGACGATGCCGACGGGTGCCCGGCGTGGCGCGAGGGTGTGGCGGGGTGCGGATCAGCAGGTAAAGAGGGCAGCGGGTTGACAACGGGCATGAGAGGTGGGATGATTCCACGCGCGGGGTGGAGCGTCCCAGACCAGGTTCGGGGGATGGCGATGGTGATCAAGTTCAAGTGCTCCAAGTGTCTCAGGGTTTTGGCCGTGCGCGACGAGGATGCGGGCAAGAAGACGAAGTGCCCGCGGTGCGAGACCTTTCTGAGAATCCCAGGTGCCCCGGCGAAGGCGCAAGTCCCCGGCAGTACGGCTCTGCACGAGGCGGCGGAGAAGGGAGATGCGGGCGCGGCGGAGAAGCTTTTGACGGTTGGGGCGGACGTGAATGCGAGGAACAGGGAAGGGCGGACGGCTCTTCATCTGGCGGCGAACGTGCGGGTGGCGATGCTGCTCCTGGAGAAGGGGGCGGACGTGAACGCGAAGAGCAATAACGGGGAAACGCCGCTGCACGTGGCGGCAAGCTGGGGACGGCGGGACGTGGGGGAAACGCTGGTGGAGGCAGGGGCGGACCTGAACAGCCAAACGAATGCCGGAAAGACCCCCCTGCACAATGCCGCCATGGCGGCTCATGCGGACATGGTGGAGTTTTTGGTGCAAGAGGGCGCGAATATGAAGGTGAAAGCGTCGGACGGATGGACGGCGCTGGACGTTGCCAAGTGGGGGGTGTCCGCGGGGGAGAACGTGGCGTACAAGAAGGTGCTGGAGGTTCTGACGGGGCAGATGTTGAAGGAGTAAGGGCCGGGGAAACAGCGAGGGTACAGGGTTGCGGTTGGGGGAACAGGGGCTGTTCTGTTATGATCCAATTATCATGCATGAGCTGATGCTGTCGGAAGGGATCGTGCGGACGGTGCTGGCGACTCCGGGCGCGAGCCGGGAGAACCTGCGCGCCATAAACATCCGCGTGGGGGCGCTCTCGAGCGCGAACGTCGAGGCGCTGGAGTTCGGGATGAAGCTGATGCTGAAGCAGGAAGGGATTGAGGGAACGGAGGTGCGAATCACCGAGGAGCCGGCGCGGGTGCGATGCAGTTGCGGAAAGGAGTACGCCTCGGAGAGCATGTTCGATCCGTGCCCCGGATGCGGGGGCTACGAGCGGGATATCCTCGAGGGGACGGAAGTGACGGTCGAGTCCATAGAGGTGGAAGACGAGGAGAGAGATGAAGAAGATTAGCGTCGAGCGGACGGCGCAGAGCGAGAACGACAGGATCGCGTCGGAGAACCGGCGATTGTTCGAGGAGAAGGGCGTCTTGGTGATGAACCTCATCGGGTCGCCGGGATGCGGGAAGACGTCGATACTGCAGGAGACGGCAAGGGAGCTTGGGAGCCGGGTGGCGGTGATCGTGGGGGACGTGAAGACGGCGCTGGACGCGGAACGGCTGTTGGAGCGCCAGGTGGCGGCGGTTCCGATTGAGACGGGCGGAAGCTGCCACCTGAACGCGCAGATGGTGAGGCGCGCGCTGGACAAGGTGGATTTGGATTCGGTGGCTTTTCTGTTCATCGAGAACGTGGGTAACCTGGTATGCCCGTCGATGTTTGACCTTGGGGAGCACATGAAGGTGGGTGTGCTGAGCGTTCCGGAAGGGGACGAGAAGGTGAGGAAGTATCCGGCGCTTTTTGTGCGGACGGAGGCGGTGTTCATTAACAAGATCGATCTGCTGCCGCATTGCGCGTACGACGTGGCGCGGGTGAAGGAGGACTTGCGCCGCGCGCATCCGGGAGTGAGGATATTCGAGACTTCGGCAAGCAAGGGGACGGGCTTCGAGGGGTGGTTCGAGCTGCTGAAGGAACGCGCGGCGAAAAAGTAAAAAGCGGGGTGGAAAGCGGCGGAAGCCGGCGGGAATGTGAGGGTCTCCTTGCTTTCTCGTGGGGCTGAGCTATCATCAGGACATCAAAGGAGGCGCGTAATCCGATAGCGAAGACGGCTTTCATCTGAGCGATTCCGGGGGCCCGATGAGGATCATCTACAAGCTGAGCCTGGGTTACGTGGCGGTGGCGCTGCTGATAGCGCTGGTGGGCTACTTCGCCGGAGGAGCCGGGCAGAGGGCCTTGAGGGGCTCCATCGGCGGGGTCTCCAGGCGTCTTGCGGGCCAGATTATAGACGAGGTCGACCGCCACATGTACAGCCGCATCGAGCAGTTCCAGGCGTACACCAAGACGCGGCTGCTGCAGGAAACGGTGGCGCAATCCAACCGGGAGTTCGAGCAGCTCGACGACATCCAGGCATACATAAGCCAGATGGATGCGGAATGGACCAAGGAACCGAGGGTGACGGCGACGCCGCTGATGCTGGAACTGATGGGGAGCAGGCTTTCGGAGGAGTTCAGGGACTTGGTGAAATTCTATCACGACAAGTACGGCTATCGCGCGGCGGGGGAGCTTTTCGTGACGAACAAGTACGGGGCGAACGTGGCGCAGTCGGGAAGGACGACTGACTACCGGCAGGACGACGAGGAGTGGTGGCAGCGCGCGAAGGAAGAAGGGCTGGTAGTCGAAGACGTGCAGTACGACGAGAGCGCGGAGGTGTACTCGACGGATATAGCGGTGCGGATCGACGACGAGAACGGCGAGTTTATAGGCGTGCTGAAGGTGGTGCTGAACATCCAGGAAGCGATAGACATCATAACGGAGGCGCAGTCGCGCTACATGGGCGAGCCCAGGCAGGCAAGGGTCTACAGGCTGCTGGATGAGGAAAAGAGGATGCTGTATTCGACGGAGACGTTTAGGCTGTTCGAGGACGGGTCGCGGCTGCTTCCGGATACGCTGGACTCGCCCCTTCCGGTTGACCGTTCGGGGACGTTCGTGCGGCACGACGAGGAGAAGGGGGATCTCCTTTGCGCGTACGCCCGGTCGGAGGGTCACAGGGACTTCAAGGGGCTGGGTTGGATCGTGTTGCTCGAGCACGACATGCAGAGGCGATACGCGCCGGCAAGGGAGCTAAGGGGAAGGATACTGCTGACGTCGCTTTTGATCGCGGTGGTGGGGGTTGGAATCGGGGGAGCGATTTCGGTCTCGCTTTCCAAACGGATAGGGAGGCTGCGCAAGGGGACGGAGATCATAGGCGCGGGCAATCTGGACTACAAGGTCGGGACGAAGGCGAAGGACGAGATAGGGGAGCTTGCCAGGGCGTTCGACGCGATGACGGAGAGGCTGAAGGAAACGACCGTGTCGCGGGACGAGCTGGCGAAGGAGGTGGAGGAGCGCAAGCTGGCGGAGGCGGAGCTGGCGCGTTCGAACGCGGACCTGGAGCAGTTCGCCTACGTCGCGTCGCACGACTTGCAGGAGCCGCTGCGCATGGTGGCAAGCTACATGCAGCTTTTGGAAAGGCGGTACGAGGGCAAGCTGGACAAGGATGCGGACGCCTTTATCGCATACGCGGTGGACGGCGCGAAGCGGATACAGAAAATGATAAACGATCTCCTGGCGTATTCGCGCGTGGGGACGCACGGGAGGGAATTCGAGGCGACCGAGAGCGAGAGCGCGTTCGAGTACGCGGTCGCCAACCTCGAGCAGGAGATCGAGGAAAGCGGCGGGCGCGTGACGCACGATCCGCTGCCGGCGGTAATGGCCGACCCGACCCAGCTTGTCCAGGTCTTTCAGAACCTGATCGGCAACGCGGTGAAGTTCCAAGGCGAGTCCCCTCCGCGCGCGCACGTCTCGGCGAGAAAGCAAGGCAGGGAGTGGGTCTTTTCCGTCAGCGATAACGGGATCGGGTTCGACCCCAAATACTCCGAGCGGGTCTTCATCGTGTTCAAGCGGCTGCACCCGAGCAGCGAGTACGGGGGAACGGGGATAGGTCTGGCGATCTGCAAGAGGATCGTGGAGAGGCACGGCGGGAGAATGTGGGTGAGTTCGGAGCCGGGGAAGGGCTCGACGTTTTACTTCACGCTTCCCGCGGTCGAGGACAGGAGCCGCGGAGGCGGCAGCGGACATAAGAGCGATGGAGATATTACTGGTTGAGGACAATCCGGGCGACGTGCGGCTGATGGAAGAGGCGCTGAAGGAGGCCGGGATGGAGGTGAAGCTGCACGTGGTGGAAGACGGGGAAGAGGCCTTGTTGTTTCTGCGCGGGGAAGGACAGTACGCGGGGTCTGTGAGGCCCGGCTGCATACTGCTCGATCTGAACCTTCCGAGGAAGGACGGGATGGAGGCGCTCGGGGAGATCAAGTCCGACGTAGCGCTGAGCGACATCCCGGTGGTTGTCCTGACGGGGTCGGAGGCGGAACAGGAGATCGTCCAGAGCTATGGTCTGCGCGCCACGCGCTACGTGGTCAAGCCCCTGGACCTGGACCGCCTGGTGGCGCAAGTGAGGTCGATGAGGAGTCTGTTCGAGAGCGAAACAGGGACGCCGGCGGAATGAGCGGAGCGGGCGGATGAGTGATGAGTGGATAAGGGTGCTCTTGGTGGAGGACAACGCCGGGGACGCGCGGCTGGTTCAAGAGAGCCTGCGCGAGGCGGGCGGCGGCGAGTTCAGGCTCGTCCATGCACAGCGGCTCTCCGAAGCCCTCCGGCTGCTGGGCAAGGAGCACTTCGACGCGGTGCTCCTGGACCTCTCCCTCCCCGACAGCCAAGGGATTGAGACGTTCACGGAGGCGCACGCGAAGTCGCCGAGCGTGCCGATCCTCGTGCTTACGGGGCTGGGTGACGAGAGGCTTGCGCTGGAGGCGGTTCGGCAGGGGGCGCAGGACTACCTTGTAAAGGGCGAGGTGGGCGGGAACCGGCTCGTGCGGGCGCTGCGGTACGCCATCGAGCGCCACCGGCGCCCGCCGGAAGGGGCGCTGCGCGACGGGCTCTCCAAAATCTTCCACGTCCTCCAGCGTTCGGGGCTGCGCGTCACCGAGAACAGGCTGGACGATCTCATCTCCGCGGTCGCCGCGCGATCAAAGGCCGTGGGCGACCCGTCGGTGGACAAATACTTCGACAGGCTGACGGCTCGGGGGATGGACGACAAGGAGTTCAGGGAACTCGTCAAGGTCCTGACCGTAGGCGAGACGCAGTTCTTCCGGACCCCCAATCACATGTGGGCGTTTCGCGATGAGCTCCTGCCGCAGGTGCTGGAGGCGCGACAGAGCGGGGCCGCGCCGGGCGAGGCGTTGAGGCCGGTAACGATATGGAGCGCCGGCTGCGCCACGGGAGAGGAGCCCTACAGCCTGGCGCTGTTGATAGCCGAGAATCGAAGCCGGTTCGGGCGGCACAGATTCAGAATCCTGGGCACCGACATAAACGAAGATTCGCTGAAGGCCGCGCGCGCGGGCGTCTACGACGAGCGTTCCGTAAGGTCGCTCCCACGCGGCTACCTGGAAAGCCGCTTCGCGCGCGAGGGCGACAAGTACGTGCTCTCTCCGGAGATAAAACGCATGGTGGAGTTTCAGTACCACAACTTGCTCGACGCCGCCCTCCCCTTCCCGATCGGCGCGCCGGGGAGCGTGGACATCATCTTCTGCCGCAACGTCTTCATATATTTTTCGGACGAGATCGTCAACGCCATTGCGGGGCGCTTCTTCGACGCTCTCATTCCGGGAGGCTTCCTGGTGGTGGGCCATGCGGAAACGCTGGACCAGAGGGAGACGGGATTCGAGATGGTGTTTCTTTCGGGCGCGTATATATACCGGAAGCCTGCGGTGGGGCGGGAGGAAGCGCGGGCTCAGGCTCCGCCGGTCGAAAAGGCGCGACCCCGGAAGAGGCAAGCGGCGCGGGCGACGGAGAAGAAGCCGGCCGCAGAGGAGAAGCCGGGCGTCACAGGCGGCTTACTCCGCCGAAGCCCGATGGCTCGCCCTGGGCCGGGCGAAGGCGGGAGCGACGCAGATGGGATGGCGGAAGAGGCCCGCGTCTCCGCGGACAAGGGCGATTACCGCGAGGCGGTGCGCATGGCCAAGGAAGCGCTGAGGATAGACGAGGGCAACCCCCGGGCGCATTGCGTCATCGGGCTCGTTTGCTGGTCGATGGGGTCCATCGAAGAGGCGGCGGCGAGTTTCCAAAAGGCGGCGGAACTGGATAAGCAGTTCGCGCTGCCGAGATACTACCTGGGCGAGGCGCACCGGCGCGAGGGCCGTGCCGAGGATGCCGCGCGGATGTACGCCGAGGCCGCGGAAATCCTGGAGCGCAAACCCCCGGACGACCCGGTGTGGGGTTCGGAGACCGTCACGAACGCCGGACTGGCGGC
>CAZBND010000062.1:1441-9382 GCA_964493415.1 uncultured Planctomycetota bacterium | reverse complement strand
GTCCTCCTCGCCGCCGACGCCGGAGATGATATATTGGCGGAGGTTTCCGAGCAGATGCTGGATGACGATGCCGATGCAATTGCATCCTTCGGCGGGAGCCCACCACATGTCATCGTCGTGGAGTTGGTCGAGAGCGTTGTTGACCATTCTGCGGGCGACGGCGACGCGGTTCTTTGATTCCTCGATGAATGCGGATGCGATGTCGGATTCCATGTTTGCTCCTTTCTGAGTAAGTCTGCTAATGGGTGGAGGTCCCTTCGGGGATTTCGATGTCGGAGATGCCGTCGAGGACTTCGGGGATTTCTGCGGAGATGGGGAGGCGGATCCATTTCGAGGACGCGGCTTCCTTTTTCCACTTACCGATTCTCTCGATCTTCCGGGTGAAGCTGTCGACGAGGAGGTAAGCGCCGCCTTTGACGGAGGTTCCCAAGCGCGCGATGGCTTTGACGATGTCGGCGCGATAGAAATAACCTCTGTGCTCGGGGGTCCTCTCGACGAACAGGTTGGCGATTCTGATGATGTCGGCGTCGCAGATGTCTGGGTCGGGGGCGAAGGCGTCTTCTTCTTTGAAGGATATATCGTAACTGCCCGACGCTACGGCGAACTCGACTTCGGGAGCGAGCATGGTGCTCCTCTCCGCGCTGGGCAGGGTGAGTGCCTCGTCGAGCTTCGCCTTCCGGGCAGAGCAGAAAGGCGGGACGTCGTCATGTCTGGTGCCGTAGGTGAGGCCGTCAATCTCGTACTGTGTCATGGTCCTGTCGGCGGTTGAGAAAGCCCGGTCGTCGCCGAGTTTCGCGAAGTATAGGTAGAGTTGGATGTCGGTAGCGGCGATCGACACGCGGACGGCTTGCTTCGCGGCGGCCTGGGCGATGTCGAGGGATGTGATCCCGTCGGCGACCGCCATATCTCTTATGGCGATCTTGCGACGGAGGTCGCGCTGGAGGTCAGCGGCGAGGGCGACGACCATGGGCGTCGTGGCGAGGCGGCTTGGGTAGGTGTTTCGAAGGATTTCCCTGGTGAGGGCTTCGTGACCGGATTCGGGGTACTCCACGCAGCGAACAAGTACCTTGCGGCAGGCGGCCTCGAGCCATATGCGCTGAGGTTGGGCGGAGCGCTTGTAGAATTCTTTGAGGGCTCTGTAGACGAAGAGGCTGTCGAAATACATGAGGAGGAAGAGAGCGTTTTTGAAGATCGGAGTGTCAGCTTGTTGGGAGCGGAGAATGGCAAGCAGCCGGTCGTACGCGGGGCGTCCGGCAGGGACGATCTCGCGCACGGCAGGGCAGTCGGGCAGCATACGGGAGCCGGGAAGGAGAGCGTTGGCATCGAGCGGATGCAAGTCGGCAACGGCCTCGATCCAGAAGTCGCGGCCGGAGGCCAGTGCTGCGTCTATTGTTTCAGATATCTCGCTCATTGCGTATCCGTTCCGGTGTGGGGGTCGTGTTTGTTGAGCTTTTTGCGCCAGGATTCGAGGTTTTCGCAGAGGGCGGGGGTGGTGTTTTCTCCGTAGGCGAGGGTGTCGAGGAAAGCGAGAATCTCGTGGGGCCTGCCTCCGATGAAGTTGATAGCGCCGGGACGGCCGCCGCCCTGGAGGGCCTCGCCGTGCAACCGGTGGATCAGGGTGTCGATGGCGATCATTTTCCGGCGGGGCGTTTGGGCCTTGGGGAACTGGTCCATGAACTCCCTTATGAAGGGCTCCATGCCGCCGGCATGAAGCTGCTTTCGGCGGTAGGACTTATGGTAGTCGCGCCAGGCGATCTCCCAGGCGCATTCGCAGCGAATGAGTTTTGGCCTCGACATTATGTCGTGAACGATAACCCGGGCGCACTGTGGGCATGTGACGTTGCCCCTGTGGGCGGCGGTTGCGGTGAGGATGCTTTCGCAGCGAGCAAGAAACGAGTGGCCGACCTCGTCGATGAGGTCCTCATCGAGGATGCCCGCGGCGTCGTTGGCGTAGAGCTTGGCTATTTTCCACCTGGGCACGCGTCCTGCCCAGCTGGGCCGAGGGCTGCTCATAGTTTATCTCCTACGAAAGCCTCCGCGCCCGACTACGGGGATGTCGTCATCATGTAATGAGTGTCGGTTTCTGATTCTACCTTGAATCCGAAGTTTTCGTAGAGCTTCCTGGCGCGGGTGTTGACTTTGAGGACGCCGAGCTTGAGCGGGACCTTTCTTGTTTCGGCTTCGAGCAGCAACTGCTGAAGGACGGATGAACCGATTCCCCTGCCCTGGTACTCCGGGAGGATGTAGAAGGCGGCGAGGAAGAGCCCGCGCCAGTGCTTGCGAAGGTCGAGCCAGCCGACGTCGTCGCCGAGGTAGGTGATGATCCGGACCGTGGACGGGCGGAAGTCCCGGATGTGGCGCTGCCGCTGGTGGTTTTCGTCCCAGCCCCATACCTGGTCGACGTACTGCTTGAAGGCCGCTTTTTTGACGCGGTAGGCGAGGTCGAGGTCGGCGTCAACAGCGGGGCGGAGGATGGGTTCGAGGGACTCCTGCATTGTTTTCGACCTCTCACCGGCAACGGGTCCTAACGGGGACCGAGGAGATTGTACCAAGAAAGCGGCTGGGGTGTTCAGGAAGTCTCGGCGGAAGCGCGTCGCTCTCGCTGATTCACCGGAGCAAGCGTTTTAGTACGGGTGGAGTTCGATGAGGGTGGTTGAGTACGGGGGGAGGCGGCGGAAGTAGTTGACGGTGCGGAAGAGCCCCCGAATGCCAGCCCTGTCGAAGATCCTTGAACGCAGACAGGGAAAAAGCCGATAATGCCAGCGGATCGACTGAGGCCTAAAGCAAAGGCGGGCAGGCAAAAGAATTCTCGGAATGGCTCTATACCGGTCAAGCGAGGAACTGGATGAGGCGTGTGTCCGCACCCCTAGCGCGTGATTACCCGGTGAGCGAGGCGCAGATCCGAACCACGCTGAAGGAAAGCCTTGTGCGCGAGTATTCGAATGATCGCGATACGTTGATCCTCGAAGAACTGGGGCTTAGACACGGCGCGGCTCGAGTTGACCTCGCGGTAGTGAACGGACTGGTTCACGGCTTCGAGATAAAGAGCGACAACGACACACTGGATCGTCTTCCACGCCAAGTTGATATCTACAACTCCGTGCTTGACCGGATTACTGTCGCCGTAGGCAATCGCCACTTGGCCAAGGTCGTCGCCACTGTCCCGAGATGGTGGGGAATCGCACTCGCGACGGTCAGCCCCAACTGCGGGGTTTCGCTATCACGAATCAGAACTCCCGGAGACAACCCATGTCAGAGCATCCTTGCGGTAGCAAAGCTGCTGTGGCGAAAGGAAGCGCTGGCGCTCCTGAAAGAACTCGGGGCGGCTGGCGGACTTCTATCCAAGCCGAGAAAGGCGATCTACGCCCGGCTTGTTGAGGTCTGCCCGCCAGTCAGAATCCATGCAAGAGTCTGCCGCCAACTCAGGTCCCGAACAGATTGGCGATCTGGCGTACTACCAATGTCAAGTGGTGGTTGAAACCCGCCCGAAGCCACGTCTCGGCATTCCCAGGTTTCTCAGTCTGAAGACTCATTTGTCGAATGTACGAATCCCCGTAGCTGAAGTCCGCTCCGCAGAACTCCGGACGGTCACAGAGCAACTGTGCGTTGGCCGGCCACTGAGCGAAACCGGGCCCTTCGTCGTTGAAAACGCTTTCCCCCCTCATGATCAGCCAGTCTTCGCTACAGGTATATCGAATGCTGGCGCTGTAATGCGGTCTCCGTGGGGGCTCCGAGTAATGTGCGTGTTGGATCGTGTAGTCTCCGAAGGTCGGTCTTCTCGCAAGGCGCGGCTCGACCAACACTTGGTCGCGCCACGCCAGCCAGTCCCGCCGCGGCAAGAGGTGCTGGTCGTTCCTTTGTAGTTGAGAGAGATCCTTTGGGAAAGCCCCGGCGAGCACAGTGAAAGTCCGCCAGCAGGCCAGCTCCGGGATTCTGGCAGACAGATACTCAATGGCAGGAGTGCTCTGATCGATAAGTTGACAGTCAACAACCAAGTCAGTTCCGTGCGGGCGCAGCCCCAATCTGGTAACTAGCGCCTGCAGATCTTCGGGAAAAGTTCGGCGTCGAATATCGCGAGGCGTCAATCGAATGCACGCCCCTCTGCAATCTACTTCGGCAGCGGACGCAACTGCACGTTGGCAACTTGGACTGTGACCCACCCATGTTACGAGTATTGTCGACAGGCTCCGGGCGTGGAACTCTTGCGCCAGGCGTTCAAATACGCTGGCAAGGCCGGCCGAGCCCAACGACGGACTCAGCAGCCAAGGATCTACGAATAGCGGCGCGTTACCCCAGTCACGTTCTATGTTGTCAGCGATCTCGCCAAATTGGTTGCCCGATGAGCCGAGATTCTTGGGAATGAGTTCGATCAGGGGAGTCATGCCAAGTCTGTCCTCGGCGTACAATTGTCTCAACCCGCCTCGCTCGCCACGTTTCCAGCGAAGCACCGGCACGTAGTGTGTATGATCGAACCCCATCTGTCCTCCTCTAATCGGCGTCCTCAAAAAGCTTTCGTACCTCCCCATGCCCCACTAGCTGGCTAAGGATCCGATACGAGCGGAAATGAAAGCGCATGCGTCCCGCCACGATTGCGGGATGAATTCGCAAGCGCTTCGCGAGATGTTCTGCCGCCTGACCAGAACGCAGTCTACTCGCCGGGCTTCTTGCCCACTCGCTCTCGGGAATGAGAGCCTCGCCAGCCAGTCGGTCCGCTTCCTGCTCACGGGGATCTCCTTGATTCTCTATTTCGAGATCATCATAGAAGTTGGTCGCATCCCCCTCAACGTGGAGAGATATGTGGGCAAGCTCATGCATCAAAGTGAACCAAAAGTTGTCGATCCGGTCATGTCTCAGAGAGAGGCCGATGACAGGCCTCGCAAGCGGGACCATGATCGCAGCGCCGTCCAGATAGGTCCGAGGCAACTCCCGTTCCACGATGAGCGAGATCCCATGTCTCTTCAGAAAGTCTTGTGCGAGTAAGGGGCCGTTGTCTTCGGGGCTGAGATGAGCGACCTCGCGCATGAACTGCAAAGTCACAGCGCCTCGCGAATACTTGGTATCTGGCGGGTCTTGCTCAGATCGAATCAACACCCGCGCCGTCCAGGCGACAAGCGCATAACGGTCCATGGCCCGCGCGGAACGTACGTGGCCCGTCGTTCGGTAGACGGCAACCACATCTGTGCAGGATGGCAAATCGGTAAAGAACCTTTGAGCTATTTCCTCCGCCCGATCACGGACATTGCAGAGCCGCCCACGGACCCAGCCACGTGCTATCATCTCACGAAGCGGGAACCGGCGCCATTCAATCGCAGCGGCATCACGATCTGCCGCCTCTTGGTTCTGGAGCAGGACACCCGCGGGGATCCCAAGGCCACTGTGAAGCGCGCGTATCATCGACAACGTCAGGGCTCGTTTCCCAGCGAGTACTTCGGACACCTTGCTCCTGCTGCCGATATAAGGCACCAAGTCACGCTGAGTGAGATTCTGCTGCTCCATCCGAAACTGAATTGCGCGGATTGGGTCAGGAAGCGACCTTGGGAACTCCTTTGCCTCGTACTCCTGAACAAGTATCTTAAGAACCGCGAGACGGTCCGCTTCCGGCGTTCCGTCATCCGGATCCAGATCGATGAGGGCCTCGAGATCAGCGAGGGCTGCTTCGTAATCCGACTTGCTCTTGATTGTTCCAGTCATCCCTTCTCCTCCTCAGAACTCCCATGAGTCATATTCTGCATGAGTTCCGATCCTCTTGATCAGGACGACCTGATGCCTGTAACTGACCTTGACCTCCAAGCGGTAGCTGTTTCCTTTGAGGTTGAAGATCACACGGTTGTCGGACAGGAAACTCGCGCTGGGGTAACGCGCCTTGACGTCCCCAGGTTTAGACCATTCTGCCTCCTCAACTTCACAAAGCCACGCGTCAATCTGTGCGCGAACATCTGCGTGTTTTATTTTGAACTCGCTTAAGACCTGCAGTCCGGTTATAGTCATATTGCCAGTTATGACCCACTATAAGTTCCCACACCGAGACCACAAGTAAAAAAATTCGTTCCCATGCCGGGAGCAGCATATCATGTTCACGGAGCCGGCGCAACCAGTAAATACTAACTAGCCAGGCAAGATTGCTGCGAAATGACAGAATATCCGCTTCAGCCGTCACCTTCCACCGTTGAAGCCGACTGAAGCCCTTGGCGCAAGGGAGGGCGGAAGATGTGGGGGAAGGCTTGGAGAATGGGACTAGAGGATCTTCAGTATGGGTGGAGTTCGATGAGGGTGGTTGAGTACGGGGGGAGGCGGCGGAAGTAGTTGACGGTGCGGTCGCCGAACTGGCGCATGTGGTTGGCCTGGATGAAGCGGACGGGGGCGATGCCGATCTCTTCGAGGTCGATGGTTCCGGCAATGTACTTTTCTTCGGCGTCGAGGTTGAAGAGGTTGACGACGAGGGCTTTCTTTTCGGGCAGGACGTGGAGGTGGATGCACTCGTCGAGGCCGTAGAACTTGCCGCAGGTGTAGAATTCCTTGAGGCGAATGTAGCGCTCCATGGCGGCTTTGTGCGCGGCGCGAACGGCGGGGTCGGGATGGGTGCCGCCGATTCCCAGATGGCGGCAGGTGGAAGCGTACCACCAGAACTCGAGGGCGCTGGGGTTGTCGACGCGAAGGTCGATGTGGAGGTAGATGGGCAGCTCGTAGGCGAGGTTGTAGTAATAGAGGCTGACGGCCCAGCCTTTGAGGAGGTCTTCGAGGGAGCGCCACATGTACTCGAAGCCCCAGATTTCGTCGTGCGAGCCGGAGAGGCCCTGGAGGTAATAGGCGGGGCAGTAGCGGAGCATTGTTCCGCCGCCGACGTAGTCGTGCATTTCGATGATCACGCTGGGGTGTTTCTCGTGGACGCGCTGGGCGAGTTCGGAGCAGGCGCGGCAGTGGGCTTCGCGGGTGTAGGGAACGGGATGGCCGTGGTGTCTGTCGAAGCAGGGGCCGGTGTACTTGCTGCCGTCGAACATGACAAAGGAGACGCCGGCGTCGCAGAGCTTGAGAAGGCGCTGGGCTTTGATGTCGAGAAAGGCGCTGGAGCCGCTGCAGAGCTTTAGAGACAGGCGGTTTCCATTCTCGTCGAGGCGGTCTGCCTCGCGAGGAAAATGGGGCTCGCTGCGCCAGCCGGTGAGAGGGATCCAAAGAGAGACCTTGAGGCCGTATTTTTCCTTCATGAGCTTGACAAAGCTCTCGGCGGAGCCGAGCCTTTCCTCGCCCCAGAGCTGCGAGGCGAAGGGCGTGTCCCATCCGGGGTCGAGGTAGAGCGATTCGCAGCCGATGTCTTTGGCCTTGGCGGCCTCGTCCTCCATGTGCTTGAGCGAGAAGAGTTCCTTGCGCTTTTCGTCGGAGTCGGTGCCGCGCGACCAGAAGAGCTTGTTGTCGTAGATTTCGTTCCAGTGGACGGGGGGATCGAAGTTTGTGGGGACGCCGTGGCCCCGGCCGGTCATGAAGTCCCTGAAGGCGTAGTAGGCCTGCTTCCAGCCGCCGTCGACGAACTGGTAACGTGTGAGTCCGAAGCGGATTTCGGTGCCGGGGTCGATTTGGGCGAGGCATTCGGGGTCGCCGTGGAAAATCCCGCAGCCGCCGAAGCGGAGATGGACGCCGCTTTCGAGTGATTCGGTTCCGAGAAGGGAGAACTCCATTTGCTCCTGCGAGTACTTGAGGACGAGAAGGGAGACTTCGCCGTCGGTGCAGACCCAACCCTCGGAGCCGAAGTCATCGGAGGGGAGCCGGTGGTCTTTCGAGGAGACGACGCGATACCAGCCGCGTCGGCTGAGAAGGTCGGGGACGGAGTAATCCTCGTATTCATCGCGCAGGCCGAGCGTGTCGCGCCGGAAGGGGACGGCGACCCAGCGCTGGGATTTGGCGGAGTCGAGGACGCCGCCGTTGGGCGCTGCGACAAGTTGGGTGAGG
>CAZBND010000062.1:0-1341 GCA_964493415.1 uncultured Planctomycetota bacterium | reverse complement strand
CGCCGGCTTCGAGGCGATGGACGCAGGGGCCTTCGGCGAACGTGAGGCCGGAGCGCTTGTCGATAAGAACGACGTGTATTGCGCCGTCGACGAGACAGGCGAAGAGCCGGAGGCGATCGTTTTCGATTACGGCGAGGCCATCGTGGGGTTCGGCTGAAGGCTGGAGAGCGGCCCAGGCGGCGAGCCAGCGGCTCTGGCCGGCGTATTTCCGAACGAGGTCTAGGGTTTCGGACGAAGCTGTACCCGGCTGGTCGATGAGCTTGCGGGCGCTGGTTTCGAAAGTCTCGCGCGCGGTGGGCATAGAGTCCTCCTCAGCAAATGCGCCAGAGAGATAGCCATTCTAGCGTTGTTTTGGGGAAGGTCAAGCGGCGGGGTTTTGCGTCGAATTGTGGTTGGCAGAAAGGCGTGACGGACTACAATGTGAGGATGCAAGAGAGAGTCGCGGATGGAGTGGTTATGTACGACGTTGCCGTCATAGGCGGAGGACCGGCGGGAGCCACTCTGGCGCGGATGATCGCGGGGGACTTTCGCGTCCTGGTGGTCGAGAAGCGAACGGAGTCGGCAGACGGTGAAGGATTCGGGAGCAAGTGCTGCGGAGGGCTGCTGGCGCCGGACGCGCAGAAGATGCTGGCGTCGCTGGGGCTGGGGCTGCCGCAACACGTTTTACTGGGGCCGCAGGTTTTTGTGGTGAGGGTGATAGACCTGGAGCGCCGGGTGGAGAGGTATTATCAGCGGCACTACATCAACATAGATCGAGGGGCGTTCGACAGGTGGCTTATCTCGTTGATACCGAGTTCGGTGGATGTGCGGATGGGATGCGAGCTGAAGGGGTACGAGGAGGTGAAAGGAGGATTTGAGCTGAGGCTCTCGGAGAACGGCACTGCGTTCTCGGAGCGGGCGGGAAGGATAGTGGGGGCGGACGGCGCGCGTTCGTTGGTGCGGAAGCCGGCATTTTCTGAAGCTCCTTTCCCGAAGTTGTACGCGGCGATACAGGAATGGGTAGCGGCGGAAAAGCAGCCGCCGTATTTTACGGCGATATTCGACAGAGAGGTCACCGACTATTACTCGTGGACAATCCCGAAGGACGACATGCTCGTGGTGGGGGCGGCCCTATCACCTGGGGAGGGAGCCTCGGAGAATTTCGAATTGCTGAAGAGGAAACTCGGGGAGTGCGGATTCGAGCTTGGGCGGCGGGTGAGAAAGGAGGCGGGGGTGCTGCTGAGGCCGGTGAGGCGCAACCAGATATGTACGGGCGGGAACGGGATAGGGCTGATAGGCGAAGCGGCGGGATGGATAAGCCCGAGCTCGGCGGAAGGGCTAAGCTACGCTTTCGGGAGCGCG
>CAZBND010000061.1:5806-9757 GCA_964493415.1 uncultured Planctomycetota bacterium | reverse complement strand
ACTTCGCCCATGAGGACGCGTTCCTTTTCAGTCTCGATGTCGACGATGGTGCCGTCCCGGTCGACGATGAACGACTCGCTCTCCGGGTGGCCGCACGGGGCGACGATGGGAACGCCGTACCGCTTGGCCATGGCGGGAAGGTTGGCCCCGTACGTTACTATCGAACTGCGCAGGTTCGGGTGAAGGATCATCTGCGGGTCCTGGCTCAACACGCGCCCCCACGCCCAACTGGTCGAGCTATCGCGGCAGATCATGATCCCTACACGCTCGATTTCTCCCATGGAATGCATCTCGAAATCCCGCCCGGCCCAAGCTCCGCAGTCGGTGCGCGGGCTGCCTTCCTTCCACGCGCGGGCCTCGGGGCTTATCACGATGTCCACTTTGCGGTGAACGCTCAGCACTCCCTCTGGACCCACGACGACGGCGCTGAGGAACCTGTCCCACGATTCGCGGAAGCTGCTCTTTTGGCTCTCGATCATTCCGGCGCAGATGTAGACGTTGTTCTTGCTCGCGACGTCGACCACGAGGTCGGTGAGCCTTCCGGGAATCTGCTGGTCGGCGGGGTTGTTCGAGTGAAGGAAGTTCTCGGGCAGCGCAATGTACTTCGCGCCCTTTTGCGCAGCCTCCTCGGCCATCAAGAGGCCGCGACGGACCGTCCTTTCCGGCGGCTCGTGTATCCCTTGCCCCCATACTACGCGAATCGCCGCCACGGTGACCTTCATCGGTTCCCCTTTCGTCTCGCCGGCCCATGCCGGCAGGGCGGCTACCAGGCACGCCGCCGCAATCATGCTGCGAATCCTCATCGATCGGACTCCTATTGCTCTGACTCCTCTATCCAGCGCAGTCTGCCGATTATACCAACTCGCCTTGGAAACTCCATTCTCGCCAGGACGTTAACAGACGACGGCCAAAAACTAGAGGTGAGCATGGCGAGCGTCAACCGGGCGGTGTCAGGAATCTCGGCGGCAAGCGGCAAGTTTGAACCGCACGCGTGGAAATGCTAACTGCTTCGCCAACGCTGCGTTTCCCCAGGCAGGGAACTACGGGCGCGCCTTTTCCATCCGGTTACCCCACACACTGCGCAGTGTTTGCGGATGGCTTGCTTCGCCGGCCCCTTCTGCTGTGTCCCTGACCATTCGACGCCGTCCGCGCCTGTCAACGTACCCAAAACGGAGTCAAATAGCCCTTGCCAGGAGATATACATGATGTTGGGCCCCTGCTTGGCATAGGCCCATCATATTGGGCCCGGCGGGGCCGCGGTCAAATGAGCGGCAAATAGCCAGCAAATAAGCGCTCCGCTATCGTCTAGGCCCAGTAAGGAACATAGCGCGCATGCTTTCTCGACTCGCTGTAGGGGGCGCACGGCTGGATAAGGTCAGCCTGGAGCGCGTCGCCGATCACGCGCGACACCTGTGCCCGATTCTTCTCATCTATCCCAAATCGGGCGCGTAGCGTGCTATTAGTCATCTGCTTCCGCTGGACGTACTGGAGACAGGCATGAAGGTAGCAAGCCCGAACCCTATCCGCCTTATCCATCTTAGCAAACGACTTATGCGCAAAGAGGACCGCGCGTGTATGTTTTTCTACCACCTCGAACAGAGGCGCGGGCAACTGGTAGAATTCCGTTTCAGAGACCACTTTGTCCACCCCGCTGCCACGCTCCTCACACACGCCGACCCGCCGGAGAAAAGACGCTAGAGACTCATTTCGCGACTGTGGTGGCGCGTCTAGGAATCGCTGCGTCTCCACTAGAGGCACGCCAGGGTTGGCGATCTCCAGGCGTCCGTCGAACACTTCAATCATGGGACCTGTACCCGTCATGGTGAAGTCTTGATGGATAATCGCATTCGCCACCAATTCACGAATAGCTAGTTCCGGATACATCGGCACTGTCCTGCGAAGCGCCTTGCCGATGACCTCGTTTTCCGGCAACATGCCTTTGAGAAACTCAATTAGTGCCTCAAAGCCAGTCGCATATCCTTTGTGCCCGGGGTACTCTCGTTTGGTGCGAATCCGACCTTCCCCTTTGTATTCGATAACTCGCACAGCCTTCCGGGCAACGCGCTGGAACTGTGTCAGGTCGACTGCGAAAAGTATCGCCCCCAAGTTAAGGATATCCCATTCTCCATCTTGCCGACGTTCGATCATGTGATCTTGCGCAAGGCGTTCCAGAATCCCGTCGCGCGTTTCTGGATACGGCACGTCGAGCAATCTGAAATAGGCTGCGCAGTCCAAGAGCTTCAACACTTCCGAACTGCTGACACGTTCGCTCGCCACTTGTTGCTCTACGGGCGTTACAGTGAAGATTCGCCATAGTTCACGTTCCTTCTCCGGATAGTCCTTGAGTTTCTTGTTGTACGATCCGACACGAATGTATTCCTCTCCCCGGAACTGCACAGGCCGATTCCCCGCTCGCGGTATCTCTACGAGAGAGATCAACCTGCCTTCGACCTCGAACTCAACCAAGCGGAAGTCTAATCGTGGACACAGCAAGCGCGCCAGCCAGCTCTCCAGCTCTTCGTTGCCCTTCTTCGTCTGAGTGGGCCGGAACGTTGTGCCGACGAGTTCGTGCGTTTCGTCAGCGACGCCCCAGATCACGTAGGCATTAGCCTTGCCCATCAGGGCGGCGGCATTCGACAGTGCCGAGATGCACTCACCGATATCCTCGGGGTTGGCGTTGTTGCTCTTGAATTCAACCCACTCTGTTTCCTTGGGAAGTTGGCACAGTTCGTGCAGCAAACCAACTAGATATTCATCACGATCAATCATCGGCACTGGCCACGCATTCGAAAGACTCAACTCTAGTCAATGAAAAAGCGTTGACCGGGCAGTTTCCACGCTCTGTCTATATGATACACGCAATTTATCCGGCAGGTACCCCCGCGCGGCAAACGTTGCGGGCATGAGAGCACCTGGGGATGCAGCGCGCTTCTGCGCAGCTGCTGCGGAGTCGCTTCCTTGTGCCAGAGATGCTGTTGCGCGGCATGAGCCCGAATGGTCGTCTCGGCGGGGTTAGCAAGGCCCGGGACTCCTGTCGGGTAAACACTCCACCTTGGGCTAGGTCGACATCGGCGAGTAACTAGTACCCCCTGGAGGAATCGAACCTCCAACCTCCGGATTAAGAATCCGCTGCTCTGCCGATTGAGCTAAGGGGGCGAATGGTCGGTCCTGCATTCGGAATGCTCTGCTTCGTCGTACCACAAGAGCATCCGGGCACGAGCCGATTTTTTCCAATGCTAAGCTGAAGCCGAAATGTTGTCAACACTAATGTGTGTTGTGAGCAGGCAGTGCAGCGACCTCAAGCGGCCGCGAAAAGGAGCATGTGAATCATCGCCAGTCGAGAGCGGCGGCGCGCTGTTCGAGGTCTTTGAGCGTTCCGCGCATGAAGTAGAGGCGGCCACGGCGCGCGGCGGATTCGCCCGGCTCGATGGAGCCGAAGTGCGGCTCGGAATGTATGCACGAATACTCGGCGTTGCTCATGAGCATGACGCCTTCTTCGGCGGCGACGGCGATGACCCACTTCCCGTCGATGGAGGTTATCGCGAGAAGGTCGCTCTGGCCCTTGGTGACGGCTTCGTACATGCCGGGCGTGGGACGGGCGCGATCGTATTCGCTGCCGGCGATCCGGTACTTCCGGTAGAGGTTACGGACGCCTCCGTTGCGGTCCACCTTGGATAAGGGCGTCCATCCTTTATCGGTCACGATGGAGGTCCGGCGCTGCTCGGGGTCGCGGAAGAGAGGCTCGCCGCCGACGGCAAGGCACGAGCTGGCAACGACGCTGCCCAATGGCCGCTCTCCGTTGTTAATCACGGTCAGGTCGTAATCTACATAATCGGCTCCGACGCGAAGGGCTCCAGTGATGCCCGCCTCGCCGACGTCCGGGTAGTCAAGGACGGCTTCCGTACGGTCCGGGGAGACACGCCAGCCCTTGCCGCGCATCTTGTGTCCGAT
>CAZBND010000061.1:0-5706 GCA_964493415.1 uncultured Planctomycetota bacterium | reverse complement strand
TGAAAACGATGCCCCGGTCGGAGAAGACCGCTTCGGGCACCTGGAAGGAGAACGACGCATGGCCCATGGCGGGGACCGTGATGGAGACGAAGGTCCCCTGCCCGTTGGAGCTGAGCTGGATGGGACCCTCCGAAGGCGGATTGGGCCGCCACCCTTTGCCGACGGGCTTCGAGCCGGGCGTCGCGAGAACGGGATCGGGATGTTCGGCCACCCACTGTGCGGCTCTGTCTGCATCCAGAGCGCATCGGAACCCCTGGAAGGCAAGGCGGTCGTTCCACATCTGGGTGAAAGCGCAGGTGGCACAGCGGAAGTCGTAAGGCTCGGTGAAGATGAAGGAGCCGCCCATGGTTCGGGACAGATTGGGGACATTGCCGGTAGCCCAGGGCTCGGCGTCGGACGTCCACTCGACAACGCCGCCTGCGCATCCGAACACGCCGAAGGGGCTTTTGTCCTTCGCGAAGTAGCCCACTGGTTTGGGGAAGTCAGGCACCTCGCCGGGGTTTGCGTGGTCGCAGGCTTCGGGATCCCACTCATCTCCCCACGGGTATCGTCGTCCGTCGATGCCGCGAGCGGCCTTCTCCCTTTCGAGAGAAGTCGGCAGACGCTTCCCGGCCCACTCGGCGTACGCCAGAGCCATGTCGTAGCTCACGCCGCAGAGGGGAAGGCTCCCGAATCCATCCGGCCAATCGCCGGGCCAGATTAGCGGCCTCATTTTGCTCCCGGTCGCGTCGAGGTATGCCTTGAACTGCGCGTTCGTCACCTCGTACCTGTCGACGTAGAAAGCGCCAGTCGTCTTGAGACTCTGGGGCGGCTCGCCCTGGAACCAGCTCGGGTGCACGTCGTAGTTGGAGGAAAGCTCCTGCTTCTCATCGTCTGTCGTTCCGCTGATGAATTCCCCGGCGGGGATATAGACCATGCCGGGGACGCGCGGTGTCCGGGAGTCCGGATGCGGTTGATCGGCCGGCGTCATTGCGTTCGTCGTCCCTTCAGCGCCCCAAGACCAGGCTGCGGCCCCTGCGATCAGTCCGAGCGCCACGGCCACGACGGCGAAGCCGCACAGACCCGTCGCAGTCACGCCTAGGCTGCGCTGCCGAGCCGGGCGAGGAGCGTGCATTGATCGGGAGCCTATCGTCCCCCCCTCCCCGACGGAGACGCGGTCACCTTCATCGGCGCAGGCTTGCCTGTGTCTTTTTCCGGAAGTGTCTTATGCGCGACGTTGTTGAAGGTCGTTATCTCGTCCTCTATCTCGTCGTTCGGGTCCACAACGACGTATATCTCGTGCTCCTCGTCGCCCGGGTTCCAGCCCATGCCGACGGTGACGGAACGCGGCTCGAGGTCATTGGGGGGCTCGATATTGGGGATGACGGACGAGCCGATGAGCGTGCCGCCGTTTTCGGGATTCCCGTCATAGAAGGCCACTTCGACGCCGCGGACCGCTTCGCCGCCGACGTTGTGGATTCTCGCGAGCAGGAATCCCCTCTCGGCCAGGCGGATGTCGCCCGCGGACAGGCCCGGGTCGGGCGCGCGCTCGGCCACTCTTCCGCGCTCGAGCTGATCGAGTTCGACGACGTAGGTTACCCTCGGCTCGACGGTTATGTAGATGGGCGTCCCGTGTTGCGGGAACACGAACTCCCGCGTCTCGGCGACGCGGTCCATGACCTCATCCTCGTTCACGTCCGGGCCGTATTTGAGCACGTAGGTTCCGCCGGGCTCCAGCTCCCAAGGCACGATGCCGATTTCGCGGGTGTCGGGAGCCATGCTGTGATAGAGAATGCGGAAGCCCTGGGCGTCGGTGGCCATCACCGCGCCCGCGAAGTACTTGGTGGTGTTGACGTAGGTGATGGGCACCCTGAGCAGCGGGCCTCCGAAGCTTCCGCCGGTCATCGTGAAGATGGTCGGCAGGAGGCCGTTGATCGGGACGCGGTCGGTCGCCGAAGCCTGGGTGGTCATCAGCGGCCAGGTCATCTTCCTCGCCTCTTTCTGGAACATCAGATGGTCCACGATCTGCTGCTTGGTGATGTCATTCTTAAGGCCTTCCTTGCGCCCCTCGAGCATGCGCTCAGCCACGAGCCACGCCTGCGCCTGCTTGAGGTTCTGTGCGACCCACCTCTCGCTTCCCTCTTCCGCGGGAGTGTCGTCAACCGGCGTGGTCGCCGAGGCTCTGGGACCTCGCCCGCTCGGCGCGGCTTCCGGCTCTTCCCGTTCGGGCGGAGTCCAGCGCTCAAGCAACTCATCCTCGGCACCCCTGGTGGGAGCTTGGACCGTGAGCCAGGGCGCTTTGCCGAGCCGTACGCCACCGGCGACCTCCGGAGTGTATCCGTAGCGATCTGCCAACTCGTACTCGAATCGCAACGGGTCCAGGTACTTCTGGCTGCCCGTCTGCGTGTAGGCCGTCATGAGCAAGTCCTGGATATACCCCTTGTAATTCTGGCCGCCAGGGCCCGCCCAGTTGTAGTTCACGGTGCCGGGGGGATGACTGGCGGTGTACCAGTTGGGCGAGTCGACGCCGCCGAGGATGCCGTCGGGGAAGGAAACCTGGGCCGGTATGACGCCCTCGGGCTTGCCCCTCGCCGTGGACATGGCGGCGGCGACCCACGAATCGCCCATCTCGATGAACCATTTCGAGATTTCCGGGTTCTGGTTGAACGCCAGGACGGCAGCCGCGGGCCGGATGGCTCGGTAATTGATCCACGAGTCGTTGGCCTGCGCCCCGCTGCCGACCTGCGCAGCGCCGAAGAAATTGGCCCTAAAGTGCCGGTAGTTGTTGTTGTCGTAATCGGTCCACAAGTCCCGCATGAGCTTTGCGGTCTTCAGGCTCCGTTCGACCCAAAGGGGATTGCCGTGGTCGATCTGCACCATCATTCCCAACGTGTTCCCGGTCCACTCGGCCGTATGCTCGGCGTCCGCCATGGGGAGGCAGTAGCCGATCTCGGGGTCGACTTCGGAAAGCGTCCACATGCCCTCGACCATGTTCCGGGTCCCCTGGACAGAGAGGTCGGATACGTCCTTGCTGATGTATCCCATGTAGCCGAACGCGCCAATGATCTCGACGTCGTCACCCCAGCCCCCTCCTATGTTCCCTTCCGGACGCTGCTTGAACTTCACCCACCACTCCGACCAGTCGACCATTCTGGCGTAGGTCTCCTGGAGAAGCCTCGCCCACTCGGGCGATCCTTCCGTGTTGCTGTAGTAGTCGACCGTGTACCAGTCCGTCGGATGGGTCCCGTCGCCGTAGGGTTCCCACACGAAGTGGCTGTAATACTTCACGAAGCGGTTGTTGGGGAATTTCTTGTCCAGCTCCTCGAATATCTGCGCCTCCGTGTAGAGCGGCGGGATGTAGGGCCTGAGCATGTGCGCCGCGATGGCGAGGCGCAACTGGGCCTTGTAATAGAGCGGAGAGCCTTCCTTGATGAGCCACCACCAGCCTATGGCCTTGTCGTTTTCGATAAAGTGATTCTTCTGGACGGCCTGACCGTCAACGAACCCTATCTGGCCGCGAGTAAGGTGGATGGTCAGGGCCTTATTGAAGATCTCCGCGTCCTGGAGCACCTCGGCAACACCGTTATCCTGCGGGTGCTCGGCGACATGCTTGCGCAGAACCGGTATCGCTTTCGGGAGCAGCTCTTCTTCCAGTTCAAGCGACATGTCCCCCGCGAGCCAGACCTGAATGATCGCTTTGGCTACCTGGGCAGCAGGCTCTCTTACTCGCGCGAGAGCCTTGGCCGCGCCTTCAAAGTCTCCGCTGTTGTACCTGGAGACGGCATCGTTAAGCGCAGCAGATTCACTCCGCCCCGTCAGGTAGAGCTTGTCGTCCCTGCCGATAACCGGCGCGGGTACGTCGGGAACAATCTCTATGGCCATCACGCTGTTGTGAACGAACGGATAGCCGATGTAATAGTACGGAGGCTCTTTCTGGTTCCACTGCTTCACCCAATGGATGCTTGTCGGGTTTTCCCAGGTGCTGTGCTCCGCCATCTGCTCGTCGTAATAGGACTGGTCTTTGCCCAAAGCGATCCGGACTACGCCCTCGGGAGTATCCACAGTATGACGCACGTAAGCCCACCAGCCGATTGGAGTCGTGTGCATCTGACGGTACACTCCGGGAGTCCAGGCCGCGACGCGGTCCTCGACCAACTTCCCATTGATATGAACGGAAATCGAGCCTATCGCCTGGGTAAGATCGCCTATGAGAAGCGTGACGCGGTACTTGCCCGCCGGCACATCCGCACGGAACACGAGGTCGCTGTCGCTTACGACCGCGTCTCGATTCAGATCGTTGCGGTTCTCGTCGACGTATGCCTGCTCCCAAGTGGCGGGGCGGCCGGCGATTGGCTCCACGTCGCCGAAGACCACGCTATTGGCCTTCCCCGACTCCCAGCCGTAGCCCTTCGCGTCGTCGAAAACGTCGGCGCCGGTCAGGCGCTCATACCCCTTCATCACGGGCGAATCGGGGCTTCCGCAATCAAGGCGCAGCGCGTCCGCAGCCGCGGATGCGCTCGCAAAGCAGAGCCACGCAGCGGCGCACACTACGACAGCCTTGAAGGCAAGCCGATTTTCATTGCTCATCTTTTTCCCCTCCATCAAGCGGTTTAATCGTATGGCACGCCGAGTGCCGAGCCGACCTTACATATTAAGCAAAAACCCAAGCCGGCGCGAGGGAAGCAAGGTAAAAGTTTGTAACTTCCTTCTCGACGGCGTCTGCCGTTTCGCAGTTCATCGATGACATCGCCCGAGGGCGCGGCGAGACGTCTTGAAGCACCAAGCGCCCGAAGCTAGAATGAAGACCTGGGGCTCACGAGGAAGAGCCGTACTTGGCCCATCGCGCGAGCGCCACCTGAACGGCGGCGCACTTCGATCGCATAGGAAGGAGAACAGGCATCGGGGCGTCCGTCACCGCCGCAGCGGGAGTCCTGGTCGCACTTGCCTTATGCGCCTATTCATTGTGCGCCGTGATCGAGCCCGGGCAAGTTGCGGAGCTGCCGCTGGTAGGTTCCTGGCCTTACGGAACTGCGAGCGCGATCGAAGTCGCGGGCAGCCGCGTTTACGTCGGCGCCGGAGGCGGAATCGTCGTCTTCGACCTATCCACGGATGATCCAAAAGAGTTGGCGCGCTTTCCCACCCCAGGAAGCATCGAGCGGGTTCATGTCTCCGGCGACAGGTTGCTCGTCGCGGACGGGCCGAGCGGACTTCGAGCTTACGACATTTCCGACTTGGCCTCCATCGAAGAGAGCGCGGCATGTGAGGGCCCAGATGAGGTCTTTGACGTGGTGCTCAGAGATGCGTACGCGTACGTAGCCGCGGGGGAAGCGGGGGTCTTCGCAATCGATCTCAACACGATGAAGGAAGTAGCTTCCTGGGAGCCTTCAGAAGGGAGCGCCCGGTTCGTCCGACTGCTGGGAAACGCGGTCTACGTCCTTCTCGATGGAACACAACATAACCTCGCCGTCCTCGACTTAAGCGATGCGCCCGCCCTCAGCCACGTTCAGTCTTTCGAACTTCTGGGAACGGTCTTCGACCTCGACTTCTCCAACAGCCGGGCCTACGTTCTGCACAACGTCATCGAGCGCAAGCACCCGCGTCCTTTCCCGACCGACACGTATCTGACCGAGCTGGACGTCGCCGACCCGAGGTCTCCCAAACTACTGCGGACTCTCGGGCCGCAGCAGCACATCGGGGAGGAAATGACCCTCGTGGGCAAATATGCCT
>CAZBND010000060.1:0-10719 GCA_964493415.1 uncultured Planctomycetota bacterium | reverse complement strand
GACCGCATTTGAGGCCGAGGACGCCGGAGGGAAAGGAGCTGTGGGCGGTGCTGCTGCTTCTGCTGGCGGCGGTGCTGGCTCCGACGGCGGGGGTGCTGTGGTTCATGGTGGAGGCGATGGGGAATCTGGAGGCGTCGGTGCGGGACAGCCTCGTGAAGGTGTATCGGGGGCACCTGGACGAGGCGCGGGTGAAGGTGGACGAGTACTGGGCTGGAAAGCTGAAGGCGCTGGAGGAGGTGAAGGAAGGCGAGGGGGCGGCGGCGAGGTTCGCGAGGCTGGTGGAAGCGGGAGTGTGCGAGAGTGCGGTGATCTACGACGCGTCGGGGGAAATCGTGTATCCGGTCGAAGCGCAAGAGGACGCGGAGGCTTTGAGCGGAGAGAGGTGGCGGGAGGCGGCGAGGCTGGAGTTCGCGGAAGGCGACGCGGCGAGGGCGGGGGATATCTACGCAAGCATTGCGGAAGAGGCGGAGGGCGCGGAGACGAAGGCGAGGGCGCTTTTGGGCCGAGCGCGTTGCCTGGGTAAGGCGGGCGACGAGGAGGGGGCGCTGGGGATTCTGGCGAATGAGCTTCTGTCGGCTGAATACAGAGAAGCGAAGGATGCGCAGGGGCGGTTCATCGCGCCGAACTCGCAGTTGTTGGCGCTGGAGCTGATGGGCGGCCCGGAGGACGCGAGGTACGGAGGGATGGTGAAAGCGCTGGCGGAGCGGCTGAGGGATTACGGGGAGCCGGCGATGCCGTCGAGTCAGCGGGTGTTCCTGATGGCGCGTCTTCGGGAGCTGAGGCGCGAGCGGATGGTTTTCCCTACGCTGGCGGCGGAGGAGCTTGCGGCGGAGTTCGTGGCTTGGGGGGGAGCGCGGCGTGAGGGCCGGAGGTTGGCGCAGACGGGACTGGACGAAGTGTGGCAACTGTCGCCGGCGGGGTCTTCGGTCGCGGGGCTTTTCAAAGAGGAGGGGATACATCGAGCGATGGCGGGGGTGGTGAGGAGCGAAGTGAAGGTGCCGGACGCGCAGGTGGAGGTGCTGCCGGCGGGGAAGGGGGAAGGGGAGGCGTTCGTGTCGGTTGCGGCGGGTGATTGGCTGCCGGGTTGGCGTCTGGCGCTGCGCTTCGTGGGGAAGGATCCGTTCGCGGCGGCGGCGAAGAGGCAGGCGGCGGTGTACGTGTGGGGAGGGGTGCTGGTGATCTTCGTGATCACGGTGCCAGCGGTGCTGATTGCGAGGTACGTGGGGAGGCAGATCAAGCTGACGGGGCTGAGAAACAACCTGATAGCGACGGTGTCCCACGAGCTGAAGACGCCGCTGGCGTCGATGCGCGTGCTGGTGGAGACGCTGCTGGAGGGGCACTACACGGACAGAGCACAGGCATACGAGTACCTTGAGCTGATCGCGAAAGAGAACGTGCGTCTGAGCCGTCTGATAGACAATTTTCTGACATTCTCGCGAATGGAGCGGAACAGGCGGGCGTTTAGATTTGAGGCGCTGAGCGCGAAGGCGGTGGTGAAGGAAGCGGTGGATGCGGTGAAGGAGAGGTTCGAGTCGGGGGGATGCAGGCTGGAGGTGGAGGTGAACGAGGACTTGCCGCTGGTGAGGGGAGACAGGGATGCGCTGGTGACGGTGCTGGTAAACCTGCTGGACAACGCGTACAAGTACTCGGACAATGAGAAGCGCGTGACGGTGAGGGCGTACAACGTGAACGTGAGCGTGTGCCTGGAGGTGGAGGATCACGGGGTGGGGATGACGCGTCGGGCGACGAAGAGGATTTTCGATGCGTTCTACCAGGTGGACCGGCGGCTTTCGCGGAGAGGTGGAGGAACGGGTCTGGGTTTGAGCATAGTCAAGTTCATCGTGACGGGCCACGAGGGAACGATAGACGTGTGGAGCGAGCCGGGTAGAGGGAGCAGGTTCACGGTAAAGCTGCCGGCGGCGCAAGCGGGCAAGCTGAGCGAATGGTAGAAGAGATGGCGGGCGAGAAGGTCCTGATAATAGAAGACGACCCGACGCTGCTGCGGGTGCTGAAGGATAACTTCGAGTTCAAGGGTCACGTGGTAGAGACGGCGGCGGACGGGAGGAAGGGGCTGGAGGCGGCGCTGGACGGAAAGCCGGACTTGATGATTCTGGACATAATGCTGCCGGAGATAAACGGATACGAGGTGTGCCGTCTGGTGCGGGAGGAAGGGCTGGAGATGCCGATAATCATGCTGACGGCGAAGGGGGAGGAGTCGGACGTGGTGCTTGGGCTGAACCTGGGGTGCGACGATTACGTCACGAAGCCGTTCAGCATAAAGGAGCTGCTGGCGAGGGCGAACGCGTTTCTTAGAAGGCGAAGGGAAAGGGAGCAGGAGGTGTACAGGTTCGGGGAGTTCGAGCTGGACGCGAGTTCGCACAGGCTGTCGAAGAAGGGGAAGGAGATCGAGCTGACGCCGAAGGAGTTCGGTCTGCTGGAGCTTTTTGTCAGGCGCGCGGGGAGCGCGGTGCCGCGTGACGAGATACTGAAGCGCGTGTGGGGGTACGGAGTTGTGGTAACGTCGCGAAGCGTTGACCGGTGCGTGAACACTCTGAGGGGGAAGATAGAGGAGGAGCCGGGGAACCCGAGGTTCATCAAGACGATACGGGAGATAGGGTACCGGTTCGAGCCGCCTTGAGGGCCGAGGGAGAAACGGGAGAGTGTGGGGGCGGATGGGTCATTGGGGGAGACAGCAACAAAAAAATCGGAGAACGAGTAATTTCTCCTTGACACCGCGTCTTGGCCAACGTACATTTAGTCATGTGTACACTACTCCACTTTCTTCAGACGTTGGTCGTTAAAGGGGAAAGGACATGAGACCTGAGCAGAAACGCGCATGGTTTATCGTGGGAGTCTTTGCAGCCGCTCTCACTGGTTTTCTGGTGCTTACTCCACTAGTGGGAGCTAGGCCTGCATTTGCGGCCTTCGGCGTGTTCGGATTCGGCGGCTTTGCGCCTTTGCTGTTTCGCAAGCAACGCGACTCAGAAGAAGTGAGCATGGACGAGCGAGACCGGCTGATCGCAGAAAGGGCGACGCTCGCAGGAGGTATGTTGTCGTATCTGGTGTTCGTTCTGGCCTGCATGATCCCGTGGTTTGTCCGCATGTTTGGGAGGGACCAGACAGTTTCTATTGGGGACCTGAGGATTTCTATCCATGTGCTTCCCCTTATCGTCCTATGCGGTGGGATTACTTTCTTCTTGGTTAGAGCCATCGCGATTCTGGTCGGGTACAGTATTGTGGGAGCGCGCAATGCGGAGGACTGAGTTGAAGAATCGGATCAGGCGCCTGCGTTTCGACCACGATGAGATGACGCAGAAGGAACTAGCGCGTCGGGCGGGAGTGGCGCGGCAGACGATAATCGCCATTGAGGGAGGCAAGTATGCGCCTTCGCTGCCGCTGGCCTTCCGAATCGCTCGTGCGTTCGGCGTGCGTGTCGAGGACGTGTTTCAATACGACGAGGGATACTCCGATCAGGATGAGATAGAGCGCGAACAGCCGGAGGGGAACATGAAGCGAGCGGGGCAGAATCGCGGAGAGATGACATGAGCGATGCGGCGGTGAGGATTGAGGGGCTGACGATGGATTTCGGGAAGGTGCGTGCGTTGGAGGATCTGTCGCTGGAGGTGGCGAGGGGGAGCGTGTTTGGGTTCCTGGGCCCGAACGGGGCGGGAAAGACGACGACGATACGGCTGCTGTTGGGCTTGCTGGAGCCGACAAGAGGGAAGGCGGAGGTGCTGGGATTCGATACGCGCGAGAAGGCGCACGAGATCCGATGCCGCTCGGGTGCACTGCTGGAGCACGCGGGGCTGTACGAGAGACTGAGCGCGGAGGAGAACCTGGAGTATTACGGGGAGATCCACCGGATGCCAACGGCCAAGAGACGGGAGAGGATCGAGGAATTGCTCACGAGCGTGGGGCTGTGGGAGAGGCGGAGGGAGCCGTTGAAGAAGTGGAGCCGGGGGATGAGGCAGAAGGTGGCCGTGGCGAGAGCACTGCTGCACAGACCGGAGATGGTGTTCCTGGACGAGCCTACGGCGGGATTCGATCCATCGTCGTCGGCGGCGTTGCGGGACGACCTGGCAAGCCTTGCCTCGCGAGAGGGTGTGACGGTTTTCCTTTGCACGCACAATCTGTTTGAGGCGGAGAGACTGTGCGACGTGGTGGGGGTGATCAGGCGGGGGAAGCTGGTGGCAGTCGGAAGTCCGGACGAACTACGAGCCGGAAGCGGGGACGAGCGCGCGGAGGTGATTGGGCAAGGGTTCGGGGAGAAGATGCTGAGGATGCTTCGGGAGAGGGCGGAGGTGCGCTCGGCGGAGATCACGAACGGGCGGGTGACCATTGAACTGGAGGAAAAGGCGAAGATGGCGCCACTGGTAAGTCTGATGGTGCAGGAAGGCGTGGAGATAGAGGAAGTGCGGAGGGGGCGGGCGAGCCTGGAGGAAGTGTTCCTCAAATTGATGGAGGAGGAAAAGAGATGAGGGATGTGTGGACAGTGCTGAAGAAGGAATTGAAAGAACTGTTACGGCTGCACGGCAGCAGCAAGAGAACGTTGCTGCTGATGCTGCTTCCACTTTGTGCGGTAGGGGCGCTGTTTGCGACGATGTGGAATAAGCAGCTTCTGGAATTGGAATCGCCTGCCGGTGCTGTTTTCTGCGTGGTTATTCCTCTGGGAATGGTGATCGCGGTCATCTGCGATTCTTTCGCAGGCGAGCGAGAAAGGCAGACGCTGGAGACGCTGCTGGCAAGCCGACTGCCGGACCGCGCGATCCTGTTCGGCAAGATGGGAGCGGCGATGGCGTTCGGGTGGATTCTGACGCTGCTGATAATGATATTCATGCGGCTCGCGGCGCTGGTGGCGAAGGGCCCGCCGGAATCGTGGGGCCGCGTGTTGGGCTGGCACGGGGGGGCGTTGGTGTTCGCCTTTCCGATCTGGGGCCTGTGGGCAAGTCTAGGGGTGTTGGTCTCCCTGCGTTCACCCACAGTGAAGCGGGCGCAGCAGATGCTGAGCATCAGCTTCCTGGTGGTGTGCTTTCTGCCCGCGATAATCGTGGGAGGGAGCCGCACCATGCAAAGGCGACTTGGGGGGGCAGCGAGAGCCGCTGAGGGCGTGAATCCGATGACGGTTGCGCTTGTTGCCTTGGCCATTCTGCTCCTGGTAGACGTTGTCTTGATCCTGATCGCGATGGCAAGATTCAAACGGTCAAAGCTGATACTGGATTGATTCACATGGGTTGGGTACGACAAGACATAGGCCGGCAATGATTCGAAGGACATGTCGAATATGACGGGCGGTATCGGCATGTGTTATGCGTAGGAGATGGCACATGCGGAAATGCAAAAGTGGATCATTATTCTCAGCGGAGGAGCATTGATGACCGCGAAACAGGGAATCGTGGGGGGAGCGGCGGCGGTCCTGCTTGCTGCCGGCATCGCCACTTACGTGATACTGAACAGAGGCGAGCTGGCCACCATCGTCGAGGAGGAGTCGGCCTCAGCCGGCGCGGAGGAGGAAGGCGCGCCTGCGGCAGATGAGACACCGGCCGTCGGAACCATCGACGACATGGTGCTAGCCCTGCAGTACAGGAAGGAGTTCCTTCCGAGTGGCTTTAAGTTGCTGGACACTCATGGCAACTCGTCGAACCCTGGCTTCATCCCCCAAGAGGAGGTGGAGAGATTCCCAGCGGCAATAGGGGTGGACGCGGAAGTTAATCGCAACTACTACTGCCTCCTATCCAGGGATGGCAGCAACGAACGGTGTCTGAGCTACCATGTGGTCGAGACGGCCAACCACGCCGAGGCCGTTGCTGTTGCGCAAGCCTGGAGGCACGACACCAGGGCCGCCTCCTACCACAAGTCTGTGATCCGGAATGTTGTGGTCCTGGTCGTAGGCTATGCAAGTGCGGAAGCTGCTGCGGAAGAGCTCATGAACAACCTGAAGAACGCCGTGAACTACGTGGATTAGCCCAATTGTCTATCGAGATCGCAAGCGCAGGGGCAAGGACGGGGGCAAACGCGAGGCCAGACCAAGTCAAACACGAAGTGCAAGATGCCGAGCGGGCAAGAAGGGATAGGACAGGTTTTCTGCTGAATGTCGTGGGCGGGGCCTGCGTATAAAATATGGAGCTAGATCTGCCTGGCAATCCGTGATGCGAGCTGTGGAGGGGTGAGATGAAGAAGGTGCTTGCGGTGCTGCTGGTGCTGGCGTTGGCGAACGTGGTGATACTGGGGGTGTACGTGGGAAGACTGCGGTCGCGATTGGGAGCAGAGGAGGCGAAGGCGGCTGCGGAGATGTCGAAGGCCGCGAAGGACGTGGCGGCGGCGAAGGCGGCCGAGGATAAGGCGCTGGACGAGAAGGAGGCGCTTTCGGCAAGCATCGAGGAGCTGGAGGCTGAAGTGGAAAGGCAGAGGGCAAGCGCGGAGGCGGCGTGGGAGTCGAGGCAGGAACTCTTCGACGAACTCGCGGCGCTGGAGGGAAAGCTCAACGAGGAGCTGGCGAAGCTGGGCAAGAAGGACGAGGAGGAGGATAAGGACGGGGCGGATATCGAGGGGAAGCCCTTCATGGAAGTCATGAAGGCGATGTTCACGCAGGACTTCATGAAGACGGCGCTGCAGATGCAGGTGCCGATGCAACTGAAGATGGAGTACGGGAAGTTCCTGGACGAGTACGTGCAGGATCCGGCGCAGAGGGCAGAGGCGGAGGCGATCATCTCGGAGCTGCTGCAGAACCAGATGGCGTCGTTGATAGATGCGTTCGCCGCGTATCCGGACATGTCGAAGCTGAAGAGCCTGGATGCGAATCAGGAAGCGACCAAGGAGATGTTGAAGGCGGCGCTGTCGACGGTACTGGACGGGGCGCAGATGGCGGCGTTCGAGGAACGGGGGAGAGGGGGACGCGGGGGCATGGAGGAGTTCGGGGCGGGGATCCAGGCGCAGATGTCGGGGATGGAATTGAACGACGAGGAGATGGCGGCGTTCAAAAAGATCGTGAGAGAGGAGTCGCAGGACTCGATGGACTGGCCGCCGACGGATGCGGACAAGCTGGACGAACTTGCGACGATGACGGTGGGGGATTTCATAAACCGGCAACTGGAGCAAGCCGAGCGGACGGCGGCGCGCCTGGCGGAGGTGCTTCCGCCGGATGAGGTGGAGAAGTACCGGGCGTTTGCGAAGCAGCAGATGGAGATGTTCAAGATGCAGCTCAGGATGTTCTTGGGAGGGTAGGCGGGGGCTCCAGGCTGCGGAAGGATTTTTGAGGAACAAATGGGCCCAGGGTGCGTCTGAAGCGACGGGAGAGGGGAAGGGTATGCCCAGGGGGAACCGAGGGCAGGTGGGAGGTGTGATTTTTTTGGAGAAAAAGGCGAAGACTTTCGCCTTTGGGTATTGACGTGCCGTGAAGGAGTGGTATAGTTCAAGCGAAACAATTCGCTACTGAGATCTAAGGAGGGGTAGGAGGAAGTCGAATGGCACGAAGGAAGTCGCGGACGCTGACGGAGCTTGAGCTGGAGATCATGCAGGTGGTTTGGGCGAAGGGCGAGGCGCTGGTGGAGGACGTCGTGCAGGCGCTGGCGGATTCAGAGAAGCCGCTGACGCCGCAGAGCGTGCGGACGATGCTGAAGATACTGGGAGAGAAGGGGTACGTCATGCGGCGGAAGGAGGGGCGGGGGCACGTGTACTTCGCGGCGGTGCAGCGGGAGCAGGCGAAGAAGGGTTTCCTGAAGGACCTTGTGGAGCGAGTGTTTGAGGGTTCGGCTTCGAGCCTGGTAGCGGCGCTGGTGAATGCGAAGATGGTGTCGGAAAAGGAGCTGGGGGAGATCAGGCGGCTGATCGCGGAGCGGGAGGAGGGGGAGAAGCCATGAACGGATACGAGTTGCTGGAGGCGCTGGACAGGGCGGGGTTTGCGGCGCTCCGGCGGCTGCCGGCGGGATTGTGGCAGTCGTCGATTCTCTTCGCGACCGCCGGAGGGATGGTGTGGGCGCTGCGCAAGAGGCGAGCGCACGTGCGCCATGCGATCCTGGTCGGGGCGCTGGTGGCCGCGCCGTTCTTGCCGCTGGTGTCGTCGGGGGTGTCGAGGTCTGGGGCCCCGCAGCGATCGGTGAACGTGCTGCCGAGTTACAGCGCGCCGGAGAGATACGTTGCTTTCGCCGCGCGCCCGATACGATTCGAGACGACGAATGAAATCGGGGTTGCGGAGCCAGCGGGAACAGCGGCGGAGAAGGCGCTGCAGAAGTTGCGGGAAGGGTGGAGAGGCGGTGGAGGGGGTGCAGTGCAGGTTGAGGGTGGATAAGCCAGTGTGGGAGGCGGGGGAGGTGCCGGAGTTCAAGGCGGATGTGCGGAATCTAGGCAAGCGGGAGCTGATCGTCTTCCAGGCGCAGGTGTTGTGTGAACTCGAGGTTGACGGGGATTGGTTTGAGTGGGGCGCCAGCTACGACGTAAGGAGTTCGTACTTCCCCGTTGGGCGGGAATATCATGATATCGCTGTGACGCTAGAGCGGAATTGGCATCGGAAGAGTGATCGCGCGACGCTGCGGCTGTCGCCGCGAAAGCATTCGGTGCGGATCGCGTTCACCATGCAGCCGACGGGAAGTGATAAGGGTGCGCCGGTGAGAGTGGTGAGCAATGCGGTGGAGATTGAAGTTCTGGCGGATGAAGAGAAGGAGGACTGAGGCTTGGGCCGGAGGTGATGGGTGGTGGAAAGAAGGTGGAGGGTGAGTATAATTCGGGCGAGTTGACAAGGACGAAAGGAGGGTGAGGTGAGCAATACGAGGGCGATGGCTGTGTTGACGGTAGTGGGAGTTGCGGTGCTGGCGGCGGGGTGCATTCCGTCGCTGCATCCGCTGTATACGGAGAGCGATCTGATTTTCGATCCGGACCTTGTGGGCGTGTGGGCGGAGAAGGATGCGGATGCGTCGAGGGATTCGTGGGAGTTGAAGAGGGGGAAGGCCAAGGGTTACGAGCTGATGGTGAAGGAGGACGGGGAGGCGGCGGCGTTCAACGCACACCTGGTTAAGTTGGGGGAGTATCGTTTCCTTGATACGTCCCCGGCGGAATGGGTGGCGGAAGGCGGGCCGGAACATGAGCTTCTGGGCTATCACCTGATACCGGGGCACCTTTTCTGGAAGGTGTGGAGGAAGGACGGGGTGCTCTGCCTGGCGCTGCTGGACCCGGAGTGGCTGGACGAGAAGATAGATAAGGGAGAGCTCGGGGTAGCGTACGAAGAGGTGGAGGACGGGGTGGTGCTGACGGCGAAGACGGCGGAGCTGCAGGAGTTCGTGCTGAGGGCGGCGGCGGATGCGAAGGGGTTCATGGTGGATGAGCCGCTGGAGCTGCACCGGCAGAAGGCGGAGGAGACGGAGGAGGCTGCGGAAGAGGTCATGATGGAGGAGGGTTCGGCGGCGAAGGATTGAGCCCAGAATATGCTGGTAGAGAAGCAGGCGACTTATCGTCAGATCAGGCGGGGGTTTCCTCCCAATCCTGGGTGACGGCTTCCTCCTCTTCGTCCTCTTCGTCGATGAGCCTCTGGCGCTCGACGGCGCGGTAGAATTCGAGAGTGTCGTCCTCCTGTCGGGCCTTGACGAACCGCTCGAAGACGCGGCGCTTGGCGCGGGCGTAGGTTTCCCAGTAGCCCGTCTCGTCGATCTCTTCGCCGAGGAGCTTGAGTTGCCGGCTGACGCGGGCGAGGTTTTTGCAGAGGCGCGTGATGCTGCCGAGGCTGGTTTCGCCGGCGGCGCTGCGGAGTTCGAGTTCCTCCTCCCACTTGTCCCGCAGGCGCGAGAAGATGGCTTTTGCTTTGCTCTCGTCTTCGGGGTCGCCGGTTTGGACGTAGAGTTCGGCGAGTTCGAGCTCGACGAATTCCACGGAAGAGGAGACGAGCTTGAAGAGTTCGAGGGATTGTTCGAGGTCCCATACTTTCTCTTCGAGGCGGGTTGGGGGAAGGGAGACGGCGTGGGTGAGCATTTTGTCGGCGACGAAGAGAATGGTGCTCTCGTAGGAGGAGGCGGGGGTGGGGGTGGTCCTTAATGCCGCGTCGGAGAGGGAGCCGACGTTGAGGTTGTCGAGGGCTTTGAGCGCCTTGTCGAACTCGGACGAGGCGGCGTAGAAGCGGATGAGTTCGAGCTCGAAGTCGGCGAGGTCGGGTGTGAGGAAGAAATCCTCGGGCTCGTAGTCGACGTCGGCGAGAAGGGTATCGACATCCGCCTCGTCCGGTGGAGCTGGGGCGTCGCGGGGGTGTTTGCAGGTGAACGCGGCGTAGGCGTCGTGGATTTCCAACCAGTGGATGCTGTCTTCTTTCATGAGTGCGATGGAACGTTCGTAGAGGTCGGCGGCCTGAGTGAGTTCGGCGCGCCGTTCGGCTTCTCGAGCCTGGTGGAAGAGAGAGTAGACGAAGTTGTCGAGAAGCCTTTTTCGTTTGAGAGCGACCTGCTCGGCCAAGCCGGTGTCAAGCGGCACGTAACCGAGAAGGGCGAGGGCGTCGGAGAAGGCGAGTTCGGCCTTCTTGAATTGGCGGAAGTGTAGGAAGGACTTGGCGTCTTCCTCCTGGCGGAGCACGATGCGGAACATCCTTTCGTGGATCTCTGAGATCTCCTTGCGCTTGTGCCTGTCGGACTTGTTTTTGCTGTCCTGGACCCTGTGGGTGAGGGTCCTGAGGCAGGAGAGGGCTTCCTCGTAGCGGCGAAGGGGGATGAGAAGGGAGGCCTTTTTGTCGATGGTCGGGGAGGAATC
>CAZBND010000059.1:0-10763 GCA_964493415.1 uncultured Planctomycetota bacterium | reverse complement strand
AGCTCCACGATCGTCGGCTTCGCCGAGAGACCCGTAAACCATGCCATGAACCTGCGCGACTCCTCTCCCGCCATCTCAATGCACCGCTCAAGTTCGCTTGCCCGCTGCCTCAGCGTCTGGTTCACCACCGCTTGCAGATCGTCAAGGTTGTACAGAAAACACCCCTCCAGATCGCCTGCACTGGGTGCAACGTTCCGCGGAACCGATATGTCGATCAGAAACATCGGCTGGCCGGCGCGCGCCCGCAGCGCCCTGGCCACGTCGGATTCCTTTACCACGTGATGCGGCGCGCTCGTGGAGCAGATCACGATATCGGAACGCGCGAGAAGCTCGTCCAGCCTATCGAAACTCGCCGCCAGACCACCGTACTCCTCAGCCAATGCCTCCGCCCGCGCAAGCGTGCGGTTCGCCACCAGCGTCGTCTCTGCTCCCGCCGCGATGAGACTCCGCAGCGCCGCCTCGCCCATCTCGCCGGCGCCTATAAGCAGCACCGTTCGCCGTGAAAGAGTCTCGAAGATGCGCTCAGCCAAATCCACCGCCACCGACGCTACTGACGCACGGCCCGCCCCGATCCCCGAGCACGTCCGAATCCGCTTGGCAGCCGACAACGCCTGCTGGAAAAGCCGGTGCAGCACGCCGTTCACCGCGTGCTCTCTTACCGCCGTCTCGTAGGCTTCCCTCACCTGTCCCGTTATCTGCGCCTCCCCGATCACCATGCTGTCCAAGCCGGACGCTACCTTGAAAAGATGTTCCACCGCATCCCCGTCTTCGTACCGGTAGAGATGACGCTCGAATACCTCGCGCTTCACTGAATGAAAATCAGATAGGAACTCCTCAACGAGCCCGTCCTTCCCCTCCGCTTCACCGCAGAGATACACCTCCACCCTGTTGCAGGTGGACAGGATGATCGATTCCAGCACCCCGTCACGCTTCCGCAGCGCGGCTAGTGCTGCCGGCAGTTGCCCTCGGGGGAAGGCGAGTGATTCCCGCACCTCCAGCGGCGCAACTCGGTGATTCAGTCCTACTACTTCGATCCTCATAGTCCGCTTTCTATGGATGCCGGCGTGCCGGACTCGGTCCTTGGAGCCGGGTCCGCCCCTTGCCCATAGGTGTGCCCAAGGCCGAACGTCGCCGGCGTAAGCAAGAAGCTTCCAAGCATGAGCGCCGCCGCCGAATTGCTCACGTGCTCCAGCCGCTCCAGCGACGGCAGATTCCGCCGCGGCGCGTTGGGACTCTTGCGCCTGAGAAAGCGCTGTTGCATGAGATAGGCCAGACTCGCACCGGCGACAACCACATCCCGCCCACACACCCGGAGAAAGCCAGCCAGAACAACGGCGCTATACCACGCAAACCATAGCCCTTCGTCGCGGCCAGGAAGAAGACCGCTGTGATCCTAAGGAAAAGCGCGACGGAGTCGAGCCGCGATCCCACCGGCAGCCCGCCCGCGCGAACCCCCGCGCTAACCAAGAAGCCCGCATGCAGCACCGCCGCGCCCACGATGAGCCACGGCCGCTCGATGCCGCTCCGGTGTCCTGCGCGGAGCAGCTTTGGCGGGCCAAGCAAGCCGTGCGCCATGTACAACCCCGTTGCCATCAAGAGCGCCACACGCGACAAGATCACTCTCAAGCCTCTTCTCTTCCAGACAGCGAAAATACCACAATGTGGTATTCCGGTAGTATGAGCCCGCCTCACGGCTTTGTCAACCCTGGCAAGAAGAAAAATGCGTCGCGGTGCCGCCGCCACAATCTTGCGCGAAGCGACGCGATGGGGAAATCGTTGTTCCTTCGCGGAAAATGGGCCATTCCCAGGATTGAAGGCTGCAGCCCCGCTGACCATTCCCGATCCTGTTATTGGGAAAGATACACGGATCTGTTGTCACGTGCGGGAAGACTGAGTTCCCCTTCCCGCATGGCTCACTTCCGATTGAACATCGGCAAGAGCCGAAGTGATTGCCCGTGCGAGCACGTACCTCGCCGCGGGTGCCGAATTCCCGTTCTCCTGCACTGGGGGGGGCGAGATTGCGCGCGCAGGCCGGCGCATTCCCAGGAATGAAAACCCGGACTTCCGGTTACGCGTGGGGTCGGGCTTCATCACTTCTGCCCCTCGGCTCAGCGGCATGCGGGGTCCCGCCTGTCCAAAAATCCCTTCTTGCGTCGGGCGCAGCCGTTTCGCTTCCCCACGCGGCTGACAATCCGCTGAACAACTATTTCGATTTCCTCTCAGGAATCGATCGCAAAATCGACCGCGACGAATCCCGTCCCGGCAGGCTGCGGGTGCGGGGCGCGCTTTCTCCCCGCGAAGTGCTCGCAATGGGAGCCGCCTCGCTGATGCTGGCGGCACCGCTTTCCCAGGCGATTGGCATGCACGCCGCCAGGGTCTCGTATCTCTTGCTCGTCTGGGCGAGCGGACTTGGCATCGGCGTCACCGGCGGAGCGGGCGTGGTTCCGCGTATTCTGGTTGCCTCTCGGCTGATGCTTCTGCACGCTCGTAGGCTCCTCTCGGGCGGATGGTGCGCCACAACATCGACTTTCAGACAGCTCGCTTCGAGTCAGCGTTGCTCATATTTCTCTTGACCGTGCTGGTAGTACACGGGAGCATGCTAAGATGAGATGTGTTCCCCTGCCGACTTCGGCATCCGCTGCGCGGATCGCCGCGGGAACTGTATTGACCGCAGGGATTGGACTTCACCCCGAGGGGACGAACTGATGGCGACCAAGGAGCGTCTCATTATAGGCACGCGCGGCAGCCGTCTTGCCATGGCGCAGACCGTCAGCGTCGTCAAGAAACTCCATTCCCTCTTTCCTGATGCAGAAATCAAGGTCGAGAAGATTTCTACCGCGGGCGACAGAGACCCCCGCACCCCATTGGAAGAGTTCCCGGACCCTGGCGTTTTTGTCAGGGAAATCGAGGCCCAGCTCATCGAAGGTCGGATCGACCTCGCCGTGCACAGCATAAAGGACTTGCCGGCCGAGATGGACGACAGGCTGACCATAGCCTCCGTACCGCTGAGGGACGATCCGCGGGACGCGCTTGTTTCTCGGGACAACCGCAGACTGGCTCAGTTACGCGCCGGCGACGTTGTGGGCACTTCAAGCCTCAGGAGGCGGCTTCAGGTGCTCCGCCTTCGCCCTGATCTGAAGGTGGAGGAGATTCGTGGAAACCTCGATACCCGACTTCGCAAACTCGACGCCGGCGGATACGACGCCATCGTTGTCGCCGCAGCGGGCCTAGCCAGAACGGGCCTGCTGCGCCGTGCGTCCGAACTCTTCGACGTCGACGACTTCCTCCCCGCCGCGGGGCAGGGAGCCCTCGCAATCCAGACCCGGAGAGAAGACCTCCGCGTCAGAAGGATTGTGCGTCATGTCAACGACATGTACTCCGAGGCCGCGGTCAACGCCGAACGCGCCTTCCTCCGCAGACTGGACATGGGCTGCCAGGCGGCCGCTGGCGTGTACGCGAAGACCGCTCCCGACATCCTTGCTATCGCAGCCTGCCTGTGGCGACCGGACGATGGCCACTACCGCCGGGGCACGATTGAAGGTAGTATACTCAAGGCTGAGGAACTGGGCGTGCGACTCGCCGAAAAGCTCTCGGCCGATGGCACGTGACCTCGCCTTTAGTGGGCGAGGCGGCTGCTCATCGCCGTGGCGGTCATTCGTTCGCCGCATGACGCGCCTTGACTTCGTTCGCATGGTCGATGTTAAATGACGTTGATGAAAGTCGCGAGCGTCAAAAGCCTTCGAAAGGAGTTCGGCCTCTCCCAGAAAGAGATGGCTGACCTGCTCGGCGTCTCTTTGAAGGCGATCCAGAGCTACGAGCAAGGATGGCGGCATGTCCCTCCGCACATCGAGCAGATGCTTCTCCTCCACACTATACTGCGCAAGCGTTCAGACCTTCGCAAGCTCCCCCCCTGCTGGGAGACAGTAGGTTGCCCGGCTACCGTACGCGAAGCGTGTCCCGCAAGGCATCTGGCCCACCCCGGCTTCTGTTGGCTTGTCACAGGCACCCTCTGCCGCGGAGAGCGCATGGGGACTTGGCGCGCCAAGAGCTCTCGCTGCCTGAAATGCAAAGTCCTCCGAACGCTGCTTGAGGGTGAACCAAGGGGGGCCTCCAGCGACAGGTAAGGCCTTCATGTCCTCGTGTCAAACGTCACCCCAAGTAAGACCGCCTTTCTAAAGCAGTGTGGGTCCACCGTGGGAGACCTGCTGCGGATTCTTGGGGTCTGCCGCCGCGCGGGGGGTAGGGCGCCCGCTCCGTGGCCGGAGGCCGCGCCTCAACCGTGAGGATGCATCCCATATCGACTCGGCATGCTCTTTCCGACGTGCGCTCTCTCGGCAGCGCCCAAGGTATCGCCTCGGGAGGAAGACAGACTTGACGTTATTACTGTAAGCGACCACGATAACCGTAATAGGAGGGAAGGAATGCAACCGCTCATGCGCGAAATCCTCTTCCCTTTTTGGAAGGTTCACGTCCTACACCACGCCGCTGAGTGGCCCGAAAGGCAAGCGCACGACGGGGTGGATGGGGCCGAGGGTCAGCGCGCTCACGATAAATACGCTCGTCGCCTTTCACCATGATGCTCATGGCGGCCGTCACCCTTGTTTAGGTTGCAGGGAAGAGTCGTTACCCTGGCGAAGCGCTGCCTGCCGATGAGCCTCTGCCCCCGTAGCTGGGGTTCAAGGGCGCTTTGAACTCCAACCTTGGCAGACATCCGACGGCTCAGTAGAATGACGCATGACTTATCTGCCAACAAACAGGAGGCGAGAGAATGACGGGTTTTCCACTGAAGACGATTGTCGCCGCTGTCGGTGTGCTGTGCGCTCTAGGGGCGGCCGTGGCGGCTGACCCAAGTGAAGACATGTTGGTACTGAAATTCGACATGGGTACGGCGGAGTCCCCGCTGAAAGAGAAGTTCGTCAGAGTTGCCCCAGACACGCTCTACTCGTCTGGACTGGGGTACGGGTGGGAGAGGCGGCCATCGGGTGCCGTAGATTCGACGGAACGCGTCTTTAGCTTCTGGGGAGCGAAGAAACCGGCTCCCGATTTCGTCCCCGGAGTCGATGAGTTGACGGTCGATTGCGTCAACGACCCGGAAGCCCTGGAGTTCTCCGTCCATCTCCCCAACGGAACCTACCATGTCGCGCTGTGGGTTGGGAACTTGGAGAGACCGCTTGCTCACGTGACCGCCTCAGTGAACGAGAGGACCCTTAAAGAAGACTTCGACTCCCGCACCTTGTGGCGTCTTGACATGGAGACCGAGTATGGGGCGTACAGGTTGGTCCGGGGAGAGGTAGAGGTCGTTGACGGAAAGCTCACGGTGACGGTCACCGGCGACAGAACCGCCGAAGCTGAATACATCGAGAAGCCTGTCGGTAGCGCCGCCAAGATCGTCAAGAAGGTCGCGCGAATGGGATACGCGGAGGTGGCAATCCAGGGCCTTGTGGTTTACAGCCGCGTCACTTCGCCTTTTCGGCTTTCCAACGCGAAACTAACGCCGGCTCGATCGGACGCGCCTGAGCAAGCGAGGCAATTCGTTGAAGACTTCAACGCCGGAGACTACAAGGCGGCTCTGGGACGAGCGCAGTCCATGGATGCCGGGAAATCCCCCGTGATTAAAGCCGCGGCGCTGCTGTGGCTTGCGGGCAGGCCCGAAGTGCAGAACGAAAGGGAGCTTCTGCCCGAGGCCATCGGGCTCCTCCGAGCCCGGGCAGGTGACGATGCTGATGGGATGGTCGCCCAGGACCTTCTCTGGGACGCCAGGATGCTGTCGGAATCGATCAAGGCATTCTACGGCTACGGTTACGGCTATACCGGCCTGGGCATAAGGATACAAATGGGACGGGCCGAAGGCCTGCTGATGCAGTTCGACGACCCGTCCCGTCCTCTTTACTGGAAAGCAAAGCTCTATCTCGCCAGGCTCACCTGTATGCTGGACCCGCTAAGGTGGGCCTGGTGGTACGAGCGAGGGCAGGAGATGTTCAGGGAAATCGAGAAGGATTTCCCTGACAACAAGTACGTTAGGTTGTACCTTGACGATAAATGGAAGTGGCCGGAAGGCCAGCTTTCCCAGCCGCGTGTCTACGAGGGCTGGGACGTGCCTGAATACAGGGAGGGCACCGAGGGGGCACCGGAATGGGCCGTGCATATGCGGGAGCAATACGCAAGGCTAATCGACCACGGCGAATGGTGGATCGACAACAGGCAGCTCGAGAACGGCGAGCTCGGAGGCGGCTGGGGTGATGATGTAGAACTCGTCCCTCTTTGGGCCTTTGTCGCAATGATCTCGGACGGCGCGAGCGAGAAGTTGATGGAGGGAACGCGAAGGCTCATCGACGGAGTGTGGAACTCCGACGAGGTGAACGGGGAGGAGGGCTTTTCTAATGTGTTCAGCTGGGTGAAGCCCGCCTCCGAGCTTGTGGCTTACAGCCAGCCGATGATGGTTGCCATCGACTACGGGAACCCGCGGTATGTCGAGCGCGTAATGAAAACCACAAAATTCCTCCGCGATTTCGCCACCGGGATGACCCAACAGGGCCATAGACATTTCAAGTCGACCTACCTCAACGCGACCAGACTCGGCGAGGAAAGCTGGATGAAGATAGACGCTCCCCTGTGCCTCAGGCCCGCATTTGGGGCTGCCGTGTTGTGCTGGTACAACGAGAACCCCGAAGCGGTCGGACTGATGACCGAATGGCTCGATTCGTGGCACGAGGACTCCCTGAGAACGGACAAGGGGAAGCCGAGAGGGATACTCCCTGCTGCGGTGGTGTTCGAAACTGAAGAGCTCGGCGGACCTGATGCGGATAACTGGTATGACGGCAGTCGCCAAGGTCTCGCCGAAGACTCTTTCACCTGGCCGGCTTATCACAACTACCTGTACGACCTCTTTACAGACTGGTTCTTGAGGACGGGCGATGACCGATATCTCGAGCCGATAGGCGCTTTGGTGGGAATAGCTCGGCATTATGGCCCCACCGCGCAAGAACCGCTCCCAAAAGGGACATATCCGTGGTTCGAAGAGACGGTTCACCCGAGGTTTGTTCAGACGGGTGCCCGGTTCGAAGCTGCCTCTGTGCTGAACGTAAAGCTGATGACCGGAACCGACGAGTACGATGGCTACCTGAACGGGAAACTCGGCGGTTATGCAAAGTTTCTCATGGATGGAGACGTCACCGGGCTCGCCGAGGGCATGGAAGTGGCCGGGCGAGAGCTCCGCACCCGCTGGCCCTTCATCACCACGGAGGTCGCCCTTACCGACAGGATGGTAGTCCCTGGAAGTCAGGACTTGCTTTTTGCGTGCACTGGTGGCTCTGCTCAAACACTCCATCACGGGCTGCCGTTTCATGCCGTGACCTACGAGGACACCACCAAGGACTTCGCAGCCCTCGTGCGCAAGCACGGCAACACGGACCTGCAGCTATGGATGTACAGCTTCCTTCCAGAAGAGCGGGAGGTCGGCATAAGGCTTTGGAGGCTGGATGTCGGTGGCAAGTACGAACTCAAATTCGGGCCGGATATGGACGAAGACTGGCAGATGGACCACCTTGGGGGCAGCAAGGAATTCTTACTCGAGCATAGAGGAGATGCGGTCCGGTTCATCCTGCCGGCGAGGGAGCTTCAACTTGTAGAAGTCAGGCAAATAGAACCTGCGGCCAACCATGCCAAGCACCTTCCTGATCTGGGCGTTTCCGACGAGGACGTCTTCTGGTTGGACGAAGGTGAGGTCGCTGTGAGGGTTCATAACATCGGAGGCGCAGACGCGGAGAACATCCGCGTTCGTCTCCTAGCCGTCAACGGCGGGACGGAGGAGCGGATCGGCGACGCTCTAATATCCCATCTCGGCGCTCCGCTCTTGCTGGATCCGCAGACCAAGTTGCTCTCTTTTCCGGTGGGCCCGGATATGCGGATGCGCGCTCTCGTGGTCGTCGTTGACCCCGACGACGAGATCTATGAGATCACCGAGCGCAACAACCGGATCATGCTCGCATCACAGTGAACGACAGCGGCAGAGAACAACGTGCCAGCTCTGTCCTAAAGCCTGAACATCGTCCTTTTGGTTTACGGATTCGGACCGACAGGTGAGGTCGCGCCTGTCCTCGCAAATTTGAGCGCAGCGACAGGGATCGAGGGCAGGGGAGGACTATTCCCGCTCGCGGGCTTCGTCGATCATTGCGATTAGGTTCTGGCGTGGCACGTCGGCCTGTATCGTGATGCCGGGTTCCAGAATGTAGCCGCCCCCTCGCCCCATTTCCCTCTTCAGTCTCCTCACTTCCAGGCGGACCTCTTCAGGAGATGCGGAGGTAAGCAGCCTCTGGGTGGGGATGCCGCCGCAGAAGGTCAGGTGAGCGCCGTATTCTTTCTTGAGCCGGCGGATGTCCATGGCCTCGGGCTGTATCGGGTGGAGGATGTCGAGGCCGATGTCGATCATGTCGCCCACGATCGGTTCGATGTTCCCGCAGGAATGGTGAAAAACGGCGCGGCCGCGTTCTTTGGCGGAGGCGTACATGCGGGCGAGGTGGGGCTTGATCAATGTGCGCCAATCTGAGGGCGAAATGAGCATCGCGCTCTGAGCGCCGTAATCGTCGCTGAGCGCGACCGCCTCGAAATCGCAACGGTCGACCAGGATGCTGATGGTTTCGAGCACGATCCGCGCAATGCGATCGAGAAGGGACTCGACGAATGCAGGACGCAAAGCCACGTCGAGAAGGAGGTTCTCCATCCCGCGCATGAAGGTCGCGCGCTCCCAGAGGTCGCCGGCCCAGATGATCCTGTAGCGGCCCTCTTGCGCGCAACACCAGTCTTCGAGGCCGGCGAAGCGGTCGGGGGCGGTGGGGTCCGGGAAGTCGTAATGAGAAAGGTCGGGCTCGGGGAGGCACGGAACGACGGGCACCCCGCGGTCTAGCTTGCCGGCGGACCAGACGACGCCGAATTCGTCTTTGGCGGAACCGACGGACTCACCGGGGTCGGCGTGGAGCGGCGTGAGGGGATTCAGCTTCGCCCTGCGGATCGGCATGAAGAGGGCGTCTTCAAGAGGAGAGCCGTAGTGTTGGACGGCGAGGCGTCTGGCAGGCGGCGTGAAAGAGAAGTGGTACGGGACCGGGTCTCCGTCGACATGGTCGAGAGCGCGTTGAATCCATTCGCGGTCGGTCATCATCGCGTGGCACTACGGGGTTGAAGCGTTGTCCGGAAGCTCATTGGGGAGTTGGAGAGGGATTTCGAGGACCTTTTTCGCCGTCATGGGAGGACGGCCGTCCAAGATGCATTCAGCGGCCAAGGCAACGCGGAGCGGCGAGAAATCGGCGACCGGGGTATCTTTTTCCGCGTGGACCCTGACTACGATCTCCGCAGTCGAATAGGGGGGCACTGTTTCCTCGAGTACGGCGGGGTGGACGGCAAGTGACGGGTGTGGCTCAAACGCGCCGGAGACTCGCAACGGAAGGCTACCCTTATTCTTCAAGCGAATCCTTGCCTCGCCGTCGGAGAAGAGCGGGGACCGAGCGCGCAAACCGCCCGCCTCGACCCATCCGCCATAGCGTAACAGGTTTGCAGTGGGCTCTTCCGCCTCCGTGTAGATGTCTTCGTCCAGAATACCGTCCAGAGAGAGAAGAGCTATCCGCGGACCGTCCGCGGTCATGGTGACCCATGTGAGGTGCTGCAAAGTGCCGAGGCCCTGGTTCCGGAAGGGGGCGCCTCCTCCCGTTGCGCCCAAGCGAATGTACTTGCTGCCATGCCGCTCATATTTGCAGTAGGTATGGTTGTGCCCGGCGAAAACCGTGTGGGGACGGTCCCTCAGCAGAGCTTCGACCTGCATCCAGCCGGGATGTTTCTCCGCCCCCTCCCACAGTGGACGGTGAAGGAACACGAAGGTCCAGCGGGGAGCAGGATTCGCTTTCAAGACTTCAGCGGCGTAGTCGACTTGCTCCTGACTTATGTGCCCCGGGGAGGGGGCTTCCGTATCCAGGCACACGAAGAGCACGTCACGATAAAGGAAGTGATAGTACGAAGGCCCGAAGCGTTGACGCCAGACCTCGGCCATGGCGCTGTTGGAGATGTCGTGGTTGCCCGGCACGAAGAAGAATGGCGCGTCTAACTGCCGGAGAACGTCGTGCAGTTCGTCCCACTCTTTGCGCACGGCGTCCGCGTCTGCCAGGAATCCCTGGATCAGGTCGCCGACGCTTATCACGAACTCCGGTTGCAGGAGGTTCAGCTTGCCGACGGCGCGCTCGAACACGCCTGGATTTGTCTCCCCGGTGCGGTCTCCCACGATGGCGAACTGAAAAGACTCGGGGGCATTGCTGAAATTGGAGTGGGTCCACGGATGGGGCGTTGCAGACACGGGAGACACAAAGGGATTGTCAGATTCCGCTTCGGAGGCCACTGCCGGCGCGCGAGCGAGCAGCAGGCCTGTGAGGGACAGGGCGGCACATATCTTGAATCTGTTCATGGCTTACCTCGCTTGGACTGCGTCTATCGGGTCGTTGCCGACACTCCTCTGCGGGAGAGCGGGTCTGATACGCTCAGGGCGAGGCATTCGCGATTGACAATCAGTCGCTTACCATGATAGGAGGTGCTTCCGTCATTTCCAAGTAATGATTCTGCCTTCGATTGCAGCCGGTCCGCGAAGCGGCTATTCTCGTGTCAACGAGAACCGTAACAGGGAGATAGAGCATGGCGCCGGAATCGCTGAAGGTTTCAGGGATCAACGGAGAGATCGCAATTCATCGCGACAAGTGGGGAATCCCGGCCGTATTTGCCGACACGGA
>CAZBND010000058.1:1840-10838 GCA_964493415.1 uncultured Planctomycetota bacterium | reverse complement strand
GGTGCGCCGCCGGAGGTGCGCCGCCGTGCCAAAGGGCCTCAGCGTACATGTTCACTATATACAGAGAAGTATTGTGATAGAGGGGAGTCTGGTTGAGAGCGCCGATGGTATCAACGCCTCGCCGGCGCGCCTCCTGCAGGCAGGCGAACAGCTCCTCGAACATTTCGTTGCGGCGCTCGCGCCAGCCGAGCAATTGCCCCCGCGAGCCATAGAGCTTGGCGACGAGACTGTAGCGGCCGGGCACAAGCCTGTCGAGAATATCCATGTCCTCCTGATTGGGCATCGGGTAGCGGTTTTCCAGGGCCAAAAGAGCGCGACTGTCGATCCTGGGAACCCATTTCTGGTAATCGGAGCGTCGCACGAAGTTGCAGCCAAGGCCGAAGCGGATATCCATCTCGGGATGGTTCTCGGCGATGGCGGCGATGATCGGGTTCATTTCCATGGCGAAGTACTCGCCGCTGGAATAGCGGCTGCATTTCTCGCAGTGGCACTCGTGCCGGTCGAGATTGCCCGTCTGGAATTCGACTCCCTTGAGGCCGGGGAGCTTGTCGATTGCATCAAGGACGTACTGGGTCATCCAGGGGATGGTAGCGGGGTCGCTGGCGCAAAGACATCGCGCGTCGGGTGACCTCTTGATGTGCGCGGGAGCCTGGGGAGGCGATATGGCCCACTGGTTGTGGTTCGCGAAGCCGACGTAATGGTAGCTGTAGAGGCCGTCCCACCATACCACGTCCACGCCGCGCTCCCGGGCGTAGGGGATGATGCCGTCGTGCTCGTAGAGGTACCACCACGGAATGACGGCGAAGGAGTCGAGCTTCCACCGGCTCATCTGATCGACGTAGGCGAAGGGGTCGGCAACGTAGAACTCCCAGAGCTGTAGGCCGCGATCACGGAACTTAGGGGCGCTCGCCAGATTCAACGGCGGCGCGAGCACGCAGCCGCGGTCGTGCTCGAGGTAGTAATGCTGCATGTCGCGAACGCCGTAGAGCACTCCGCGTTCGTCCGCCCCGGCGATGACGATCGCAGTTCCCCCCGAGGCGAGTGGGTTCGGGATCGTGCGAATCGTGTATCCCTGCGCCGCGGTCGGCACCCTGCACTTGCCGTTTGCCGCGAGGCCCGAGACGAGTGCGCTGCTCTCGCGTGTTCCGAGAATGAAAAGCAGCTTGTCCGACGCTGTCCTCTTGTCGAGGCTCTTCTCCGATACCACCTTGGGCCGCTTGCCGGTTATCGAACGGATCTCGCCGGCCAGCTCTCTCGCCGCGAAGCGCTCCGTCTTGCCGGCCCTGGACCCTGTAATGATCATGATCTGTTCCGCTGCGAAAGCCCGGGACATCGAATACCTCTCCTCCGGTTGGCTATGTTGTTGGTCTGTTGGGCGAAAGTGAAAGTCCAATTCTAACCTTTCGCCGACGGCTTTTCACCGCCGAATCGGGCGCTTGGGAAGGTTGCGTGAACCTGCTCCCGCCTGATATGCTCTCATATTCGGCGTGTTGGAGACAAAGAGCCCCAAGGGGTGATTAGGAGGAGCAGTGGCGAACAGACCAGCGAACGCAGCGCAACTAGAGGCGGGAAAACCCCTGCTGAAAGGTGGGGAAGTAGGTCCGGACGACGTCAAGCCGATACGCGGAAAGGGGCCGAACATTCTGATGATCATGTCGGACCAGCACCGCGCCGATTGGCTGGGTTGCGCGGGGGCGGACTGGGTGAATACGCCGCACATCGATTCTCTGCTGAAAGAGGGCTTGCTGTTCCGGCGGGCAATCTGCAACTTCCCGCTGTGCGCTCCCAGCCGCGCCGCGCTGGCGAGCGGTCTCCGCGCGGGCCGCGCGGGGGTAATGGGGAACGAGTACATCTATCCTTACAATGTTCCCACGTACTACCAGGCGCTGCGGGCCGCAGGCTATCGCGTGGGATGCGTGGGCAAGACGGACCTGCACAAGAAGGATCACTGGGAAGGGGAGAACGGCGACCGGCCGCTGATGTATCACCTTGGGTTCACCGACCCCTACGAGCTGGAGGGGAAACAGACCGCAGCAATCGACCACGGAAAGCCCGCGTGTCCGTATCAGCACTACCTCGTGAAGGAGGGGCTCTTTGAGAAGTTTTCGCACGACTACAACGTCGCGCGGAAGGAGTATCCGAGGAGATACGGGGCCGATTCGGTCCTGCCGCTGGAGGCGTACGAAGATGCTTTCGTGGGGAACCACGCGTGCAGGTTCCTCGAGACGGTGAGCGACGAGTCGCCGTGGCATTACTTCGTGAGTTTCGTCGGGCCGCACAACCCCTGGGACGCCCCGAAGGAGTACGCAGATAAGTACCGCAACGCGAAGATGCCGGAGGCGATCGCCGATTCGCCGGAGAGCAAGTCCGAAAAATTCGCGAGGATCACCAAAAGGCACAAGGATATGACTCGCGAGGACCTGGTCAACTCGATGCGGCACTACGCGGGAATGATCACGCTGATCGACGATTACGTGGGAAGGATGCTGGACATACTGGAGAAGCGCGGCATGCGGGAGAACACCGTGGTCATCTACTGCTCGGATCACGGCGAGATGATGGGCGACCATGGGCTGTTCTTCAAGTCGTGGTTCTACGAGGCCTCGGTAAGAGTGCCGTTGTTGGTTTCCGGGCCGGGGGTCAAGGCGAGGGGGACAAGCGACGCGCTGGTGGAGCTTCACGATCTCGCGCCGACTTGCCTGGAGATGGCCCAGGCGGAGGCGCTGGGGGCTATGACGGCGAAGTCGCTGGTGCCGCTGCTCCGCGGCGAGAACGAGTCTACTCGGGATTGCCAGATCAGCGAGATGAGGGGGTCGAGAATGGTCTTCGACGGGCGCTACAAGATGATCGAGGAGAGCGCCGGGCCGGTGGAACTGTATGACCTCGAAGCGGATCCGAGGGAGCTGAGCAACGCGGTAGGGAAAGAGCCGCAGCGGGCCGCGCGGATGGGGCGGCTCCTCGCCGATATCCTGCAAGCCGAAGGGACTTGATCTTCGCTGCCGCCGCAGATAGACTCTGAGCGGGCGCGGTATCCGACGCCCCTCCTTGGCGCACGTACACCCGTTTCGAAGGGAGCTGGGCATGAGGTGCACCCTTAGGCTTTTCATTGTGGGACTGTTGGTATCGCTCGCCGTGGCGTGGGCGTTTGCGCAGAGGGGCGGCGGGCGAGCCGCTCCGGAGGCGGCGAGGGAGCCGGCCCAACCCAGGTCAAGGGACGAGGCGATGAGCGCGCCCGCCGGCGAGGACATCGATTACGAGATGTTCTACCGCCACGTTCCCAAGGAGGACTTCGCGGCCGCTCGCGCGGAGAGCGCCGGGCCCGAGGCGAAGACCTTCGAGTTCAAGGAGCTTGACCACCCCATGGGGGACAAGAACCCGAAGAGCTACCGATTCGACATGGGGCCCGCGGACGCGCCGGTGAAGGACGGCTACACCAAGGTCACCAAGGACGACGTGTTCTCTTGGGAGAAGGGCTGGGGGTGGTCGTTGGAGCCGGCAGCGGATGACTTCGTTTACGCCGGCCGCGGGAGCCTGCCGACCCAGAAAGGGTTCGACTACGGGATCGTCCAGAACCAGTACCTGCGGCGGACGTTCGAGAAGCACGGCAAGCCGTGCGACATACCTCCCATCAGGATGATGGTAGGCCAGGACACGTACGACTTTTACGAGGCCTACCTCGACGACATGACGCGGGATTCGGTGTTGAACCCGGAGGAGCTGGCCTTCAAGGTCGCGCTTCCCAACGGGCGCTACTTGGTGTCGATGGTAGTGGGCGACCTTCAGATACCGCGGTATGGCATGGACGTGTACGCCAACGGCTATCTTGTGGAGTCGAACATTTTCACGGGGCTGATCCAGTTCCGGGGCTATTCGGAGCCGGCCTCGCCGTGGGTGGTGCGGGTCGCTTTTCCGGTGAACGTGGTGCGGAACAATTTGCGGATCGCCCTTCGGGCCAACGACAACATCTTCCAGGAGCGCTGCGAGGTCGAGGCGGAGCCGCCGGATTACAACTTCTCGCAGCTTCCCTTCGTGATGGCCACCGAGGGGAAGAGGCTGAGCAAATTCTTCGGCAAGCGAATGGCCTCACACGGTCCCGCGACGCAGATGGCGATTGCCGGGATAAAGATAGCCCCGTACGAGGACCCTCCCTTGGAGCTGGTGAGGCAGAAGCTTTTCGCGGGGAGGTCGCTGAGGAACGAGGCGGCATTGGAGGGGGTGGAGAGGTTCAACGCCGGGGACGCGAAGGGGGCGGAGGAATCCTTCGCGCGGATAGACGACTCGGAGTACATGCTGAAAGCTTCGGGTTATCTTGCGCTTGCGGGGTTGCTGGAAACGGAGCTGCCCGAGGAGGAGCGGCTCGTCGACAAAGCGGTGGAGATTCTGGAAAAGGGGTGCAAGGCGAACCCCGAGGACATAGCCGCGGAGGATCTGCTACGGGCGACGAAGTTCTTCCGCGGGGCGATCTACAACATCGCCCACGCGACGGAGCGGAACCTGGGGAACGTTCGCGCGGAGGCGGGGGCGCTTTTGAACTGGACCGGCCCCAACGACATCCTCTACCCCAAGTCGCTGGTGCACTACGGTTACTGCTTCGCGAGCATGGATCCGCACCGGTGGACGCCGAGCTGGCACATCGCGGAGGAGGCGTATCTGAAGCTCCAGGAGCTGGAGCCGGGCAACCGCTACTCCGGCTACTACCTGTACTGGGACCCGGAGGGGTGGGACTTCAAGCACTACGACCGCGACATCGAAGGGGCACCCAAGTGGGCGGTGATGATGCGGGAGGCGTACGGGCGGCTGATCGATCAGATCGAGTGGTGGGGCCGGAACCGGCAGCGCCCGGACGGCGGCCTGGGGGGCGGCTGGGGGGACGATGTGGAGATCGGGCTGGTATGGGAAATTCTCATGCTAATCAATCCGGATGTCTCTGAAGTCGCGATGGAGACCGTGCGCGCCATCGCCGAGGGAGTGTGGTGGTCCGGCGAGGTGGACCGTGACAGGGGATTCTTCGACGGGCTGGCGGACGTGGAGCATACGGCGGAATGGACCGCCGACTCGCAAGCCGTGATGGTCGGAGTGGACTGCGGGAGCCCGACCTATTTCGAGCGGAACCTGAAGACCGGCAAGCTCATGCGCGACCTGTGGATGGGAAGGAGCGATATGGGGCACCTTCACTTCAAGTCGATGGTGCTGGGCAACAAGACCATAGGGAAGACGTACGGCGGGGTGCACGACGCCGAGATAGATCACCCGTTGAACGGCCGCGCGGTCTACCCCGCTTACTGGGCGTGGTGGTATTCGCCGGTGGACGAGCTCGACCGGCTCATGACCGAGTGGGCCGAAGCATGGTGGGAAGACTCGAAGCGGACCGAGAACGGCAAACCCGAGTGGGCCATCCCCGGGCCAATCGCCTTCCCGACCGAGACTATCGGCGGGAAGAACGCCACGGACTGGCGCCGCGGCGCTCCCCAGACCAATCTCTACGAGAACCCCCGGTACGACAGCTACATCCTTGACCTTTTCGCCCGAATGTACTGGAGGACGGGGGACGAGAAATGGCTCAAGCCCAGGGCCGTGGTTCTCACAAGCACCGAGGTGTACGAAGACCGTTTCAACACCATGGAGCAGCACGTCGCCGATCTCAAGGTCGAGGACAAGTACGAGAAGCTTTCGAGGGCCGGCCTGGAGAACGTGCTGAAGATTCTCGGGATGACGTGGCCGTCGATAACGTCGGAGGTGGCGAGCACGGACAGGATAGCCGCGCCGGGGTTGGGACAGATTCTGGGCCTGCTGACCGGAGGGAACTTGGGCGGCGGGCTGGGGTTTGTCCCGGTGACGTTCGAGAAGACCTCGCGCAACATCGCGTTCATGGTGCTTGCTTCTTCCGAGAAGGAGGCGAAAGTTATCCTCTACAACTTCAACCCGAATCCGGAGCCGGTGCACATGAGGCTTTGGAAGCTCGAGGTCGGGGCGGAGCACGAGGTCACGGTCGGGACCGACGTTGACGACGATGATGCCATCGACGAGGTGCTGAGCAAGTTCGCGTACAAGCACGTGCACCGCGGCGATTCCATAAACTTCACGGTTCCGGCGCGGACGGCGGCGGTCGTCGAGGTGAAGCAGACGAAGGCGGGGGATGGAATGCCGCCGCGCGTGGTCGATCTCGCAGCCGCTCCGGAGGACATCACGTACGAGGACGGGAAGCTCGCGGTCTCCGTGCACAACATAGGCAACGAATCGAGCGCGTCGTTCATGTTCAGCGTCTGGGAGGGAGAGGCCGGGAAGGGCAAGCTGCTCGGATCGTTCGAGGTGGATGGATTGGAAGCGCCGAACGATCTGGAGCCGCGGCTGATCACGAGAACGCTTGAGTGGGTTCCGCCGGCTGAAGCGACACTGGAGAACCCGGTAAAGATCGCGGTGGAGATCGATCCCGAAGACGAACTCTACGAGATCACCGAGGTGAACAACGTCGTGAGCCGGTCGTTCCCGTTCGAGAGCAAATCCTATATGGTTCCGAGGGTATGGCCGTCGCTGGCGGCCACAGACGAAAGGCTCGAGAAATACCAGCCTTTCCCGGAGGGCTACCCGGAAGAAGCCATCAGGTAGGGTCCAAAGTGGCATAACGGGGCTCCGACGAAACCGGAGCCCCGTTTTCTTCGCCCTTCCGATTCGGCGTTGAGGAACAAGGATGAGCGAAGCGACGACGCTGCGCGTGGCCATGGCGCAGATGAAAACCGAATGGGGTGAGCCGGACAGGAACCTGGCGCATGCGGCCGAGATGACCGCCGGGGGCGCGGCGCTGAGGTGCTCGGTCGTCGTGCTGCCCGAGTGCATGGACGTCGGGTGGACGCACCCCAGAGCTGCGGAGCTGGCGCGGCCGATTCCCGGGGAGCGGAGTGAGGCTTTGGCCGAAGCGGCTTGGAAACACGGCGTGTGGGTGGTTTCCGGCCTCACGGAAAGGGCGGGCGACCTGACATACAACGCGGCGGTACTCATCTCTCCTCAGAGGGAGATCGTACTGAAGCACCGGAAGATCAACATCCTGAAGGTCGCGCAGCCGTCTTACGCGATAGGCGACAGGCTCGGGGTGGCGCACACTGCGCTCGGCACAATCGGTGTGAACATCTGCGCCGATAATTTCGGGAACTCGCTCGTCTTCGCGCATAGCCTCGCCAGAATGGGAGCGAGGATCATTCTCTCGCCTTCTGCGTGGGCGGTGGATGCAGATCACGACAACGAGAAGGACCCCTATGGCAAGGGGTGGAGAGAGTCGTACAAGACCATCGCTGCGATGTACGGAATTCCGATGGTCGGGGTGAGCAACGTAGGGCCGATACCGGAAGGCCCGTGGGCAGGAAGGAAATGCATCGGGTGCTCGCTGGCGGTGGGGCGCGACGGAGAGATCGCAGCCGAAGGCCCGTATGGCGAGGATGCGGAGGCGGTGATCCCGGTTGACCTCCAGGTAACTCCGGGGGAGGTCAAGGGGACCGAAATCGCCAAGTGGCTTAATGACCGCGGATACCAGGTGCGATAAGAGTCATTCCACTCGCCTGATCGCCCTGACCTCGTATTTCTCGGCGCGGTTGTTGGGAGGGGCGATGCTGACGGTGTTGGCGGCGGTTTCGAGCAGCAGCCTTCCGTCGCCGTACACCCCGAAGTGGCTGAATTCCCGCCATTCGCTCCAGACGAAGGGGCGGTCTTCCCAGATGAGACCCGACCAGGAGATTAGGACGGCGTTCTCCTCCCGCTGTACGGCCACCTCGCGGACGGGCGGCGGCGCGTAGTCTTGCTTTTCCTTAAGGTAGTACGGCTGATCCGGCAGGGAGGCGAAGAACTTACGCCAGGCCATCTCGAAGTTGGTGTCTTTGGTGACGTAGCCCCAGTGCCCGCCGAAAGTGAGTCCAGTCCAGCCTTCGACCTCGACGTAATGCGGACGGTGCTTGTACATGACCTCAAGGGCATTTGAGTAGTCATCGACGGAGGTTGTGTAGAGAGCGGGCGGAAGCGGGTAAGGGTGATACTCGACGAAGGCCCAGTTTTGCGAGTCGACCATGTCGAGCACTTCCTGGATGCGCTGGTAGGTCTCCTCGGAATAGCTTGGCTTGCCGTAGATGGTGTAGCCGACTGAGCTGTAGGGCCCCGCGGAGACCCAGGGAGGATCGGCGTCGGCGAAGCGGCGGCCGGCGCTCTTCCCGTCGGTGCCGAGCAGTATCACCGAGTTGTACATTCTGTCGATGGGAACGCCGGCGTCGAAGTACGGCTTCTTCATGTCATCGATGTAGTGCTTGATGAGCATCTGGCGGAAGCCGGGATTGAAGGGGTCTTCGCTGTTCCACGCGAGCCAGAAGGGATCGGAGTCGTCCTGGTCCACTGGTGGGTGGAAGCCGCCGGGCGTGTGGCCGGTTTCACCTGGCTGGGGTCGAGGGTTCGCGTCGTAGGAAAGGGACTCGGGGAATTTGTCCAGGTCCCAATAGAGGAGGTCCCAGGTGGCGAAGTCGGTGCCGTAGGTTTCGTTGAAGGTCTTGCGTGATGCGCCGGTCGCCTTGTCGGGAGACGGATCAGAAGCGAAAACCTCGCCACCTTTGCGTCCCTGGCCCCTGAATTTGCCGGTCACTGCATATTCGCCGCGATGGGTGAGCCAATCGCGGAATTCGGCCACGGCGAAGGGAGAATAGTCGCAGATGAGCCGGTCGGGCCATCCGGTCTCGAGGAGGCTGGGCTCGCCGGGGCCGTTCATAAACAAGTCGCGGCCGGCGTTGTTGTCTCCGGCGGAGGTGATCCTCTCGGCCGCCTTGGGCGCTCGCAGCGCGGCATCCTTTAGGATCGGCTCCCACAGAGCCGCCGCGTAACGCGATACCGTAACATATGATGGGCCGAAATGTGTTTTCCTTTGCGTCTCGGTCCTGCCGTCGGAGAACCACTGGAGAAGCCTGCGGTCCTCTTCGGCGGCCTTCGAGAGAGTATCCCCGAGTACCCTGTAATAAATCCGATGCCAGCC
>CAZBND010000058.1:0-1740 GCA_964493415.1 uncultured Planctomycetota bacterium | reverse complement strand
TCATACACGAAAAGGGGAGGGGGATCAACCTTGCGGCAAGGCTTATGCCGTTGCGCGGGCCGTGGGCGGAGCGCACGGAGGGAACCGGGCGTTCCAAAAAGGCGGTGGCGTTCGGGCGGCGAAGTCATTCCACGACGACGGCGGTGCCGTAGGCGACGATCTCCGCCGCGCCCGCCATCAGCATGGAAGTCGTCAATCGGACGGCGATGATCGCGTTGGCGCCCATCGCTTCGGCCTGCTGGGCCATGCGATCGAGCGCCTGCTCGCGCGACTCGCCCATGAGCTTGGTATAGTCGCTTATCTCGCCGCCGATGATGTGGCGGAGGCCGGCCTTTATGTCCTTGCCTATGTGCCGCGCGCGAATGGTGTTGCCCCTGACCACGCCGAGTGTCTGCTTGACGGTCTTCCCGGCTATGGTCTCGGAAGTGGCTATTATCATCTTTCGACCTCCTTGGAATACTTATCGACCTTGCGAACGGCCAGCCGTTCGCGCAGCAGCGAGACGAAGAGTATCACGGTACCGAAGACGGCGGCAAGCACCCCTGCTTTGAGAAGTACGCTGATTTCGGGGTTCTTGATCGTCTCCTCAACCAGCTTAAATCCGCCGTAGCAAAGCAGCACAACCGCGCCGACCGAGAAGAGGGCCCATCCGATCCCCCGCTCCAGCCGGTTGTAGACGCTGTGCCAGTAGCGATCGAGCTCGGCGTCCGTCGGCTCCTTAAATCGTATCATGTCAAGCTCCTCCTTCAGCTTCCTGAACTCCTCCAACTCGCGCCTGCATCGCTCGCAGGATGCGAGGTGACTTTCGAAAAAGGCTCTCCGCTCGGGCGGGAGTTCGTTATCGAGGTACGGAGTTATCATGGAGTTGAATTCGTCACAGCTCATGGTTTCTCGTCCGCTAGTTTGTCTCTGAGGGTTCGACGGGCCGCATGCAGCCTGGACATGACCGTGCCGACGGGGATTTCGAGCGCCGCCGCCATCTCGTCGTAAGATAGTTCCTGGAAGTGCCTCATCACTATGACCTCGCGGAGGCGAAGAGGAAGCTGCATTACGGAGGCCCAGATGCGGTCGCGGCGCTCGTTTCGCTCGGCGAGGACGAAGGGGTCGGATTCCGCCTTCGGGTCGGGGTGGAAATCCTCAAGCTGAGCCGCCCTCGGCTTGCGTCGCCTGAGCCTGCTGATACAGACGTTCCTGAGTATTCGGGCGTACCACGGGTAGAAGGGCGCTTTGAGGTTGAATCGTCCGATGCCGCGCCAGGCTCGCACGAAGGCTTCCTGTGAAGCGTCAAACGCATCCTCCTCTCCTCCCAAGAGGGCAAAGGCGGCCCCGCGGGCGGCACCTGCGTACCGCCTGACGATAACGCCGAAGGCTTCCTTGTCTCCTGCCTGAGAACGCCGGATCAGAACGACCTCGGTCTCTTCCATTCCACTCCCTGATTAGGAGTTATCCAACATCATATACGCCGGCGGATAGGGGCGTATTCACCGTCAGGCGGGTGCGCAGCCACACAAAAATAGCCCATCTCGCGGCAGCGCGCAAATCATGATTCGGGAATCCGATTTGCCTGCGATGCGCCCAAGGGAGATAATGAGGGTTCTGCAGCAACGGCGCCGTGAGTTCCGAAAGAAGAGGGAGTCGACCAATGGGAGAGATTTTCCCGGAAGCAGGCCCGCTGCGGGGGCTTCCGATTCTTCGGTCGTTCAGGAGACGCCGCGCGTCGAGCTGGGACCGAAGCGGCGG
>CAZBND010000057.1:5372-10857 GCA_964493415.1 uncultured Planctomycetota bacterium | reverse complement strand
TGGAGGGCCTTCTCGATCTCGGCGACGGCGCTTGCTTCGCGGCTGCACAAGTCGGCAAGTAGCTTCTGCTCCCGCTCGCGCACCTCGGGCGTCCAGTCGTCGAAGGACTTGCGAGACCAGCCGCCGAGGAATGCGTCTTTCGCCCCGTATACGCCGCCCATCACCTTTCCCTCTTCCTCATAAGTCGCTGCGGCACGCTCGAGCGCCTTCCGCACAGGGATGTCAAACAGCGACGCATGCTCCCTGAGAAACGTCACGGCCGTCGTGCGGGCATCGGCGATGGTGTTGAAATTGAGCCAGCCAACGAAGAACAGCTTCCGTTGCTCGGCGTCGTCAAGCTCTTCCGCCCGCGACAGGTCTTCGATCCACCTCTTGAAGGCGGCCTCGCCGTACCAGTAGTCGCCCGGACCCTCGTTTCCGATTTCTCTGCGCCAATTGTGGACCGCGATGCGCAGCGCTGCGACTACCGCATCCTTGAGAGGCATGCCGTTTTTGTGCTCGCCCAGGAAGATGAGCAGGAATCCAAGCTTCCCGGTGGCAAGCTTCGCCGTGTCCTCGCGTTTCATGTAGTCCCGAAGCAGCAGCGTCTTCCCTGCGTCCTCGTATCCGAATGCCACGGCGACGTTCAGGTCCGGCGGATAGACGAGAACCGGCCTGCCGGCGTTCACGTCGCCGACGATGTCTCCCGTGAACCGCTCCATGTCGGACCCGCCTTTCCCGATCCGCACCGCAAGCTTCCAGCCGGTTGCCTTGGACACGGCGGCGATCTCCTCCTCCATTTCGCCGACCGTGCACGACGGGCACCACTGCTCGTGCCAGCGCACGCGAAAGGCCAGACCCGAGAATCCCATGAGGTCAGAATACGAATAGGGATGATCAGTGACCGCCGTCGCCGCCTCGAGTGCTCCGGCGAATGTGCACTCCTTCCCCCTCCCCCACCCGAGAGCGGGCACTCCTTCAAGAACCTTTTGGGCGAACTCCTCACCCAGCTTATGCTCGTTGAAAACTTCCTGCACCATCGGACCTATCTCCTCCGCCGCATAGGCGGCAAGTGCCGACCTGAGTTTGCTTCGGGCGCGGCTGATGAGAGTCTTCACCGTCCCGAGAGGAATGTTGAGGAAGTCAGCGACCTTCTTGTAGGAGAGACCGTCAAGATGAAACATCGTCAGCGGCACGCGATACTTGGGCGGCAGCGAGTCAACCGCCGCCAGCACCGCCTCGGCCAGCTCGCGCCTGGCAACGACTTCCGCCGGACCGGCCTCGAAGTCGGGAATCTCAAGATGATCGAGATCGACCCTCCCCTCGAGCTGCCGGAAAAGCTTCGGCTTGTACGCGCTGAGCCAGTTCATGGCCACGCTGAAAGTGACCCTTCTCAGCCACGCGGCGAAGCGCGACGCATCGCGGACCTGGTCCAGATTCGTGTAGGCGCGAATGAACGTCTCTTGCGCGATGTCCTGCGCATCCGCCCAGTTGCCCACCAGGCTGTACGCGAGCCCGTACACGTGCCCCTGATAGCGGGATACCAACTCCTTGTAGTAGTCGCGTCCGCCGTCGCGCGTCGCGCAGACGAGTTCCGCATCCGTCCGGTCAGCCAACTTCCTCACCTCTGATTCACACTGGAAACCAGCGGACAGCTGTCATTGTAATGACAAGGAATGGGCGCTGAAAGTTTCATCCTTTTCCCGGCACCTGTCGTGAGGACAGTGCCGCCGTGCCCTGACGAGGGCTTTATATGTCTATGAACATGAAGGCCACGGTGAAAGGGAAGCGCTCGAAGTTGACCTGGGATTCCACGGAGAAGCCCAGCCTTTCGTACCACTCCCGAAGCTCGGTGTGCTCGCCGATGATGCCGATCCGCACTCGCCCGCAGCCTCGGCCCTTCGCTTCGCTCAAAACGTGGCCAACCAGCGCTTTCCCAAAGCCTCTCCTGCGGTGCTGCGGCAGAACCGCCAGCCGCTTGAGATAACCGGGCGTGACGCCGGGCGGGCAGTCGGGCCAATGGTCCCGATGCACGAGGTCCAGGCCGACGCATCCGCAGGGCTCTCCGTCGTTCTCCAGAATGTAGAATGCGGTGCCGCCGGCCATCTCCTCCCCGACGCGCTCGTCGGTGATGTTGGACGCGAAGGTAGGGCAGTTATCTGGCGTCACGCCGAACCTCTCCGCCACGTCGCGAAAGGAATCTCGAATGCACGCGGCCAGAAGAGGCATGTCATGCCTGGTCGCGTTCCGGATCGTTACGCTCACTCCTCTTCGCTCAAGCGCTGAGCCCTCACGCAAGATGAACCGTCTCGCCGGTACGGCTTGATTCCATGATCGCCTCGGCGAGGGCGTTGGCGGCGAGGGCCTCTTCGGGTGACGGATTCGGCGTGGCGCCCTCCCGAACGCACTGGAAGAAGTGCTTGTGCTCGTTCTCGAAGGAGACGATGTTCGCGCCCCAGTCCTGCTCCCACGCCCACTGCTCGGTCGGGGCTTTGTCCTGATCCTTGCTATCGTAGAGAGACAGCACCTTTGCGCCGTCTGCATCCGGGAAGTGGATCGACCCTTTGGGCCCGATGATGTCCAGCACCGGTCGCACCTTCCGTCCCACCGCAATCGGCTCCCACCCCATTCCGAGCGCAGCCCATGACTCGGACCAGACTGCGCGGTCTCCCGATTCGAAATCGATGATGACGACGAATGTGTCGTCGGCGGTCGTGTCGTCGGGTTTGAACCTCATCGTGGAGGCATACACTTTCTTCGCCGGGCCGAAGACGAAGGAGACGAAGTCGAGCCAATGGGCGTGCTCGTAGACGATGCCGCCGCCAAGCTCGGCATCGTGGACGCTGGGGCTTGGGTTCCCCTTCGCCAGCGCCCAGATGTCGCGATAGAAAACGGGTCTGCCGATTCTCCCATCGCGGATGATCTTGCGCAGGTTAAGCGCATCGGGCGAGTGGCGCATGACGTAGCCGATGAGAAGCACGCGCCCGCTTTCGCGCGCCGCTTCAGCCATCGATTCCGCCTGAGCGACGGTTCTCGCCATCGGCTTCTCGCAGAAGACGTGCTTTCCTGCACGCAGCGCTGTAACAGCGACCTCGGCGTGGACCGCGGCCGGCGTCAGCACCCAGAGCGCATCAACACCAGGCTCAGCGGCGAACGCCCGGTAGTCCCTCTCCCATCGAGGGACCCCGAACTCCTCCGCGCGCGAGCGGGCGGCATCTTCATTCACGTCCGCCACGCCCGCGACCTCGTAGAGATCCGACGTCTTCAGCCTCGGGAGGTGCACCTGAGAAATCCTCCCGCATCCCACGACTGCAACTTTCAGCGGCTCTTTCATGCCTCACCCAGCGGCTCGCCCGTCCGCGTCGTTGACACGAGTGAGTAGAAGGGGTCGTCGTTCGCTTTTATCCACGCATCGAGTTCCGACGCGAGTTCCTTCCTCGTGCCAGAATACCCCGGGTCGGCCGCGAGATTCACCAGCTCATCCGGGTCGTTGCCGAGATCGTAAAGCTCCTCCCCGTGAAGGACGTACCTGTTGTACTTGAACTCGGGCGTGCGCAGCATGCGAATGGGATTGACCCAACGCTGCTTGCCGTAGTACTGGCCGATGACGTAATCTCTTTTCTCCTGGACGCCGTCGCCGGTCAACACGGGCCTGAGCGAGATGCCGTCGCGCGCGCCGGGTTCAATCCCGCAGAAGTCAAGGATCGTGGGAACGAGGTCGACGTTGACCACATCAAAATCGTCGACGCGCCGCGGGCCGATGCCCCCGAACCGGCGAGGGACGTCCACGATGAGCGGAATCCGCACCATGTGCTCGTACATGAACGGGCCTTTGAAGATCAGCTTGTGGTTCCCATCCATGTCGCCGTGATCCGAAGTTGCGATGACGACGGTATCTTCCGCGAGACCGTTCTCCTGCAGCGCATCAAGCACATCGCCGACTTCACGATCATAGAGGGCAACCTTCGTGCGATAGCAGTCCCGATAGCGCTGCCATTCCGCCTCGTCTTTCCCCCATATGTGCCTTCCCTGGTCCTCGAGCATGAACTGTCTCTGTACGGACGGCTTTCCCTCAAACGCCTCCTTGTGCCAGGAAGCGGGCAGCGGCACTTTGGTCTGCGACGGATCGAATTCGTGTTGCTGATACCGGTATATATCGTGGGGATTGACATATGAGACGAACAGCGCGAAGGGCTTGCCGGCCTCCCGCGCACTTGCAAGGAATTCGGCTGCTTTTTCCGTAACCCGCGAATCGCCCCCTGATTTGCTTCCGGTCACGCCGAAATCCTCATCCCAGCCTGCGGTCGCGGTCTCATCGCCGCCGAGATGCCACTTGCCGAAGTAGCCCGTACGGTACCCGGCCTCGTGCAGCACCTTGCCGATGGTGGGCTGGCGCAGCGGATTCCCTCCCGAGGCCCCCATGTTGCCCATCACGCCCGTCTTGCTGGGGTAGAACCCCGTCATAATGGACGAACGGCTGGGAGAGCACTGAGGCGTCGTGCAAAATGCACGATCGAAAACCGTGGCTCGCTCGGAAAGTCCGTCGAGGCTCGGCGTGTCGAAGAAGCGTTCCTGGAAACCCGCCGCCCGCCAGTGCTGTTGATCGGAAAACACCAAGAGAATGTTGGGCCTGCGGGCCTCTGGTTGCAGTTGCTTCAATGATCTTAGCCTCATCCCGGCGGCCATCCCGCCCAGACCGCGCACGCCCGCTTTCATGAACTCTCGTCTCGTAAGCTCGCCGCCACTCATCACGACGCCCCCCGTCTCAACGTACGGATAAGGCAGATCACTCAATCACGCACGATTCTCCTCGGCCGAAAGCCAACGCTTGGGGAAGTCCGCGGCCAAGCGACGGTCCAGTTGCTCCTTCAGAGAAACGGCCTCTCTTGAGACCGGTTGCTCGGCAAGGAGGTTGCGCGTTTCGTGGGGGTCATTCCGGAGATCGTAAAGCTGCGGCGGCGCATCGAGTTCGGTTACATACTTCCAGCCTTTGGAGCGCAGGCACTGGGCCACGCGCGTGTCGCTGTACGCGTAGTCGTCTGCGGGCCGCTCGCCGTCGATGATGCTGCGAAGGCTTTTTCCATGGAATTGCGGCAGCGCCGGCACGCCGCAGTAGTCGAGAATCGTAGGGGCGAGGTCCGCTCCCGATGCCGGCGCGTCCCGCTTCGTTCCAGGGGGAATTGCTCTCGGATAGCGCAAGATGAGCGGCACGCGCAGCGATTCCTCGAAGAATCGCATCTTCGACAGCGTCCCGTGGCTTCCCATCAACTCGCCATGATCCGAGGTAAAGACAACAAGCGTGTCATGCGCCAGCCCTTCATCGTTCAACGCTTTCAGCATCCGACCCACCCAATCGTCCAGCTCCTTGACGAGGCCGTAGTAAAGCGCCATGAACTGCCCAAGGCCGGATGCGTCGGCCGGAAGCGCCCCGGGGACAGGCGGACTCTTCTCTATCGTGTACGCGATGTTCGGCGGCATAGGCATGTCCGCAGGATCGTACATCGTC
>CAZBND010000057.1:0-5272 GCA_964493415.1 uncultured Planctomycetota bacterium | reverse complement strand
TATCGTGTACGCGATGTTCGGCGGCATAGGCATGTCCGCAGGATCGTACATCGTCGCGTACTTCTCATTCGCGATGAGCGGCGCATGCGGGTGGAGAATCGAGCACGTAACGGCGAAGGGAGTCGGCGGGCGCGAGCGTAGGAACTTGACGGTCTTCGATGCCGTCCATGCCGTGAGGGTGTCCTGGTCGGCCACATCGATGATGCCGGCCTCGTTATCGTGCGGCATCTGATAGCCCTTGCTCTTCGCGCTCGCCATCATGTCGTCCACGGGCCAGTACCTGTACGGCCAGCGGGTGTAACGATCGATCTTGTGCTCGGCATCGTCGGGCGGCTTCGGGTACCGGGCAACGAGGTGTGCGTTGTAATCCACGATCTTATGACCAAATACACGACGGTCTCCCTCGTAGCAGTCCAGGTGCTCGCGCCCCGTGTGCCACTTGCCGTGATAGTCAACGTGGTAGCCGGCTTCGGCCAGCGCCTCGTCGACGGTGGTGATCTCTTCAAGCCAAAGCCCCTTCTCAGTCGTCTCGCAGTTCCGGTACTGATACTTGCCGTCGAAGCCGTAACAACCAGACAGGAGACATGCCCGCGACGGGCCGCACAGAGGAGTCGAGCAGGTCGCGTCGGTCATCAACACGCCCTCCCCCGCGAGCCGATCCAGGTTTGGCGTGTCGATGACCCTGTCGCCCCGGTGTGAAAAGACGTCATAACGCAACTGGTCGGCCAGGATGATGAGAACGTTCGGACGTTTCGTCGCGGCTTTATCCACGGAGCCTCTTCTCCTCGTCTTGGCGCACTTCGCCACCGGCGTCGGTCGCCATCTCAATGGTCACTTCAGCTTGTAGATGTCGGGCCGTCGGTGCGGAAACATCTCATTGGGAACAGCGTCCAGATGGATGTCGTGCACCAAAACGTCGGGGACGTTGCTTTCGAGCTTCGCGCAAATCTCACCTCGCGGACCGGTGATCAGAGACACTTGCGGGTGAGCGAAGGCGATGAACAGTTCGTTCTCGTAGCTTCTCGTTCGCATCCACCACTCGTTATCGAGATGGTGCATTCCATACGTGGGATTGGCGATGAACTGCGCCCCCTTGATCTTCAATGTCCGCGCGGTCTCCGGCCACCGACGGTCGGCGCAGATCATGATCCCGATCCGCCCGAGAGAGGTCTCCCACACCTCCAGCGCGCGCCCGGGCAGATACCTGGAATCGTGCCCCATCAGGTGAGTCTTGTGATAGACGCCCAGGAGCTTTCCGGCGTCGTCGATGAGCGCCGCGGCGTTGTAGCAGCCGCCTGTCACCTTCTGGGTGAAACCGAACACCAGATGTATGCCAAGCTCCCTGGCGAGGTCACGCGCCTTTGCCACGTATCCCCGGCCCCGAAGGGGCTGGGCGGCCTTCTCGAACCGACTCCGGGTGAACCCCTTCCGAACGGGGGCCACGTACCCGTCAAGAAAGCACTCCGGGGTAATCACGAGCTGCGCCCCGCGCGAGGCGGCAGCGCGAGCCAGCTCGTCGAACGTCCGCCAGTTGGCCTCGACGTCCCACTTCTCGGGAACCGCCTTGATGAGTCCCAAGCGCAGCATCGGCACCTCCGGCCGGCTTACCGTTCGGCGGGCTTAGGCGTCGCCTCTCCTCCCGCTCTCGCGGTCGGCGCCGTCACCCCATCCACACCCTGGGCACCGCGTCCGGCCCTTCCGCCGCGGGACAGATCGGTCCACCGCCAGTCCATGTACTCCGGGGACACGATGACCCTTATGTCGGAAGTCATGTGAAAGAAATTGTTCCCGAATCCTCGCCCGCGATTTGTCTCGAAGTACCTCTCGCCCAACGAGAACGTGAAGCCGGCTCTGCCGTAAGCTTCCTCGTCGTTGAAACGCGTGAAGTAGTAATCTTGAACCAGCGTCGTGCCGATGTTGTCCACCCACGTCAGGTCCAGCGATATCTCGCCGAGATTTGCAAGCGACAGCATAATGTCGGCAGCCGTGATTACGTCCGGCTGAAACATGTCATTTCGGAGCCCGTGGGGCTTCACTTCGACGTTGGCGAACCTGAGTCGCTGATTCGGGGTAGTCAGTCTCACCTCGGGAACGATCACCCTGTTCCCATTCTGCTCGAGGCGCTGCACTTCGGCTCTGAATGCCGCCTGTATCTCCGCGATTCGCTCCGGCGGAACCTGGTAGACTTCGATTCTGATCCAGTCCTTGTACGGGTGCGTGTCCATCCTGTGGACGGGTTCTTCGGTCCTTCCCCCGCCGTGGTAGTGCGCCCCGTACCACCAGTCGCCTTTGCCGGCGATGGAATCGATGACGTTGGTTCGAAGCTCGGGGTCGAAACGGTATTGGATGTCAATGTCGCGCTGCTTGCAGACATGCACGAGCGCATCGAACGCACTGAAACGGCCCTTCGCGAAGATATCCGGCCTCGTGGTGGACATCCCCGTCGGGTCGATCTCTGCATCTTCGATCAGCCCCTCGACGCGGATAGTGCCTTTGTGGCCAGGGTCATACTCCGTGCTCCGTGGGGTGCCAATGACGTTGGCGGAGGAGCCGCCCGAAGGCGCGACTCCCGCCGCGGGTCCCTCCGCCCCCCGGCACACGGCAACCAGCGCGAGCAACGCGAGAACAGCCGCAGCCGATTTCCGAAAGGCCATTGCCGTTATCTCCTTTCTGCGAGGATCCCTTCCAGGAAGCCCCTCTGGATGTCATAGGAATTGCGCATTGTACCAGCACGCCTCCCGACCGCTCAAGGGCCGCTCCACAGCGCCATACCGCAGAGTTCTCGCGTGACCCGATCATCCAGCAGCCCGCGCAGCGGCGGACTCTCCGTCCTTCAAAGCCGCTGCAACGCCTCGCGCAGGATTCCCGCCATACGCTGCCTCTGTATCGAGATAACCTCGCGACCCAATTCGGCGCTCGCCTCCGTCCGCGGGTCCCTACCTCCCACCGCGAGCGGCCACTCGTCAGGGGCGGAAGGGAGATTCTCCATGTGCACAAGGTCGGGGTACATCGCCATTACCAGCGAGGTCTCGTTCATCGCCGCATGGTCAACCTGTATGCCAAGCCCCTGGCGATCAACGTCGCTGCCCCAGCAAGTGAAGGTCTCCAGCCCGAACTTCTCCTTCCATTCGTCCCCGTGAAGCCTGAAAAACTTGTTCGACGGCCCGTGGCCGTGGCCGACGACGATGCGGAAGCCGGCCCGGCGCAACTGCTTCAGAATCGCCTCCAGGATGATCTTGTATGTATCTTCCGGCACCCAGTACGCGCTGCCTGGAAGCTGCTGGTTTTCGTATTTCTGCCGCTCCTCGGGCATCCCCTTGCAGATGTCCATGCCGTAAAGCTCGCGGCCGTCCTCCTCCAGCATCCTGTCCGGCCCGAGGAACAGGATCGGCAGCACTATTCCCCCCACCTCCTCGGCCAGCAGCTTGAAGAACCCCTGCGATTGCAGCCCGTCGGCCCCCAGCGGCAGATGCGCCCCGTGCCACTCCAGCGTTCCCAGCGGCAGATACGCTATCGGCGCGGCCGTGATCCGCTCCCGAAATTCACCCGGCGTCAGTTCGGCATACAGCACCTTCTCTTCCATTCAATAACTCCTCTCTTCAAACCAGCGGTGGACGGTTCCGGCAACAACTCTGGCGCCTTGCGCCCAAAGATTTCGCCCGCCGCGGCCGTCAGACGTCCTTCAAAAGCATGTTCGCCGGGGCGTTCCTCACGGTGGTTGCAAGCTGCCCCAGCGACCTGGAAAGCCTCTCGAGGTCCTCCGACCGCACCAGCGGAATGTCCTCGCTCCCTCTACGCCCCAAGGCTTCGATGACGAACGCCACCGTCAGCTTCCCGATGTCCCGAGCCGGCTGGTACCCGACATCCTTGTACCCCTCTCCCTTGGCCTCTGAGAGAACGCCCGCATCGACCAACTCGTAGAGCACGTCGTTCGTGAGGCGTATTGGAGCCCCAAGCTCGTGCGATATCTCCGCCGCAGTCGCCGGCGGCTTCCCTTCGGAGAAATTCATCACCAGCATCCGGCCGATCATCAGCGAGAGCAGGGTCTTGAAGTTGTGACTCACCCGCAGGCAATCAGGCTCGAACTCGTACGTCTCCACGTTCTGGTGGGCGAAGGAGAGCTCCGCCCCGAACAGCACGACCAGCCAGCTCAGTTGCAGCCACACGAGAAACAACGGAGCCGCCGCGAAGCTCCCGTAGATGGCGTTGTACTTGGCCACGCCAATTTGCAGAGACACGTAGCCCCACTGGACGAGCTGGTAGAGCGTCCCCGCGACGACGCCCGCGACTATCGCCGACCTCAAGTTGACTTTGGTGTTCGGCATGAACACATACACGAAAGTAAAAAGCGCCCATCCGATGCCGTACGGGAGCACCTTCAACACTATCAGAACAACCGGCCCGAAGAAACGGAGGAACGACACGCTCTCCATCAGCTGCCCCACCTTACCGGCGACGAACACCGTCGCGCTGCTCGAAATCACTATCAGCAGCGGGCAGATCAGCATCATCGAGACGTAGTCGGTGAACTTCCTCCCGATCGTCCTCGCCTCCCTGATCCCCCATACGTCGTTGAACGACCTCTCGATCTGGCTCAAGACCTTGATCACCGTCCAGAAGACCACCGCGACCCCGACTCCGGCAATCACTCCGCCCTTCGTGTTCTCCAGAAGCGTGCGGGAGAAGTCGATTATCTTCTGCGCGATTTCCTCGTGCCCGTGCAGCGCGCTTATGAGCTTCGTCTCAAGCATCCCCTCGAACTCGAACGCCTTCGCTATCCCGAACGCGATCGCCACAGCGGGAACTATCGCCAGAACCGTGTGGAACGTCAGCGCCGCGGCCCTCAGGCTGCACTTGTCCGTGCTGAAACCCCGAAACGCCAGGATGATTATCCTCAGCAGCCTTATCAGCCAGAACTTCCGCCGCGGGAGGTCGCGCGCCCGAATCCGCCAGATGTCCGCTTTGATGAAATTGATTACCCTTCGCGTTCTGTCCATCCTCAAGTCTCCCTGACAAGGGACGCAACCCACCCTCGTGTTCCGTGGGATGCTATTCAAGCGCCCCGTTCCTGTCAAGCCTTCGCCCCGCCCTACCCGTCAGCGCCAACTCCCCGCCCGAAGAAGCTCATTGACCACGAACCCCGGCGCGGGTATGTTCATACCCACAAGGCATCCAACCGGCGGCCCTGTGCCACGGAATGCGCTTGGACTCAAACGAGGGGGAGTGAAATGCGCAAGAAGCTTTTGACCATAGGAATAGTAGTCGTCGCGGT
>CAZBND010000056.1:0-11359 GCA_964493415.1 uncultured Planctomycetota bacterium | reverse complement strand
CGCGCCGACACTGCCCGCTCCGAGCCCGGAATCCGCGTCGAGAAGGCTCCAGAGCCGACCGTCGAACGACCTCGTCCACCCTTCCTGCCGGACATGGAGAACCTGTCCGTCGAGGACATATTCAACAAGGGAAAGGAAATCCAGCACCGGCTTGCGCAAGTCCGTGAGGTATTGACTCGTCTTAAGACCCTCGCCGCTCGCGCTCGCAAAGGACCGGCCGAACCTTCCGAGCAGGAGCTCACCGCCGCCCGCTTGCGCGCGGTTAAAGCCGACTACCTCTTCGACCGGGCCCCGATGGTTGTCGTCCGCCGCCTCGTGCTGAACGATCTCCCCATCCCGATCGAAGGAGACACTCACCTGATAGACGTCCATGCCAAGGAACTCTCGTCGAATCCGGCGCTCGCATCCCAAGACCCATCATTGGACGTCACCGCCGAAGAAGCCGGACTCTCCGCCCGCCTTCTCCTCAGCCTCAAAGACCCGTCCCAGCCCCACCAACTCCACGTGGAAGCCGACCAGGTCGACATGGCCCTCTTTCAGAAGATGCTGGCGGACGACTTCCCAGTGCGCTTCAACCAGGGCAATGCCGCCGTCACCTGCCAGGGCACCCTGAGCCCCGACTTCCTCGACCTCTCCCTCGCCGCGCGGCTCACCGGGATGCAAATCGAGTCCACAGGCGGCGAAAGCATCCTCGGGCTCGATCCCCAAAGCTCCCGCGCCCTGCTTAACTCCCTTTCCAACGCCGACGTCGCCCTGCGCATCCACGGACCACTCACCTCTCCCACCGTCAGCTTCGACCGGAAGCAGCTTCTCGCAAGCCTCAAGGCCGGCCTCGTCGAAGCCGGGAAGCAGGAAGTCACCCGCAAGGCAAAGGAAGAACTCGGCAAAGTCATCGATGAGCAGCTCGGCGACAAGGCAGGCAGTCTCGACGCCGGCAAGCTGATCGAAGGGGTCCTCGGCGGCCAAAAAGAGGAGCAGCCCGCCGATCAGGAAGAAGAGAAAAAGCCCGGCGACATAACCGACACTCTGAAGCAAATCTTCAAGTAGTCCAAAGCCACCCTACGATTTCTTCGGCCTCCTGCTTCGCAGGTACTCGTCTATCGACAGCGCCGCCCTTTTCCCCGCGCCCATCGCCAATATCACCGTGGCGGACCCCGTCACAATGTCCCCCCCTGCGAACACCCCCTCCCTGCTCGTCCGCCCGGTTGACATATCCGCATCCACGTACCCCCACTTGTTCAGCTTCAGCCCCTTCGTCGTTTGAAGCACCAGCGGGTGCGCACTGGTGCCAACCGCCACCACCACCACGTCAGTCCCTATCTCGAACTCCGACCCCTCCAGCGGCACCGGTCTTCTTCGCCCGCTCTCGTCCGGCTCCCCCAGCTCCATTCTGATGCACTTCATCCCTCTAACCCAACCCTTTTCGTCTCCCAGTATCTCAACCGGATTCGTCAGGAACTGGAATTGAATCCCCTCCTCCTCAGCGTGCCTGATCTCTTCCTTTCGTGCCGGCATCTCATCCCGCGACCGGCGGTACACCACGACGACCTCCTTCCCCCCCAGCCTCAGCGCCGTTCGCGCCGAATCCATCGCCACGTTCCCGCCGCCTATCACGCACACACGGTCGCGTATCACAATCGGCGACCTGTACTCGGGATGGTACGCCTTCATCAGGTTCGCCCGCGTCAGGTACTCGTTCGCCGAGTAGACCCCCACAAGGTTCTCGCCCGGGACCCCCAGGAACTTCGGCAGGCCCGCCCCGGTTCCCACGAACACCGCATCGAACCCTTGCTCCAATAGCTCGTCCACCGTATCCAGTTTTCCCACAACGTAGTCTAGCTCTATCCTCACACCCAGCTTCCTAAGGTAATCCACCTCCTCCTCGACAATGCTCTTCGGCAGCCGGAACTCTGGAATCCCGTAAACCAGCACCCCGCCCGGCTTATGCAGCGCCTCGAAGATCGTCACCGAATGCCCCATCTTCGCAAGTTCCCCCGCCGCAGCCAGACCCGCCGGTCCCGACCCGATCACCGCGACCTTGTACCCGGTCGCCTCAGGACGGGGAGGAGCTTCCACTTCCCCCGCCTCGCGCTCGTAGTCCGCCGCGAATCGCTCCAGATTCCCTATCGCCACCGGCTCGTCGGTCCGCCCAAGCACGCACAACTCCTCGCACTGCTCCTCTTGCGGACACACCCTCCCGCACACCGCTGGAAGCGCATTCGCCATCTTCAGTACCTTCGCCGCGCCCGAGAAATCCCCCTCAGCGATCTTCTTTATGAACCGCGGTATGTCCACACCCACCGGACACCCTTCCATGCACTTCGGGCTCTTACACTGAAGGCACCGGCTCGCCTCCAACCGCGCTTGCTCCGGCGTGTACCCCCTGGGGACCTCTTCAAAGGTGCTGCCTCGCTCCTTCGCCTCAAGCTCCGCCATCTCCTGCCGAGGCGGCCTCTTACCCGTGCCTCGCACCGCCTCCCTTCCGCAAATTGCGCACACTCCCCCTTCGCATCGATCCGGCTTCACCTCCCTATCGTACGCCCCCAACCTCGCCAGCAACTCCTTGAAATCCACCTCCGCCCCGTCGAACTCCGGCCCGTCCACGCACGTAAACTTCGTCTCGCCCCCTACCGTCACGCGGCACGAGCCGCACATCCCTGTGCCGTCAACCATGATCGAGTTCAAGCTGACAATCGTCTTTATCTTGTGCGGCTTGGTCACACCCACAACCGCCGCCATCATCACCGCCGGGCCCACCGCCAGCACTAGGTCGATCTCCTTCCCCTCTTCTACCCATTCTTCCAGAAGCTGCGTCGGAAACCCGTGGAACCCCTCCGACCCGTCATCCGTCGTGTAGTGAACCTCATCGCTTATCGCTTCCATCTCCTCCCTGAGGATAAGCAGATCGCTCCGGCGCGCGCTGATGACCGATACGATGTAGTTCCCCGCCTCTTTAAGAGCCTTTGCGATCGGATACGCCGCGCCCACCCCCACTCCCCCTCCTATCACCACGCACCGTCCGTACCGCTCCATGTGCGTTGGAGTTCCCAGCGGCCCCACAACGTTCGCAATCGAATCCCCTACCCCCATCGCCGCCAGCCGTCTCGTCCCCTCCCCTATCGCCAGGAACACCAGCCTGATGGTCCCCTCTTTCGGATTCGAATCCGCTATCGTCAGCGGTATCCGTTCTCCCTGCTCGTCCGTCCGCACAATAGCGAACTGCCCCGCCTTCCGGCGCGCCGCAATCTTCGGCGTCCGCACCCAGACCGAATAGATGTTTTCCGCAAGTTGTTCTTTCTTTATTATCTCATTCACTCTTGGTCTGTCTTCCTTCAGCCCGTCGCCGAGGCGCACCTGATCCGACCGGTCGCCCCTCTCTGGGCGGGATTACGGGGAAGCCCTCTCTCAATATGCGCCCCCCAATCGTCTCGGCGCCCCATGTCTCCGTGCGCATCAGCTCGTTCAGCCCGCGCGAGAACACCTCCGCCCCCTTCCCCGAAGCCTCCGGCATGTCCGCCACCCTGTAACTGACGATCGGATTCATGGCTTCCTTCAGGAACTCGATCATGTTCCGCTGGTCTTCTGGATGAGCCTCCACGTGCTGCCCCATGCTCTCCAAAAAGCTCAGCACCTCCTCCCACCGCATCTCGACCTCCACCTCCCCAACATCGGGAGGCATGTACTTCAGAAAGAAGTTCCGGGCGAGCGCCTCGACGCTTATGCCTGAATTGCCCTCCCCCATCCCGTGGCTCAGCGGCCGTTCCTCCCACGGCGGCGGCCCGTTGTCGTACACCATGCACCACGCGGGCTTTCCCGCCTTCAGCAGCTTCTGCGTCAGCGTCACCGACTGGCCGCACGGCACCATGCTGTCGTCGCTACCGCAGATCAGCAGCACCGGGCACCGGACATTCTCCGCCGCATAATCGAACGTCGCAAACTCCCACTCCGGGGCCCCTCTCTCGAAAGGCTCTTTGCTCGACTTCAGCAATCGATCCCAGTACGAGTAGAAAAACGAGCGGTAGAACTCCAGGTCCTCGCCTGAAAACCTCGCCGGAATGAAGCCATTGATGAAGTCGCTCAGCGTCGGCGCGTCCACCGGCGCAAACACGCCCACCACGGCCGCCACCTGCACCGGCGTCTCCGCCCTCGAGACTGCGTATATGCTCGAGAACGCCCCCCAGCTGGCCCCCGTCACGCCTATCCGCGCCCCATCTATCCCGGGAAGCGATTCGGCCACCTTTATCGCCCCCAGCACGTCGTACGCGTCGTTCAGCGCGCTGTCCGCCTTGTAGAACCTCCCGAAAGCGTACAGCAGCGCATACCCATTGTTCAGGTACCACTCCATCCCCTCCGCAACGTTCTCCAGCGGCCTTCGTCCCACCGGGATTCTCACCGGCACCCCGCTCTCGACCTCCATGTCCGAATCCGGCAGCGGCTCCCCTTCTTCCCTCCCGTCTACCGCCTTCGCCCACCTCACGTCCACCGCGTCGCCTGTCTCGGGGTAAACGTTGTACGGATCCGAGACAACCACGATCGGAAGACGCGAACTCCTTCCCTTCGGCTTCAGCAGCGCACCGTACGTCCGCTCTCCGTCCAGCGGATTCCGCCACGACAGCAGCTCAATCGCGAACGATTCTCCGCTCGACGACGAGGGGTACTCCCCGTCATAGGCAAGCCTCTTCAGATCAAGCTCTCCCGCAACGCCGTGGCCGCCCAGCGCCGCCAATACGACCAGCAGCCGGATAAACAGCCCTCGCCTAAGCGACTTCGCAGACAATTTCCCTCCGGCCCTTCTACTTGTCAGAAAAGAAAACACGAAGAGCGGCGACGCCGCTCAGCACGCATCATAACACCCATTCCCCCTCACGGCAACCTGCCCCGCCGCAGATTGACAATCACTGTCCGCAGGTGCTACTATTCTCTATTCGGCTCGTTCCTTCGTCGCTTTGCCCGCTTTGAGCAGGAAAGCTCCGCCATGAACCCCGAAGAAGGATACATGCGAAAGGCACTCGGACTTGCCTCCCTCGGCAGGGGAAAGGTCGAACCCAATCCCATGGTCGGTGCCGTGGTAGTCTCCGATCAGAGCGTCGTCGGTACCGGTTACCACAGCCGCTTCGGCGGCCCGCATGCCGAGATAAACGCCCTCAAAGCCGCCGGCTCAAGAGCCCGCGGCGCATCGATCTACGTGACGCTTCAGCCCTGTGACTCCCACGGCAAAACTCCTCCCTGCACCGACGCTCTCGCCAAAGCCGGCATTCGCAGAGTCGTCTTCGCTTCCCGAGACCCACTCCAACCCTCCTCCGAGCAGACCCTCAAGCAGCTCGGCATCGAGGTGGTTCATGGCCTGCTCGAAAGGGAAGCTGACGAACTCAACGCGCCTTACTTCAAGCTCGTGTCAACCGGTCTGCCTTACGTCACGGCAAAGTGGGCCATGACCGTCGACGGACGGGTATCCATTCCTCTCCCCGGCGAACGATGGGTAAGCTCCGAGCAATCCAGAACTCACGTCCAGCGCATAAGAGGCGTCATGGACGTCATAATGATCGGGATCGGCACAGTGCTCGCCGACGACCCCGAGCTCACCTGCCGCATCGCCTCCCCCAGAAAACCGTTGCGCCTCGTTCTCGATTCCAATGCCCGAATTCCCCTCGATTCCACCCTCGTCAAAACCGTCGACATCGCCGATCTCACCGTCGCCACCACCCCCCAGGCACCCGAGGACAAACTCGCCGCACTGGAAAAAGCCGGCTGCCGTATTATGATTACCGATGGTCAACAAGGACGCGTCAATCTCCGCCGGCTCCTGGAAAATCTCGGAGCCGACAAAGTCACCAACGTCCTTCTGGAGGGCGGGCCAACCGTGTTCGCATCAGCCTTCAGATACAAGCTCGTTGACAGGGTCATGGTCTACACGTCCCCCAAGATCATCGGCAACCGGGACGCCCGCAGCGCAATCGCAGACCCCATCGGGCACTCTACCCCCATTCACCTCGAAAAGGTCTACTACGAGGAAATCGACCACGACATTCTCATGGTCGGCGACGTTCCTGATCGCTTCAGAGACCTCGAACCCGTCGAGTCAATCGCAGAGAATTAGCCGCAACGTCCGTCACAGACTGAAAAGGAGGTATTGGCATGGAAGGCAAACCCCAGGATTTCATGAAGGTCGGTCTCATTCACTTCATGGCTTTCCCCGAAATCATGAAAGGTGAAGGCCCCGTCGTGGAAACGCTCACGCAGATTTGCTCCGACCCATATTTCCAGGCAGTCGAGGTAACCCACGTCGCCGACGCAGCCGCTCGCAACGAAGCCATCCAGGTCGCCCGCGACGCCGGCTTTGCAGTCGCCTACGGGTGCCAGCCCGTCCTTCTCTCACAGAAGCTCAACCTCAACCACCCCGAAAAAGCCGAACGCGCAAAGGCCCTCCAGGCAGCCAAGGAGAACATCGACGAAGCCTACGAATGGGACGCCGCAGGCTTCGCCGTCCTCTCCGGCCCCGACCCCGGCGACGACGCTCGCGACGAAGGTTGGAACCTTCTCGAAGACTCCATCAGGCAGCTATGCGAGTACTCCGCCGCTCGAGGCGGCATGCCCGTCGTCCTCGAAACCTTCGACCGCCAGCCTTACGGCAAAAACTGCCTCGCAGGCCCCACTCGCGAGTCAGTCGCTTCCGCCCAGAAGGTCATCGCCGACTGCCCGTCCTTCGGTCTCATGCTCGACCTCAGCCACCTTCCGCTCTTGGGCGAAAACCCCGATTTCACCCTCACCACCGCCAAGCCCGTACTCAGGCATCTACACATCGGTAACTGCGTAATGCGTCACCCCGACCATCCCGCTTACGGCGACAATCACCCCGTCTTCGGGATCGAGGAGGGCGAAAACGACGCCGATTCCCTTGCCGAATTCCTTAGAGAAGCCCTTAAAGCAGGCTACACTTCCAAGGATAATAGGCGCATTGTGAGTTTCGAGCTAAAACCTTACGGCGACCAGACTCCCGCCGACGTGATAAAAAACGCCAAAGAGACCCTCGACGAGGCCTGGCCAAAGGTTTAGGGAACTTGCATCCCCCCAAGAGCGTCCAATCTTACGGAGGCGACACCGGACAGGATGTACCGGAGGAACTCCTGGTTCGGAGAGCTGCCGACGGCGACCCTGCGGCCTTCGACTGGCTCATGCGTCGCCATCAGGACGCCGTCTTCAACATGCTCTATAGGATGACCGGAAACCAGGACTTGGCCTTCGACCTTGTCCAGGAGACGTTTCTAAAAGCTTACAAGGCCATCGATACGTTCAGGTTGGGCGCTAGGTTTTACACCTGGGTTTACAAGATCGCACTCAACTCGTTAAGGAGCCATTGGAGAAAAGACGGAATACTGCCGACGGAGCAGCAGCTCGACGAAGACCTCGACGACGGCATCGTCCACCGCGGGTCCAACAATCCCGCTGACCTCGCCGAGGCCGGAGAAATGGAGGCAGCCATACAACGTTCCATTTCCACGCTCCCTGAGCGCCACAGAGAGATCCTCGTGCTCAGGGATGTCGAAGGTCTCGAATACGAGCAGATAGCCGACATGCTCGAACTCAGCCTCGGAACCGTGAAGTCTCGATTGCACAGGGCTAGAATGGCTCTCAAAGAAAAGCTCAGCTACCTGTGGGAAGGGTGAGACGATGGAATGCAGCGACGTTCGCCGCTATTTGAGCGAATATCTCGACGGTGAGCTGGACAAGCTCCAGCCGGAAGAGCAGCTTCCAACAGAGGGGCCCGTTGCCGCTCCGCCTCTACGCCGCGACATCGACACCCACCTCGAATCATGCGAGGACTGCCGCCGCGAACTCCACCTCCTCACTAAGACAATCGACGCCCTGCGCGCGCTCCCCAAACGATCACTCCCCGCTGACGTCCGTCTGCAGATAGACCGAGGTTTGGAGCGCGAGATGCTCGCCGCCGCAGCCTCGACCCGCGTCCCCTCCGGGACCGCAGAAGCACCGCTCCCAGCCTCGACAACCCATTCACGCTGGGCTTACGCCCTCCCCGCTGCCGCCTCCGTCCTCATCGTCGCGGCCCTCGCTCTATATTTCCACTTCTCCTCGATTCCCTCCAGGGACATGGCTGGAGAAGACCTCGCTAGGCGCACCGAGACACGAATTGCCGAGGATGCCAAAGCGGAAAGGGACGAAGCCCTCGAGCCTCTCAAGTCCAAAGAAGATTCCCCTCCCGGCGGCCCCTCCGCATCACCAGCCGCCACAGCGGGCGAGGGAGTGTATTTCAATGGTTCTGCTGGCGACAAATCCGGCTTAAGGACCACGGAACCCCGCCAGCTCGGATTAACCCCCCGACAGTCCGTCGAGGCGGGACGCAGCGATTCTCTATTTGAAGAAATGCCCGAAAAAGGCCTTCCTCCCGAAGCCGCCGGCTTCGAGCTGTTACTCAAGGAGCGTGGTGCCGCGCCTCTCCCCGCGCTTACGCTCAACAACGCCGTGATCGTTCCCGCCAAAGCAGACCAGGAGCTCCAGGCCATCCTGGCCAAAAACAACTGGACCAATAACCTCAGGCGCGTGGACAACGTCTACACCGTCGAAATCCCCGCCGCCGAAGTCTCACGCCTCGTCAACAAGCTGAACGAGGCCAAATCCTTCAAGCCTGTTCCCGCCGCGCAGTACGCCTACGACCTACTCCCCGAAAGCTCGGATTCCATCGTGCGTGAGTCTCAGGACGCCGCAGCTCCCGGCACCGAGACTGCGCCCCCAATGCGTTCTTTGCAGGAGGTCGAAACGAACGGAGTCGGGGCGGCTCTGCAATCCGACCGCCTCGAAGCGAGAGAGCACGCCATAACGGTTCTAACCGCTGAAAGAGAGAAGCCTTCCGGCGAGCGCGTCCCTGCCGTTCAACTCAGTGCGCAGGCGGAGGGACCGGTATCTCCAGCGGCAGATTGGGGTACAGCCGCTTCGCCCAGCGGCGAGCCCATAATGGCCCGCACGCTCGCCCCCGCCACAGGCTCGTCGCTGGCGGACCTCCGCCGGTACGCCGGGCTCGTCGTCGTCAACATCGTTCTCGGCCGGCCCGCTCAGCAGCGACCCCAAACCCAGCCGGCCGCTGCACCGACACGCCAACAGGCACAGTAGACCACCGGCAGCACCCCCGTCTTCCCCATCTCCCCCCGGGCTTACACCCACCCCGTCACCCGGCCTCTTCCATCACAACCACCGCATGAGCCGCTATTGCCAGGCCTTCGCCTATCGGCCCCAGCCCCTCGTATGTCTTCCCCTTGACCCCCACATTCCCGGTTGGAATCGAAAGCAACCGCGCAAGATTCCCCCCCATCTTCTCCTTGAGTTCCCCCAGCTTCGGCCTCTCCGCGTACACGATCACGTCGGCCGAAACCGCCTTCAACCCCTTCTCTCTCGCCATACCGACCGCCCTGGCAAGAATATCCGAAGAGCGCGCGTCCCTGTTCCGCGGATCATCTTCCGGGAACTGCTCACCTATGTCCCCCAGCCCCGCGGCCCCCAGCACTGCATCGCACACCGCGTGCATCACAACGTCCGCGTCCGAGACCCCTTCCAAACCCTTCTCGAACGGGACATCAACCCCGCCCAGCACAAGCTTTCGCCCCTCCACGAGCCTGTGAATGTCAAATCCCATACCCACTCGCATCACGGATCACCTCACGAGAAACAAGGCCACCGGGCCCTTCGACCCGATGGCCTCGCACACGATCAAAGCCCCGGCTAGAATACCAGCACAGTCGAAAACATTGCCAACAGACCGCTGTCCTCCGCGTCTTCCGACACGCCGAAGTTCTGAACCTGCTCTTCGATCACGTCCGAGCCGAACAGGTACGCCACCAACCCCTTGAAGGCCAGGTTCTCGCTGTACTGCCACGTCAGAGACGCGTCCACTTCGATCCCCAAATCGTCTTTATCGCTCCCCGGCAGCTCCTCGACCAGCTTGAACCACCCCACCTTCACGTCCACCGTGACGTCGTCGGCCGGCTTCGCCGAACCGCAGGCCTTTGCGGCCATGTAGTTGCTGTCGAAGTCCCAGCCGTAATGGTTCTCCTCGATAATCGCAAACGTGTCCACGTCCTCAAGCGACAGGAACCACTCCGAATCCGTATCGAAGAGATCGTCGTCGCCGCTCAGGTACCAGAACGACAAGTCGATCGACGGACGATACTCGTACTCGTTCGCCGTGTACATCGCCCCAACGTAACCACCCATCCCGGCGGCATCGATCTCCCCCAGCAGCGCGTCGCTCCATTCCCCGAACTGATACGCCCCCTCCCCGTAAATCTCCAGGCCCTCATCCACCCAGTAATCCACACCCAAGTCCACCCAGTATGTCTGCACCGAGTCGTTGTTGAGAACAAGCAAGCCCAGTTGACACTTGCTCATGTCATCGATGAGATACGTCGCGCTCGCGCCGTACAGCGCAACATCCGTACGCGACCCGAGCGTCTCCATGATCGTCGCCACGAATCCCTCAAACATCAACGGGTCCGCATCATACGTCGCCCTCCACGCTCCTGCCTCCCACACAGAACCGTAGTTGTGATTCTCGTTTAGATTCAAAAGGAACTCGTCCCCGTTACCGCGAAGGTCCCATGCGAGGTTCTGAATACCTATACGCATGTCGAACTCGGGTACCAGGAATTCCTCAACCTCGATGTATGCCTGCTCGATCTCCAGGTTATACTCATCTCCCGACCATGGATTCCCTGGCGTCACCGGACCGAAAAGCGGAAGCCCGAAATCCGTCATGATATCCGTGAACTCCGCCTCCTCCACCCAATCGTCCCTGATCTGGATGAACGCTTTCACCCCTTCCCTCATGTCGATCGTCAGCTCGATCGTCAGATCGGTGTTAACAAAGTGCTCGCCTTCCGGGCCGATGAGGAATATGTCCGTATCCCTCATAACGGCATCGAAGTCGATGTATCCGCCTATCGTTACTCTTCTTGCTTCCGCACTCACTACCTCTTGCGCAGCAGCCGGCGGCACCACCACAGACACTGCAAGCGCCACTGCTCCCAGCGCTGCCATCCACTTTTTCATGCCTACCTCCTCGGTCCACGTACGGCGCTCACGCCACCTTGACTATCAGAGTCTCAGCCCCCTCGACTTCGCGCTTCGCCTTCGGACAACTCGCTCCTTCGATCACGACCCTCAATACAAACGTCAAGTCCGGGCGCACCGACCCCCGGCGCGCACTCACATATTTCTACTATCTTCACCGCACAGGGGCAAGGGGATTTTTTCCCCCCCTCCTGCGCCTTTCCCCACCCTTCCCTCATACAACAACCGAGGCCGCCGGGCTTTTTAACCCGGCGGCCTCGCTCTAACCACACGGACGCTCTAC
>CAZBND010000055.1:0-11385 GCA_964493415.1 uncultured Planctomycetota bacterium | reverse complement strand
GGAACCGTTCTTGTGCAGCCCCGAAAGCCCTCACCACGCGCGGGTCCGTCACCTTGGTTCCCTTTCGCACCCATCTTCTGAACCGGATTATCCCCACGTTGACCAGCACAAGCAGGAACACCGCCCCGCCCGCGTACCCCATGAACCCCAGCGCCCACGGGTAGGAGAGGGGAGAGACCGCGACCTCTTCCGGCTCCGTCGGAACGAACGTCTCGCCGCCAGACCTCGAAGGACCCGCTGACCCGAGCTCCTCAAAGTCGATCCGCGCCACGGGCACAGGCGCATAGCTGGGCACAACCCGTATCTCCGCCTGTGGCGTTCGCGTGGTCGATGCAAGGAACCCGATGAGCGGCAAGAGAGGCGCAACCAGCAGCGCCGCAGTCCACACTGCGTGCCGCGCCGCTGCCTTCCGCCCCCGAAGCGCCCACGCGATCACGCCTACCGCACCCAGAAGCACCGATGACTGCCAGAGCACCGACAGCAGCACCCGCAAGACCTGGAACCCTGCTTTGTCGAGTGCCGGCCACCACTCTGCCGCGTTCATCTTCGGGATTCCCTTTCACGTTCTTCGATAATCCGTCTGATCTCCTCCACGTCCTTCTTCGACACCGCACGGCTGTCCATCAGCGACGCCACCATCAGCGCCGCCGACCCGCCGAACGCCCGCTTCAGAAGGTCCGTCACCATGCGCCGGTTGGCCTTCTCCTTCGGCACGATCGCCCGGTACAGAAAGCCTCTCCCTTGCGGACGCCGCGACACGTACCCTTTCTCCTCCAGGATCGACAGCACCTTTCGCACCGACCCGTCGGAGAGACTCCGCCCTTGCTTCCGCAGCGCCCCGCGCACGTCATCCGTCGTCACCTCTCCCCCTTCCCACACCACCTGCAAAAACTCCAGCTCGACCTCCGTCGGCGTGCCTTTCTTCTTCCGTGCCACACTTGTCTCCTTTCGCGGTGATTGCGGCTCATTGCCGAGAAATCCTTCTCGCATCTGCCGTATACACCCACCGCCAGGGCTTGTCAAGAGCAAATCGAGAATTTCTTCTCGCGCCGCTTGAAAAAAGTCCTCTCCTTTCTTGTGCTCCGAAACAGCCGATCTCGCCTCCGCATATTGTCCTGAAGAGTGCAGGGAAATTCGTTGACGTAATCGCTCCTTTTTGGTAGACATTCCTTTCGATCTTGGGCTTGGGGGTCTTGGGATCCTTTTGCGGCCGGGCGGCACAACTTACTTCTGGACTTGCCCTTGAAGCGGCTCATGTCAGGAAACGAAGCCATAGCCCTGGGCGCGCACGAGGCCGGTGTCCTGGTCGCCGCTGGCTACCCCGGAACTCCCAGCACCGAAATCCTCGAAGCCGTAGTCCAGTACCCCGACACCGACTGCCAGTGGTCCCCAAACGAAAAGGTCGCCCTGGACGTGGCTTCGGGCGCTGCCTTCTGCGGCGCGAGGGCCCTCGCGGCGATGAAACACGTCGGCCTCAACGTTGCGTCCGACAGCCTGATGACGCTTTCCTACACCGGCTCCAAGGGCGGCCTCGTCATCGTCACCTGCGACGACCCCGGCATGCATAGCTCGCAGAACGAGCAGGACAACCACCACTACGCGGCCTTCGCCAAGGTCCCCATGCTCGAGCCCGCCGACAGCCAGGAAGCGAAGGACTTCACCGTTTTCGCCTTCAAGCTGAGCGAAAGATTCGACACGCCCGTCCTCTTACGAAGCACCACGAGAATATCTCACGGCAAGGGAGTCGTGAGAACCGGACGACGGGCCAAGCTCCGCAGAGACTATTCGTTCGACGCCGACCGCCAGAAGTACGTGATGATTCCGGCGTATGCGCGCGTGCGGCACGCGCTGGTCGAGAAGCGCTTGGAGAAGTTGAGAGAATTCTCGGACGAAACCGAGCTGAACCGGGTCGAGTGGGGCGATAAGTACATTGGGATAATCGCCGCGGGCGTTTCGTATTACTACGCGAAGGAAGTTGCTCCCGATGCGTCGTTCCTCAAACTCGGCATGAGCTACCCGCTGCCGGAGAAAAAGGTGCGGCGTTTCGCGCGCCAGGTGAAAAAGCTCTACGTCATCGAGGAGCTGGACGATTTCATCGCGGAGCAGATTCGCGCCATGGGAATCCGAGTGCGGTCAAAGGCTCCGGCGTTTCGTCTGGGCGAACTCGATCCGTTGAAAGTCAAAGCCATCCTCCGGGGCGCGAAGGAGGTTCCCGCGCCTGTGGAAACCGGCAGGCCGCATCCGCCCGCGATGTGCCCGGGGTGCGGGCATCGCGGCATTTTCTGGTCCCTGAAGCGCCTCGGTTTGAACGTCACGGGCGACATCGGGTGCTACACGCTGGGCACGCTGCCGCCGCTGGAGGCGCTGCATACGTGCGTCTGCATGGGAGCCGGAATCGGGCATGCGCACGGGATCAGTAAGGTTGTTTCGCGAGAGGAAGCCAAGCGCACGGTGGCTGTTATAGGCGACTCGACGTTTTTCCACGCGGGAATCGCGCCGCTCATGGACGCGGTTTACAACCAAGGGAACGTGACTGTCGTGATCCTCGACAACCGGACGACGGCGATGACCGGCAGGCAGGATCATCCGGGGACGGGAAGGACGCTGAGGGGGGAGGCGACGCACGAGGTGGACATTCCGGAGTTGTGCCGGGCGCTCGGGGTGGAAGATGTGAAGACGGTGGACCCGTTTGATCTGGAAGGGGTGTCGGCGGCGGTGAGGGATTCGGTGTCGCGGGAAGGAGTCTCGGTGGTGGTCAGCCGGGCGGAGTGTCTCCTGATATCGAGAAAACGTGAACAGGCGGTAATGTTCCACGTGGAACATTGTCGGCTGTGCCGGTTGTGCCTGTTGTTAGGCTGCCCGGCGATTGAGGATGTAAACGGGCAACCTCGGATAATTGCGGAACTATGCACCGGTTGCGGGATATGCGCCCAAGTGTGCAAGTTCGGGGCGCTAACTCCATATGGCGCTGAAAGTTGAAGGTCTGATGAATGCGGCAAAGGAAACTGACGGAACGACGAGCGTGGTATTTTGCGGGCGCGGGGGGCAGGGGGTGCTTTTCGCGAGCGAGGTCTTGGCAGCGGCGGCGATGATGGAGGGGTTTGACGTGAAGAAGAGCGAAGTGCACGGAATGGCGCAGCGCGGGGGGAGCGTTGTGAGCCAGGTTAGGTTCGGAAGGAGGGTTTACTCGCCGCTGGTGCTTCCCGGGTGGGTGGACTTCGTGGTTGCGCTGGACGAGGTCGAAGGCGTTAGGTACCGGGGATACCTCAAGCCGGGGGGAAAGCTGGTGAGTCTGGGGGCGAATATAAAGGAGGCACTTCCGGATTCGAGGACGGAGAATGTTGCGGTCATGGGGGTGCTCTCAAAAGAGATACGCTTCAGCGGTAGGTCCTGGAGAAGCGCAATAGCCGCCGTAGCGCCTCCTAAGACTGTGGAGAGGAACCTGGAGAGCTTCGCGATTGGCAGAGGAGTAGGAATATGATCTGGGACGAGAAACACGAACGGATGAAAAAGGAGGAAAAGGAGTCGCTCCAGTCGGATCGGCTGAAGGCCATGGTGGAACGCGTGTACAAGAAGGTCCCACCCTACCGGGCGAAGATGGACGAGAAGGGCGTCAAGCCGGGAGATATCAAAAGCTTGGAGGACCTGAGGCTTCTGCCGTTCACGCTGAAAACGGACTTGAGGGACACCTATCCCTTCGGGTTGTTCGCGGTTCCGGTCTCTGAGACGGTACGAGTGCACTGTTCCTCGGGGACTACGGGGAAGCCGATAGTGGTGGGCTATACGGCGGCGGACATAGACATCTGGGCGGAGACGATGGCGAGGACGATAGCGGGGGCGGGAGGAACATCGAACGACATAATCCAGAACGCATACGGATACGGGCTATTCACAGGGGGGCTTGGGATTCATTACGGAGGGGAGAGGGTGGGAGCGACGGTGATACCGATTTCGGGGGGGAATACGGAGCGGCAGTTGATGCTCATGGAGGATTTCGGGTCTACGATGCTGGCGAGCACGCCGTCGTATTCTTTGTACATTGCCGAGGTGGCGCAGGACAAAGGGGTGGACATCGCGGGGCTTCCGTTGCGGTGCGGGATACTGGGCGCGGAGGCGTGGTCGGACGCGATGAGGAAGGAGATCGAAAAACGTCTCGGCATCAAGGCTTACGACATATACGGATTGACGGAGGTCATTGGTCCGGGTGTGTCCTTCGAGTGCGAGGAGCAACACGGGATGCACATATGCGACGACCACTTCATTCCGGAGATAATCGATCCGGAGACGGGGGAAGTTTTGCCGCTTGGTGCGAAAGGTGAGCTTGTGTTTACGACGATAACAAAGGAAGCATTTCCGGTGCTGAGGTACCGAACGAGGGACATTACGCGGCTGATAGAGGAGCCGTGCGGGTGCGGTCGGACGAGCGTAAGGATGGAGCGGGTATCGGGCCGCACGGACGACATGCTCATCATAAGGGGGGTGAACGTTTTCCCGTCGCAGATAGAGGACGTTCTCATGCGTTTTGCGGGGGCCGAGCCGCACTACCTGATAGTGGTGGATAAAAGGGGCGCGATGGACGAGCTGGAGGTGCAGGTGGAAGTGAGCGAGGGGACGTTCTCGGACGAGGTGAAGGAGCTGGAGGATTTGCGGGCGAGGATAGCGCACGAAGTGGAGAGCGTGTTGGGCGTGCGGGCGGCGATAAAGCTTGTCGAGCCGAGGAGCATAGAGCGGAGCATAGGCAAGGCGAAGCGGGTGGTGGACAAGAGAAATCTCTAGCCTGGAGGTTCGGATAGATGGTAAGGCAGATATCGGTATTCCTGGAGAACAAATCGGGGAGGCTGGCGGAGGTGTGCAAGCTGCTGGGGGAGGTCGGGGTGAACATCCGGGCGCTGTCGCTGGCGGACACTCTTGACTTCGGCATCCTGCGGCTGATAGTGAATTCGCCGAAAGAGGCGCTGGATGCGCTGAGGGCGGGGGGATTCACGGTGAAGGAGAGCCGGGTTCTGGTAGTGGAAGTGAACGACGAGCCCGGCGGGTTGTCGCAGGTGTTGGGAACCCTTTCGGGGGTGGGGGTGAACGTTGAGTACATGTACGCGTTCGTGGAGAAGTCTGGGGACAAGGCGCTGGTGGTTTTTCGGGTGCAGAAGCCGGAGGAGGCGGCGAAGCTGTTGGACGAAAAAGGGGTGAAGATGGTAGCGGACGAAGAGATCGAGAAGATATAGCGGCCTGCGCGAGGTATCGCGCGAGGCGAGAGAGAGGAGGTGAAGGAGATGCTCGGAATACCGGACCCGTGGGTAGCCGCGGCGTTTGTCCTTTGTATTGCGAGCTCTGCGTTGTGCGTGATCTACGGCCTGGCGACGTGGAAGAGCCGGGAGGACGGCGAGCCACGTGAGATAACGGAGAAGTGGGCCAAGGAAGAGGACGAGGTCGAAGAAGGGATATAGGGGGAAAGACGATGGAGCATCTGCCTCTGATTATCGTTGTAGCGTTTTACCTCCTGGTGGTCTTCGGCCTAGGTTACCGGGGCTACAGGAGGACGAAGTCGGCGACGGACTACCTGGTCGCGGGCCGACAGATGCACCCGTACGTCATGGCGATGTCATACGGGGCTACGTTCATCAGCACGTCGGCGATCGTGGGTTTCGGCGGCGCGGCTGGACTGTTCGGCATGGGGATTCTGTGGCTGACGTTCCTGAACATATTCGCGGGGATATTCATTGCGTTCGTCTTCTTCGGCGGGAGAACGCGACGTATGGGTCACGCGCTGGACGTGCACACGTTTCCCGAACTTTTAGGGAGGCGGTTCAAGTCGAAGTTCATCCAGATGTTTTCGGGGTTGGTGATCTTCTTCGTCATGCCGCTGTACACGGCGGCGGTGATGATGGGGATATGCCGTTTCTTCGAGGGGCAACTGGGCGTGGAGTACGAGTACGCGTTGTTCTTCTTCGGCATCATCGTGGCGATCTACGTGATCATGGGCGGACTGAAGGGGGTGATGTATACGGACGCGCTTCAGGGGACGATCATGCTGGTCGGCATGGTTGCGCTGTTGCTGCTCACTTATGCGAAGTTGGGAGGTGTGGTAAAGGCGCACGAGGCGCTGACGGCGATGGCTCCCGAGGCGAAGGCGATGCTGGGCGGTGCCGGACACCAGGGCTGGACGGCGATGCCTAAGTTCGGCTCTCGATTCTGGTGGGTTCTGGTTTCGACGATCATCATGGGTGTGGGAATAGGCGTGCTTGCGCAGCCGCAACTTGCGGTGAGGTTTATGACGGTGAAGAGCAAGCGAGAGCTGAATAGAGCGGTCCTGGTGGGAGGTATATTTATCCTGGCCATGACGGGTATCGCGTTCGTCGTGGGGGCTCTGACGAACGTTTACTTCAAGGAAACGGTGGGGAAGATATCGTTCGTGGTGGCGGAGAAGACCCCGGACAAGATAATCCCGCTGTATATCAAGGACGCAATGCCCGTCTGGTTCGGCGGGTTGTTCTTGGTAACGCTGCTGGCGGCGGCGATGTCGACGGTGAGTTCGCAGTTCCACGCCATGGGGACATCGCTGGGGCGAGACTTCTGCGAGCAGTTGTCGCCGGGCTCCAAGGGTTCCATCCTGGTAAATCGTGTCGGCATTTTTGTGGCGTTTATCCTGAGCGTGCTGCTGTCTTACGTTTTGCCGATACGGTTCGAGGCGACGGGGACGGCGATAATCGCGAGGGCGACGGCGATCTTCTTTGGTCTCTGCGCGGCGACGTTCCTCCCCGCGTACCTAGGAGGGCTGTACTGCCGGGGCATGAGCAGGGCGGCAGCCGTCTGGGGGATGCTGGCCGGGTTCCTGGCGAGCGCTTTCTGGCTTCTGTTCGGACACCTGAGCGAGTCACAGGCATTGCTGATCTGCCAGAAGCTGTTCGGCAAGCCGTCACTGGTTCAGGGCGTGACGTGGAAGTGGATAATCTGGGACCAGGTTGATCCGCTGTTTATCGGCTTGCCGATTGCGGTGATAGTGACGCTGATAGTGGCGGCGGCGACGAAGCCGCTGCCGGAAGAACATCTGAAGAAGTGCTTCCCCGGAAAGTAGGAGCGGTGAATGGTCATCTGGGCTCCGAAGCAGGAATGCATGCCGAGACGGGAGATCGAGGAGCTACAGGTTAAGCGCCTGCAATCGACGCTGCGTCGAGTGTATGAGAGCGTGCCGTTTTATCGTCGGAAAATGGACGACGCGGGGGTCACGCCGCGTGACGTCAAGTCGCTGAGGGACCTCCGCAATGTGCCGTTTACGACGAAGACGGACCTGAGAGGGAATTATCCTTTCGGGATGCTGGCGGTGCCGCCGGAAGAGGTGGTGCGCATTCACGCTTCGTCAGGGACGACGGGGGACCCGACGGTGGTGGCGTACACGCGAAACGACATCGAGACGTGGGCGGAGGTGGTGGCGAGGGTGATAACGGCGGCGGGTGTCACGAAGGCGGACGTATTGCAGGTGGCTTTCGGGTATGGGCTTTTCACGGGGGCGTTCGGGCTGCACTACGGCGCGGAGCGCGTGGGAGCGGCGGTTGTGCCGGCCTCCAGCGGGGGTTCAGAGCGGCAAGTGAAGTTGATGAAGGACTTCCGTACCACGGCGATTGCCTGCACTCCCTCGTACGCGCTCCACCTGGCCGAAGTGATGGAGGGGATGGGCGTGAGCCCGGCAGATTTGGCGTTGAGGGTGGGTCTTTTCGGCGCTGAGCCGTGGTCGGAAGGGGCGCGAAGAGAGCTGGAGGCGCGTTTGCACGTAAGCGCGACGGACAACTACGGGCTGAGCGAGGTGATAGGCCCCGGGGTCTCGGGAGAATGTCCCGAGAAGGATGGTCTGCACATTTTCGAGGATCACTTCATCGCGGAGGTAATCGATCCGGAAACGTGCGAGCCGCTGGGATGCGGAGAGACGGGGGAGCTGGTGCTGACGACGATCACGAAAGAAGCGCTGCCCGTCTTGAGGTACCGCACCAGGGACATCTGCCATCTGGACGAGTCGCCGTGCAGGTGCGGCAGGACGCAGGCGAGGATGTCGAGAGTCAGCGGGCGAACGGACGACATGTTGATCATTCGAGGGGTCAACGTGTTTCCGTCGCAGGTAGAGACGGTTCTGCTCGAGATGGAGGGGACAGAGCCTCATTATCAGTTGGTCATTTCGAAGAAGGGGGCGTTGGATGAGCTAGAGGTGCGCGTGGAAGTATCCGAGAGCATCTTCGATGATGAAATGAAGAGGCTGCAGGAGCTTCGAGAAGGAATAAGGCGGAGACTGGCGAGCGTGTTGAGCGTGTCGCCCAAGGTCACGCTGGTGGAACCGAGGACGATTGAGAGGAGCACAGGTAAAGCGAAGAGAGTGTTGGATATGAGAAGTTGAGGGGGGGAAGCTTCTCAGGTTCAGGATCGAGTGGAGGGGGAAAATTGAAAAGGTGGATGAAAGCGGCGGCGGCCTGCGTTCTGGTCGGGCTGGTTGCAGCGCCGCAACTGGCAAGTGCGTACAAGGTCAACGACCAGATAGAGGTAGGATTGGATTTGAGGTGGCGCGGCGTCTGCTTCGACAACCTGTGGGATTTCGACGATGACAACAACGTCGATTCGTGGACGTTCCACAGGGCGAGGTCGAGGATATGGGCCGACCTGAGTCCTCTCCCGAATCTGCACGGATATATCCGCCTTGCGAACGAGACGAGGTGGGGGCAGGATACGGAGATCCTGGGGGACGTCGGAGAGAAGAGCGACATCTTTCTCGACAACGCGTTCATTGAGTTCAAAGACGTGTTCGATCTCCCCGTGGACTTCAAGGTAGGCAGGCAGGACGTGATGTACGGCGAAGGATTCATGTTCCTGGACGGATGCTGCCAGGTGGGATCGACGAGCATTGCGTTCGACGCGGCGAAGCTGACGTACAGGGGGATAGAGAACACGAGCATAGACTTCCTGATCGCGAAGCCGTTCGAGAACGCCGAGAAGGCGGCGGACGACGAGGACGTGTACGGGATATACGGCCGGACGAAGGTTAACGATAACCTGGGACTGGAGCCGTATGTGCTGTACAAGAATCGTCGCGCGCCGAGGACCATCACCGCCGGCGGGTCGACGCTGTTCACCAGGCCGGAGAGCGAGACGCTGGCGCTGGGGATACGCGGGACGGCGACGCCTATAGACAACCTTGCGTGCGTGGGCGAGGTGGTTTATCAGAACAGGGAGTGGATTCCGATCGATGAGTCGGATCAGCCGGCTCCTTCGCCGATGCCGACGGAAGACGAGACGAAGGACATGGTGGGGGGGTACCTGCGCGCGACGTACACGTGCGGCAAGCACGAGTGGCGTCCGCGGGTGTGGGGCGAGTACGTGTACCTGCCGACGCACTGGGATTCGATGTACGCCGAGTGGCCGAAATACAGCGAGCTGCTCATATATACGCTGTACGACGGCTTTCAGCCTTTCACCGGGGCGAATGATCCGGACGAGGGCTCGTGGGTGAACATGCGGATTTACAGCGCGGGAGTCGGGTGCACGCCGAGGGCGAATACGGATTTGTCGCTGACGTACCGCAAGCTGGTGGCGATACAGTCGAACGGGCCTGACGGGGACGAGCTGGGCAGGGGTGACCTGGTGGCGGCGCTGGCGAAGCATAGCTTCAACGAGTACCTGTCGGCGCACGCGCTGCTTGAGTGGTTCTGCCCCGGTGATTACTACGGGAGCGAGGCGGACGCGGCGTATTTTGCGAGGTTCGAGTTGTACTTCAGGTATTGATGGGAGTCGAGCGGAGTTTTGCTGAGGCGGCCCGGCTTTCGGGCCGGGTCGCCGGTCAGCTTTCTCCGATGGCTGTGTGAGGCTCCGGAGGAACCAACCAGGGAGTGTAGACGATGGAAGACAGGATTATAACGCTGGGGCAGTCGGAAATCCCCAAGAGATGGTACAACGTGATTCCTGATCTGCCGGAGCCGATGGCTCCGCCGATACATCCGGGGACGAAACAACCGTTGACCCCGGATGATCTGGCTCCGATATTCCCGATGGGCCTGATAATGCAGGAGGCGTCGGGAGAACAGTGGGTGGAGATACCAGATGAGATACGGGATGTGTATCGGATATGGCGGCCGTCTCCTTTGGTGAGGGCGACGCGTCTGGAGGAGGAGTTGGGGACGCCGGCGCGGATTTACTACAAGAACGAGTCGGTGAGCCCGCCGGGCAGCCACAAGCCGAACACAGCGGTGGCGCAGGCGTACTATAATAAGGCCGAGGGGGTGGAGAGGATCGTGACGGAGACGGGCGCGGGGCAATGGGGAAGCGCGCTGAGCTTTGCGTGCAATCTCTTCGGCATCAAGTGCAAGGTGTACATGGTGAAGGTGAGCTACGAGCAGAAGCCTTACCGGAAGTCGTTGATGCACATCTGGGGCTCCGAGGTGGTGCCGTCGCCGAGCATGGACACGCAGTCTGGGAGGAAGATTCTGGAACAGGATCCGAAGTGCTACGGCAGTCTGGGGATTGCGATTTCGGAAGCGGTGGAAGATGCCGCCACGCACGATGATACGAAGTACTCGCTGGGCAGCGTCTTGAATCACGTGCTGCTTCATCAGACAGTGGTAGGTCTGGAGGCGAAGAAGCAGTTCAAGCTGGCGGGTGATTACCCTGACGTGGTGGCGGGCTGCATCGGAGGCGGGAGCAACTTCTCCGGGCTGGCGTTCCCGTTCGTGCACGACAAGGTGGTGGACGGAAAGGGAACGGACATAGTGTGCGTGGAGCCGCTGGCGTGCCCGACGGTGACGAGGGGGCAATTCAGGTACGATTTCGGCGACACGGCGCAGCTTACCCCGCTGCTGAAAATGTTCACGCTGGGGCATTCGTTCGTGCCGCCGCCGGTACACGCCGGAGGCCTTCGATACCACGGGATGGCGCCTCTGGTGAGCCACCTGAACAAGCTGAAGGTCATGCGGACGGTTGCGTATCATCAGAACGAAGTGTTCGAGTCGGCCTTGACTTTCGCGCGGACGGAGGGGATAGTGCCTGCGCCCGAGACGGCGCACGTCGTGCACTTCGCGGTGCAGAAGGCGCTGGAGTGTAAGGAGAACAAAGAAGAGCAGTGCATTCTGTTCAATTTCAGCGGGCACGGCTACTTCGATCTCGCCGCGTACGACAGCTATTTGGCGGGCGAGCTGGAAGACTACGCGTACCCGAAGGAAGCGATCGAGAAGGCGCTGGCGGAATTGCCGCCGGTCGACTGAGCCTCGAGGGGAAGAAAGCAGGACCGCACTTGTCACAAGGGGGACTGTCGGGAAGAGCATCAGCGAGCGTACGGCGTCAACGCGCTGGATCAGATGACAAGCAAGACGGTTGGAGGGACAACGACCACATACAGTTACGACGCCAACGGCAACC
>CAZBND010000054.1:0-12358 GCA_964493415.1 uncultured Planctomycetota bacterium | reverse complement strand
TCAAGGGATATATCCCCGTATGCGACGGACGTAAGTGCCAATCATTACAGCACTTATGGCGCTGCTTGAAGAAGTCCCGTCCCGGAGCTTTCAAACGGACGGATCCGTGCGGGTTGACCGCGGTCGCTATCCGGACTTACGATTTGGACCTATGGAGGCTCTTCGACACAGCCTGCCCGGTGACGGGGGCGACAGCCGTTGGCTGGAAAGGCTCAACGCCTTCGAGCGCCGGGAGACGGTTCGTCAGGTCAGGTTCAAGCGGAAGCAGTGGCCCAGCCTGCCGGATGGGTGCTGGTCCAAGCGGCCTGGCTACTATTACCCTCACATCCTTCCGGAAGGCCATCTGGAGAAAGCCTTCTATCCGCCGGTCGCCAAGGAGGTCCTCGGGTACTGCAAGGCCAATGAGATAGCAGTCCACACCGAGGCGCTCAATCTCCGCAGCTCCCAGGTCTGCTGCTTCAACGTGATGTTCCCGCTGAGGCAGGATCTTGAACTTGCTGCATCTGCGCTGTCCCCTCTTCTGCCGGACGTCAGTCGCGTGAGCGCAATCGAATTCGAATACACCGGACCGAATGAAGCCACAGAGTGGTTGGGGGAACCACCGTCCTGGAAGCGCGGGCAGAACCGGACCAGCATCGATGTCGCGGTCTGGTGGGAAGATGGACAGGGAAGCAAGTTGCTCACCCTCTGTGAGTGGAAGTACACGGAGCGCTGTTTTGGAAGTTGCGGTGGGTACGAGTCCAAGGGTAACACCCGCAAGCACCTGTGTCGTGATCTGGACCTTTCTCGCGATGATCCGGAGCAACTCTGTTATCTGACGAGGATATCTTCTCGAGCGCGTCTGCGACGCTACTGGGAGCACCTCCATGATGCGGGCATAAGTTTGAAGGCTCTTTCCTCTTCGAAGGGCTGCCCATTCATGGGGGCCTTCTACCAACTGATGAGGCAGTGCCTTCTCGCCGCCTACCTTCGGAGGTTGGAAGACGTGGATGAGGTATTCGTTGCATCCATTGGCTTCAAGGGGAATGCGCCCTTGCATCAGGTGTCGCAGAGCCAGCGACGCCTGGGCTCAACGACTCTGAGAGCCTGGAACACGTGTCTTGCCGGAGTCCCGCCGATACGCCATGTGGAAGTTGAGGACATCGTCGGAAAGCTCCGAGAGTCGCCGGTATGTGACACCGTGTGGCTAACCCACCTCGAGGAACGCTACGGGCTCTAGAGGCATCCCGCTTCCTGAACCGTGTGGCTCTCCCCTGCTACACCGTGAACACTCTGACCCGGCCTATGTTGCCCACTTCAACAGCCATCTGGAGCGCATCGGGCCCGTCGTCGTGGTCTGCCTTGGGGAAGTAGCGGAGCTGGTCCAGCAGGGTCTTGTGACGTCTCGAGAACTGGATGGTCCCCGCCTTAACCAGCGGCTGGAGGGACTGTATCCGTCCCAGCTTGTCGGACGTGTGCGTCACCTTGCGGACGGGGACGCAGTCTCCGAGCTTCCTTTTCCTGCCATAGCTCAGGGCTGTCCGTCCAGGTCGGCCATCATCTCCTCCAGGGACACAAGCTCGTATGGCCGCCCTTGGTCGATGGCTCTGAGAAACTGATCAGCGGCATAACGTGGGTAGGTAAGGGTGTGTGTTTCACCCCAGGCCGACAGCGTTTCTTGCAGAATGTCGCTGCTTGCACGATGTTTGACCGCGATCAGCGCCCTCATTGCGCCCTTTCTTCCTATGCGATGACGGCCTTCGGGAGGCGCGACCAGGCGACCTTCAGTTCCCTGTCCGACCCTACGTCATCGTAGGCGAAAAAAGCGCTGCGTCGAGGGACGCACCGATAGTAGGTATATCGGCATGATCGTTTCGTAGACTTCAGTCAGTTAAAGGGGAGGCTCCAGTATTATTGCACAGGCGCATGGCGTCTCCATTCTCACGCCAAGCGTGCGTCACTTCCCAATAGTGGGGAATTACTTACAGGGGAGGAGTTGCGTCGATCCGCCGCCAGGTCCGTTCAGAATCCGTCCGGCGCCGCTGGTCATGGGAATGACTGGTTCTGCTGATTTCACGTCGCGGCGAACATGCCGTGATCCGAAGCGCGATTTCGAGACCTCGGCATTTCCGGGACGTAGGTACCATAATTGACTGCCAGGAGACGAGTTGCGTCGCCATCCCGCCTCCGGCTTTCGGTGGCAGAGTCGACTCGATTGCGGTGAAGGTCAGTGGGAGAAGCATGGGGTGGCCTTACGCCGGATGCTTGCAAATGGGGCTTCTTGCGGGTATCTTCAGGCCCTGTTCTTGGTACTCATTGGGTCGGCCTATGCCTTTGGAAAACGAAGAGGAAACTCGCGGGGCGCGCATCGACCCCAAGCTCGAAGCTGCGGGCTGGAAGATCGTAAGGCACGATCCCTCTAAGCCGCTGGACGCTTACGATCGTTGTGCCGTGACCGAGTACCATACTGCTCTGGGCCCTGCGGACTACGTTCTGTGCAAGGACGGCAAGATCCTCGGAGTCGTCGAGGCAAAGAAGACCAGGCTGGATCCGCAGGAAGTGCTGAAACAGGCTGAGCGCTACTCGCGGGGTGCAACCGAGAACCCGCTTCGTTACGGCGAGTATCGAGTTCCGTTCCTCTACTCAACCAACGGGCCGATCATCTGGCACCGGGACATTCGTCGGGAAGGCAACCGCTCCCGCACCATCTCGATGTTCCATACGCCCGATGCGCTCGCCGACAAGCTAGACGAGGACTTCGACGCTGCCGTTGGGGGGCTCGAGCGAATGCCGAATGACAATGGTCTGCTTCGCCCTTATCAGGCCGAGGCGAACCAGGCGATCGAGCGGGCCATAGCCGAACGTAGGCGCGAAATGCTCGTCGCCATGGCCACGGGCACCGGCAAGACGTTCATGATGGTCAACGAGGTATATCGGCTCATGAAATCCGGCGTCGCCAGGCGCATTCTCTTCCTCGTCGACCGACGCGCCCTGGCTGCTCAGGCCGTAAGAGCCTTTTCGTCTTTCGAAGCCGAGCCGGGAAAGAAATTCCACCAGATTTACGAGCTCTACCACCAGCAGTTTCATAGGGAGGATTTCGACGAGAAGGACACGTTCGATCCGAATGTCCTCCCCGAGGCGTACCTGCTCAGACCTCAGGCCGGCGATGCGTTTGTATACGTCTCGACGATTCAGCGAATGACGGTTAACCTGTTCGGCCGTGCTGCCGCGTTCACCCTCGACGGCGAGCCCATTGACGAGGATGCGCAGCAGTTGGATATCCCGATCCACGCGTTTGATGTCGTCATCGCTGACGAGTGCCACCGCGGCTACACTACTAGTCAGCTCTCGGTCTGGCGCAACACGCTCGGTCACTTCGACGCCATCAAGATCGGCCTTACGGCCACCCCCGCAGCCCACACCAAGGCATGCTTCCACGATGTGGTGTATCGCTATGAGTACGAGCGGGCCGTCCAAGAGGGCTATCTGGTCGACTACGACGCGGTCGCGATAAACTCCGACGTTAAGATGCATGGCATATTCCTGGAAGAAGGCGAAGCGGTCCGCGTCGTAGATGCCGAGAGCGGCTACGAGCAGATGGATGTGCTCGAGGACGAACGGCTGTTCGACAGCACCGAAGTCGAGCGTAAGGTTACCTCGCCCGACTGCAACCGCAAGATCCTCGAGGAGATCAAGAAATACGCCCTGGAGCACGAGGAGAAGCACAAGCGCTTTCCCAAGACTCTAATCTTCGCCGTTAACGATCTCCCCCATACCTCTCACTCTGACAGCCTTGTCGACATGGCGCGGGACGTTTTCGGGAAGGGTGACAGCTTGGTCGAAAAGATCACGGGTCGCGTCGACCGTCCCCTCCAGCGCATACGGGAATTCCGCAACCGCAAGCTCCCGGGCATCGTCGTGACCGTGGACATGCTTTCTACCGGCGTGGATATCCCCGACCTGGAATACATCGTCCTTCTGCGTCCCGTCAAATCCCGTATCCTTTTCGAGCAGATGCTCGGCCGCGGCACCCGCAGGGGCGAGCTATATTGTGACAAGTCGCACTTCGTTGTCTTCGATTGCTTCGACGGGACGCTTCTGGATTACTTCAAGAACGCCACCGGCATCACTGCGGAGCCCCCGCGCCGCGAGGCGCGCACCATGGCCCAAGTTGTTGAGGACGTATGGGCGAATCGGGACCGCTCTTACAACGTGCGCTGCCTGGCGAAGCGCTTCTTGCGAATCGACAAGCAGATGGCTCCCGAAGCGCGTAAGCTCTTCTCGCGCTTCATCTCCGAGGGCGATATCGCCAAGTTCGCCAGGCAGCTTCCGCGTCTGCTTGATGAGGATTTCGACGGCGTCATGGAGACTCTTCGCAATGCCGACTTTCAAGACGCGCTCGAAAACTACCCTCGCCCGAAGCGCACGTTTGTCGTGGCGGAGCAGGTGGAGGATGATGTTTCCTCGGCCTGGCTCCTCTCCAAGCCGAAAGGCGAGGAGTGCAAGCCTGAAGATTGCATAACCGCTTTCACGAGGTTCGTGAAGGAAAATGCGACGAGGATCGAGGCTATCGAGATACTTCTCGACCGTCCCCGGGAGTGGGGCACAGATGCTCTGTCTCAGCTCCGGGAGAGGCTCGAGGCGGCATCTCAGCATTTCACGGAGGAGAAGCTGAGGAAGGCGCACCAGGACCATTACGACAAGGCTTTTGTGGACATCATTTCGATGGTCAAGCACGCGGCACGCGAGGAGGAGCCGCTTCTTTCGGCGTCCGAGCGCGTCAATAGGGCCTTCGCGAATCTCACAGCGGGCAAGACCTTCACGCACGAACAGGAACAATGGCTTGGCCGCATCAGGGTGCACATGATGAAGGACCTGTCCCTCAGCCAGGAAGACTTCGATTCAATGCCGATTTTCAATCGATTCGGCGGCTGGGCAAAGGCGGACAAGGTTTTCGAAGGCAAATTGTCGGACTTGATCGGGCAATTCAATGAGGCGGTAGCCGCGTGAGCGACATTCTCGAAAAGCCGTGAAGCTTGTGTCGCCGGCTGGTGTCTGGAGTTCACGCTCGCCGAGTGGTGATTAGCCGGCTGGTCCCTGGATTTGAATGGGGTCCTTTTCGGACTCGGCGAGCCGATAGAGAACCGACCAGTACACCTGGTCTGCGTGCGCGACGATGCTACAGTAAACGCTATGCTCGACGTACTGCCCGTCCATGTGAGTGTCGTGGGCCGCTATGACGTGGGCGAGTTCTTCGGGAAGGCCGGCGATGAGAGCGAGGTGAGCGCCGTACATGGTGTGGCGGAATGGGGGCTTGCCGGTGTAGGACTTGTTCTCGCGCCATCGCGCGATGTTGTCCGCGTCATAGAAGAGCGGCTTGCCGACGTCGTGAAGCAGTCCTCCCGCAAGCGCGATGTCCGGGTCGATCCGGATCATGTGCCCGCATAGGTCCAGCATTTCTTGGGCGACGGCGCGGGCGATGCGCCCCACGCCCCTGACGTGGTCCGCCTGAGTGAGGCCCGGTACGTGCCTGCTGCCGACCATGCCGGAACAGGTCATCTGTTCGATGCGGGCGAACTGTGAATTCGACAAAGCCAAAGCCCAGGCTTCGACGACCTTGTTACGCAATTCCTTGTCTGATATGTCTGCAATCTCCGGCAGTGATTGCCTTACGCCTTCTCTCAGTTCTTCCATGGTAGCCACTGTGATGCCTCCAGTCGTGGGAACTGTAGTTGAAGCTGCCGACGACCGATTCGCCGCAACGAGTCGCGTATGTTGCACCGAGAAGTCGAATCTGTCAAGAGGTCGCCGTGGATGTGTCTCAGCGCTTCGCATCCTATGTGGTTATGCTATTCATCGCGGGACGGCGGGAAGGGAAACCGCGCATGCGCGAGGTTGTTGTTTTCGGCTATTTCCGCCAACTCTCCTTCGGGATCCAATACGACGTAAATATCGTGCTCGGGGCCTGATGGCTTCCAGATGACGCCGAGCTTGAGAGTCTGAGGGTTGAATTCGTTCGGCGCGGGGAGATGTGGGATTAGAGCCCGGCCTATTTCGCTCCCGCCGGCGGTCGGGTCCCCGTCGTAGAACGTCAGCGCGGATTTCGTCACCGGCACCGAGCCGACGTTATGCACGCGCGCGTTGAGGACGTTGTGATCCGGCTCGTACTCGATGTCAGTTTCTGTAATCGCGAGGTCAGGCAGGAGCTGCGGACGACCTTCCTCCCCCTCCTGCTCCATTTCGATAGCGAACACTTGCCGGCCCGGGACGAGGACGCTGACCGGTTGTCCCCGACTGATTATGGTGACGGCGCGCTGGGCCGTAACCTCATCAATAATGTCATCTCCGTCAGCATCCGGTCCCATGCGGAGCCGGTACGTGGTTCCCGGTTCCAGAGTCCATGGTCGGATTGCTATCTCCCGTTCTGCGTCATAGAAGGTGTAGATCGCAAGCTTGACGGCGTTGCTCTCAGCGATAGCGACGTAAGCCGCGAAGTCGCGCCCGGTATTCTCATAGGTGACGACGGGCGTCTCCATTTGAGCTGCCGAGCCTGCCGGTCGGGTCAGGATCGAATAGGGGGAGAAAACGCCGGGCACGTAGACCCTGTCCGTCATGAGGGACTCGGAGGTGAGAATGGGCCATCGTTCCCAGACTCCATTTCGCACCCGGGTACATTCATCCAGAATGGCCTGCTTATCGCGACCAGCCTGTCTCAACGGCAGAGGTGTCTTGGTGGTTGCCTGGAGGTAGTGTATTCCTTCGTGGTTTTCAAGGCGCGCCGCCATCCACTCGGGCGAGCCCGGCTGGGCTTCCTTGTCGGGCTGGTATCCTTTGAGCGTCTCGCGGTACTCTGCGGCGAGCCTGAAGGGCTCCAGATAGGTGTCATCTCCCGTGACCTGGTAGGCCCAGGTGAGGAGTTGCACGACGTAGGCCCTGTACTGCGGCCAGATGAAGAAGCTCCGCCAGCTCATCGGACCCGTATCGTACCACGTCGGCGCGCCCTTTCCGCCCATCTCCACTTCAGGGAAGCTCACGGTAGAGGGGATTATGCCCTGTGGCTTGGCCTTTCCCGTCTGCATCGCGGCGTCCAACCATCCGTCGGCCAGCTCCAACAGGAGCTTCTCTAGAGTTGGGTTTCTGTTGTAGTCGTAAAGGGTGTACAACGGCTGAATCGATCGCAGGCAGATTGCTGAATTTGCCTCGCTTTCCTTTGCCGCCCAGTTGTCCTCTCCCCCGACCATGGTTGCCCCGATGTGGTTGGACCGAAAACTCCGATAGCCATGGGCGTTTTCCATGGTCCAAAGGTCCCTGACCAGCTTACCTGTCTTCATGGCCCTTTCAAGCCATACCGGATTGCCGTAGTCTATCGCGAGCATCATGGGAAGGGTGTCACCAGTCCACTCAGCCGTGTGCTGCACGTCGGCCATGTGAGCGAAGAATCCAGCCTCCATGTCGATGCCCGAAAGATACCAGGCGTTTTCGACGAGCTTCTTTGCGCCCGCTGTCGCCGGCTCGGATATCTGCCTGCTCACGTTTGCGTACAGACCGAAAAGCCCGACCAACTCCACGTCGTCCCCCCAGCCGCCTCCAAGTGTGCCGTCGGGCTGCTGCTTGTTCTCGATCCACCATTCCGCCAGGTCCAGTACGAGGTTATTTGCCTCGCGCAATGAGGCGGCCCACTGCGGGGCTCCCTCGCTCTCCGCCATGTAGTCTCTCAGGTGCCATTCGTAGTTCTGGTCCCACTCCTTGTAGAGATAGAGCCGGACGAAGCGGTTCTGCGGGTAGTCCTTTTCGATCCGTCGCAGGATCCGTGCGGCGGTCACGGCGGGCGGATTCCAGTGGTGGGGATCGATCATGTAGAGGGCTCTTGCACGATAGATCATGCCCTTGTGATAGAGATGGTCGGTGGGAAACAACTTCTCGAGGTGGGTGGCTGCAACGAGACACGCGAAGACGCCGTTCTCCGCTTCGGTTCGGAACGTTATGTTCCTAACGGCGTGTCGGAACAGTTCGAAGGTCATCTTCGCCCTGACGACTGCGAAGTCGTCCGGGTAGGCGGAGTAGGCGTTCTGTATTACCGGCTCGATCCGGCGGATCAGCTCCAGGTCTCCGCTGGGCCGGTCGTACTCCGGGTTACCGAGAAGGCTTAGCAGCAATATCGCGACGGGCCTGGGGTCCTGAAATCCGTCGCTGCATGCCTCGAGGGCGTCTTCGAACTTCCCCTGTGACACAAGACTGCGAATGCGGGCCTTCGTGGCTTCCACTTCGCCATCGAAGTCATGCTCGATGCGGGAATAGATTTCCAATCCTTGAATGCTGTTATAGACGAACGGGCACCCTATGTCGCTTTGGGGCTCAAGAGGTTCCCCTTTCTGATACTTCTCGAGCCGTTCGTCGAAGAGCCTGCCTCCCCTGCCGACAAGAAACGACTCTACCGGAGGTTTGCGCGAGTCCTCTTCGAGCATCCTCCTGTAGTCCGATTCGTCTCCTTTGACCGCAATGGCAAGGGAGCCGCCTGTCACGGTCACAGGGAAGCAGACCGGGAAGCTATTGCCGTACGATGGCTCGCCGCCGGCCCTCCCCTTCCACTGTTTGGCCTGCACGTTCTTCCGCACGAGCTCTTCGTTGGCGTATACCTGCATAGAGCCGAGAGGCTGTCGCAGGTCCCCCAAGTATAGGATGGCGTCGTAGACACCGTCAGCGAGGTCCACTCGAAAAATCATGTCGCCTTCGTTTTTCACATGGTCTTTGGTTAGATCGCCGGCAAGGTCTGTGTAATGGTCGATCTCTGGGTAGAACCAACTGGGTTGCTCCTCGGTTGGGGGCTCGGTCAGCGCCGCTTCATACCCGGTTCCGATCCATCCGAATCCGGCCCCTGGCGAGTATTCGTCTGCTGCCGTGACGCGACGGAAACCCTCTTGCAGCGGCGAGTCCGCAGTTCCCATGTCGAACCTCACGACATCGTTCGCCGGCGCCGGCGCCGGCGCGCTTGCGAAGCAGACCAAAGAGGACACCACGGCGCTCAACAGAGCCACACATGATGATGGGATGGACTTCATCGTTTCCCTCCTATCAACTCCTCGCCGGATACTTCCTGTCCTGGTTGACGCATGATGCGGTTGAGTCCTCTTCGTTCCCGCCCGCGGCGGAACAGCACTCGCGGATGGCATGTTCTTGTATAGTGTGTTGCAATGTCCTGCCCCGGGGGTCGGCAGAGGGCAGTACGTCAAGGTTCAGTTCCTGTTCCCCGCGCCGGTGAGGTCGCACTCACCGTCGTGTGGGCGACGTTGTTGAAATTCGTTATCTCGCCTCCTATCTCGTCTTCGGGATCAACGAGTACGTAGATCTCGTGTGACTCTTGCGTGGGCACCCAGTTGACACCGACGGTTACCGTACGCGGTTCGAGGTCGTTAGGCGCTTCGATGTTGGGGATAAGGGAATCGCCGATTGGGGTACCTCCGGCTTCGGGGTCGCCGTCATAGAACGAGACGCGGAGATTCCGGACAGGCTGAGAGCCCACGTTATGAATCCTGGCCAGGAGTATCCCCCCGCTGCCGTAGGTGAACTGCTCGTACCGGATATCGCGGGCCGAAAGCCCCGGGTCGGGCGCGAGCGTGGCGGACCTGCCCCTTTCCGTCTGCTCGACTTCCACTACGTATGTTGTCCTGGGCTCGACGCTGAGGCGAATCGGCGTGGCGGTCTGGGCGAAGACGAAGTCGCGCCTCTCTGTAACCGAGTCCATGACCTCGTCTTCGTTCTCGTCGGGACCGTAGACAAGGACGTAACTGCCGCCGGGCTCCAACTCCCAGGGGATGATGCCGATCTCTCGCGGTTCGGGAGCCATGCTGTGGTAGAGGAGCCTGAAGCCCTGCGGGTCGTGGGCGAGGACGGCGGCGGCGAAGGCTTTGGCGGTGTCCTCGTACGTGAGGGCGGCGCGGAAGCCCGCCCCCCCAAAGCTGCCGCCGGTGTAGGAGAAGAACATCCAACTGAGTCCAGGGGAATGGACGCGGTCGGTGGCCGAGGCCTCGGTGGTCGCGAGAGGCCAATGCATCTTCATCATCTCCCGAGCAAAGGACATGTAGTCAACGATCTCAGCCTTGCTTAGGTCATTTTCGAGCTCGCCATTTCTTCCTTCGATCATGCGCCGGGCCACGAGCCACCTGTCCACGGCCTTGAGGTTCTGCGCGACCCATAACTCGCTGCCCGGTTCGGCCTGAGCCTCGGGGACCGGAGCTGTCTTGCTCCGGTCTGTCTCCTCCGGTTTGTCTTTGAGGTACTTTGGCTGCCACCTTTCCAGGACGACGTGGAGGCCGTCACGGGTGTCGGGGCGATTCGAGTTTGGCGCGTTGGGGCGATGCCAGGGAGGGCTGCCGAATCGCGTGCCGAGTTTCATGTTGGGGAGAGTCCCGTGGCGCTCTGCAAGTTCGTACTCAAGCTTAAGGGGCTCAAGGTAATTCACGTTGCCGGTCTCCCTGTAAACGGTCATGAGAAGGTCGTGAATGTAGCCCTTGTAGGGCTGCTGTGCCCAATCGGCGTTGGCGGTACCTTCAGCGTGGCTTGCTGTGTACCAGTTGGGAGAGTTGATGCCTCCGAGGACGCTGTCGGGGAAGGAAACCTCAGCAGGGATGACGCCGCGCGGCTTCCCTCTTTCGGTCGAGAGCGCATCCGCCACCCAGGCATCGGCGAGTTCCGTAAAAAGTCGAGCGATGGTTGGGTTGCGGTTGTATGCTAGGACGGCGGAAGCAGGCTTGACGGCGCGGTAGTTTATGAACGAGTCGTTGGCGCGGTCACCAGTGCCGACCTGAGCTGCGCCGAAGTAGTTGGCGCGGAAGTGCCGGTAGTGGTTGTTGTTGTAATCTGTCCAGAGGTCTCGGATGAGCTTGCCCGTCATCATGCTGCGCTCGATCCAGGTTGGGTTGCCGTAATCTATCTGCATGATGAGCCCCAAGGTGTTGCCGGTCCATTCCGCGGAGTGCTCGGCGTCCGCCATGGGGAGGCAGTACCCTATCTCCGGGTCGACCTCTGAGTGATTCCACACGCCCTCCACCAACCTCCGGGCACCGTCGGTGGATAATTCCGAGGCGCCCTTGCTTATGTACCCCGTGTAGGCCAATTGACCGACCAGCTCGACATCGTCGCCCCAGCCTCCGCCGATGGAGCCGTCGGGATTCTGCTTGAAGCGGATCCACCATTCAGCCCAGACGACGAGGTTGGCGTAAACGGCCTGAAGTTCGCGCGCCCATTCAGGAGAGCCCTCGGACTTGGCAAAGTAATCGACCATGTACCAGTCATCACGATGCGTTCCGTCGCCGTAAGGTTGCCATTTCCAGTCAAGATAGTAGCGGACGTAACGGTTGTCGGGGAATCTGTGTTCGAGCTTCTTGAGGATCTGAAGCTCGGTGCCGAGGGTGGGGATGTAGGGAATGAGCATGTGCGCAGCGCGGGCTATGTAGAGCTGAGACTTGTGGTAGAGGGGGGAATCTTCCTTGATGAGCCACCAGAGGCCGCAGGCTTTGTCGTTCTCGATGAAGTGGCTCTTGGGGAACTCGCCGCGTGTGAGGTGAATTGCGAGGGCTTTCTGAAAAATCTCGGCATCTTGCAGGGCCTCGGCGACGCCGTTCTCCTCCGGATGCAAAGAGGCGTACTTGCGGAGGACGTCGATAGCCTGTGGGACGAGTATTCTTTCCTTCTCCACCTCCAAGCGTCCTGCGAGCCAGAGTTGGATGAGGGCCTTAGGAACGGCGGCTTGGGAGTCGGTGGCGCTTTCGAGGGCCTTCAGCGAATCTTGATAGTCACCCTGATTGAAAAGCCTTATGCTCTCATCGACAGCAGGTGAGTCGATATGGCGGGTGGTTGCGAGCTTATCATCTGTGCCCACTACAGGGGCGGGGAAGTCGGGCGCGATCTCGATGGCCATTATGCTGTTATGCACGAATGGCCAGCCGATATACTCCCAGGGAGGAGTCATCGCGGCGGTCAGTTCCCTCCCGGGCCAGTACATTTCGTAAGGGTTATCCCAGGTCTTCTGATCCGCCAACTGCTCGTCGTAGTAGGACTGATTTTTGGTGAGGCGAATGCGGATAGAGCCGTTCTCCGCCGTGACGGTGTGGCGGACGCGAGTCCACCAGCCTGCCGGGCTTATTAGAAGGAAGCGGTACGTCCCCGGATGCCAGGCGGCGACGCGTTCGGCCGCAAGCTCGCCGTTCATGTAAACGTCGATGGACCCGATGGCTTGGTGCATGTCGCCGATCGTAAGGGTGACGCGATAGTCTCCATCGGGCAGATCGGCGCGAAAGACTAAGTCGGATGCGCTGACGACGCCGTCAGTGTTAAGCGCGTCGACGCTTTCCTCAAGATACCGCGCGAGCGCATCAGGGCG
>CAZBND010000053.1:5475-15128 GCA_964493415.1 uncultured Planctomycetota bacterium | reverse complement strand
AGGTCTTCGCCGAGCGAGCGCCCCCGGAACACCTCGTAGAGCCCAAAGGTTCTAGTAGCTGAGCTTCAGGGTCATTTTGTCATACATCACGAGGCCGTCAGGTTCCAGGAAGCTGAGGGTTACCGACGTCTTAGGCTTCAGCCACGACTTGGGGATGTCGATCTTCCAGTCGCTCTTCCCGGCAAACTCATTTGGCATCTTCGCGTCGAGGATTTCCTCTTCCGTCTCGCCGAAGAACGTACCGGTTCTGACGACCTTTTTCCCGTGCCCCCAAGTGCATTTGACCCTGCGAAGCTTCTTGCCGTTTACGCCGATATCAAAGAAATACGGGGGCTGGGTTCCTTTCTTGAGCTTCTCCGCTTCGGTCACCTCGGCATCGCGCCACATGAAGCCCTCAGCGAACACCTCGCCGGTCTGCGCGGCGGCGATGACGGCCTTGTCGGTTTTTGCACCACGCAGCACAAGCCGTGCGCTCTTGAGCCCCTTGCGAAAGCCGGAAGGGAGCTTGAAGGTGTAGGTTGCCGACTCGGACTCGCTGAGCAGGTCGCACGTATCAGCGACGAGAGGCGTGACGATCCTTATCTGCCCCCAAATCCATCCGCCGTCCACCAGCGTTCCCTCCGGGCGCTTTATGTAGCAGACGGACTTGCCCTCGCTTATGCGCGTCTGAGGAGGGTCGCTGGCGCGCATGTCGAGGTCGGTGATCTCCTTCATGCGGTCTACCAGCTTCACGAACGAGGATTCTTTGGTCCGTCCCGCGTGCCAGCTCGTCTCGCCGAAGAACGCGGGCAAGAAGAGGTCCTTCGGGCCGTAGTCGCGAGTCTGGTTGAGCGCGAAGGAACTGTCCGTGCCATACTGGGTGACGCATCGAGCTATGCCGTTGTAGACGTCGTGCATCATCTTGCGGCGCATGTCGCGCCAGCCGTCCATCACGTATCCGTAGGTTCCCGCCTGTCCGTAGAGCTTGACGTGGTTAATCACCTTGCCGCCCTCGAAGTTGGCCTTCTGGGCGAGGTCAACGTGCGACGGCTTGGGGATTATTCCAGTTTCTATCATCAGCGTTGACCGGCGATCGATGTGTCTCAGGCTTCTGACGAATTCCTTGTCCGTAAGCTGTCCGATCCCGATGCTGTGAACCACGTAGATGTCAGGACGTTCCTTGAGCACGGCGTCGATGACGGGATTAGCCATCATCAGGTAGCGCTGGTCCGGGGAGAGCTTGGAGCACTTCGGGCAGTCGCAGTCGGGGAAGTCCAGGATCCCGGTCTGGAAGAGGAATCCTTTGACTTTGGGCATCGCGCGGATGATTTCGACGATCCTGTCGATCTGCCACTTGAAGCTCTTGGGCTCCGAGGGGCATATGACGTAACCGTTAGGCGAGAGAGTGACCCATTTGGGCGGGGCGTCGGGAAGCCAAGCCTGCGCGCGGTGGACTTTTATCTGCGTGAACTCCCAACTGAAGATGCCCATGCCGACGTAGACGTCCACACCTTGCTCCGCGGCGTAGTCGAACATCTCGGGCTGTTCGAGCATGTACGGATGTCCGCATATCATGAGAGTGTTCTGCTTCCAGTCGCTGAGGCGGTCGATGTAGGTGCGCCAGTCATCGATGTAGTACTCCCAAGTCAGGCAGCCGCGACGGAGCGTGGTCGGATAGCTTCGGAAGTTGAGATGCGCTAAGCGGGAACGGGCCTTGTTGCCCAAAAGGTGATAGTGCGCCAAGTCGCGGACTGCGTACAGGGTACCGCGCGCATCCGCCCCGGCGACGGCGACGGCGTTTCTGCGGGAATTGAACGGGCTGGGTGCGGATTTGACGGCGAAGCCCTGTTCGTGTCGTTCCGGCTTCAGTGCGCCGCGAGCAACGAGGTCGGTGACAACCCCGTTGCTTTTCTCGGCTCCGAGAATGAACAGGGGATAGCGGCCCAGGCGCTGCGACGAAACGGAGCCGAGTTTAACGATCTCCGCATCGATGCCAAGCAGCTCCTTGAGTTCACGCTGGAGTTCGGCGGCGGCGAACTGTTCGACCTTCGGCGGCCTCTTCCCCAGCAGTATCAGGTAATCGGGGCTGGTCCTACTCTCGGCCATACTTTTCTCCTTCCTTGGGGTCAACGGTGTGGGGCGGCTCCTTCCCTAGCCTATCCACAGTCTCGTAGCTTATGTCGTCCAGTGAATCTACAACAACGTCGGCCGCGGAGAGGTCCCTGTGGAAGCTGTCGCACGCGGTCACGCCTATGCAGGCCATGCCGGCCGCCTTGGCGGCGGCGACGCCGTGAACGCCGTCCTCGACGGCCACGCACTCGGCGGGAGTCAGTACGAGTCTGGAGGCGGCAAGCAGGAACGGCGCAGGATCAGGCTTTGATTTGACGGCATCGTCGGCCGAGACGACGGCGTCGAAGAAACCGTCAAATCCGAGAAGTTGGAATATGGGAGGGAGATTATCCCCCCTGGTTGCGGTGGCAAGGGCGAGCTTGTATCGAGCTGTCATCCTTTCGAGGAACGCCCTGGCTCCAGGCGCAGCCTCCATTCCCTCGCGGGAAAGGAACCGGTGATAGAGCTCCGTTTTCCTGTCCACCACCGCCCTGGCGACCTCAGCGTCAGCCTTCTCCCCCATGACTCTCATCACGAACCCTTCACCGTTGGTGCCGAACATGCTCGCGTACTGGGCAGTGTCGAACGGCAGTCCGAACTCCTCAAACGCCGTCCTGTAAGTGCGGTGATGAAGAGGCTCGCTGTCGATCAGCGTGCCGTCGAGGTCACAGATGATTCCTCGAATCATGATTGCCGCCGCCCCCCCCCGCCTACTCGTCACACCGGTCGCGCACTTCGCCGATGAAACGCATCGTGTCGTCAAGCGAACGCGCACCGCTTGTGGAACCCATAGACTGGACGACCAGAGCCCCCATGGCGTTGGCGAACTCCGCCGTCTTTCTCAGCTCCCATCCCTTAAGGATGCCCGCGATGAACCCGGCCACGAAAGCATCGCCCGCACCGGTGGGATCCGCCTCTTTCACGGGGAACGCGGGGACGGTGTGTTCTTCGTCTCGACTGCGGACGTAGCAACCTTTTGCGGACATCTTTATTCCAACGGCCCGAACCCCCCTGTCGAGGAAGAACCCCGCCATCTCGCGCAGATTATCCCTCCGTGAGATCACATGGGCCTGTTCCAGGTTCGGAAGGAAGTAGTCCAGGCTGGGGAACGAGCCCTCCAACACCTCCAGGGCGTTGGGGGGAAGGGCGGGGGTCGGGTCAAGCGTGGTCGTCAGGCCGGCCTTCTTGGCTTCGGCAAGCAACTTCGCGGTCGGCTCTCCGTCCAGCTTGGGCAGCAGGTAGGTTCCGCCGAGATGAAGAACCCGCGCTCCAGCGAGACGGTCCAGAGGGATGTCTTCGTAGCACGCCTCGCCGTTGGTTCCGCCGTAATAAAGATATCGCATTCCTCCGGCGTCTCCCTTGATGAAGAAGCAAACGGGGGTATGCGCCACGTCATCCTTTTTGAGCAGCGCCGTGTTGACGCCGTGGTCGAGGAGGCTTTCCTCGACGATGCGGCCCGCGAAATCCTGCCCGAGCCTCCCCACAATCGCGACGGAGAAGCCGAGCTTCGCGAGGTCGATGGCCGTGTTGTGAGCCGTCCCGGCGGGATGTATCTCGGCATTTTCCAGCATCAGGAATCCGCCCTCCCCGGGCAACTGCGACACCGAAGACGCGTAAACGTCAAGGGTGAGAACGCCAAGGCAAATAACATCCATCGACCGCTCCTGTCAGTTCGCTATTTTTCGCCGGAGTACTTGCGCTTGCGGATAAGGGCGGTGCGCTCGTGGCCCGGCAGGCCCTCCTGCTTGGCCTGACGGCCGAACACGGGCGAGACTCTGTAACTCGCCTCTTCAGTGAGCTTCTGATACGTGACGGTTTTCAGGAAACGCGCCACGGAGAGCCCGCCCGAATAGCGTGCCGCCCCGTGCGTGGGCAAGGTGTGATTCGTGCCGATCCCCATATCGCCGTAGACGACCGCCGCGGGCTCGCCGAGGAAGAGCGAGCCATAATTTCGAAGCCGCTCCAGGAACCAATCGGGGTCGGCGGTTTGCACCTCGATGTGCTCCGGGGCGTATTCGTCGGCAAGCGCGACGGCGTCTTCGGGGGAATCGACGAAGACGACCTCGCCGTTGCGCTCCCAAGAGTCCCGGGCGACTTGCCCGGTGGGGAGCTTTTCAAGCTGCTGCTTTATCTCTTCGAAGACGCGACCGGGCAGCGACATGCAAAGCGACACGAGAACGGCTTTGGCGTCGGGCGCGTGCTCGCATTGCGCGAGGAGGTCCGCCGCCACAATTTCCTCGTCAGCGAACTCGTCCGCTATGATGAGCACCTCCGACGGGCCGGCGAGGAGGTCGATCCCGACCTGGCCGAAAAGCTGCCTCTTGGCCTCGATAGTCTCAGCCCTACCCGGGCCGATCAGCATGTCCACGGCGGGAAGGCCGGCGACGCCGTAGGCCATGGCCGCCAGCGCCCAGACGCCCCCAATGCAGTAGGTCTCGTCAGCCCCGGCGGCGCTTATTGCAAACAAGACCGAAGGGTCAGCCCCCTTCCCTCGCGCCGGAGTGGTACAAGCAATGACTCTGCGCACGCCGGCGACCTTCGCCGTGACGATGCACATGTGCGCGGCGGAGACCAACGGGTACCTTCCGGCGGGCACGTAGGCTCCCACCGCAGCCACCGGGACGAGCTTCTGTCCCAGAACCACGCCCGGAAGCGTCTCCGCTTCGAATTCACGCATGCTCTCAAGCTGAAGACGGGCGAAGTTCCTCACCTGCTCCTGGCAGAAGCGAACGTCCTGCTTGAAGGTTTCCGGCAATGATTTCTCGGCCCGCTCAATCTCTTCCCGCGAAATCCTGAAAGACTCCGGGGCCCAGGAGTCGAATTCCTTCGAGAAGCGACGAACGGCGGGCTCGCCTTCGGCCTTTACGGCCTGGATCATCCGGCCCACGGACCTGCGCATCTCGCTCAGGTCGGCCTCCGCAACCGGTGCGGCCCTCTTGAGATATTTCCTCATGGAATTCCCTCCCAACCTCCCCCGGGGGCTGTGCGAGCCGACCTCGGGACGTGCCGGAGCAAAGGTCAAGAGCGCCAAGCGCTTCCCGAACCCGCATTGTACAATCGCTCGCCGGGGAGGGCAATTGTCACCGCTAGGTTACTTTACATTTGCTTACACTTTTCGGTGAAACTCCAGGGCAGGTGAGTGCGTATATAGAGAGATAAGGAGAAAGGGAATCCGCGCAGAGGGCGGAAGCGCTGGGTCCGATGCGGAACCGGGCAGCGCAGATCGGGGGAGGGTTCGTGAGCGCCCTCCCCCGCCCCCCCGTGGCAAAGGCTGAAGAGGCGATGAACACCACAGATATCGGGAATATGAAGAGAGACATAGGCGTGGCTTTCGAGTCCATCCAGAGCAGGCTCCGGAAGATCGAGAGCGTGCTGGTGCTCATTCAAGAGCAGGGGCACGTAAGATACGACCCGGTGGACGAACTAACGCGGCAGGGGGCGACCCAGACCGAGCCTAAGGGCTAGCTTTCCTGCCGCAGTAGCTTCACTTCGTCGGCGGTCACGGTCAGCTTCAGGCTTTGTTCGCCTGCCGGGCCCGAGAGGACGACGTCGAATCTTGCCGGCACGAGGAATCCTTCCCGGCGGCTGTAACGAATGTCCCGAATGCTCAACCAGCCGCCCACAGCGGTCCTGAAGTCCACCCTGACCGGCGTGGCTGTTTTCCTGGAGACCCACAGTCGCTTCCCCGGTTGGCGCAGGACCCAGCACGCGGTCCCTGCATTGCCCTCTTCCGTGACGGTCTGGTAATTTTCGGGGTCGAGAATTCCCTGGAGGAACTCCCCGGACTCACCCGACTTGTAGCTGATCGTGAAGGGCTCGTCCTTAGGTGAAGGGAGCGGAACGAGAGACGCCTGCAAGGTCCCAGCGGCGGCTACCTGGGATATTTCCAGCCTGGCGGCAACTGCGTACACATCCCGCCACCCGGTAGCGTCTTTCACGCGTTCGAGCACGCGGGCGACGCTTCGCGCCTCGGCTCCAGGACCTCGGAAGAAGTCTGCGTGATAGAGCCAGGCAGCTGCTAAAAGTGCGGCGGCCGCGGCGGCCAGGAGCGATAGCCTTCTGATGGGCACAACCCTCGCGGAGGCGGCTATTTGCCCCCTGATTGCCGGAAGAAGGTCGCGCGAGGGACCGGGAGATTCCGGCGGGACGCGCGATTCGAGCAGGTCGCGCAGATCTTCGAGCGCGGCGCGGCACTCGCCGCATTCGCCGAGGTGTTCCTCGAGTTGCACGAGCGCCCGTCCGGATAGCTCGCCATCAATGTAGGCGACCAAGTAGGTCTGGGCGTTATTGCACTTCATTTCTCAACCCTCCAAGAGAGCGAGTCAGCTTTTGTTGGAGCGCCTTAACCGCCGCATGTTTTCGCGAAGCCACGGTGCCCAGCCTGGCACCGGTGATCTCGGCTATTTCTGCGTAGGTGAAGCCGGAGAAGTGGGAGAGCACGAACACGGTTCGTTGGTGCAGCGGGAGCGCTTCGATTGCCGCTTGCACCTGCTCGTCGGTCTCTCTTGCGGCGATTTCGTCCTCCGGCGCGGCCGATTGGGAGCCGAAGGAATCCACGGACACCCCGCCGTCGCAGTCGGAGAGCGGGGCGGCGAGCCTCGAATGTCTTCCTTCCCTGCGCCTCTGGTCGATCATAGCGTTGCCGGCTATGCGAAAGAGGTAGGTGGAAACCCTGCAATCAGGCCGATAGCGTGGAGCTGACCGCCACAATTTGACAAAGGTTTCCTGAAGACAGTCTTCAGCCGCCTCCCCGCTTCCGAGAGCTCTGTAGAGAAAGGCGTAGACCCGCTTCTCCCACTTTCGGAAAAGCGCCTCGAAAGCGGAGGAATCCCCCTTCGCGGTTCTCAGCATGAGTTCCTGGTCCTGGTCCACTCCACGCTACCCTTTCATAGTGTTTAACGGTAGATTATGCGGGGGAATTCGGCACAACGGGAGCAAAATTCCGGCGGATGACCGAATTCCGGCGCGTCGGCGTCGTTTGATCCAAAGAGAAGCATAAGCCATAGCGTGGGGTGCCTGCGATGGGTCGTGAAAGGAGCAGAGATGATGAGAGGAAGCGTCGTCAGGCTGCCTTTGGCAGCCATAGTGGCCTTCGCGTTGCTCGGTACCGTGGCGTGCTTCGGTGCCCTCCGGGAGGCACCCACAGGTGCCCCAGCGCCGGAATCAAGGGAATCGCAGGTGAGCGCGACGTTCCGCCAGCCCGCCGATGAGCAGGCTGAGGAGCGCGCGGCGAAGCTCGCCGTTCTCAATAAGGTGGCGTCAGGTGAGGTGTCGGCGGAGGAGGCGCTGGAACACCTCGACAAGCTGTACGCGGAAAGAAGGCCACAGGCGCAGTGGATTTCCGTGACGATAGACGAGGGCGGCGGAAGGAACTCAATAAAGATGAGTTTCCCCATGGCGCTGGGAGAGTGGGGGCTGAAAATGGCGGCCCAGCAGGGGCGGGAGATGCTCAGGATGGCGGGAATCGAGGCCCACGGAGATTCGACGGAGGCGAGGATGATGCAGAAGGCGCTGGAAGCGCTGGAATCTCCCGAAGGAACGAAGGCGCTGGAGGAGATTATCAAGACATTGAGAACGGCTCCACCCGGACACGTGTTGTTCGACCTTAGCGAAGGCAACAGCCGCGTAAGGGTCCAAGTGGAATAGGGTGGGAACTTCGTGCGCTCTCGGGCGTGTACTATACGGCGGGCACGTTGCTCATTAGTTACAGGAAATAGAGACAGAAGGAAAGGAGAAGCAAGTGAGGACAGGAAGAAGAGGCGCGGCGGTGGGCCTCGTGTTGGCGTTGGCGGGTGTGCTTTTCACTGGGCCGGTTGCGAGCGCGGGGAGTCGGACGGCGGCGGAATTCCTGCCGCCCGACACCATCGGGTACGTTTCTCTCGGTTCCGAAGGATTGAAGGCGGCGCTTGAAGGAACGGCGCTCGCCGCGATTCTTCGCGAGGAAGAGGTGCAGGCTCTTATCGCTCCCCTGACCAAGCAGCTAGGAATGGAAGAGGGCTTCGCGCTCGACAAGCTGCCGATTCCCGAGGAGGCCAGGGGCGTCGTTGAGCAGTTGGAGAGCGTTCTATCGGGGCCGGTGGTGATAGCGGTGACGGGAATCCCGACGGATGTCACAAGCATGTCGGGGCCGGAGGAATTCTACACGGGGCTCGTGATGATCGCAGAGGTGAAAGGGAACGAAGAGAAGGCTGTGGAGCTACTGGAAAGCCTGAACGCGTCCCTGGCGGAGAAAGTGGGCACTAGTGCACCGGCGGAGTCAGAAGGAGGGCAGCCACAGGCGAAACGTCCGCGTGCGCGGGTGATGCTCGGCGGCATGGAGTTGAAACAGTTGAAACACGTGACCAAGGGCGGCTACCTCGTGGCCAGCACAAGCCAAGCGACGGTGGACAAGGTTGCGAGCCTCATGGACGACCCAGCCACGCCGAAGCTGGCGGACAAGCCGAGGTTCAAAGCCGTGCACTCGCGAATCGCCGCGCCGAAGAATCTCTACACCATCTACATCGATCTGAACATGCCGATGATGCTGTTGGAGGGGATGCTGCTGCAGAACGAGCCCGATGCGAAGGCCCTCTTTGGGTTCTTCGGCCTGACGAGCATTGAAGCGGCGGGGGTGTCGCTCGGGGTTGATGGAGCAGGCTTCAGGTATACACTCGACATCTACGCACCGGGCGCGCAGACAGGCTTGATTCACACGGCGCTCACGGGACGGGCGCTGACGCTTCGCGATCTCGGGATGATTCCGGAGAATTCTCTCTTTTTCCTGGCTCTGAACGTCGATCCTTCCGCCTCACTTCAGGCGATGCGAGATGCGCTGAAGTCGGTGGGCGAAGAGGACGACCTTGCCAGGTTTCTTGCGGAGTTCGAACGAGAGCTTGGCTTCTCGCTGGAGAGAGACTTGCTTCCCGCGGTGGAGATGCCGCTGCTGGTCTACGGAACGCTCCCCGCGGGAGGACCGATTCCCGAGGTGGCGGCGCTGCTGAAGCTGCGCGACCCGGCCCGGTTCAAGCAATGCGTGGACACGCTGTTCTCGAAAGCGCCCGAGAGCGAGGTCAGCGTGCAGGAATACAAAGGAACGAAGCTCTATGTGGTCCAGGCTGATGGTCCCGTATCCCCTTCCTTCGCGGTATCGGGAGATTACGCGGTGGCGGCGCTTTTCCCGAACACGCTGAAGTCGGCAATCGCGCGGCTGGAAGCACCCGGGCTCTCGGTCTCGGACTCACCAGCATTCCAGCCCGCACTTGAGAGGCTCTCCACGGAGACCCGGCTTGCGCTGGTTCTCGACATGAAAAGGATATTCACCTTCGGGTACGGGGCAGCGATGCCGTTTCTGACGATGGCCGCATCTGAAGGAAGACGCGGGGATATTCCGCTTGACCTCTCGGTGCTGCCCATGGCCGAGACCATAAGCAAGCATCTGTTCACAGAGTTCGTCGCGGTGGCGAAGGAGAGGGATGGCATCACGCTTGACGCGTACAGCCTGCTGCCGCAGGGGCTTCTGCCCGTCGCCTTCGCGGGAGTGCGCGCAAGGGAACAGAGCGCGAGGGCACAGAGACAGCGCGAACAGA
>CAZBND010000053.1:0-5375 GCA_964493415.1 uncultured Planctomycetota bacterium | reverse complement strand
GCGGGAGTGCGCGCAAGGGAACAGAGCGCGAGGGCACAGAGACAGCGCGAACAGATGGGGCCTGGCCGCGGAGCAGCCGCTGCAGGAGGTCGTCGTGTAGCTCCTGGTACAACTCTGAAGATGATCGCCAGAGCCGAAGAGCGATTCAAGCTCCAAGTGAGCGCCGACGCTGACATGGACGGTTTGGGAGAGTATGGGACGATCGGCGAACTGATGCGGAGCGGACTGCTGGCACAACTTGGCCCCCATGAAATCCGGGAAGGTGTCCTCGTTCACAACGGGTACCTCTTCAAGGTCTTCCTGCCGGAGGATCCGGGCGAGGCGGAAGAACGGTTCGCCGCGTATGCGTGGCCTGAGGTGCCCGGCAGCATGACGCCGAACACGGCGTACTTCGCGGACCAGACAGGCGTGGTCTCGGTGACGTGGATGAGCGCCACCACGTATGACGGCCTCGCCGGAGGGCCTTCGGCAGATGCGGCGTACACGGGGGAAGCGTTCTGGTCGGACGTCTCACAGGGCAAGGCAAACCCGGGAAGCGACGGCAACGTGTGGAGGCCTCTGGAGAGGGAACGCGCGGCCCCGGAAGAGACGCCGGGAGAGGAGAGTGTCGAGATGAAACCCTCCCCGGAACCTGCTTCACGGTAGGTCTGTATGATACGAGGGAGAAACGCGGGGCGGCGCGACAGGCCGCCCCGTTGTTTTGTACCGCAGACGGGGGTGCCGTCAGCGCGTCGCCACAATCCACTTCCTTCTGATCCCGCGCCGGCGGACTGGCGTAGCGGAAGAGTGGAACAGCGGTTAGCATCATGCGAAGGGAGGGGATTTCCCGACACGCTGCGCTCAGAGGGTGGAACTTTCCCCCGCCCGCGGCGTGTAATTCTGTGAAGGCGAGGGTGGAGACGAGGGTGAAATACCGGGAACTCAGCGACGAGGAGCTGATGTACTGCTACGCGTGCGGTGACGAACGGGCCTTCGAGATTATCGTCTCGCGCTATACGCAGCGGCTGTTCAGGTTCGCCCGGCGGCTTCTTGGAGATGCGGAGACGGCGGAGGACGTGGTGCAGGAGGCATTTCTGCGGGTACACCTGCACGCGGGGCGGTACAAATACGGCGTAGCTCGGTTTTCGACCTGGATTTACCGGATTGCCCGAAATCTGACAATCCAGGAGTTCAGAAAGCAGACGCGCAGAAAGACGCGCGAGTCGGAAGCCGAAGAGGAAGCAATTGTCGAGCCGGAGAAAGAGCTGCTCGATGCCGAGTTCAACGCAATGCTCCAGAAGGCGTTGGAGGAACTCCCGGAAGACCAGCGAACGGTTTTCGTGCTCAGAGACATGGAGCACATGACATACGACGAGATCGTGAAGGTCACGCGCACGCGGGTCGGAACGGTGAAATCGAGACTGAATCGCGCGCGGAACGCGCTCGCAGAGAAGCTGGGCCCGTACGTCGGCAGGAGGCGACAATGAGCGACTGCAGCCGGTGGGAGAGCCAATACCTGAGCTACATGGACGGGAGTCTTGACGAGGACAGACTGAATGACATGCGCCGCCACATCGAGGGATGCCCCCACTGCGGAGAGATGCTGGAGAGACTAGGCGGGCTGGTGAAGGCCGCCGCGGAAGTGAGTGCCGCCGAACCGAAGAGAAGTTTAGAGGAAAGAATCCTTGCTCGAGTGGCGGAAGCGCGGGCGACGATGCGTCCGTCGTGGGCGTCGCGCCTGTATGAGGTCGCGATCCTCCGGCCGCTCCACAGCGAGATCACGGTCCTCGTCGCCGCGTGCGTCTCGGTTCTCATGATGGCAGGACTATCTGTCTATACGCTCGTGACACAGCCGGACCTGACGCCGCGGGCTTCGGAGCTGCTCTGTCAGGCAGCAAGCAGAGTCGGGGGGTGGCACGTGATGGCGGCGGTGGCTGCGGGCGCAGTCCTGCTTATCTTTGACTTCATGGGCCTTGCGGCTGCGCCGCTGCTTCTGAAGTGCGCCAGGGCGCACAAGGGGGTGCACGGATGCTGAGCCAAGTATCTGGGGTGCTGCTCTCGCAAACTGCAGGACTTGTGCTTGCGGCTCGCCCCAGCCCAGAAATCGCCGAGGACGTGATAGGGATATCAATCGTCGCAATCGTTCTACTTGCCTTGCTGGTCGTACCAATAGTGTGTGCAGCGCTTGTCTACTCCGATGCGAAGAAGAGAGGGTTGAGCGCGGGGCTGTGGGCTTTGTTCGTCTTCTTCACGACGATCATCGGGGTTATCGTCTATTTGCTCGCGAGGCCGAGCGACGTCGTGCTATGCGGAAACTGCGGAGCGCAGTTGCGGAACGGATTCGTCGCCTGCCCCAACTGCGGCGCGAGGTCGGCGCGAACGTGCCCGTCATGCAACCGTAAGCTGGAGGCCGGCTGGCGCGTGTGCCCCTACTGCGGCGCGGAGGCCGAAGGCGCAGGGGCGGCACAGGCGGCACCCCCAATCGTGACGCCCCGCCCCGTGAAGGCCGTGTCGGGGCTTGCGGTTGCGGCTCTCGTGATAACGCTGCTGGGGCCGGTTGGATGGACGTGCCTTGGAGGACTATTCGCCCACGTCTCCCCCTTCTGGCCGTTGAGCGCCCTTGCCGGAATGGTGGCAATCCCGCTGGCGTTCGTCCTGTCGATCGCCGCGATTGTGTCAATACGGAACAACCCCGACAGGCTTTCGGGAGCCTGGATGGCATGGCTGGCATTTGTTATAAACCTGCTGGAGATAGCCGTCGTGACTATTGCAATCGTGGCCGGCGGGCTGGCAATTTTTCTGCCGGCGATAGAAAGAATGTTCTAGAGGGACACGATGAACAACTACATGAACATGCGTGTTGGGAATTGGGAAGGGCTGATGGCAGGCTGGATGGCGCTTCCGGGGCTGTTCGGAATCGTGGTCGCCATCCTCAGCTTTGTCGTGGCAGTCGTGCTGGCGGTGCTGGTGTACCGCGATGCTGCGAGCCGGAAGCGGGACGTTCTGGGGATCGTGCCGGCGCTGTGGTTCCTTATAGTGCTCTTCAGCTCGTTCCTGGGCCTGGTCGGTTACTGGTTGATGACGCACTCGACGCTGGCAAGGACTGAAGAGAAGCCGGAAACGCAGCCGGATTAGGAGTACGAGTACTCGAGGGCCGCGTCGTACAGGGCGCAGACGTTCTCGGGCGGGACGTCGGGCTGGATGTTGTGAACGGTGCCGAGCACGTAGCCGCCCCCCTCCCCCATCTGCTCGATGCGGCGTCTGACCTCGGCGCGGACGTCGTCGGGCGTACCGAAGGGCATGACCCTGTGCGCGTCGATGCCGCCCCAGAAGGTGAGGTCTTTTCCGAATTCGCGCTTCAGCTCGGCGGGGTCCATGTCGGCTGCGGAGACCTGGATGGGATTGAGGATATCCACGCCGATGTCGATGAGTTCGGGGATGAGCAATCGCGCGGCGCCGCAGCAATGGTAGAAGACCTTGGCGTCGGTCTTCGACTTGATGAGTTCGATGGCCTTCCCGTGAACGGGCTTGACGAGCTTACGGTAGGTTTCCATCGCCATCATGGGGCCGGTTTGCGTGGCGAGGTCGTCCGCCTTGTAAACGACGTCGGTCAGGTCTCCCACTTCGTCCAGCATGCGTCCGCCCACTATCAATGAGAAATCGAGAATCTTTTCCATCATGGCCTGGAATATGTCGTGGTTGGCGGCCATGTCGATGTAGGAATCCTCGAAGCCGCGAAGATACGTGAGCTTGTGCATGAAGCCGGAGGGGAAGTTGCAGACGACGGCATAGCCGCGCCGCCGGATGGCTTCGGCTTTCTCGCGGAGGCCCCTGGTGTAGCCCGGATCGTGAGGGTCGGGCCAGGGATAGTTCTCGACGTCGGCAACGGTTATCTCGCCCGCAAGCGGGGGATCGATAACGTCGTAGTAGTAACTGCCCTTGGGATGGTATCGCTTCACGCCCCACTCGTCGACGTACGTGTTCGGGTTGAGGTCGTGCGTGCGGGGATTGTCGGGCAGGCCGAGATATACGGGACGGAAATCGATGTCGAAACGCCCAAGCACCTCCTCGTCCACGGCGGCTAGCTGCTGGTAGCGATCCACCACGACCGTGGGGGCGTCCACGCCGAGGTGCTTCTTGAGGTTCTCATAGGCGGCTATCGTTATGCCGGTGACGACGGTGCTCGCAAGGTCGACGGGAACTCTATCGGGCCGGCGATGTTCGAAAGCTTCGACGACGCGTTCGCGGTTGGTCAATTACCATCTCCTGCGGTACCGCTTTCCACTCCATATGATGTATGAAAGCCCGGACGACCGCAACCCGTGTCAGCGAATATCGACCCAGATGGGACTGGCCCAGCCGATCTGGCCGTCGTCCTGAAATACCCTGGGGTAGTAGTACCCGGATTTCTTCGAGCGGGCGCGAAAGCTGAACTCCTCGACGAGCCCTGTCCCCTTCTTCGTGCTGACGACCTTCCCGTTGTGGACTAGTTCGATGCGATCGATGGGCGCGGTGCCGGCGGCGAACAGCTCTATCAGGGGCGGCTCGGACGAACGGTACTCCTCCCCCATCAGATGGCCGTCGGCGCGGAAGTCGAGGATCATGCGGGCGTTGGTGGTGCCGTAGCAGCGTCGCTTGCGCAGGGCGTCGAAGAGCGCTTCGCGGGTAAGCTCCTCGGCGAGAATGGCCGTCATTCCGTGGGTGCCGGTTCGCGCCGTGTGGTCGTCGCTGGCGGCGACTATTCCCATGCGGTAGCCGCGGGCGAGGACGGACATGTAGTCTTTTCCGGGCACCATCTTGCGGTTGGGGGGCTTGAACTCGGGGTTGTCGAAATACTCGCAGCGCCCGTGGCTCGAACATATCTCCACGAGGGGTTCGAGTTCCGGGTCGTGATGGTCCCAATCCACGGGGCGCATTATGGCGACGTGATGGGGGATGAAGATGGTGTCCGAGCCGCGATAGAAGCTGTAGGTTTCCTCTATGTCTTCCCCGCGAAGCATGGGCATGTCGTCGTTGAGGAAGTATAGGTTGCGGTCGCCGTAACGCTCGGATGACCACTCGAACGAGCTGAAGGTGACGAACGCTCCGGGACGATTGAATCGCGCCGCGGTCTTCTTCACCTCGTCCCACTCCTCCGCGGTCATCTGCCATTCGTCCGGTTGGCCGATCCCGTGATCGCAGACGGCGACGAAGTCGAGTCCGACGACATCCCGCCCGTGGCGGAATGCGTCCGCGGTGCGCGTGCGGTTGCCGCCGTTTAGACGCGTATCCAGCGAAATGCCCGTGTGCGGATGAAGGGAGCCCCAGTAGAGGTTGTAGGCGCCTTTGATCTTCCGTGCGAGAACCGGGTTGCCGCGTGTCTTCCATCCGCGTGCCTTGTCGCTCGCGCTGAAATA
>CAZBND010000052.1:0-15445 GCA_964493415.1 uncultured Planctomycetota bacterium | reverse complement strand
CCTGAGCGATCGGGGGCGGGCACGCGTCGTTGGATCGAGTCCAATGGGTTCCGCACCCGCGATGTTTCGTCTCACTTTTTCTCAATCAGGGCGAGGGCCTTCTCGATCTCGCCGAGGGCCTCTTTCTCGAGCGCGAATGCGGCCGTGAGAATCTCAGCCTGCTCGTCGCGCATTGCCTGGGTCCACTGCTGCCCTTCCTTCAAGTCCCAAGGCCTGGGGGCGACCTCCAAGGGACACCTGTCCTTGATCAGGACATCCTTCACCATCCGATCGTAGAGGTCGGCGGCTTTGTTCAGGTGCGCGGCAACCTCGTCCTCGAAGCCGGACGCGATGGCACGAAGGTACGCGGCCGCAGCGGTGCGGTAATCAACAATGCAGCAGTAGATCCATGAATTGCCTAGCATCAATGGCGCTCTGTCCTTGAGGCCACTCTTGACCCACTCCTCGTCCCTGAGGTGAGCGATCCACTGCTCCCAGGCGTTGAAGCCGCACGCGTAGTCCTCGACGTTCTTGGTGTGAGCCATCGTGACGGCCTGCTTGAGCGAATCGATCGCGATCTTCCGGCGGTCGGGCGTCTCGGCCTTCGGCCCGGTGTAGACACCGATCCCCCACGGCCATTTGGTCTCGACGGAAGTCTTGCCGTCGCTGAACGGATGTACGCAAATCCACTCCTCGCCACCCTTCTGGTAGCCGATGATGACGCCGTCCTCTTCGCTGCCGTAGGCGCAGGGGACGCCGCAGTCGATGCTGGCGACGACGGCCTCGCGGGCGCGCTTTACGCCCTCTGCGTCCTCGGGCTTCACCTCGTACGCTTTGATCGTCCACGGCAGAGCCGCGACCGCCCCGCGAACGCACTGGTAGCCGCAGAAGGGGTGCGGTGAGCTGGGGCACCAGGTCTTGTGAACCTGCATGCGGAACGCGAGCGCCGACGCGCCCACGAGGTAATTGTAGTCGACGTCCTCGCCGACCGCGCGCATCACGGCCTCCATCGCGGCGTGGACGGAACTTCCCCTCTGAGAGAAGTCCCACCCCTTCACACCGTCGATCCAGACCTTGTCGCCCTCGCGCTGCACCTTGCTCATTGGCGTCTCCTCTCCTTGGACCTCGGCGTCCGCCGTCAGTCCGGGCGCCGTGTAGCTCATAGCCGACATCAGCGCCGCCGCCAAGACAAGCAATCCCTTTATCGAATCTGCCTCCAAATTCTATCGAACGATGGGGCCAAGAGCGCGCGGTGCTGCGGTCCCTTATAGCGTCTCCGTCACTCTTTGATCAATCGCAGCGCGTTTGCCATCGCGGCGACGGCTGACTTCTCCTTTTCAAGTGCCTCTCGCACCGCAGATGCCCCGGCGCGGCGATTCTCCTCCAGCTCCCACGCGTTGTCCGGCGCGTCAGGCCTCCAGCCCTCCTTCTTCGCCCACGAGGGAGGGAGATGTCTTGTCATCTCGTCCCATGCTTCGTAAACGGCTCTGTGCTCCTCGCCCGCTGCCAGGATGTGAGACCTTACGTATTCGGGGAAATGTCCAGCCACACGACATAGATAGACGGCGGTAGAGTTCCGCATGGTCCATTGGGGATTGAGCGCATGACAGGAAGCGTAGCTATTGAAGTGCTCGGCGTCTCTGGAGAGGTCAGCAACTGCGTCCGCGAAGGCCTCAATCCCTGCCAAGCCGAACTTGGCTCCGGGGAAGCGACGTCTGACAGACTCAGGTGCCTGGCTGCTCCACTCGACGAGATCCTTCATGACCCGGACTGCAACATCCTTTTCGTCGGCACTCGGGAGACGCGTGGCGTAGCGCCCAAGTTGTCTCTGGTTCCACTTGTCGACCAGCCGAACCCATTCTTCGAACTCCACCCAAGTCCACCACCTCGCATAGGTTCCGGGCCCGTCATGCATCGCGAAAACCTGGCGCTCCTCCTTGGCGGTGGCGTCGCGGTATCCCGCGAAAAGCACGTTCTCGTAGTGCCAGCCCTTGACCGGCCGGTTGGAGTCAATGCTCTCCTTGAGAATCGCCCATGCATCCTCGGCATCGGTGAAGGGGGTCCATTCATAGCCGAAGCCGGTGGCCTCGGCAATACGCTTGTCCATGCCGATCAAGAGGTTGGCGTACTTCGGCATGTAGGTGTTCGGCTGCCAGGCGAAGAGGGCCGACGCACCGGAGACAGCGGCGAGAGTGTCGAAGTCCATGTCCTCCCAGCCGGCGACGCGCATTTGCACCAAGTGCGTCGTCAGGTACACGGGCGGCTGCCGATAGACTTCGGCTGCCACGACCATATGACCCTGCAAGTTGTGAGTCAGCCGCTTGAACTCCTGCACAGCCCCAATGACCTCTCGAGTGAATTCGGGGCCCAATTTGTGCTCGTTGAAGACTTCCTGAACCATGGGGCTTATATCCCCAGCCGAGTAACCGGACAACGCCGCCTTCAGCTTGGCCCGGGCGCGGTGGATCAAGGCCTGGGCGGTGCCGAGCGGAATATCGAGGAAGTCGGCAACCTTCTTGTACGAAAGGCCGTCCAGGTGAAACATCGTGAGGGGCACACGGTACTTGGGCGGGAGCGAATCGACGGCCTGAATGACGGCGTTCGCCAGCTCGCGGCTCTGAGCCGCACCGGAAGGGCCTGGCCGGAAGTCCGGGACCTCCAGACGGTCGAGGTCCACGCGCCCGTCGATCTTCTCAAAAAGCTTGGGCCGAAACGCCTTGAGCCAGTTCATCGCGACGCCGAAGGCCACGCGCCGGAGCCAGGCGGCGAAGCGAGCGGGATCGCGAAGCTGATCGAGATTTGTGTAGCCCCGAATGAAGGTCTCCTGCGCGATGTCCTGCGCTTCGATCCAGTTGCCGACAAGGCTGTACGCGAGGCCGTACACGTGACCCTGGTATCGAGACACCAATTCGCCGTAGGCATTCCTGTCGCCCGAACGCGTCCGATTGACCAGCTCGGCATCGTCAAGGTCCGGCACTTCGCTATCCTCCACAGGGGCTGCACTCACTGTCGTAGAAAACCGTCACAGTAATGTCAACTCGAGGGCGAAGAATGTTGCACGTGCGACGTCAACATTTCGGGACTTTTCCGTGCAGAATGGCGAGGCTCCCAACCCAGGCGTCAGTGAAGTCGTCCCAGCGCTGATGCATGAAGGAGTCCAGCCCGCGCACGGCGTTCCGGCGGAGGGCACGCAGCTCGTCGAGATTCATGTGCTTCCGCCAGTCGGTCCGGGACATGATCCCCAGGGCTTCCATCAGGATCTCGTAGCCGTGCCAGAATTTGTCGGGAAATCTGGGGAAGCGTTTCTCGACCGGCGGGAGCTTTGGGAAGCGTGCGTGGGGCTCGACCTGGTACCAGAATGCGGTGCTTGAATAATCGTTCGCGTAATCGTTGGCGTGGCCGTGCTCGAGCGTGACGCGAATCGACTTCTGAAACGCGACGGAGTCCTGCACGTGGAAACGATACATCGACTGCTTGCCGGAGTAGTCCGGGCTGCTTGCGAAGTGGAAGCCGGTGTAGGGTCCGAAGTAGGGATGGTTGGGACCTGCGCCGCCGCCGAATATCTCTTCGGTTCCCGTCCCATGGATGGACGGGGGCCACTGCGCGCCGTCGACGAATATCATGTCGTCGCCTTCGCCGTACCAGCCGCCCTGGACGTTGTCGACGTTGAGGAAAAAGCCCACGTAGTTGCCTCGACCTTCGGCCTCAAGAATGACGTAGTTGTCGTCGCCCGTGAGGTTCACGCCCCCGGAGACTTCGGCGGGGACGGGCTCGCACGGATTCGCGCGACGCCACTGGGCATGGAACCTCCCGAGGTCCGCGGGGAGTTCGTCGAGCAGCTCGTACTCGATGTGGTACCACAGGTTTTCGAGGGCGGCTTCGGACTGGTTCTCTATCTCTATTCTCGCGGACTCGGCGAACGGCATGGGGAAGTAGCAGTTGAACCCGTATGATTCCCATCCCTTTTTCCCCTCGTTCACGACGACGGGCAGGGACTGGAAGGGCTTCGGCATGCAAAAGCCGACGCCGAAGAAATCTCCCCACGGCACTTCGACGCTGGGTGAGTCCTCGCCGTCCCAGAACATGCGGAGGACGCCCTTGCGGTAGTTGAGGGGGTCGCGCCGGGAGAGCCGGCTGCCCCAAAAGCGCCTGATGATCCCCGGGCCGCGAAGCTCAGCGAGCGTCTTGGTCTCGCCGGGCTTGAAGGAGATGAAATCATCGTTGCCGCCGGTGCGGTCCCAGCTCGAGACGCGCGCGGTCTTGCATGGCGTTATTGAAGCCATTAGCGAAAAGATGCCGACGCTGGGCTTGGGGTTTTCGCGGCTCATCGGTCGCTATCACATTTCCGGCTAGGCGGAGCCCAATCTGCTCTGCAGAACGCCCAGCGTGGAGGCGGCCATGTCGCGCATATCATCCCAGCGCTCCTCCATGAAGGCGAGAAAGAGGCGGTTCTTGTGGCGGCGAAGCGCCCAACGCTCTTCCTCGCTCAGGCTGTCTCGCCAATTGGGCAACGACGTGTATCGGACCGCTTTCATCCAGATTTCGTAAGCGGACCAGAACTCATCGGGGAACCTTGGGAGGCGCTCCTTCATCGGCGGCAGCTTGGGAAACGGCGCGTGCGGCTCGATCTGGTACCAGAAGGCAGTGCTCGAATAGTCGTTCCCGTAATTGTTGGCGTGGCCGTGCTCGACCGTGACCCGAATCGATTTTTGGAACGCCACGGGATCCTGCACATGGAACCGATACATGGACTGTTTGCCGGAGTAGTCGAGGTTGCTGACGAAGTGAAAGCCGGTGTACGGGCCGAAGTAGGGGTAGTTGGGGCCTGCGCCTCCGCCGAAAATCTCCTCCGAGCCCGTGCCGTGGTAGGTCGGGGGGAATCCCTCGCCGTCGATGAAGATCATGTCGTCGCCTTCGCCGTACCAGCCGCCCTGGATGTTGTCGACGTTCAGGAAATGGCCGACGTAGTTGCCCTGCCCTTCCGCTTCGAGAATGACGTAGTTCTCGTCGCCGGTGAGGTTTATCCTGTTCGTCGCTTCGTGGGGAATGGCCTTGGTGGGATTCTCCCTGCGCCACTGGGCGTGGAATCTTCCCGCGGCGGCGGGGACCTCGTCCAGCGCCTCGTACTCGATGTGATACCAGAACCCCCCGAAAGCGAGATCGGATTGGTTCTCGATCTCGAGCCGAGCCGACTTCGCGAAAGGCATGGGGAAATAGGAATTGAAGCCATACGAGCCGTTGTCGCGTGCGCCGGGATTAAGCGTGACCATGAGCGACTGGAACGGCTGGGGCTTGCAGAAGCCCGCGCCGAAGAGGTCCCCAAGGGGCACCTCGACGCTGGGCGTCTTTTCGCCGTCCCAGAACATGCGCAGGACGAGCTTGCGGTACTGGAGCATGTCGCGATCTATCGTGGTGAAGTAAATGTGTCGTATGACGGCGGGGCCTTTCAGTTCGGCCATCACCATCGTTTCGCCGGGGCCGGGATTGATGCAATCGTGGTTCGCGCCCGTCCTGTCCCAACTGGAAACGCGGGCGGTCTTGCGCGGGCTTACCATCACCATGCCCGAGAACATTTCAGCCCCGGGGAAAATTTCTCTTGCAGACATTGTGCTACCTCCCAAGTTGATTGGAACGCGGAAACCACGGCCGGCAGGAATCAGATCTTCCGCCACTGGAAGATCACGTCCTGCCATCTGTCGAACGTGCCGGTGTCGAACCACTGCCCGCCGCAGGTGTAGCCGCACAGCTTGCCCATCCCCGCCACCCTGGGGAAGACGTGGTGCTCGAGCATGAAGCTCTTACTCTCGGGGATGATGTCAAACACGTCGGAACTGAATATGTAATAGCCCGAGCTGATGAGGTTCGACGGGGCTTCCTCCGGCTTGGGCTTCTCCACGAACTCGACGATCCTGTCCCCGTCGAGCTTAACCACGCCCCTGGAGGACACGTCCTCGACTTCGGTCAAGGCGAGGGTGATCAGAGCCTGATTGCGCAAATGCACCCGGTGCATCTCCTCGAAGTCCACGTCGAGAAGGTTATCGCCGTTGAGGACCACGAAATCCCCGAACGGCCTGCGATCGATCAGCTTCATCCATCCGCCCGTGCCCAACTCCCTGTCCTCGACGAGGTAGTGCATGTCCACGCCGAAGCGCTTTCCGTCGCCGAAATATCCCATGATCCTGTCGGCCATATATCCGATGCTCATGTAGACCTTCCGTATGCCGTTCTCCTTGAGGACGTCGAGGATGTGCTCGGTGAGAGTGCGTCCCTGGACGGGGATCAGGGGTTTGGGTATCTCGTAGGTGACGGGGCGGAGCCTGGTTCCCAATCCACCCGAGATCAGCACGGCGACTTCCATTCTTTCATCCCTTTCGGAAGAGACACGGCGGCACGGCCATAATTCAACCATCATGTCCGGCGCGGATCAAGGCCGGGTGTCATGAAGGCATCAGGCACGGGGATGGGACTTGCGGTAAACTTCGCGCAAGCGCTCGGTGGTGAGATGGGTATATATCTGGGTGCTGCTGAGGCTCGCGTGGCCCAAGAGCTCCTGCACGGCCCTGAGGTCGGCGCCCCTGTCGAGCAGGTGAGTAGCGAACGAGTGCCTGAGAGTGTGGGGGGTTGTATCGACGCTCACCCCGGCCTGGGCGATGTACTTCTCCAGTATCCTTCGGACGCTTCTGGCCGACAGGCGACCTCCGCGCCGGTTGATGAAGAGCGCGTCAGCGCCGAACCGCCCGCCACTCTCGGCGTCCCTCTTCGTGAGGTATCGCGACAGAACTTCGGCGGCCACCCCACCAAGTGGAACAATTCGTTCCTTCTTCCCTTTGCCGCGGACGCGCACCATCTCGCTCAAGATGTCGAGGTCGCGCCTGTCCAGGGAGGCAAGTTCGCTCACGCGTATGCCGCTCGAGTAGAGCAACTCCATTATCGCGGCGTCGCGCAGCCCCCAGAGGTTTGACCTGTCCGGCGCGTCGAGAAGTGCGTTGACCTGCTGAACGGTGAGAAAGCTCGGAAGCTTTTTCGGCAGCCGCGGGGAACGGACGCTGGCGGCCGGGTTGCCCTCGACGACCCCCTCGCGGGCGAGAAATCGATAGAACGAACGGAGTGCGGCGAGCTTCCGCGCGCAGGTCTTGCGGGAAGCGCCTTTCTGCCGAAAGCTCATTATAAAGGCGCGTATCCGCAGGGGAGCGGCCTCCTCGAGCCTCTCCTCACCGAGGAAGTCGGAGAAATCCTGGAGGTCACGACTGTAGGCCCTGAGCGTGTGCTCCGAGCAATTACGCTGATCGCGAAGACAAGAGAGGAACTTTTCGATTGTCTTCCGGTTCGCCATGGGAGGCCAGATCGCGTTGGGTTATCCCGCGCATTCCCTCACTTCCGGCAGCGCAGCTTCGATGTTCTCCCAGCTAAGCGGGTACTCTGAATCTTCGGCATAGGAGGCCAGCGCCTCGGCGGCAGCCTCCTCCTGTCCAGGCAAGAACCTCACCAGATACCATTCACCTTCAGCGCACATCACCAATACACATATCTTCAGTCTAGCTTTCACGGCCCGCGGTTGCCCCTTTCATGGATGGCTGTTCGGTTAACATCCGGCGAATGAGACGGTTGCACGCAAAGCGGAGAAACTCGTCCGTTATCTCCAAGTATGCCCTCCATCCCAAGGGTCCCTGCCGCCCCTTTCGCCCGGCGGCGTAGGCTTTTGCCTCGTCCACGACTTCGTTTTGCGCCGCGTCGAATACGCGCGACCCATACGCGAGCATCCCCTCAGGAGCCGACGGAGAGAAGACGGACATGGCCTTGCCAGTACGTTCGAGCTCCATTATCACTTCCACCCCTTCGTCGGAGAGGTCAGCACCGGTAGTCAGAATGACGACGCTGAGCCCTACTCGCTTCGGCACGTACGGCTCGAAGGTAGTGATGCCGCCAAGGACCACGGCATCGGCTTTCAGGTTCTTCGCAATCGCAAGTGCGTTCTTAGGGTCTCTGCTGTCAAGGCCGGCGGAGAGGGAGGCGGCCCTCGTCTGCATCGCAGGCATCACATCGTAGAGCCCTACCTGCGAAAGCTCTGAGGCGAAGTAGTCGGCAACCTTCCAGCCATCGATGGAGTAGCCGCTCCAGTCCCGGAACTCGGCCACTGCGATATGGCGGATTCCGGGAAAGGGGTTCTCGGTTATGGGTTCCTCAGCGCCCCTTCTGGGCCAAAGCCGGATTCCGCAGCCCGCGACGAGCAGCGAGAGCATAATCGCTGCATAGATGAGGGCTCTCGTCCGGCGGCGCCAAACCCAACTCATTCCCGGCCCTCCAAATCCCCTACATGGACGGCAGAAGGCTCCATATGTTCGCGAAGCCGTTACGCCTGGAACAGAAGTACACTCTACCGTCGGCCGAACATGCAGGCGCCCAGTCCGGAGTGAGGTCGCTGGTGAGTTGAATACGCGCCCCCGTCGACAAATCAGCCGCCCATATGTCTCTGCCGGTTCCCAGCCCGCCCGCTTCGATCTGGCTTTCGGGAGGCACCGTGGCGAAGTAGATTCTGGCTCCGTCCTCGGACCAAGCCGGCGCAATGGCCCCCCACTTCCCAGTGCCGACGACTTGGGTCGGGTCGGATCCGTCCGGCCGTATCATCCAGATGTCGAACCACTGCTGTCCCGTGTCGCGAGCGCGTTGAAAGGCTATCAGCTCCCCGGTCGGGGACCACTCAGGAAACAGGCCGCCGTAGCCGAGATTGGTCATGCCGCCGCTTTCCAGGTCGGCAATCCAGAGCTCCCAATCCTCCTGCGTATGAGAATAAGAGCAATACACCAGCTTCTTCCCGTCAGGCGACCAGCTCGGGTGGAGGTCCTCGCTGTCCGCGGTGGTGACCTGCCTCCGGGCGGCGCCCTCGCCGGTTTTGATTATGAAGATGTCCCAGTTGCCGTTGAGGTTGGAGGCGAAGGCGATTTGCTCTCCGTCGGGGGAGAAGGCGGGTTGAATCTCGGCGCTCGGCTCGAAAGTCTTCCTGACGACCGTGCGCCCGTCCACCGGCTTTACGTATATCTCGGGCTGCGGGCTGTGGCGGGTCGACGCGAACGCCAGCAGCTTCCCATCGGGTGAAACGGCGGGGTCGGTGTCTTCCCCGACTTCAGTGAATGTGTGCTGGCGGAGGTCGGTGAACGGCTTACCTTTGAATATCAGGGGAAGCTCGAAGGGGAATTCACCCTGCGGCTGCGGAGGGGCTTCCACCGCCACCTCCGCCGTCACCTCCCCTTCCGGCACGGTACGGCAGGCAGGCAAGAACCCAACGGCCAACAGGGCTGCAATCACGGCAAGCGCTTTGCTCAAAGACCACCCCCTGGACTGTCTTACGACGTTTGTATCGGCCAAAAGCTCCGGCAAGCTTTACATTTTACCCGTTCGCAGGCAATTGACAGCCCCTTCCGCCGCGGCTATCATCCAGCAACGGGGAGGACATACGGTGATCGGCGCACCAAGTAGGGGAAGAGCGGCGATATGGCTAGGAAGGTCGGCACGGACCTGAAAGAGTTCAGGGACGTGGAGTTGGAGCTGACGGTAATCTCGGCGACGCTGGTGCTGATAGCGGCTATATTCGCCGCATACCTTCTGTTCCGCGCATTTGTGCCCGCCCCGCCCAGCATCCTGGATGTCGCCATCCCGGCGGCCATGGCGGTGATTTGCCTCATTCTGTGCACGTTCCAGATTCATTTCCTGCGGTCGGCGATGGCGCGCTGCGAAAGGCGAGTCTCCACGCTCGCTTTCACCGACGACCTGACGGGCGTTTACAACTACCACTATCTCCACACGCGATTGGCGCAGGAGATGGAGCGAGCCCGAAGATACGACCACTCGCTCTCCATACTATATCTCGACCTGGACGGCCTCAAGCGTGTTAACGACCTCTACGGCCACCAGGTGGGCAACGAAGTGCTGGAACAGGCGGGGGCGCTGCTGCGGGCCTCGGCGCGGGAGAACGACCTGGCGGGAAGGGTGGGCGGGGATGAGTTCTTGGTGATCCTTCCCGAGACGGCCCGCGAGTCGGCCAGAGTGGTTGCCGAGCGCTTCCGCAAGGCATTTTCCGAGCAGGTCTTCAAGACCTCAGCGTCCGCCGACATCGAATTCCTGAGCGCGAGCATCGGCGTCGCCACCTTCACGCCCGAGTGCTCGAAGTCATCAGACTTCATCGCCGCCGCCGATCAGGCGATGTACCGAGCCAAGCAGTCGGGCGGCAACCAGGTCTCTCTGTGAGAAGCCTCCCCCTTGGGGGCTGCCAAAAGAGCGCGAGATGTACCTCGTCGTAATCGCCGCATTTCTGCTTGCCTACGCTTCGAGGGAAATGCCTTTGCCCGTAGGGTTCAATCCCTACGTGACGCTGAGAGCGACGCTGGTTCTCACTGCGATCGTGACGCTGTTGGGCAGCGTTCTCCCGGTCCTGGTCTTTCGGCACAGGCGATTGTCGCAACTGCGAAGTCTGTTCCTCAGGCGGCTGATGTGGTTCCACATTGGCCTGCCCCTTGGGGTGTTCGCCTTCGAGCTGATCGGCCTGGGCTGGCAGCAGGTGGTGGCGGACTTTCTGAACCTTCGTAACGCGATAGCGATCGACGACGTGCTGATCATGGCACCTTTCCTGGTGCCGCTGTTCGGGTCGCTACTGGGGCTTTACTGGATCGACATCGCGCTGCGGGGCGCGGTATGGAACTTGCGCGGCTACCTGACTTACAACGCCAGAAAGCTCCTCCTGCCGATGGTCTTGTGGTTCGGGTTTATAGCGATCCTGGACGTGGCCGACCGGGCGAAGCTGCCGATGGACTTCGGCTCCCGCTATCCTGTCATATACTGGCTATGCGGGGCCGGGGTGATCGCCGTCACCGCGCTTTTCCTCCCCTTCCTCATCCGCGTCGTGTGGGGGCTGAGACCTCTCCCGCCGGGGCCGGTGAGAAGCGAACTGGAGAGGCTCACCAAGCGGGTGGGGCTAAACTACCGCGACATACTGATCCTGCCGACTTACGGCGGGGTGGTGAACGCGGGCGTCACGGGCCTGTCGGGGCGATTCAGATACATGATACTCACCGATGCGTTGCTCAGGTCTCTGACGCAACAGGAACTGGAGGCGGTGTTCCAGCACGAGCTGGCCCACGTCAAGTACCGTCACATCCCGTTCTACCTGCTTCTTTCGGTGGGCTTCGTGGCTCTCGCGGTAGCGTACTGGTCGGTAGTGCCGGAGAAGCCCGGCCTCATCGGATGGATGCAGCTGGTCGGTTTCCTGGTTGGGGCCGCAGTGTACTGGGGCGTTCTGTTCGGGATGATCTCCAGGAGATTCGAAGGCCAGGCGGACCTCTACGCGGCGAAGGAAACATCGCCGGAGACGATCGCGGCATCGCTGGAGAAGATCGCGTCCTTCGGGAGCGGAAAAAGGCTTTGGACGTGGCGGCACGCCAGCGTCGCCGACCGGGTCGAGTTCGTCATGCGGGCCGCCGGAAACCCCGCAGAGGAGAGCCGCTTCGATGCTTCCGTGCGGCGGACTTACCGAATCGGCTACGTCCTTGTTGCCGCCGCGGTCTCGGCTCTTCTCGCCGCAGCGCTCACCGGCAACTCCGCGCTGTTACCCTGACGGTCTTGATCTCGAAGGGCGAGAACCGGAGCTTAAGGGCCGAACCCTCGACAGGTATGTCGGAAAGGGTCTCCCACTCCACCATGTCAATCTCAGAAGCGGCTTCGACGGGAATACTCAGTTGCACGTCTGCGTCCGTCCGCAGCCCGTGGGCCTCGTAGAGTCGCAACACGAGGCCGTCGCCGTCTTCCGCGGGCTTGAGCGCGCTGAGGACGACGTTGCCCGGAGATACGTTGAGGAACCCGTGACTGGATGGCATGTCTCCCGCGTGCGGCGTGTCCTCGAATGCCATCAGTGGGTGGCTGAACTCACGCCCCGCTCTCGTGACGGCCCCGTCGCGCCAATCGCCGGGATGCGGATAGAACGCGTACTCGATGCGCGAGACAGCGGCGTCGGATTCCTCCCGCCGGTCTCCGTGGTATATGTTTCGCAGGAGCGTCAGGCGAAGGAAGTTCCCGTCCGAAAGGTCATAAGCGTATCTGTCCGCACTAATTAAGGCTGCGCCGAACCGCTCCGTCGAGAGGTCGGTCCAGTTCTGGGCGGCCCATTCTCCGCCGCGCTCCGTCGCCAATATGCCGGGCTGCGCTCCGGGAGCGATGCCCCACGGGGAAAGCCGTCCCGCAGAAGCCGGACCCCGCGGTATCGTGCCGAACTGGGTCTCCGAGACGGCAAGTCCCCCCGCGGCAGGGACCGCGAACCCCGCTTTGAAAACGCAGTTCCCGTCGTGGCAGTCAATTTCCGTCACCAGCCTGAGGTGTTTGCATCCGACTTCAAGAATCACCTGCTGGGTAATCGACGAACTCCGAAACTCGCGCCGGAGCTCCACAACGCCCCTTACCGGCCCGGCCTCGACGACGCGAAGAGACTGCAGGTCCAGGATGTCCTCCACTTCGCCCGTCAGGTCGGTGGTCCAAGCGGGCATGGCTCGGCCCGTATCGCCGAGGGCTTGAATGAGATTGCCGCCTCTGGCCGGATCGATGAAGTTCCGCCCGGATTCCCTTTCGATAATACTGTGGAGGAGACCGGTGCGCGGGTCGATCTCAACGATCAGGTGCTTGTTTTCGAGCCGTTCTGCGGACACGCAGATCCGGTCGCCTGAGGCCCGCTCGCCCGCGCCTACGACGCGGTAGAGCCGATAACCCATGGGCGGCACATTGTCAGCCCGGAAAAGAACCTTCCATCGGAAAGCGTACATGTGCGGGGGGGCGGAGAGCCTTTGCGACTGGCTGGGGACAGCGGCCCCTTTGTCGTCCTGCACCGCCACTCGCTTGCCCTGGGCGCGCGGCAGGAACAACTCAATATCAACCACCCCGCCCCGCGGCCAGGACAAAGGGTTGAAAACCAGCACCGGCACACCCTCGCCGGAGGTGTCCACGCGCGAAGCGATGTGACCGAACGCTTTCCTGCAAACGGACTCGGCTTGGGCCTCGGCGCGGTCACAGGTGCGATAGGCTTCCTCGCAAACCTCGTTTACAGAAGTGCCACCGAGAATGTCGTGGAACTGAACGTTGAGAAGGCCGTGCCAGGCATCCTTTAGCTGCGCTTCCGTGACGGGCATTCCGGCAAGGATCGCAGTCGAGGCCAAGGCCTCGGCCGAGATAAGCCCGGCCTCGAGCCTCTTGTATCTCTCTTTCAGCCTGCCGCGCGTGCTGTAGCAGCCGGTCCAGGGAGCGGAAGTCCCGGCGCTCTCCGGGTCGAGCTCGTATCGAACCACAGGGCGCTCGGCCCCCTTGTCCATCTTGGCAAGGAATCGATGCGCGGTGGAGAATTCCACGCGCGGATAGAGCGGCAACTCGTTGAGCCTCTCGACATTCCGCACCGTGGCGCTGTCGGGGATGTTGAAGTCGGCCCCGCTCGGGACCAGGAAGTCCTCGCCGCTTGAAATGCTCAGGTGCCGCTGGGCGACGTCCGATATGTTCCTTTCCCACGCTCTGAGGCCGACGTTGTAGCCCGATACCAGGTGGTATCCCAGGACTCTCGACCCGTCGGGCGCCTCCCACCAGAAGTGCGACACATCCCGCGAGACACCCCGCGAGAACACATACATTTCCATCCCGCACTTCTTGAGTATCTGCGGCAGCGCCCAAGAGTGCCCGCCGAAGCAATCCAGCCCCCAGGCAACTCTCACGTCCCTGCCGAACTGCTCCTTGAAGAAACGCTTCCCGTAGAGGAATTGCCTCACCATCGCCTCGCCGCAAGGGAGCATGGCGTCGCCCTGCGAGTAGTTCCCGCCGACAGGGTCCCAGCGTCCGGTCTTCACCTGCTCCCGGATTCGCTCGAAGAGGGGCGTCCCCTCGTGGAGAAGACACACGGCTGCCTGGTCCTGGACGAACGCGGCCTGCGGCTCGCGTTCGAGCCAATCAACCACGGCCGAGAAAATACTGCGACACCGCCGCTTCGTCTCATCCAGCGTCCAGCCCCAACCCAGATCGATGTGCGAGTGAGGTACCAGATGAACCGTGTAATGCTTCAGGACCCGGTCGTACGGGGACAGCAGGTGGATGGATTTCCGCAGGGCCCCTGCCAGGTCGCTCTCACATGACAAGGAGGACGGCTCAATGCAGGTCAGAAACTGCGCGAGCGGCTCGCGGGGGGCCTTCTTCAGGTCAACCATAAGCCGAGCGAATCTCACCTGCCTGGCGCAGTCGGCGAGCACCCGCCTACGGGGGGTATCCAGGCAGATTATCCCGGGCATCTGCTTGACGGGCGGAGCGAGGGTGGCTTCCTCGATCCGCACTCCAAGCACGAATTCTCTTCCCGCGGGCGCGTTACGCACAATGGCGACGCAAGGCGTGCCGCCAAACGCGAAATCGCCTGCTCGCTCTCCGTCCACAAAAATCGCCGCCGTGCCCTCTCCCGAGAAGCAGAGCAGCACATCGTCCCCGGCAATCGCCTCCGGGACTTTGAACTTCGTTCTAAACCACGCCACAGGATGAGTGCGTTGCTGGAAATAGCGATAGTTGGCCCGATCTGGAATTACGCCCCAGCCGGAATCGTCGAGTGCAGGCTCCTCCGCGCCGGGCTGGTTCTCGAGACAATATCTCCACGGCGAGGCCTCGATCTCCACGCTTTCCAGGGCAGCCAGTAGTTCGTCTGCGCTTATCACTCAATTCCTCTGCATCAGAAGGCCAGGTAGAGGGACGAACGGGGCCGCAGCGAGGTAGGAAACCCGCGCCCTTGCAGCCGGCTCAGTCCACCATTATATGCTTCGCCGGCCGCCGTGCTAGGTGGAGCACTCCCGTTCTTTCCCGCAGAAGTCGGCAGCCACGTCCTGCGGCCCGCCAACCGTGAGCGTCTGCCCTCCCCTGCTCCCGTAGCGGTAGACCGTGATCCCCTTGCACCGGAGAGAGTGCGCAAGGAGGTATATCTCGCGCACGTCCTGGGGCGTCGAGTTCTCCGGGAGGTTCACCGTTTTTGAGACTGCGTTATCGGTGTGCTTCTGGAAGGCCGCCTGCATGCGCACGTGCCAGTCGGGCGCGATGTCCATGGCGGTGACGAAGACGCGCCTGATCTCTTCGGGCACCTCTTCGATCCCGCGCGCCGAGCCGGTCCTCGCCACGATGGCGCTTATACGTTCCTCATCCAGGCCGGCGCTTCTGATGGCCGCGCGGAATTGCCGGTTCACCTCGATGAGGCGAGCGCCTTCGCTTATGCGCCGGAGATATGAAAGCGCGAAGTGCGGCTCGATCCCGCTTGAGGCGTTTGCGATGATCCCGATGGTGCCCGTGGGCGCAACCGTGGTCCTGGTGGCGTTGCGCATCGCGTCGCGGCCTTGCTCGCGAAGGACGCTGCGCTCGAAATTGCGGAAGGAGCCGCGCTTTCTGCCAAGTTCCCCAGACGCCTCGTCGGCCTTCTGGGAAA
>CAZBND010000051.1:0-15785 GCA_964493415.1 uncultured Planctomycetota bacterium | reverse complement strand
AAGGATGCCGCTTCGCTTCCTGTGCTTGCGTCCATAGCCTTCAAGACGGAGCAGAAGGGCGGCAGGACCATCATGGGCGACGCTGCTGACGAGTGCGCGAAAAAGCTGACAGAGGAGGGGGCGGACGTGCTCGGGGCGAACTGCGGCGACCTCGACCCGTCGCAGACGGCGGCCGTCGTATCCATCATTCGCTCGGCGACGTCGCTTCCGATCCTCGCGCAGCCAAATGCCGGTAAACCCCGGCTCGTCGGTGGCCGCACCGTGTTCGACATGAAACCTCAGCCCTTTGCCAACGGAATGGCCGAATGCCTGGCGGCGGGAGCGACAATCGTGGGCGGCTGCTGCGGCACAACGCCGGGGCACATCCGCGCGCTCAGCGCGGTAGTCGCAGGGAAGTGAGGGGCACCAAGAGCCCCGGAGGGTGGTCCAAATCTCATAGGACGTCGCCAACATGCAAGTACCCGATGAGAAGGTACAACTCCTAGAGCGAGGGGAGGTCAGCGACTGGAACGCGGGCGGATTCTCGGGGAGGCCCCGGACCTTGTCTTGGAGAAGATAACTCTTGTCCATGGTTGGAACTGTTAAACATGTGGTCACTTGGGCAATTCCATATCACCAACGATTATGCTATCCTCCGCAGGTTTTTGGGACGCGTGGTGTGCGCTGCGCAGAAACTTGCCACGAAGGTTCACGGCTGGAGAGGGGGTGATGCGATTGGGTGCTTCCTAAGTGTTGCCGCTGTGTGTTTGACTGGGGGGCATATCGAAGAAAAGGGGACAAGGATGCACAAGACCAGATTTCTTGTGGTTGCGGGGCCTCTGCTTCTGCTCGGTTTGCTTGCGAATCCTCAAGTGGGCTACGCGGATGAGCCTCTCGCAACGCTTTCAAAATATGTTCCGACCGATGGCCGGGTTGTAGACGGTTTCGGATGGTACGGTCGAGACATGGACCTTTACGAGTCGGAGTTTCCGACCACGCTCCCGTATTCCGCGGAGGTGATGTACTCCTTCGCCAACTACGACAGCCGTGGCTGGGGGCCGTTTGACAGCTTCCTGTCGAAGTACACGAACAAGGTGGCGCAGATGACGCTTCAGTTCGACGACAGGGAGGAGCAGATCACTTCCGGCGCGCATGACGCCTTGCTGACGGAGTTCGGCAACAAGTTCAACTCCATAGGCCGCCCGCTCTATCTGCGCCTCGGCGGTGAGGTGAACGGCTACTGGAACCCTTATGATCGCGTGTCGTTCATCGAGGCGTTCCGGTACATGGTGGATTACTGGGACAACATGGGGGTGACCAACGTCGCCTACATCTGGAACGTCCATATCATGGATGAGCCTTTTGATTACCTCGAGTGGTATCCGGGCGACAACTACGTGCACTGGTGGTCGCACGAGATACTGGGGCCGGACTCCGACCCGAACTGGAACCACGACGCGCCGGCGGTTGTGCAGACGAGGGCGTTTTGCCAGGACGCGGTATCCCGCGGGCTTCCGGTCGCCATCCCGGAATGTAGTGCATGGAAGACGGGCGTGGGCAACGGCCAGCAGTCGTGGGATGACTGGTTCGACGGCTTCTTCAATCACGTCAACAATCCCGCCTACGGGGTCAAGGCGTACTGGCATCTGCCGCTGGATTGGCCGAATGTTCCCGGATACGAGACGTACGAGGACGCCAGGCCGTCGGTGGACCCCGTGGTGAAGGCGTATTGGCAGACGGAGATGAACGAGGCGCAGTACCTGCACGAGACGACGCCGCTGGACCTGGCCATCATAGGCTGGCCCCTGGAATCGACTCCTCCGGCAGATATCTCCAACCTCCAGGTCACTGAAGGCTCGGGGCAGGTCACCTTGGCTTGGTTGAATCCGGTTGATCCCGATCTCAAGGGGATAAAGGTTCTCCGTAGGACCGGCGGCTATCCCTCGGGCCCTCGCGACACGGGCGCAGTCCAGGTGCATAACGGCCCGCCGTCCGTTACGGAGATAACCGACACGGGGCTCTCCAACGGGACGACGTACTACTACGGCGTGTACGCTTACGACCCGGTTCGCAACTACGCATCCGGGGTGCTCGCCAGTGCGACGCCCGGCGGCGCGGGAGGACAATGGGCCGACGACTTCGAAGGCGACATAAGCGCTTGGTCGATGACTGGGCTTTGGCACAGGGTGGACGACTCCGAGCAGTACGGTTCGAGCCACAGCCCGACCAAGAGCGTGTGGTACGGGCAGAACTCCACCGGCAACTACAACACCGGGGCCAGGACCCAGGGCAACCTCACCTCACCGGCGGTCGATGTGGGAGCCGACGGCGAATTGAAGTTCTGGCACTGGTTCGAGACGGAGTCCTATGCCGGCGGCTCGTATGATCAGTGCATAGTGCAGGTGAGCAACAACGGAGGTTCGAGCTGGTCGCAGGTAGCTTTCTGGGACTCCAAGGTGTCCAACGTGACCAACTGGACGGAGGTCGTCAGGGACCTTTCCAGCTACGAGGGCCAGACGCTCCTGATCCGGTTCAGGTTCGACAGCGTTGACGCGCAGTACAACAACTACCGCGGCTGGTACGTGGATGACGTTTCGGTCACCAGCGTGGGCCCGACGCCGAGCCCCAGCCCGACGCCCACACCGACTCCCACGCCCACTCCCACACCCTCTCCGACGGCGCACCCCTGGAGTGACGACATGGAGGGGGGGATGACGGGGTGGACGAAGAGCGGCCTATGGCATCTTGTCGACGACTCGGAGCAGTACGGTTCGAGCCACAGCCCGACCCACAGTTCCTGGTACGGGCAGAATGCCACGGGAGACTACAACACGGGAGCGAGGACTCAGGGCAATCTCACCACGCCCGCGCTTGTCCTCGCAGCCGACTCTGAGCTCAGTTTCTGGCACTGGTTCGAGACGGAGTCGTACTCAGGCTCGTACGATCAGTGCATCGTCCAGATAACCGACGACGGCGGGCAGAACTGGGACCAGATTGTCATGTGGGACAGCACCGATCCCAACATCAGTTCCTGGACCGAGCAGGTCTACAGCCTGAGCGCTTACGCTGGGGCGACGGTCCAGATCCGCTTCCGCTTCGACAGTGTCGACGAAATGTACAACAACTACGCGGGCTGGTACGTGGATGACGTCACCGTCACCAACGTAACCTCGCCGTAGAGCGCTCGGCGCTGCGTGCCCTCTGTGCGGGCCGGAGGATGAACTCCTCCGGCCCGCGACGCATCGGGGGGCGATGGTTGTGCAGAAAGCACGGGCCTCGAAGGGTGCCGATGCTCTGGTTTCAGCGCGGCATTCCAAACTGAATAGGGGCAATTTGACTTGACATCCTCCCAGGGGAAGGTAAAGTATTCGTGAATTCAAGAGGTGCATCAGGATTAGTCGTCCACAACAGTGGGTAGATTATAGCGAACCGGAAAAGGAGGCGTGGTATGTTGGCATCGGTCGCACAATCCGTCGCGTTGTCACGCCCCCGGCGGGCTATGGCCTGAGCGGTCCCGTCTGACCGCCGACGCATCTTGCGGCCGTTCCTTCGGGAGCGGCCGTTTTCGTTTCCACTGAGGATGCGAGCCGCGGGCGTGGCAAGTCGTCCGCGGCTTTTTGCTTCCCATCACCACGCCGCGGGATTTCCATATCCTAAAGATGCATGAAGGAGAACTTCTTGAAAGATCGCGAGCGGATCGGGCGTGACGTCGCGCCTCGTGACGCCACGTTCACCTGCGCACGTTGCGGGAAGGCCGTTCCCGCCTCTGCCGCGGGCACGGAACATCGCAACCATTGCCCCTCGTGCCTCTGGAGCCTGCATCTTGACTGCGAGCTGGGAGACCGTGCGGCCGCCTGCGGCGGAACCATGGAGCCCATCGCGGTCTGGGTCAGGCGCAACGGCGAGTGGGCGATAGTCCATCGCTGCCGTGAGTGCGGCGTGGTGCGCGTGAATCGGATCGCGGGCGACGACAACCAGTTGGCGCTTATCTCTTTGGCCGTAAGACCGCTCGCCAAGCCGCCGTTCCCGCTGGACGGCATCACGCTTGGGGCGGATCGCAGCTAGTACCGACGATTTGGCATGTCAGAAAGGAGCGAAGAGATGAAACGGATCCAAATTGCCGGATGGCTCCGATTTGAAGTCGACTGCTCTCGACAATCGGATCGGCGGGGATGCGCCGGAGGTCTATCTGCCGAGGAAAGCCATGACGCAGGCCGTTATCGGCTATGCGGCAGCGACGGAGTTCGACCTCTTGCACGAGGGCTGCAAAATTCCCGAGAGATGCCGAGGCGCAGTCGACGTCCTCTTCGAGGCCCGCGAGCCTCATCTGATTCACGAAGGATACGGTTTTGCAAGGCCAAATGACTTCGGGCTCATTCCCTGACGGGTTCGGAATTTCGTCCCGTTGTCACGAAGGGTCAAGAAGGATCAGCGCTTTTTCGCGTCTTGTGGGTCTTGACTGTGCCGTGATAAGACCTATGATGGGATTTACTGGCCGGAGAGTATCCGGGCTGTTGTTCACTTGGGCTTTTGGGTGTAAGAAGAGGAGCTGGGAGCAGGAGATATGAACATCTTCGTGGGGAATTTGAGTTACCGGTCGACAGATGATTCGCTCCGGGCGGCATTCGAGGCGTATGGCGAAGTAGAGTCGGCCAAGATCATCACATCGCGGGAGACCGGTCGTTCGCGCGGGTTCGGTTTCGTCGAAATGCCCAACGATGAGGAAGCAAAAGCTGCCATAGCAGCCCTTGACGGCAAGGACCTTGACGGGCGTTCAATCAGAGTGAACGAAGCCCGTTCGAAGGGCGAGCGTCGTGACCGACCCCCCAGGCAGGAGAGCTGGTAGACCTCCGGCTGCGGTTGGCTTTTCAAGCTGACATGCGATGAATGTTGCCGCGTCGATTGCGACGGGCTCTTAATTCGCCCGAGAGTTGCGCGAGGAGAATGCCCTGCCGAGTTCGGCGTGCGCCCTCCGCAGTCTATGGCGGGAGCCAATCCTGCATCTTCATCCCGCGAGTCTCGTGTGCTGCCATGTGGACTCGCACAATGGCCGCGGTGGGGCCAAAGGCGAATTGGCTCGAGGAATGAGAAAGGTAGCTCGCATGAAAGTGGATAGATGGAGGTCTGGGGCGGTCTTTTTTGCCGCGATTGTCGTCGTGGCTGTCGCCTTGCAAGCGGTCGCGCCGTGCGTCGCTGCGGACGCCCCGGCTGCGGAACCTCGGGCCTCGGAGAGGGTCCCGATTCCGGCGACTGTGTCTGAGCAGCGCAGGCCGGCACTGGGCCGGCAGCGGCTTGCGGGCCTAATTGTGGTGCCCACGTACGCAGACGTGGTGTACGGTCACGCCGGCGGGCGGGACCTCTTACTGGATGCATATATTGTTGAATCTTCCGAGCCGACGCCGGTTCTCATCTTCATCCACGGCGGCGGATGGCGCGGCGGCAGTAAGCAGTTCAGGAGCACATTCCCGCTTAACGACCTCTATCCGGCCGGCGTATCCGTCGTTTCGGTCGAATACCGTTTCAGTGACGTTGCCATCCATCCGGCGCAGGTGGAGGATTGCACGCGCGCTGTTCAGTTCGTCCGCCACAAGGCCAAGGAATGGAATATCGATCCTGCCAGGGTCGGCGTCATGGGATCGTCTGCGGGAGCTCACCTGGCGTTGATGGTGGGCCTTCGTGACGATGCGGCGGACCCCGATTCCGACGACCCGGTGGAACGGCTGTCCTCCCGCGTTTCCTGCATAGTAAGCCTTGCGGGCCCCACGGACTTCAACCTCATTCGCTCCATCGAACACGGGCATCCCGCCTACCGTACTCTCCTCGGTTTCAAGCCTGGGACACCGGCTGAGGAAATCCCGCGGGAGCTTCTGGACGATGTCTCTCCCATAACGTACGCTTCGGCCGACGACCCGCCGAGTCTCCTGATTCACGGAACGGCAGACACCACAGTGCCCATAGAGCATGCCAGGAAGCTTGAGGCACGCTTGCGCGAGCTCGGCGCGGATTGTACGCTTCTGGCGCTGGAAGGGGAGGGCCACGGCGTGGGGCTAGGCCAAGCCGAATCCCCCGCCCGTGCGCGAGCGGTCGAATTCGTCAAGGAGCATCTTCTTGGCGGGCCCCCGGAGCCCCCCAAGAGGAAAGAGGTTGGCGAGCCGGTGCCCGAATAGGCTTCCACCGCCGGACCGCGTCTTCTTGATTCGATCTCAATCCAAGGCACATCCGGATTCGCAGAGGGTCGCCGACTCTGCGGCATTCTGATTCCGCTCCAACCCTTACGGACCGCCGACCCCGCAGTGAGTTCGTCTCGCGTAACGCATACTCCGTTTTTGTGCGTCATGGAGATCGGCGTTTGCTGCGCCAATGAAGCCTTCCCGCACAGCTCTCTACCGCCCTAGTCCGACCGGCGTTCTCCTGTCCGATGGAGATCGCGGGTATGCTTTGATACAATTTGGGGCGTGTGGTATTAAAACTGGCACACTCTCCCAGCAACCGAAAGGACGGAATGAGAATGAGAGGGGCAGCCAAATCCCTCGTGATTGTGGTTACTCTGTTAGGCCTTATGTGGAACTGGAGACCAGTGATGAGCCAGACTTCCAATGAGCCGACGCCAAATCCGCGAAAGCGCACCGCCCCGCACGGGGATCAGGGGGCGGGAATGTTCTACGATTTAGGCGTCGGAGCGCTTCCGCTGCAGCTTTCCCCGACCGTAGATCCTTACACGGACATCCAAGGGGATGCCCTCCACCAGTGCGTGAGAGATCTTGCTGCAATCTCGCTCGACAGCAGGGACACGGGAGATTTGCTGTGGGGGCGGATTTGCGGCCGTCCGTCGGAGGAACGCACGGTGGAATATGTGAAGGCGAAGTTCGATGAAATCGGACTCGAGGATGTGCGGATCGAGGAATTTCCGCTGCGTTCCCCTCAATGGTGGCCGACGGGACTCTCGCTCACTCTGGTCGGCGGTTCTTCGCCGACTGCGCCCCAAGAAGATCGGGTGTTCCGTACGGCCATGGCTGCCCATCAATCTGCCCCGACTCCTCCTGAAGGGATGGAAGCCCCCGTGGTCTACGTTGGGCACGGAACGGCCGCTGAGCTTTTCGGCAAGGAACTGAAAGGCAAAATCGCCCTTCTCCACTGCATTCCCGAACCGTCGGTCTATAGCCTGAGGGGGAGGCCATCGGTATCGCGTTTGGTGGACGAAGGGGTTGCGGGGATCGTCGCGATGGTGGATCTGCCCGGGAACATGATGGTGGGAATTGGCATGGGGAAAGTCGGCAAGGAAGTCTCATGGCTCACCATCGGCGGCGAGGACGGCATGTTCATCAAAGAGATTATTGAATCATCGGGGTCTGAATCCCCGCCGCGGCTCCGGATGAACGTGCAAGGCGAAATGCAGGAAGGCTGGTTGGCCCGTAACGTGTATGGGCTCCTTCGCGGCACCACCGACGAGTATGTAGTGATATTCGCTCACACGGACGGGTGGTTCGAGGCCGCCAACGACAATGCGAGCGGCGTCGCAGCCATGCTCGCCCTCGCTCGTCATTTCAGCGAGAAGCCTGTGGAGGAACGACGCAGGAATATGCTCTTCGTGGGTACCGCCGGTCACCACCCTGGATCCGCAGGGAGCAGTCATCTCATCAACAACTACCGCGACATCTTGGAGAAGACAGTCGTCGCGCTCAACTGCGAGCATTGTTCGTCAGTCGACGGCCGCGTCATTTCGGGCATGCTCATTGTGAGCAACACTGACGGGCCGCGCCAACTGTGCGTGCCGACCCGGAGTCCCTTTCTCATAAACGCTTTTGTTGAAGCCGTTCAGCGCTACGGCGTTGTGGTCGCGCGTAAATCGACACACAACTACCTTGGCGATGCGGCGCGTTTCCACAGGGTCGGGATCCCGTGCCTGAGCCTCATAGAAGCCCCGATATGGTACCACACGGACATGGACACGCCCGAGCACGTCTCGCCGGAGGGCCTCGAGTGCGTGACCCGGGCGTTTGCGCACTTGCTTGACAAAATTGATGACGCTTTGCTCGAGGAAATTATGCGTGGCGCGTCCGCCCCGCCTCGTTAGCCGGCGTCAGGAGCAGAGCCTGAATCAAGGCGCTGGCACCCCAAAACCCAGTGATGGAGGAGTTCATGGAGCGAATTGGTGAATGCGGAGCGCTGGTCTGTAGCCTCCTCCTGGTTGTGCTTATCGGATGTGTTGCGACCCGGCCAGTGGGCGACCTTGCCGGTCGTGACACGTATCTGTGTTTCGCCGAGGTGAACGGACGACTCCATCCTTTCCGCGTTTACTTCCCGCACGACTACGAGTTCGTTGAAGATAAGCAGTCCCCCTCATTCCGTCCGTTCCCCCTGCTGATTCTCTGCCACTCTGTGGGTCTCGACGAAAACGCGTACTTTCAGTGGAAAGGCAACGAGGATCGCATCCAGACTATTGCGGAGGAGCGTGGCTACATTGTCGCATGTCCCGCCGCGCCGGATCGCAGTTGGCACAACTACCCGGGAGAAAAAGATCGCGAAGTATTATTGCGGCAGGGGGGAATTTGCAAGCCGGAAAGCGTAGACATCATCATGGAAGTTCTCCGCGAGATGGCAAAACACTACTGGATAGATGACGACCGCGTTTACCTGGCGGGTGCATCCAGTGGCGCAATTGCCACTTACGAAACAGCATCAAGGAATCCTGAAGGGTTCGCGGCGGTTGCCGGTGTTTGCGGCGGCTTCACTGACGACTTGCTCCAAGGCCTCTCAAAGGTTCCCGTGCTCATGTTCAACGCGCAGAAGGACACGTCATTTCCCATCGACATCATCCGCTGGCAAAAGGAGAAGCTCGAAGTGGCTGGAGGGACTGTAGTTCTCCATGAAGTTCCCGGAGGGCACGGCAGCTACCGGAATCTCGAATCCTACGAGGTGCTCTTCGACTTCTTCGACCAGCACAAGCGGAAATCGGGGCGGTAGTGAGCCCATCGCCGGGCGACATGGGCAAATTGCCCGAAGGCCGCGAGAGGATATCCCACGCAGCCGCTATCGCACGCTTGACGATTTGGTTTGGAGGAGGTGCTTCTTCAGGAATCAGCCTTGTCGGCTGAAGCGTCTGATTGTTCCTCCGGGTCAAGGTCGATGACGACCAGTTTCGCCTGGCCCCGGGCCGGCCCGTCCGAATAGGCTCACGCGGCCGCATCGGATCTCGCGGGGTCGATCTTAATCCAAGGCACATCCGGATTCGCAGAGGGTCGCCGACTCTGCGGCATTCTGATTCCGCTCCAACGTGGGAACACTTCGCTCCGAGCAAGGCGAGAGCATTTTTCCCTTGATAATTTCGGCTCTGTCGAGAGAATTAGGTGCGGTGCGGTTAAGACCTTCTCGCTTGGATCGGCGCGTCTTTGTGCGTCGAGGGGGTGCGGGTCGTGGCACACTTGGCGAAGGTCGCATTCTCCGGCCGAGCGGCCTACGGGCGCAGCATCCTGATTGCCTTTCTGGTTCTTGCTTTCCAGCTCTCCGCGTCAATGCTTAGTTGCTTCGCGTATGGCGCGGACGATTCCGGCCGAATAGTCCTTTCCTTCTCAATTGCCGAGCCCCAGATTGAGCGTACCCTCCTAGGGTGGGATCGCGTCGCCATCGAGGGGCTTCCTCGGTACGGCGATCCGGGTCAGCCGGTCCTGCCGGTGCGCCCTTGTCTCGTCCTCATCCCTTACGGCGTGGAGGCCGAATGCATCAATGTGGTCCCTGAGGGGAAGGTGGTCTTGGACGGGAGTTACCGAATTGAACCCGGTGCGACGCCGGTTCCGCTTAGCCGTCCCGAGCTCGCCAGGGCTCCCAAGCCGGACGCGGCCACGTACTCCGGCAGCTCCCCCGTGCCCGGCTACCGTCATTCTGCGACCTCCGTTCAATCGAAGCGGGGGTTTCGTTTGCTGGCCCTGGCGCTTCATCCGGTGGAGTACGTTCCTGCGACGGGCGAGCTTTCATACTGGCGAAGCCTGCGCTTGGAGGTGAAGCTGCGGAAAGCCGCCCTGACCACGGGAGGCGATTGGTCGGAACAGACTCGCGCTTTTAGTCCGACCCCGGGCTTGTTGGATGAGCTTCGAAAAGAAGTCGATAACCCGGGCGCGCTCGATACTTACCCCGTCGGCGTCGCCCGGTCTGCGCTCTCGGCCCCCGGCCGGCTGCTCACCGGGGGCCCGTACGCGTACGTGATAATCACTGCCGAGGCCTTCAAGAGCGCAGGGACGACGTACACTCTGGGGGACCTGCGCGATGCGAGAACCAGCCAGGGCCTCGACGCGGTCATCGTGACGATTGACGGCGACTGCGACGGCGACGGCGTGCCCGACGGGGGGATTTACGCCAACTACAGCGGGCTCCGCCCGGACGGCACCAACGACAGGCAAACCAAGATCAGGAACTTCATCATAGACGCATATAACACCTGGGGCACTGAGTATGTCCTTTTCGCGGGGGACTGCGACGGTGCGGTGGTGGGAGGCGAGACCGAAGGCGAGATCATTCCGGTTCGACATCTTTACGCCTTCACTGCCGATTGGGATTACGGAGATAACATACCCGCGGACATCTACTATTCCTGTCTGGACGGGTCTTACGACTACAACGCCAACGGCGTCTACGGCGAATCGACCGACGGCGTGGGCGGAGGAGAGGTGGATTTGTTTGCGGAGGTCTACGTTGGAAGGGCATCGGTGGACTCGGCCGCCGAGATATCCAACTTCGTTGCGAAGACGCTGGCATACGAGACCGAAACCGACTCCGAATGGCTCCGGCGCGTGGAGATGGTGGGAGAGTATCTGGGCTTCGGCGGCGTGTCGGATTTCGCGGGGAACTCCAAGGATGAGATCGCGCAGGGCTCCGGCAGCCACGGATACCTCACTAACGGCTTCGAAAACAGCAGCTACTCGCATCGATTCGGCGTGGAGACGCTTTACGACAGAGACTATCCGGGAAACGACTGGCCGTCGTCGGCCATCATCGAGGACATCAACGGCGGCCTCCACGCGCTGAATCATCTCGGCCACGGTGCCAATGATTGGGTGATGAAGCTGACCCGGAGCAACGTTCTCAACGACCTCACCAACACGCGGTACTTCGTCGGCTACAGCCAGGCATGTTATTCCGGGTCGTTCGACAACTGGAGCGCCTACGGCCCCTTCGTGAACTACGATTGCGTTGTCGAGCATTTGTCTCTCGATCCAAATGGTTGCGCTGCGTTCGTGGCCAACTCACGCTACGGGTGGGGGAGTTACGACAGCACCGACGGTCCGTCGCAGCATTTTGACCGCGAGTTCTGGGACGCGATCCTCGGGGAGGACCTATTCGCCTTGGGAAGGGCGAACGCCGATTCCAAGGAGGACCAGGCGTGGTACGTAAGCTCGTCGCCGGTGGGGCGGTGGTGCGCTTATGAGTTGAATCTTTTCGGCGATCCGGCTTTGAGCTTTCGCGTTATCGGCTCGGACGGCAGCATCCACATGGACAGAGATTCTTACGGCGCGCCGGGGGAGGTCGGGCTTGCGCTCTACGATGTGGACCTGGATTTGAACCCCGGCGCTCCCGACGCCACGGAAGTCTATCTGACCAGCGACACTGAGACCACGCCGGAAGCTTGCACGTTGACTGAGACAGGCCCGAACACGCGGATATTCACCGGCTCCGTGCCGCTTGCGACAGGTTCCCCCGCGGCTGACGGTGTCCTTCAGGTGGCGCACGGGGATATCATAGTTGCCACGTACTATGACGCGGATAACGGGACCGGAAGCCCCGGCGTATCCGTTGATGAGGCGACCGTGGACCTCGTCCCCGCCGAGATCACCGGCGTGCAGGTGTCGCAGGTAACCGACTCGACCGCGCTGATCACTTGGACGACTGATGAGTCCGCCGACAGCACGGTTCACTACGGCCAGTCACCCCCGCCGGCCGGCGCAGCCCACGGGGATGCGCCTGTGACTAATCATTCAGTCTTGCTCACCGGCCTCGCCCCGCTCACGCCGTACTATTTCTCCGTGAGTTCAACTGACGCTGCCGGCAACCTGACGACCGACGACAACGAAGGCACATACTACTACTTTGTGACGAGGTGGCGCCGTACGGTCTTTTCGGACGACATGGAATCGGGCACCGGCAATTGGGCGCACGGGGGGACCAACGACGAATGGGAGTGGGGGATACCTTCTTACTACTTGGGGCCTTCTTCGGCTCACTCGACTTTCCGCTGCTGGGGTACTGATCTCGACGATGGCTACTCCGACTACGCGGACTGCTACCTCTTGCTGCCCTCCGTCTTTGTGGAGGATGCCCCCAGGCTTGAGTTCTGGCACTGGTACATGATCGAGTCTTGCTACGACAACGCCTATGTGGAGATCAACGACGGCTCCGGCTGGCGGAACGTCACCCCCGGGGGCTCCTACACCGGCGCAACCTTCGCCTGGGTCAATCAAAGCATCGATCTTTCAGGCTACTCTGGAAGCATCAGCCTTCGCTTCCGCCTAGTGACCGATTTCTCCATCACTTACCCGGGCTGGTACATCGACGACGTATTGATTACCGAGGTCGCCCAACGGAACTTGGAAGTTCGAGACGCGGCGGGGTTGCCCGTGTTCCGAATTACAGATACGGGCGATGTTCTGCTCAAAGGCGTGCTCGCCGCGGGCCTTGGCCCCGTGATTCGCGACACTCTTGACTGCCAGTTCCTCGTCAAGAACAGCGGCGAGAGCTGCGTCGCCTGCGTCGATGCCGCCACCGGAGACTTGCATCTGTCCGGCTCCGTCTCGACCCGCCGGCCGAGCATCACACCCTCGTCGCCCGGCAACCTGATAGTCAAGGACTCGGCGGGAAACGTTGTGGCATGCATCGAGGCCGACGGCGACATGATCATAAGAGGGGAAGTCCACGAGAACCACGACTTCGAATAGTCCCGGGCGGACGGCGTCGGCATGGTCCGCGCAGCAGGCGTTGTGAATGCGTTACTTCCCTATCGCCTCCAACACCTTTCTCGCAAACACCTTCTCCGACTCCGCTCCGACGACGTTCACTTTCCCGTTGATCACGGTCTTGGGCACGCCTCGCACCTCGTACTTCTCTGCGATGTCCTGGAACTCTGCTGCGTCGATCATCTCTCCCCTGATGTGTTTGGATTCCATGGCGAATCTGTGAGCCGTCCTCACGGCCTTCGGGCAGTAGGGACAGGTGAGGAGGACCATCACCTCCATCTTGACGGGCTTATCCACCTTTGCGAGTTCTTCGCGAACTTCATCCGCGAGCTTCGGGTCTCGCCGCGCCACGTCCCGTATGTCCTGTAGAAGCGTGGCGAACTCATGGCCCGCAGGCACCCCATAGAAGCGAATGCCGTAATCGGCGTCTCCCATGACGATGAGGGCGGGAGTCTTGTCGACTCCGAACTTCTTCGCAAGGTCCGCCTCGGCCCTGAAATCGTGGACTTCCGCGCTCACCTTTTCGACAAGCTTCGCCAGCTCTTCCACCAGTTCCCTTGCCGGCCTGCAATGCTCGCATCCGGCCTCTTCGAACATCACCAGCTTGACCTCGTTCTCAAGATCCTTCAGGAGCTTACCGACCTGCTCTCGTTCTTCCTCCTTCAATACCGGCATGGCTTTCCCTCCTCACAACAGACCTCTCCCGGTCAGGTATTCGTAAGCCGCCAGGGCGGCCTTCGCGCCCTCGCCCGCTGATATTACGATCTGTTTGAACGGAACCGTCGTTACGTCCCCCGCGGCGAAGAGCCCGGGCACGTTCGTCCGGCAACTGCAATCGACCATCACTTCGCGGTGCTCGTTAAGCTCGACGAGGTTCTTGACCGGATCGGAATTGGGAATCAGGCCGATCTCGACGAAGATGCCGTCCGCCTCTATGGTTTCCTCCTCGCCCGAAGCCCGGTTCCTGACGACGACACCCTCGACCTTCTCCTTGCCCTCTATTCGTGTTATCGCGTGATGGTCGAGCAGCCGGAGAGTCTCGTAGCGTTCCACGGATTTCCGCATGATCGGGTCCGCCTGCCACCCTTTGGCGTAGTTAACCAACGTCACCGCAGTTGCCAGCTTCAGCAGGTCCAACGCCGCCGTAAAAGCCGAATTCCCTCCGCCCGCTACGACGACCCTCTTATCCTTGTAGAACGGGGCATCGCAGATCGCGCAATAGGTCACCCCTTTTCCCCGCAATTCCACCTCGCCGGGCACTTCGAGACACTTAGGCCGCTTGCCGGTGGCGAATATCACCGTTCTTGACTCGTAGATCGCTCCGCTTTCCAAAACGGTCCGGAAGGTTTCGTCCGACCGCTTGACCTCGACAACCTTCTCCCCCAGCCCGATGGGAACGTTGAAGTGCTTCACCTGCTCCTCGAACCTCTCCGTCAGGTCGCGCCCTGATATGGCCTGGAACCCCATGTAGTTCTCGATCTCGGTAGTGTCCATCATCTGCCCGCCCACCTCTTTTGCAAGCACTGCGGCCTTCATGAGCTTTCGCGCCGCGTAGACGGCAGCCGTCATCGCGGCCGCGCTCCCCCCCAGAATGACGAGGTCGTAAGTCGTATCGGCGTCGGGCTTCTCGGCCTCCGAGATGGACGCCAGGCCTATAGAGAAATCGGGCAGGTCCACCTTTGCGAAACCCTCCTTCCGTTCATCTCCTGAGCATCGGCCCTTCCGCTTCGATCCCCCTCAGCGCCGACTGTATCATGAGGAATCGGCTTATGCTGTCAAGTGAAAGCATCCCCCTCAGCTCTCCTCTTTCCACTACCGCAGCGGCCATTCGGTCCCCGCTCAGGAATTTGCGGTAAACCTTGTAGAGCGAGGTGCCGGGGGCAACCAGCGGAAAGTCGCGCTCCATGACCTCCGAAATGGGAACTTCTGCGGAAACGTTGTGAACAGCCGAGAGGATGCTCGACCGGCTCAGCACACCCTGGATTCCGCTCTCGTCGACCACGGGAAAGTCGGACTGGCACCCGTGGTAGACATGCTCCAGCGCCTTGGACAAGGGGTCCTCCGGGCTCAGCACCTGGAACTCCGTCGTCATGGCCTCCTCCGCCGAGACGCCCCGGAGGATGGCCTCGAGCATCACGTGGCGTTTCTCGCCTCCAGCTCCCATGTACAAGAAGACTCCGATAATCACCAGCCACAGGTTCCCCAGGTACAGGAATCCCGCAAAGATGAAAAGCATCGACACTGCTTGCCCGATGAAGACGGCAATCGAAGTCGCCCTGACGAAGTCGAGCTTGATCGCCAAAAGCCCCCGCAGCACCCGCCCGCCGTCCATCGGAAAACCGGGCAGCAGATTGAAGACCGCAAGGACGAGGTTCACGGTAATGAATCCCGAGAGGAACTCCTTCCCCGATTGCGCGAAAAGGCTCACGGGCCAGGTGAGCCCCACTCGACCCGCTGCCGCCGCGTAAAGTATTCCGGCAATCGCGAGGTTTATCCAGGGCCCGACGAGCGCCATCAGAATCTCCTGCCCGGGCTTGTCCGGCATTTCCTCCATCGTCGCTACCCCCCCGATGGGCAGCAAAGTGATGCTCTTCGCCTCCTTCCCGAATCGTCTCGCTATCAGGCTGTGGCCGATCTCATGTATCACCACGCAGACGAAAACGGCCGAGATGAACAGAACTCCCGTCCATGCCGCGTTCGGTCCGCCTCCCGGCATCCTCAATCCGGCCAGGTACACAAAGAACAGGAGTGCGAAGAAGGTCACGTGGATGCGGAACTCGATTCCGAATATCTTTCCCACCTTGAAGGACCATCGCATCCTGCTTCACCTCCTCGGGCGGCCAGCGGCTTGGTCACGGGCGCTTA
>CAZBND010000050.1:0-16186 GCA_964493415.1 uncultured Planctomycetota bacterium | reverse complement strand
TCCAGCTTCGCCTGCGTCCCATGAATGTCGAAACCGAAGAACTCCCTCCATCCGCGCAGGTTCTGCGTGGCCTGAGGCGCTGGATTCTCGATAAGGAAACTCATGTGATCGTTCGTCTCGTCGTAGAGGTTCCCGTCAACCGTGTTCTCCTCCTTCCATCCGACGCACACTCTCTTCGGGCATCGGAAGAGTATGTTGTTCAGCGCCTTCAATCGCCTCGCGAGCCCCGTGCGCCCGCCCACCGCGCGCTGGTGCTGTGCCGACGTTAGAAACAGCGCAAATCCGTCTTTGATATTGCCGAAGAAATTGTGCGCGGCCACGGCGTACTCGCAGCCGTCCGCCTTGATCGCATGACCTCCTGTAATCACTGCATGTGGGTTCCCCTTGTCCCACGGCTCGCCGCGCACGTCCCAGAATATGTTGTGGTCGATCAGGTTGGGCTGCTGGCTGACCTCCAGGTGAAGGGCGCTGCTGAAGCTGGAAATGTCGCAGAACACGTTCTCGCTGACTCGCGAGTTCTCATTCAGGAAATCGAGCCACAAGCCCGAGGCGTGGCGCATCTCGCGGAAAACGTTCCGCCGCAACAGCATCCCCTTGACGCCGTGAAACTTCATCCCGGCGCATTCGTAAAGCCGCTCGACGTCAAGCCCGCCGATCCTCTCGACGACGTTGCGCTCGACCAGCGTCTTGTCTACGGCATGGACCCCCGCTATGCCGCACACTCCGCAATCCGAAACGCGATTGTTCCGTATGATGTGGTACCCGCAGGGCTCGTAAGTCTTCATGCTCCAATGTTGCGCGCCCACGTCTATCCCGCACGCGTTCACGTGCCGCACCACATTTTCTTCGATGATCCAGTGGTGCCCCTGAGCCGTGCTGAGCGCCGCGCGTTGCGGAACCGGTATGCCGTCCGCCACGTGCTCGAATGTGAATCGCCTCACTCGTATGTACCCCAGTCGCCTCACTGCCGGCGCGAATGCCTGCTCCCGCGTCGTGACCTCGAACGCGACCCCGTTCGGGTCGGCGTCTTCCCACAATCTCAAATGAATCCGCAGGCCCGGGTCCTCGACCCAGAAAGCCCCCTCGTGCTCTGCAAGCTCCCAGAAGCGAAAGACCTGCTTCAACGGCCGCCCGTCCGCGAACACCATCCCACGCCTCAACTGAAGCCTATGCATCTCCGCCGTCGACCAGCTCTGGTTGAAGGTCATCAGCTCGCCGAAGACGTTGGTCGCCAGAAACGGGTTGTAGCCGACGAACCATTCTGCGGGCAGGTCGGCCATCCAGATTCTCGCCTCTCGCCCCGACCTCATTTGCCATCCTTCGCTGAGTCGGAACTCCGGCTTCCACACTTCCGAGCCTTTTACCATCACTTCCTGCCCACGTGCCGCCTCGTATGAAATCATTCGGTCCGGCCCCTCTCCGCCTCGCGCCGGGCGCACCACTTCCCTGTACAGCCCTTCGTGAACCACCACACTCTCTCCCGGCTGAAGGAGCTCCGCCGCGCGGCCGATGCTTCTGAAAGGCTTCCTCCTCGTCCCGGGATTGTCGTCCGAAGCCCCCGGATCCTCGCAGGCTACGTGATACGTAGTTGCGTACTTCGTCTTATCGGCCCAGAAGGGAAACTCCGTGCCGTCAGGCAGCCTCACCACCTCTGTTGACATGTTGGGTCTCCTTATGCCATCCGCTCTGCGCCGCCATAGGCCGCCGGCTTTAGGGCTTTGTCCGCGCCTCCACCCTCGCGAGGTCCTCCAGCACTGTGATGACCCCCGTGTGGTCCAGATCACCGCGGCCCGCGGCCAACATGGACGCGAACAGTTCGTGAACCAGGCTCGTCACCGGCAGCGGGACGCCGTAATCGTTCCCCGACTTCATGATGATGTTGAGGTCTTTGAAGTGGAACTTCCCTTTGAAGCCCGGCGCGAAGTCGCCTTTGATCACCCGCGGGCCTCGCACGTCGGACACCCTCGACTGCGCATAGCCGCCGCTCAGCACCTCGTGAATGATCGCCGGGTCCACCCCCGCCTTCGTCCCCAGCAGCAGCGCCTCCGACATCCCCAAGATGTTCAGGGCCACTTGAATCTGGTTGCACGCTTTGACTATCTGCCCTGCCCCATTCGGCCCGCACAGCGTAATGGTCTTGCCCATGACCTCGAAGACGGGCAGCATCTCGTCGAAAGTCGCCTTGTCGCCGCCCACCATTATCGACAGCGTGGCGTTCTTCGCTCCCACGTCGCCCCCGCTCACCGGCGCATCCAGACAACGAACTCCTTTTGCGCCAAGGTAGTCGGCAACCTCCACCGCCACGCTGGGAGCAATAGTGCTCATGTCTGCGTAAATGCATCCCTCTCTGATCCCCTCGCTCAGCCCGTCCGCTCCCAACGCGACATCATGCACGTCCGGCGAATCCGGCAGCATGGTGATGACTATTTCACTCTTCTCGGCAATCTCTTGAGGCGAAGCCGCTTCCCCGGCTCCCGCCTGTACCAGCTCCTTTACGGGCTTCCGGTTTAAGTCGTGGACCACCAGCGGGTGCCCTGCCTCCAGGAGGTGCTTCGCCATGGGGAATCCCATGATTCCGAGCCCAATGAATCCGATCTTCTTTGCCATTCGTTGCCTCCTCTCACACTGCCTATTTCAACGCGCGGCGGATATCTTCTGCGATGAGTCTTCCAGTCAGCCGATGTTTTTCCAATAGTTCATCTGCGATGCCCGATTCTCCGAAAGTGTCCCGCACTCCCAGCCGAAGCAGTCGCAAGCGCGTGCTCCCTCCAGACTCAGGCTCCGAAATGCACTCGGCCACCGCGCTGCCAAGCCCGCCGATGATGCTGTGCTCCTCGACGCTCACAGCGAGAGGCACATCACGGGCGGCCTCGCGCACGGCCTCCTCATCCAGCGGCTTGATCGTGGACACGTTAATCACCTTGGCCTCGATCCCGTCCTTCGCCAGCAGCTCCGCGGCCTCCAGCGACTTGCACACCATGTGTCCGGTGACAAAGATGCTGACGTCGCCGCCCTCTCGAAGCACTCTCGCCTTCCCTACCTCGAACTTATATCCTCTGCCCAGCAGGCACGGCACGGGGTATCGGCCCAGGCGCATGTACACGGGCCCAGGCCAGTCGGCAATCGCGAACGTCGCCTGCGTCGTTTCCACTTCGTCAGCGGGCGAGACCACCGCCATGTTAGGCAATGACCGCATCAGGGAAATGTCTTCCAGGGACTGGTGGCTGGCCCCATCCGGGCCTTGCGTCAGGCCGGCGCTGGAACCGACCAGCTTCACCGGCAGCGACGGATAGGCGATCTGCGTCCGAATCGGCATGTAGCAGACGCCCGTTATGAACATTGCGAAGCTGTTGCAAAACGGAATCAGCCCTGTTGCCGCCATCCCCGCCGCCGTGCTTACCATGTCGGCTTCCGCAATCCCGATGTCCACGAACCGCTCCGGGAACGCTTCTCTGAAAAGTACCGTACGCGTCGACTTGTAAAGGTCCGCATCCAACACGACCACGTCCTCGCGGCGTGAGCCCAATTCGAGCAGGGCCCTCCCATAAGCCTCTCTCGTTTCGGTCAACTGCGCCATGTTAGTCGCCCTCCTTCGCCGCAAGGTTGGCTTCCAATTCGCCGACTGCCTCACGGAACTGATTCTCGGTCAATGCCGAGTTATGAAATTGTGCTTGCCCCTCCAGAAACGACACGCCTTTACCCTTGATGGTTCTCGCCACGATCAGGGACGGACGGTCGTGTCCACCTGTCCAATCCAACGCCTCGCAGATGGCCCCCATATCGTGCCCGTCGATCTCCGTTGCAGCCCACCCAAAACTCTCCCACCGCTGGGCAAGCGGCTCCAGCGGCTTGCCGCACTCGGTCTCATCCATCGCCTTTAAGCCGTTGCGATCAATGATCGCCACCAGGTTTGTCAGGCAGTGCTTGACGGACGTCATGGCCGCTTCCCACACCTGCCCTTCATGCAGTTCCCCGTCGCCCAGGAGACAGTAGACCCTGTAGGACAGCCCCCTGATCCTTCCCGCCAACGCCATCCCGTTGGCGTAAGACAGCCCCTCGCCCAGCGCTCCCGTGCACGCTTCCAGGCCCGGCGTCTCGTGCATTGCCGGGTGCCCCTGGAGGCGGCTTCCCAGGCGCTTCAGCGTCGGCAGTTCTTCCAGAGGAATTACGCCCAGCATCGCAAGGGCCGCGTACTGGGCCGGCACCGAATGTCCCTTGCTCATCAAGAACCGGTCGCGCTGCGGCCATGTGGGATTCTTCGGATCGTAACGCATCTTGTAGAAGTACAGCGCAGCGACGATGTCCGCCGCCGACAGCGAGCCACCGAAGTGGTGCGCCTTATTCGGGCCCATCATCTTCACGATATGTAAACGCATCTCGGCTGCTTTGCGTCGCAGTCCGGCGAGTTGATCCTTCGATAGTGTCACACGCACCTCCTCAGCCGGCCGTCCATCCGCCATCGACCACCAGCGTGTGCCCGGTGACCAGGTCCGAAGCGGGACTGGCGAGAAATACCACCGCTCCCGCGATGTCTTCCGGCTCCGCGATCCGCCCAAGCGGTATGCGCGCGATGACCGACTGCCGGAAGTCTTTGTCTTCCAGAAGCGCCTCAACCAGCGGCGTTCTCACGTACGTCGGCGCTATTGCGTTCACGTTTATCTTGTGCTGAGCCCATTCCAGCGCCAGCACTCGCGTCATGTTGATTACCGCCGCCTTCGTCCCGCAGTAAACGATTCGCTGCTCGTCCCCCACAAGCCCTATCTGTGATGCGATGTTGACTATCTTCCCGCCTTCACCTCGCTCGATCATCCGCCGCCCCACGGCCTGGCTGCAGAAGAACACTCCCCTTTGATTCGTGTCCACGATGAGGTCCCAGGCATCCTCGGTCACGTCCGCCGCGAACTGACGGACGTTGACTCCGGCGTTGTTGACCAGAATGTCGATTCGCCCCCACTCAGCCACCACCCGATCGACCATCGCCTGGATGGAATCCCTCTGTGTCACGTCCAGCGTCACCGCCATAGCTCGTTGCCCTGTCTTGTCCACCTCCGCGACAGTGCTCGCAGCGGCCTCCTCTTTTCCCGGCAGCTCCGTGACAACCACGTCTGCGCCCGCCTCCGCCAGCGCTATGCAGAATGCACGGCCCATGCCGGTTCCCGAACCGGTCACGATCGCAATCCGGTCGTCGACACGAAATGTCACGCTGCTCATCGGTTCGCCCTCTTTACACGCGCGCGCGGGGCTCTCTTGCACAGATCGCCCCTGCCTAAAGCGCAGCCGCCATTTTCGCCGCTATCCGCCTGCGATTCAAGCTTGCCGCGTAAAACTCCTCCAACGTGCTTCGCGGCATCCCCCCTATCAGATCCGATGCCGGGCTTCCACCGGTCGTCCATTTGCGCTTCCGCCTGCGCCCGCGGTATAATGCCGTTTTGCTCACACGCACACTCTTATAAAGGACTTCGGAACCACATGGATACATCACGACGAGATTTCCTCAAAACGGTCGGTAGCGCTGCGGCCCTTGCAACCCTGGGCCCTCGCCTTTCCGGTTGCCGCTCTGTCCAACCAAGGCCTGCTGCCGGCCGCCCTCCTAACATACTGTTCCTTATGACCGACCAGCATAATTTCCGAACCATGGGACATAAGGGCGATCCCAACGCTCTGACCCCGGCCCTGGATCAACTCGCCTCGTCTGGAGTAGTTTTCACCCGTGCGTACTGTCAGAATCCTGTCTGCGCTCCTTCCAGGATGTCGATCATGACGGGGCGCTACAGTCATTCTCATGGCACGATGTCTAATTACCACCAGACGCCTCGGACGTTTCCCTCATTCCCCCAGGTTCTTCGGCAATACGGCTACCGAACGGCTTGCTTCGGACATCTTCACATAGGTGGCCGCGACGACCTTGACTGGGATGTCGTGAACCCCAAGAGGGACTGGCCGAAATGGGAGCCGCCCCCCGACTACAAGCCAATGGGCGGCTTCGGCGGAGGTAACCCCCTTGGCGGCCCGGCTCCATTCGGAGAAGAGTACTTCAGAGCATGGCGCACGAAGGAAGAGACCATCCGCTTCATGAATGAGAACAGCGGCGTGCCTTGGCTCATCCAGTGCTCTTTCTATAAGCCTCACCCGCCCTTCCAGCCTCCCAAGAAGTACTGGGATATGATCGACCGGTCAAGACTTGTGATCCCTCGGTACCCGCCGGACGACCTCGCGGATGTGAATCCTCGTCTCGAGCAGCAAATGCGCGCCCGCCGGCTGTGGGACCTCGGCGATGACCAGATCCTCGACGCGATGCAGGGCTATTACGGCAATCTCGCCTTCTGCGATGCTCTCTTCGGTGAGGTGGTGCGCGCGCTCGATGATCTTGGGCTCACGCAAAACACGCTGATAGTCCACACCGCCGACCACGGCGAGATGCTTGGCAACCATCATTTATGGACCAAGTTCAACTTCTTCGAGGAATCCGTTCACGTCCCTCTGCTCATGAGCCTGCCGGGCGCGATTCCAGAGGGACATGCATCCGATGCGCTGGTCGAACTCGTAGACCTCTTCCCCAGCTTCATGGATTTTGCCGGGATCGACGCTCCGGCATCAGTTCAAGGCCGGTCTTTGCGTCAGTTGGCTCTTGGCGAAACAAATAGGCACCGCGATTTCGTGCGCAGCGAATTTGCAGGCGGCATGTTGATGCATCTCGACGGACGGTACAAGTTCATCGACAACGGCAAGGACATCCTTCCGGAACTCTATGATCTCAAGAGCGACCCGCTGGAGATGACCAACATCGCCGGCTCTCCCGAGCACCGGGAGAGTGTTGAGAAGCACATTGCCTACCTGCGAGATTGGGCCGGGCAGGATGCGATCACCGCTCCCTACAACCAGGCGTACTACAACATGCTCGAACAGCAGAAAACGGGAGGCGGCGGAAGGCGCCGATAACGGTGACGCATCGGCGCTCGCGCGCGGTCGGTTGCGCGCTATACGAGAATCAGGTGCAGTGCAGCAGCGGAGGCCAACACCAGCACCAGTGCGTTGAAAAGTCCCTGCGGTATCTTCGGCAGCAGCAGTATGCCCGCGACCGCGCCGGCTACGATCATCGGAACTGCCATCAAGTCAAACCGCAGCGTCTCCGCGGTGATCACCCCCGCGCTCGCAAACACCGGGACCTTCACCCAATTGATGATCATGAAGTACCACGCGGCCGTCCCCATGAACTCCTTCTTATGAAGGCCCACGCTCAACAGGTAGATAGCCATGATGGGTCCCGCCGCGTTCCCGACCGTTGTCGCGAACCCCGCCAGCATTCCGGCCAAAGGCGCGAACCACCATTTCCGAGGCACCTTTTCCCATTTCCATTTCTTTCGTGCCAGCTGCAGCAGAACCATGGCCAGCACGAGGCCTCCCAACACCGGCCTCAACTGCGCGCTCTCGATCCTCGAAAGGACAAGCCACCCGGGCACTATCCCGAGCAGCACCGACGGCAGCAGACGCACGAGGTGGTTCCATTGCGCGTGCCGCCGGTAGTACCCAACGGCGAAGACATCCGCCACTATCAGCATCGGCAGCACCGCACCTACCGATAGCTTCGCCGGAAATACCTGCGCCATCAGCGGCACGACCACCATGCCCACCCCAGGCACGCCCGTCTTGGTGAAGCCCACCAGCAGCGCAGCGAAGAAGCCAAGAATCCAGATCGGTTCCATCCAGCTACCACCCGAGCAACGTTCAGGACGAGGCGGATTCCCATTCGGAGGCTTTAGGAATCATCAAGCGCCCATTTGCGCCAGGGCACTTGCCTCGGACCCGCGTCGCCCGTCAACTCGTCAGACACTCGATACCCAGTTCGCCGGCGACCTCACACGCCGCGTCCACACTGTCGCCGTACTTCATGACGTAATGGACAAGCTTGCTGGGGGGACGCGGCTTGATCCTCTTCCTGTCGAAGTCCTCCGGCGATGGAATCTCGATCACCGCCTCGTTGATGCACCTGTCAAGGTGGTTGACGTAGTCCACCAGCTCCCCCGGCGAGACATGGATAAAGTCCAGGCTCGAATCAAGCCTCGCCAGCGTCACAGGCCCCTTCTTGAATCGGATCGCGGAGACCAGGCCTCTCCGTTCCGGCTTGCTGTGCGCAAACCTGACGTTGAATTCGCCTTCGGAGTCCATCGCATACGGTGCCATGCAATGGTGGATGGACACCTTCGGCAGGTTTTTCAACTCCAGATTGCCTTGGAACATCGCCCCCGGCTCCGCTCTCGCCAGTATCAGCTCCGTCAGCAGCCCGTTTATGTCAATTCCGCAGGAGAATCCGTACCCCTGGTTCGCTAACATCATGAACGCAAAACACGGGTTGCAGCCATAACGGTGCTCAATGCTGGAACATATGGTCGTAAACCCCGCAGCGCCCTTGTCCTCGAGGTCTTCCCTCAACGCCAAGTACCACCGCGCTGTTTCGATCAGGAGCTCCCGTGGGTCCCCCTCCAATCCCCTGGCCTGCTCGAGCCAGTTCTCCGCAAGAGCACTCGCGCTTTTCTCGTCAACCGCCAGCGCCTTCTTCGACAGGTCCTTAGTGTCCTCGACGATCACCTCGACGCCCAGTCGCTTCTTGATGAGTTTCATGTCCCAGGCCGAGTTCCGGTACTCCAGCCATTCCCGTTTCGGCTGCCTCTTTCGCACCGAGGTCTCTTCTTCCCCTCCCTGGCTCGAATACATCTTCTCCCCGGCGTATATGACCAGTCGCTTGTCTAACTTCTTTTCTTCGTCGAGCATGCACGGGCTCCTGCCCTTTGGGCTCCTCGCGTCGGTGATTATGCCGCGCTCGCGCGATCCTTCCGCAGCTCCTCCACCGTCTCGAATATCGCTGTGATGTTCTCATCCGGCACGTTGGCGTCCATGTTGATGCAGCAGACCCCTGTCAGTCGCGGGCCGCCCGAATCCTTGACAAGGCGCCTGATGGTCTCCTCCACTTCCGATCTCTTCTGGTGAACCAATTCCACCGGGCTCAGTCGCAGGTTGAGGAAGGTCTTGGGTAGTCGAGCGCGGAGGTCCCTCACGTCCCCTCCCCATCCGACGTCCAGGAAATCCAAATGCGGAATCTTCCTGAAGGACTCAGCGTATCGATGTGGATCCCTGCCGCAGTAGTGAATCCCAAACGCCCTGTGCGTCTTGCTCCAGTTCACGTCGATATCAAGCAGGAAGTTCTCATAGGCTTCGCACGAAATCATGGTGTGGCTGCATTCGGCATGAAGGAACACCGGCGGGCTGAGATGCCGCACGCTCCTGTTGACCGTGATACTGGTCGTTTCTGTCTGCTCCTCCACCCACCTTACGAAACGGTCTGTGACCGCAGCGATCTTTCCCAGGTAGTCCTTTGCCTCGTGCGGGGTGTCATACATGTCGAGAAAGAAGGCCTCACCCCGCAAGTCCAGCGCGATATTCAAAGTGCCTCCCCAGTTCGCATCCCCCGAAACGTAGCCATGTCGCTGCTTCAGCGCTTCCGCAAGCCTCGCAAACCGCTGGAACGCCTCGCTATCGAATGCCGCCTCCACATCAAGCGAGAGATCCTTTTTTCTCGCCGGCACGACTTCAGGTGCGGTGTCGGCATTGTATCTCACCTCGCACCCCAGCATCTCCGAGATCATGAAACCCGCCGCAAGGTGCACCGGGCCCAGCTCGGGCCTGTTTTCGTCCTTGTCCGCTCCCAGGCCGAACCTCCCCCAGCGCTTATACAGCGCTTCCTCCATTTGTTTTTCCGCCTCTACCCGCCGCAAGGGATTGTAGTAGAAATCTTCTTCGAAGCTCATCCCTTCGTGGTCGTGCCACCAACTTGGCGACAAGACGATATCCACCGGCAGAATCATGTTCGCTCGCAGTGTGGGACTCAATTCGCTCATGCTGCGCTCCAAGTATCAGACATGGATGGAAATCCTGCCGCCCGCTGCGAGCCGCTCTCATCCTCTTTCATAAAGGAATGTCACGCATAAGTCAACTTGCAGACCCTCGTCCCTCCCTGTGAGGGCTTCTTGACACGCGCGCATCACAGCGATACATTCGTCGGTCTGTCATTGGGATTGGGAGGAGTGAATGTGCCTAGAGAAACGTTGCGTAAAGCCCACTGTCATTCCCGCGCGAGCGACCCGCGTGATCGCAAAGCCCCCCCTTCAGGGATCAGCCGAAGGGACTTCCTGATCGCCCTGGCGAGCGCGACTGCCGCCGGGTGCGGCGGAGTTCACCGCTCGCTGCTGGACGCGAAATCCGCTCCGGCTAACGTGCTGCTGATTTACATCGACGACCTCGGCTACGCCGACCTTGGGTGCCAAGGTGCCGCCGACCTCAAGACTCCGAACATAGACTTCCTCGCGAAGACCGGCGTCCGCTTCACCTCCGGCTACGTGACGGCCCCCCTCTGCAGCCCTTCCCGCGCAGCCCTCGTGACGGGACGCTACCAGCAGCGATTCGGACATGAGTACAACACCGGCAATATCGAGCGCCAGGCCGCGGAAGACATTGGCCTCCCCCTCTCTCAATCCAGCGTCGCCGATGCCCTGAGGAAGCAGGGCTACACTACGGGCGTCATCGGCAAATGGCATCTGGGCACGCGCGACAAATTCCATCCGCAACGCCGGGGGTTTGACGAGTTCTTCGGCTTCCTTGGTGGAGGACATTCTTACTTCGATTGGGAAGACATCAGGCGTGGCCCGATTCTCAGGGGCACGGAGCCTGCACACGGCGATGAGTATCTCACCGACGCCTACTCTCGCGAAGCCGTCGATTTCATCCACAGGCATAAGGACGGCCCCTTCTTCCTATATCTCTCCTACAACGCTGTTCATACGCCCATGGAAGCCCCTGAGAGATACCTCGCCCGATTCCCAGACAGTGCGGACCCGACGCGCCGCACCATGGCCGCAATGCTCAGCGCAGTTGACGACGGTGTGGGTCGCGTCTTGCAGGGCATTCGCGACGACGGCATCGAGAAGGACACCCTCATTTTCTGCATTAGCGACAACGGCGGCACCGCCGGCTCCAACGCTTCCTTCAATGAGCCTCTGCGTTCCGGAAAGGGCACAATGTACGAAGGGGGTATCCGAGTTCCCTTCATCGTTCGCTGGCCGCGCGTGCTCCCCGCCGGGGGTGTTGTTGATTTTCCCGTCTCGACGCTTGATGTCTTTCCCACAGCGCTTGCCGCAGCAGGCGGCTCCCTCGACCGGAATTCCCTCCTCGACGGGGTCAATCTTGCTCCCTTCCTGACGGGAGATACGCACCTCCCTCCTCACGAAGCCCTCTTCTGGCGCATGGGGGCGAATTTCGCCGTCCGAAAGGGTGACTGGAAGCTGGTGAGAGCGCGGCCGGGCGAACCCGAGCTCTACAATCTTTCGACTGACATGAGCGAGGCGCACAATCTCGCGCAGTCGCACCCGGACATCGTACGCGAGCTCCAGGCCGAATACTCGCGCTGGGACGCCCACAACGTGGAGCCGGTCTGGCATGTCGCGCGGCTCAGCGGCGCAGGCAACGAGGAGAGGCGCTAGCATCGAACGGGCACCTGGAACAAGTCCCCTTCTTGCCGTTCTCTCCGATAAGGACAACGGCCCATGGCAACGCAGCCGATAAATTTGCTCCTGATCTTTGCCGACCAGATGCGTGGTCATGCCGTCGGTTGTGCGGGGAACGCGCAGGTTCGCACTCCGAACCTCGACCGCGTTGCCTCGGAGGGCTTGCTTTTTCGCAACGCGATCGCAAACACTCCCGTCTGCACACCCAGCCGTGGTACCCTTCTCACCGGCCTCTCTCCCATCGCCCACGGCGCTCTCACCAATGACATCGGCATAAGAACCGACATTCCCTCCCTCGGAACGCTCCTGGGCGACGCGGGATACCGAACCGGCTACATCGGAAAATGGCATTTGGGCGGTGTCCCTCGCGATAGGTTCATACCGCCCGGTCCAGAGCGCCTCGGCTTCGATGACTTCTGGGCCGCATGGAACTGCCACCACCGCTATTTCCGCGCGCCGTATCACTTGGACACAGAAGAGGTGCGTTTCTTCCAGGGATACGAGCCCGACGCCCAAAGCGATCTTGCGATCGGCTTCATCGAACGCTACAAGGACGACCCTTTCGCCCTTGTCGTCTCCTTTGGCCCCCCTCATGCTCCATATGATCAGGTTCCCGAGCGTTTTCTCCGCATGTACGACCCGCGTCACCTGCAACTCCGAGAAAACGTCCCCCCGGAGCCCCCGGACATCTTGCGGTCGCGTAGCGAAATAATTGCCCAGTATTACGCGGCGGTGACGGCTCTGGACGCCGACGTCGGTCGAATCATGCAGGCTCTCGAGCGGCTGGGCTTGGCTCAGCGCACTCTCGTCGTCTTCACCTCCGACCACGGCGACATGCTCTGGTCGCAGGGCATGGAGAAAAAGGAGCAGCCGTGGGAGGAGTCCATAAGCGTTCCCCTGATAATGCGGTGCCCTTGGCTCTTTTCCTCGCCCAGGGTTACGGAGGTTCTCACCGGCATTATGGACATCGCACCCACCCTGCTTGATCTCCTCCAAATCGGAATTCCAATCGGAACGCAGGGCCGAAGCGTGGTTCCTTTCCTCGATGCCGGGGAACGCCCTCCCCCGTCGTCAGTGCCTATCGGGATACACGTCCCTGTGGACCAGGCCGTCGCGCAAGGCATCCCAGAGTGGCGCGGGGTCCGCACCGAACGTTACACCTACGCGCGGCGTCTCAGCGACAACGGGTGGCTCCTTTTCGACAACCTCGCTGACCCTTTTCAAGGTCATAACCTGATTGAGGTGCCCTCCGCTCAGCCCGTCAGGCGTAAGCTGGAGGACGACCTTCAGGCCTGGCTCCGGGGCCTCGACGACCCTTTCGTCCACTGGGCGGAGATGATCCGGCGTTGTGGCTTGGTCGAGGCCTGGAACGAGCGCGAGCGTTACATGCATCCCGGCGACCCGCGCCTCATCGCGTGACTCCCGCTTATATGCCCCGACCTGCATTGCGTCCCCAAAAAGCCCGCCAAAGCGAATGTCACTGCGTTGCAAACAAGGCCCCTTCCCATCTATAATGCGCGGCCCGGATGACTTGCCAGAGAGGCAACACACTTCACAAAGATTCTCGAAGGGAGTTGAAAATGGGCGGGCTGTTCGGAGTCGTCTCCAAACATGGCTGCGTGGCCGACCTCTTCTACGGCACCGATTATCATTCCCATCTGGGAACCATGCGCGGGGGCCTTGCCGTCAGAAACGCCGGCGGCATCCAGCGCTTCATCCACGACATTACGAGCTCACAGTTCAGATCGAAATTCGAATCCGACATCGCTCAGATGCATGGCAACCAGGGCATCGGGGTCATCAGCGACTTCGAGGATCAGCCACTGCTCATAGGCTCGCACCTGGGGGTCTATGCCATAGTGACCGTTGGGGTAGTCAAGAACGCTGACGACCTCGCTCGTCATGCCTTCGGGAACCGCGCGACTCACTTCTCAGAGATGAGCGGCGGGGCGGTGAATCCCACCGAGATCGTCGCGACGCTCATAGACCAGGAGGCGACCTTCGAGGACGGGATTCGCCGCGCGCAGGAGGAGATCGAGGGCTCCTGCTCGATGTTGCTCCTGACCGGGAACGGAATATATGTCGCCCGCGACAAGCTGGGCAGGACTCCCGTTGTCATCGGACGCAAGCGGGGCGCTTACGCCGCAACGCTTGAAACCTGCGCGTTCCCTAATCTGGGGTACGAGATCGAACGCTACCTAGGACCGGGCGAGATCGTTCTGATGACACTTGACGGCGTCGAAGAGAAGAAGCCGCCCGGAGACAGGCTCCAGATATGCGGCTTCCTGTGGGTCTACTACGGCTACCCGGCGTCCAGCTACGAAGGCATCAACGTCGAAGCCACCAGGACCCGTTGCGGCGCTGCGCTCGCCAGAAAGGACGACGCCGAGATCGATTACGTCGCCGGCATTCCCGACTCCGGCACAGCGCACGCCGTCGGATACGCCAACGAGGCCGGAATTCCATACAGCAGGCCTTTCGTGAAGTACACGCCCACCTGGCCTCGTAGTTTCATGCCGCAGGACCAGACAGTTCGAGACCTTGTCGCCAAAATGAAGCTCATCCCCATCACTGACCTCATCCAGGGCAAGCGCCTCCTCTTCTGCGAGGACTCCATCGTGCGCGGAACGCAGCTCAAGGATACCATCCAGAGGCTCTACGACTGCGGCGCGCTTGAAGTCCACATGCGCCCTGCCTGCCCGCCCCTAGTATACGCCTGCAAGTTTCTCAACTTTTCACGCTCGAAGTCCGAACTCGATCTGGCCGCGAGGAAAGCGATCAAGGAACTCGGCGAGGACCAGGACCCCGACCTCAAGGAATTCTCCACTCCAGGCTCCGAGAAGTACCGCGCAATGGTCGAGAGAATACGCCTAAGGCTGAGGCTCACTTCCCTCAAATACCAAGAGCTCCCCGACCTCGTCAACGCCATCGGCCTACCTAAAGACAAGCTCTGCACCTACTGTTGGGACGGCGCAGAATAGTAGGAATGCTCCATGGGGGCGTATTTGACGCGCCCGCCCTCTCCCTGTAGTATTGCCTTCTTCCACTTCAGCAAAGCAGATGGAGAGACCATGATGAAACGGCCCAACATTCTCTGGATTTGCACGGATCAGCAGAGATTTGACACCCTCGGATGCTATGGCAATTCGTTCGTCCGAACCCCGAACCTCGACAGGCTGGCACAAAACGGCATGCTCTTCGAGAGGTGCTATTCCCAGAGTCCCGTCTGCACGCCCAGTCGCGCATGCTTTCTCACCGGGCGCTACCCGCGCACGACGCGCTGCCGCCAAAACGGCCAAGACATCCCGGCGGATGAAGTGCTTGTGACCCGAATGCTCGCGGACATGGGCTACACGTGCGGTCTGTCAGGCAAGCTTCACCTGTCGGCTTGCCAACCCCGCGCCTGTCCCGTCACCGAACGCCGCGTCGACGACGGCTACTCTACCTTCCACTGGTCGCATCATCCCAGCCCCGACTGGCCGGCCAACGAATACATTTCGTGGCTGAAGGAACGGGGAATGGAATACCGTACGCCGCCCTCGGAACACTCGCAGTACATCCGTGTAGGCATGCCCGCCGAGCACCATCAGACCACCTGGTGCGCCCAGAAATCCATCGACTTCATCCACGCCAACGCCGACCGCGGCAGTCCCTGGCTCTTCTCCTTCAACTGCTTCGATCCGCATCACCCCTTCGATCCCCCAAGCGAGTACCTGGAGCCGTACCTCGATCGCATCGAAGAAGTCCCGCTCCCTGACTATTCGGTCGGGGAGCTCGACGACAAGCCCGTCTGGCAGGGACAAGACAACCGGGGCGCATACGGAGGCATCCACGGATTCCCTCACTTCGAGATGACTGACAGCGATCACCGTTATGTCCGCGCCGCCTATTGGGCCATGTGCGACCTCATTGACCACGAGGTGGGCCGCACGCTCGACGCGCTCGACCAAAGCGGCCAGCGCAACGACACGCTGGTCATTTTCGCCTCCGACCACGGGGAAATGCTCGGCGACCACGGCATTTACCTCAAAGGTCCTTTCTTCTACGAACCCGCTGTCCGCGTTCCGCTCATCATCTCCATGCCGGGGACCGTCAAGTCGGGCGTCAGAAGCGCCGCTTTGGTGGAACTCGGCGATCTCGCCGCGACGGTTCTCGACGCAGTCCGCCTGCCGCATCATCCCGGCATGCAGTGCAAATCTCTGTGGCGTCTGCTAATCGGAGAGGCCGCCCCCGATCGCTTTCGAGACGATGTCTATTGCGAGTACTATAACGCAATGCCCTGGCACAGGTCCCCCCAAGCTCACGCGACCATGGTTCGCACCGACAGGTACAAGCTGGTGGTCGCGCACGGCCTCGGTTCAGGAGAGCTGTACGACTTGGAGGAAGACCCGAGAGAGACGCGGAACCTGTGGAACGTTCCCGAGTTTTCCGGCCTCAAAACCCAGATGTTGGTCCGCCTCTGCGACCGGATGGCATGGACGGTCGACCCTCTGCCGCTTCGCAGAGGCGGCTGGTAAAGACCGCATGGTTGCTCAATTATTAACGCCATAAGTGCAACAGGGGGGAGCTGCTATGAATGTAATACTTGTCATATCCGACACTCTCAGATACGACCATATCGGGGCGCACGG
>CAZBND010000049.1:0-16248 GCA_964493415.1 uncultured Planctomycetota bacterium | reverse complement strand
ACCGGCGCAATCAGCAACCTCTTCTACACCTGCCCCTGGCTCTTCCGCGGCTGGCATGATGTCAGCCCTCCCGGTCTCCGCTTTCAGGGAGGACGCGCGCCGGAGGTCACCGACGAGGCCATCAGGTGGCTCAAGAACCACGGCGAAGGCGACTTCTTCCTGTTCGTCCATTACTGGGAGCCGCATCAACCCTATACCAAAGCCCCGCAGGAGCACCGCAAGCTTTTCCCCACCGAGTCATACAAGCGCATCGCCCCCGACATGCGCGTCCTGAACTCCAACCCCATTATGAAAACCTTCTACAAGTACTACCACGCCAAGGGCGAAGGCGATGCCAACATGCCTGCCGAAGAGGTGCTCGCCCGCTACGACAGCCAAATCCATTTTGCCGACGAGGAGGTGGGGCGTTTTGTGGAATACCTGGACCAGTGCGGCATAGGCGAAGATGCCCTCCTGATCGTCGCAAGCGACCACGGTGAGGCCTTTGGCGAGTACGGCTTCATCGACCACTACACGTGCTACGAGAACATCTCCCACGTCCCGCTCGTTCTTCGATTCCCCGGAAGACTTCCCTCGGGAACAAGCGTTGAAGGGTTTGTCTACGGTGCTGACCTGATGCCCACCATTCTCGAGCTGGCAGGTCTCGATGTCCCTGCCGGGGTCGACGGCGTGAGTTTCTTGCCCGCGGCTCGCGAGGGCAAAGACACTGCGCGAGATTTCGTCGTCACCGACTGCAACGCTCTGGTTACGCAGCGGATGATGGTACAGGACCAGTGGGCGCTTGCGCACACTATCCACCCCGGGCCGCAGGTTCACATCAAGCCCTACGAGCTTTTCGATCTTGAGGGCGATCAGGAACGCGACGTATCATTGGACCACGCCGAGAAGAAGAAGGAGATGCAGGCGCTCTTGGCGGAATGGCTCGCTGAGCACCTGCACGGCGGACCCGATCCGCTCCAGCAGGCGGCGCGTGAAGGCGGTTGGATGCTGTCCCATCCCGCCTTCATTCATAGCATGCTTGAGCACCTGGAGTTGGTGCGAAAGAACCATCTTCTCTGGGAGACGCTGTTGCGAAGATACGGTCCGGGCCTCGAATTGCTGCGCGCCGGCGGCTCCATTGAGCCCGAGTGGGCAAGGGGCATGGGGAAATGATCGTAGTCCAGCGAGGTAATATATGAGTCAGCTCACAGCGAGGGAAATTGCCACGGCCTTCGAGAAGATTGCCCCAATCGAGACGGGCAATCCGCATGACGAGCTTGGCTTTGTCTTCGGCGATGCCGACTCGCAGGTGACAGGTGTCGCCTGCATGTGGAAGGCTGACGCTTCAAGCATCGCCCGCGCCGTCCGGCAGGGGCTCAACATGCTCATTGTGCACGAGGGGCTTTTCATGAAAGCGTCGGCGAGCCCCTGGTACACGGCCCCCAGGCTCGAGGCGGAAATCCTGCCCAACAGGCTGCGGCGGGAACTGCTTGAGAAGCACGGTATGGTCGTTTACCGAAGCCACTCCAACTGGGATGCACTGCCCAAGGACGGGGTGGTCGATCAGGCGATCGCGGCGCTCGGCATCGACGGCGTGTCTGTCCACGCCGTCGGCAAGTATGTCAAAGTCCTTGAGTTGCCTGACCCGATCTCGGTAGCCGCTCTTGCGGAGCGTGCCAAGGTAGGTCTGGGCATGCCTTGGGTGCTTGTGTTCGGAGACGATCAACGCCAGGTCACGCGCTTCGCGTTTCTCGTCGGCGGCTTCGGCGGGAATCAGCCCCACATGCCTCAAAGGGCCATCGAGATGGGTGCCGAGGCCTTGATCTTCGGGGAGATGAGCGAGTTGATTGTCATCGCGGCTTCGGAATGCGAGGCTCCCGTAATCGTCACCCTCCACAGTGCCAGCGAGATTCCGGCCCTGAAGCGTCAGGCTGAGATGCTCCGCGATCGTTTCCCCGGTCTGAAGGTGGAGCATATAGACAGCGGAGCCCTGGCCTTCGGCGGTACCTGCCTGTGATTTTGATGTGTCAGCGGACTACGATCAGGTTTTTCAGGAAATCATACGACCGCCTGGCGAAATCCATCAGCGGCGGCGCTACCAGTTCCACTGAAAGAAAGCCCTCGTATCCCTGCCGCTTGAGTTGCTCGACAAGGGCCGGCCAGGGCGTGTCGCCATCCGCCAGTTGACTTGGTCGCCCGTCCTTCCGGTTCCCCACGTGAACGTGCCTGACATACGCCGAAAGCATCCTCAGCGACTCCAGCGGATCGCGCCCGTGCATCGGCTGGAAATTCACCCCCAGGTTCGCCCTGTCAACCTCCGCGATCAGCCGAAGCGTCGATTCCGGCGTGTCGTGAAGCTTCCCTCTGTGCGTCTCCAAGTTCAGCCCTATTCCTTCCGGTGCCGCCATGTCACACGCCTCCCGCAGCCCGCGGACGCATTGATCCCACTGCTCCGTTGTGGCGTCGGCGCTTCCGACTTGCCCCGTGAACACCCGAATGAAAGGCTTCCGCAGTTTCAGGCTGTAGGCGACGAAGCGCCGCGCCGTCTCGACGCTCTTCCGCCAGTCCTCTGTGTTTCCCGTCCAATTGAAGTACGGGCAGATCTGCACGACCTTGAGCCCGATGCGGTCGACGACTTCGCGGACGGAGTCCGGGTCTGTCGCATCGAGGAGCTGTTGCCATAGCTCCGTTCCCTCGTATCCGATCGCTTTTATTGCCGCCAGCCCGTCGGCTACGGCCGGCAGGTTTTTGCCTAAGTCACGGGCACAGAACGAAAGTCTCATTTTGCCTCCCGGAAAGGTTTTTCGGCATTCACCAAGCCGTCACCGCTCTCTCGGCGTGTCGTTCTCATGTTGCGCGTGGTCGGAGCACAATGTTATCAGAAGGTTTGACTCGGTCAATGCGGATCTGTTGCCGCGTGGTTGCGCGGGGCTGGACGGCGGTGCTGCCGGAAGTTAAACTAGCGCGTGCCCGTCCAGGCGATGGAGCGGGAAGTTATGCCGCGCTTCCTTGCTTCTCTATTTTGTCAGTATGGCGGGGGCGAGAGAATTCCATGGCGAAAAGGGGAAAGAGGAAGGCAATCCGGGTCGGCGTTTTCGGTCTCAGCCGCGGCATGAGCTTCGCGCGCACCGCGCGTCCTGCCGGCATGGAGCTAGTCGCGGTTTGCGATAAGCGCGTGCAGAGCTTTTCCGAAAAAGTCGAAGACCTGGCGGTCACCACTTACTCGGACTACGAAGACTTCCTCAGCCACGACATGGACGCGGTAATCCTGGCCAACTACTTCCACGAGCATGCCCCCTTTGCCATCAAGGCCCTTCGAGCGGGCAAGCACGTGATGAGCGAGACTTCGGCATGCAAGACGCCGGCGGAAGGCGTCGCTCTTGCCCGCGCCGTGGAGAAGGGCGGAAAGATTTACATGCTCGCCGAGAATTTCCCTTTCTTCGCCTACAACCAGGAGATGCGGCGGCTGTATCGCAGAGGCGAAATCGGCGAGATGCAGTTCGGCGAGGGGGACTTCAATCATCCCTCGCCCGCAAAGGGCCGAAACTCCTCCTTAGGTGCCAATCATTGGCGCTACCACATACCCGCGACCTATTATTGCAGCCACGCGCTCGCTCCCATCATGTACATCACCGACACTCGCCCCGTAAGGGTAAACGCCCTCTGCATACCTTACTCCTCCGAGCAGCAGCGAGAACACATTCGCCGCGGCGACTGCGCCTCGATCATTCTCTGCACGATGGACAATGAAGCGGTCGTGGCGGTTCTCGGCACGGGGCTTCAGGGCCAGCGGTACTGGTACAGAATCCACGGCACTCATGGCCTGATGGAAAACCTGCGCACAAATGACCGCGACGCGCTTCGCATCGTTCACGAGCGCTGGGACGTCAAAAAGGGCCATGAACTGGAGACGATATACCGGCCCGAGTTTCCTGTCGCTGCCGAGGCGGCCAAGGGGGCGGGACACGGCGGGGCCGACTTCTTCACGAGCTACCACTTTGCCCGGGCCATCCGCCGGAATGAGCGGCCTTATTTTGACGTCTATCGCGCTTTGGACATGGCCCTAGTGGGGATACAGGCTTATCGCTCGGCTCTACAGCATGGCGCCCCCGTCGCGGTGCCGGACTTCCGCAAGGAAGGCGTGCGAAGAAGATTCTCCAAGGATGACCGGTCCCCGTTTCCTGAGGACCGCCGGCCTGGACAACCTTACCCCAGCGTGAAAGGAAGGATCGTTCCCACAAAGGAAGCTATGGCATACGCGCAGAAACTATGGCGCGAAAAAGGGTACTTCGGCAAGTGACTGGGGGTGAAAGAATGACGCGGAGTACACACATTTCAACCGGTAGTACGAAGGGCGGGACGGTTGCCAAGATGATCGTCTTCATTTTGGTCATCTGCGCCGTCGGCATCGCGGTAAAGTACTTGGCCGGGAGAAAGGTGGGAACGGCCCGCGACGAAATCGCCGCTCAGGTGTGCGCCGAGCAGGTCATCGCCGCCTACCTATTCTCGCCGGAGGATAGGGATCAGTTCTTGGCCGAAAAGGGAATCGTCCCGGAACTCGTCGGCGAAAAGGTCGAAAGATCCGGAGTGGCTCACAAGAGAATGAGCGAGGACGTCCGCGACGCCTCCGGGCCGCTCTCCTTCGCGCCCTATCAGACTTTTCGGTCCGAAGCACGTGGAGACGGGGCTTACGAGGTTAACTCGCACGTGATCTGGCGCGACGAGGCAAGCAACAAGGAATGGATCCTTTCCTACGAGTGCGTCGCCGCACCCATAGGCGACACCGACGTCTGGGACGTAGGCAACATCAGCCTCGGAGGCGTGCCTCTTACGGATTCGTGGAGCGTCGTAGGATCAGACCTTCGGATCGAATCGGTCGGCGGCGAATGGTCGGTTCGTGGAGGAAAGCTTATCGTCAGGATCGCCGACAACTCTCGTCCGCCGAGAACTGTTCAGCTTGGTGCGCCCGAAGAGCAATAAGCCGACGAGGATGCGGCCGGGGACGATCGCTCCCGACTGAACCTGATTCTCGTTATTCGGAGGACCGGGTCCGGCAAACCCTTGTTGTGCTGTGCCTTGCCAGGTCTATTCGCCTTCCGTCTCGCCCGGCGCTATCCGCTTCTTCGCCGTATTATTGTCCTTAGAGACCTCAGTAATCTCTCCGTTCGGATCCACCGCAACGAAAATCTCGTGTTCCGGTTCTGAGGGGGACCAGTGAACCCCTACTTTCAGTGTCTGCGGGTCGAAGTTGTTCGGCGGCGGCAGATGGTAAACCCAAGCCGTTCCGATTTCCGTTCCCCCCTCCGAGGGCGCTCCGTCATACACACTCACCAGGGCCTTCTCCGCCGCGTCGGCCCCCACGTTGTGCACGCGGACATTCAATATCCCGAACTGCGGCTTGTATTCTATGTCGTCGTCGGTCACTGCGAGGTCCGGCAGAAGCTTCGCACCCATCCCCGATTCAACCTGCTCGATCTCGACGATATATGCGCGTCGGCCGGGGATTTGCGCAGTGATCCGCTGTCCCTTGACCTCCATCGTGACTGCTTTTGTTTCCTCCACTTGGTCCATCACGTCATCCCCGTCCGCGTCCGGTCCCACGCGTACCTCGTACTTCGCTCCACTCTCAAGCACCCACGGTCTCAGGCCAACTTCTCTCGCTTCGTTCTGGAAGAGATAGATGACCACTTTGAGGGCATGAGGTTCAGCAAGCGGCACGTACGCCGCGAAGTCTCTGCCCGTTTCGGCGTAAGTGATGTGCGCGGCGGTGCCGAATGATCCGCCTGCCGTCGTCATGATGAAAATCGGCGACCCCATTCCCGGCACGTGAACACGGTCGGTCGCCAGCGACTCGGTCGTTACTATCGGCCACCGCGCCTTCATGCCTTCCCGAAGAGTCTCGCACTGGGAGAGAATCCGCTCCCTGTCCGCCTGTGCCTCGGACACGTTGACCTCTGCCTTGGATGACATTCTCTGAACGTAGCTGATCCCTTGATGGTTTCGCAGGTTTGCCGCCATCCATTCCGGCGACCCCTTGGGGGCCTCCCGGTCTGGCTCGTATCCCTCGAGGCTCTCGAGATACGCAGCCGCAAGCTCGAACGCCTCCAGGTACTTCTCATCCCCGGTTACTTCGTACGCCAACGTGAGAAGCTTCACTACGTATCCGCGGTACTGCGGCCAGATGAAGAACTGCCGCCACGGCATGTCTCCAGTGTCGTACCATGTGGGTGAATCCGGGCCGCCCATCTCGACCTCCGGGAAGCTGAACGTCGAAGGAATGATGCCTTTCGGCTTGTCTTTTCCCGTTTCCATCGCCGCATCCACCCATCCGTCTGCCAGTTCCACCAGCAACTCTTCCAGCACCGGGTTCTGGTTGTACTCGTACAGGCTGTGGAGCGGCTCGATCGCGCGCAGGCAGATCGATGAACTCGCAGCCATCTTCCCACCTTCGACCATCGTTGCCCCGAGATAATTCGACCGGAAGCTGCGGTACCCGTGGTCGTTCGTGCCGGTCCACAGGTCTCTCAGCAGCTTCCCCGTCTTCATGGCTCTCTCGAGCCAGACCGGGTTTCCGTAGTCCAAAGTCATGATCACCGGCAACGTATCGCCGGTGAACTCCGCGGTGTGCTGCGCATCCGCCACTCCGCCGAAGAACCCGGCCTCCGTGTCGATCTCGGACATGATCCACGCGTTGCGTATCAGCCTCAGCGCTCCCTCCATCACTATGTCGGAGGTGTGCTCGCTTACGTTCGCGCACATCCCGAAGAAGCCCACCAGCTCCACGTCGTCTCCCCATCCCCCGCCCAGCGAACCGTCCGGCTGCTGCTTGTACTCGATCCACCACTCCGCGAGATCAAGCACGAAGTTGTATGCTTCGCGAACTGCAACGGCCCATTCCGGCGCGTCACCGACATCCTTGCGGTAGTCGTTAAGCTTCCACTCCTCCGTCTCCTTCCAGTCCCCGTGAACGTACAGCCGCACGTAGCGGTTGTTGGGATAGACTTTTTCCACGTCCTCCAGAACCTTCTTCCCAGTTCCGCTTGGCTGTGCCCATCTGTGCGGGTCGATCATGTACAGCGCCCGGGCTCGGTAAACCATTCCCTTGTAATACAGCGGGTCGTCGGGTTGCAGCTTTTCCAGTTGGGTTGCCGCAGTCATACAAGCGTGATAAGGGTTCCCCATCCGGGAACGGTTCTCGATCATATGCACCGCGTTCTGGAAGATGTCGAACGTCATTTTCGCCTCGACGGTGTCAGGATCGTCCGGCCGCGCTGCCCCCAATTCCTCGACCAGCGGGGCTATCATTGCGATCAGCTTCTCGTCCCCGCCCCGAACGTCGTAATCCGCGTTCCCCAGCACCCTGAGCAACCCCATAAGACGGGCCTTGGGGTCTGGGAGAGCTGCATATGCCCGGATTGCCCCATCGAAGTGCTTCTGAACTTCCTCCGTGATCGGCGCTGCGGGCTCTCCCGCGGGCACGGGATAGATTTCCAACGCCTGGACGGCATTGTAAACGAACGGGTGCCCCAAATCGCTCCGCGGATCCAACGGCAATCCTTGCTGATATCTCTCCAGGTCCCGGTTGTATTTCGATCCGCCCTTGCCTGCCAGATAGGATTCCATCGGGGGTTTCTTGGAGTCCGCCTCCACCCATGCCCTGTAATCGGAATCGTCTCCTTTGACCGCAATGTCTAGGATTCCTCCACTAACATCCACCGTGAATCTGACGGGGAAACTGTTCCCGTACGAGTTCTCTCCTCCCTGCCGGCTGATCCATCGCTTAGAGTGTACGTTCTTACGGATCAGTTCGCCGTTCGCATATACCTGCACGCTGCCCAGCGGCTGGCGCAGGTCACCCAGGTAGAGAATCACGCGGTACTTTCCGTCCGGAAGATTCACCCGAAACGTCATGTCACCCGTATTCTTGACCTCGTCTCTCGTCATGTCGTTCACCAGCGACGCATAATGGTCCTTCTCTTGGTAGACCCACTTCGCCTGGGGCTCGGTGGGCGGCTCCGTGAGAACAGATTCGTACCCGCTGCCGACCCAGCCGAATCCGTTCCTCGCCGAGTACGCGTCCTCGCACGTCACCCTTGTGAAGCGCGGCTCCAGCGGAGAATCCGCCGTGGCCATGTCGAATCTGAGCACATCGGCGGCGTTTGCCGGCTCGCACCACGTCCACAACGCCGCAACGAGAAGCAGACCCAGAGTCATACCCTTCATTTCGCGTCCTCTCTTTCTATAGGTCTTCGTGACGAACTCGCTTCTGAATATGCCGCCCCGCACCATAACCTCTTTGCGGTGCCGCTACAAGCCTTGCGGCTGGTAATCCTCTGGCGGCTCGGTTTTCGGGAGCCCGCGCTCCTCCCATTACGGCACCGCAGCATGGGGCTCGTTGTTGAAGGTCGTGATCTCGTCGGGTATCTCATCTTCAGGATCGATCACTACATATATCTCGTGGGATTCCTTCGTCGGAGTCCAGTTCACCGCAACGGTGACCGCGCAGGGCTCAAGGTGGTTGGGCGCTTCGATGCTCGGGATGACTGCGCTGCCTATCTCCTCCCCGCCTTCCTTTGGGTCGCCGTCGTAGAAGTCGACCTTCAGGTTGCGCACGGCTCGCGAGCCTACATTGTGCACCTTCGCCAGGAGAAGCCCATAATCTCCGGCAAACCTTATGTCCTTTGCGGACAAGCCCGGGTCCGGCGCTTCCTCGGCCGCGCGGCCTCTCTCCACCTGGTCGACCTCTATGACGTAGGTGATCCGCGGCCGCACCGTAACGCGCACCGGCGTTCCCATCTGCGGGAAAGTAAACTCGCGTCTCTCAGCGACCGAATCCCTCTGCCCGTCCTCATCCCGATCTTCACCGTACGTCAACGTGTACTTCCCGCCTGGTTCCAGTTCCCATGCGACCACGTCGATGTCGCGAGTGTCCGCTGCGAAGCTGTGGTACAGGATCCTAAACCCCTGAGCGTCGCTTGCCGTCACCGCCGCCGCGAAATCCTTCGTCGTGTTGTTATACGTGACCGGAACTCTAAGAGCAGGCCCTCCGAAGTACCCCCCGCTATAGGTAAACAACACCGGAAGAAGGCCGTGGATCGGAATCCGGTCGGTCGGGGAGGACTGGGTTGTCATGAGCGGCCAGGACATCTTTCTCATCTCGCGCGCGAACAGCAGGTGATCCTCGATCTGCTGTTTCGTTATGTCCGCGATGAGGCCCTCCGCTCTCCCTTCGAGCATCCGCTTAGCTGCGAGCCAAGCATCGACGGCCTTGAGCTCCCCGGCCACCCATGCTTCGCTTCCCTCTTCAGCCGCGGGCACAGACTTCTGGGGCGTTGGTTGAACCGCTTTTTCCGGTTTCGCGTGGGTTTGGGGAGCCTCATCGCTTCTGCGCTTGGGCGGCGTCCATCTCTCGAGCAGCACGTTGATCCCGTTCCGAGTGTCCTTCATCGTGCGAAGCCACGGAGCCATTCCAAGCCGCACCCCGCCCTGAACGTCGGGTTCGTGGCCGTAGCGCGTAGCCAGCTCATATTCCGACTTCAGCGGTTGAAGGTACTTCTCATCCCCTGTATGCGTGTATGCCGTCATAAGGAGGTCTTGAATGTATGCTTTGTAGTCCTGACCCTTGGGACCTGCCCAGTCGTAGTTTACCGTCCCTGGCGGATGGCCGGCGGTATACCAGTTGGGTGAGTTGGTTCCGCCCAGTATGCGGTCTGGGAACGACACCTGCGCGGGGATGATCCCTCGTGGCTTTCCTCTGGCGGTTGACATCGCCGCATCGCACCACGCGTCCGCCATGTCGACAAACCATTCCGCTATACTGGGATTCTGGTTGTACTCCAACACCGCCACCGCGGGGCGTATGGCCCGGTAGTTGATCCAGGAATCGTTTGCCTGGTCTCCCCCGCCCACCTGGGCCGCGCCAAAGAAGTTGGAGCGGAAGTGCCGGCGGTGGTGGTTATCGTAATCCGTCCATAAATCCCGCATCAGCTTCGCCGTCTTCAGGCTTCTCTCAATCCAGATGGGGTTACCGTAGTCTATCTGAACCATCATGCCCAAAGTGTTCCCTGTCCACTCTGCCGTGTGTTCGGCATCCGCTCTTGGCAGACAGTAGCCGATCTCAGGGTCCACCTCCGAAAGGTGCCACATCCCTTCCACGAGGTTCCGCGTTCCCTGAACGGACATCTCTGACACACCCCTGCTGAGATATCCGAGGTACCCGAACGCGCCCACTATTTCCACGTCGTCTCCCCAACCGCCGCCGATCGTTCCCTCCGGGTATTGCTTGAACTTGATCCACCACTCGGACCAGTCAATCATCGTTGCGTAAGCCTCGTGAAGGAGCCTGGCCCATTGCGGTCCCCCCTCCGTTTTGGAGTAGTAATCCTGCATGACCCAGTCCGTCGGATGACTCCCGTCCCCGTGTGGCTCCCACTCCCAATGCAGGTAGTACTTCACGTAGCGATTCTCCGGGAACTTATTCTCCAATTTCTCGAACACCTGTTTCGCGAGTCCCACCGAGGGTATGTGAGGGAGGCTCATGTGAGCCGCCTGTCCTATGTATAGCTGGGACTTGTAGTACAGGGGAGAGTCCTCCTTGATGAGCCACCACCACCCGATCGCCTTTTCGTTTTCCACGAAGTGGTTCTTTCCCAGCTCCCCGCGCGTGAGATGCAACGTCCGCGCGTGCTGAAATATCTCCGCATCCTGAATCAGCTCCGCGATGCCCGTCTCCCTCGGATTGGCCGAAACGTACCTCCGCAGCGTATCCAACGCACCAGATAGAAGTGGAGCTTCTTCGTGCTGCTCCGTCTGCGGGTGCCCCACCAGCCATAGCGAGACGACGGCCTTTGCAGCCAACGCTTCCAGATTCGCCTCATCCACTCTCTCAAGCGCCGACATCGCCGCGTAAACATCCCCTGCGTTGAATCCGGAGATTGCCTCAGCCAGGGCAGGATTATTCAGCGGCCTATCAAGACTCAGTTTCCCGTCCGAGACCACGACCGGCGCTGGAACGTACGGAACGATTTCGATGGCCATAATGCTGTTCCGTGCGAAGGGCCAGCCGATGTAGTTCCAGGGAGGGTACATCTCATCGCCGTGCGACGGCGTCCAATTCCAATTTTTGGAGTAGGGATTCTCCCACGTCATCTGCTCCGCGAGTTCCCTGTCGTATCGACTCTGGTTCTTCTTAAGAAGTACACGAATCACACCGTCTCGGGGTTCAACAGTGCCACGCACATAGCTCCACCAGCCTCCCGGGTTGTTTATCGGGACCGCATAAGCCCCCGGAGTCCATGCCGAGACCTGGTCACCAACCAGCTTGCCGTTTATGTAGACGTCGATGGAACCGATGGCCTGCGACATGTCTCCCAGGACGATCGTCACCCGGTACCTTCCGGCCGGAAGGTCTGCGCGGAATGCGAGATCCGCCGCACTAACCGCGGCGTCGCCGTTCAATTCATCGAGACTCTCCTTGAAATACTGGGTGAGTTGCGGCGGACGCCCTACGTAACCTCTACCGGGAGGTGGCGGGGGAATCTCAAACACCTCTGCCTCGGGAGCTTTTCCTTCCCAACCGTACCCCTTATCTTCGGTGTACAAATCCCGGTCGGTCAGGCGTTGATATCCGGCCATCACAGGGGAGTCGGCGGTCCCGCAGTCGAAGCGGAGTTGCTTACCTGATGCCGGCACGGCTCCGGCGGCAATGGCTCCCGCGGCGACTGCCGCACCCACGAGAAGACTTGTGATCACCGTTTTTGCGTGTGTCATGCGCGCCCCCCTGACAGTTAAGTGTCTATCACTCGCGCAACCTTCCCTTTGTAGCGAGTGGCAACCCTCCTTGCGGAGGTAGGTAAACTACCACATAATCCGTCGCCGATACAGTGCCTTGGGCAATCTTGCGGGCACCGGAGCCCCCCGTACACCGAGCTTGACCAGAGGGTACAGTGTGCAATAATGAAGTTGGTGTCTTCGGTGCGACAGTTCGGTGTGGGAGTCCGCATGGGGAGGTGGTGACGGATGTTCGTTGACTACGTTACGCTGCTCTTGGTGAACATGCTGGCCGGTCACGTCTTGCTTGCGCTCTTCATCCTGCGGGCGCGGGATGAACAGTCGCGGCGCCATTGGGTCCCGGCTCTCGCCGCGGTTGGCATCGTCGCGTTCATTCCTGGTCTGCATATGATCTTCACGTGGCCGCTTCCCGGCAGCTACAGTTCTGCCTATGGGGAAATGTCCGTGCTCTTCGGCACCGTGTTTCTCGCTTTGGCTATGGGCGCACGCACAGGCTCGAGCTTAATACCTGTCGGCCTTTACACGGTTTTCGCAGGCGTAGCGTCGATCGTTCTCGGAATTCGTTTCATAGGCCTTGGCTTCACCCTGTCGCCATGGGTTTCGGGCATCGGCTTCGTGGCAACCGGATCAGCCGGCGTCCTCTTGCCTCTTGCCCTGAGAGTGCCGAATCCGGCGTTGCTCCGCAGACTCGTCGCCGCGATCCTTCTCGTCGCCGCCATCATCTGGGCGATGACCGCCTATCCCGCCCTGTGGAGCCACATGGAGAACTTCAAGGACTGGACTCCCTCGGCGACGCTCGAGAGGAGTCAGAAGTAAAATTGGAGCGGCGAGGACAATCACCACCGGGCCACGTATGCGGCGATCACGACAGCGAGCAGCACAGACTCAAAACGTGCGGCGTTTGCGTCGATATCCGCCGGCACCTTTCCACGTGCTGCTCGAAGCATGACCGGCAAGTGCAGGGGCAATAAGATCGGAACGAGGATCAACGGCCGCGGCCCAAGCCCCAACGCACCGATTGCGCCGATGCCCAGCGCGGACCCCGCCATCAGCATCACATACATCACCCCTGCGCCCCGTCGGCCGAGCGCGTGCGCCAGCGTTCTCAAGCCCGCTTGCCTGTCTTCCTCGAAGTCGCGCAGGTTATTTCCCGCCAGAACTGCCGTTGTGGCAAAGCCCACGGGAACGGAGAGGAGCGCCACCTTCCATTCCAGTTGACCAGTCTGCGCATATGCCGCGCCCAGCATCAGCGCCGGACCGAAAGTGACGAAGATCACTACCTCCCCCAACGCGTGATGCTTCAGCCGAAATGGCGGCCCGGTGTATGCATAAAGCGCCAACATCGCAGGAGCTGTGAACCACAACACGCAGGCTCCCCTCTTCCAAGCGAGATACGCTGCCGCAGCCGCCCCAAGAAGGACGCAGAATACCGCTTGATGCGCCACATCCGAGACACTCAGCTCTGCGCTTGAGAGGACCCCGCTGCGCCCTTTGCCGTTGCCCGCGGGGCGGTCGACTCCCTGGGCGTAATCGAAACAGTCGTTGAGAAGATTGCCCGCTGCGTGCGAGAACATCACAAGCGCGAGCGAACCGGCGAGAACGCCCCAATCCCACTCCGTCACGGGGCGCGCCGACGCCGTCGCTGCGATCACTGGGAGCAAGGACAGAGGAAATGAAAACGCCCGAAGCGCTCGTATTCGCGGTCCCGCCTTCAGACCTGCTGGGACAACCTTTCGCATCACACGAAATCCCCTTCACTAGGCCCCATCGTTGCGGCCTCATTCCTTCCACATCATGCTGCGTGCGGCATCCGCGATGAGCCCGCGTTTATTTCGCCGGCCCCATGTCCTGACCACACACATGAAGTAGTGAAGCGAATAAGGCACCACTCCTGAGAGCTCCCTTCCCAAGACTCTTCCGACAGCTTGGCCGCGCCCGAGTGGAACGACGTAACCCGGATCAAACGGCGAAAAGACTTCCAGCGCCTTTCCTTGCGTCCAGCGCACGGCGTTTCGCGCTGCGCACGATCCGCCCGCCAGCGAGAACTGCACCGCCATGCGAAGAGGTTCCTCTGAGCCGCGGCGGGTTGCCCCTGCCGCATCCCCTGCCGCGAACACTCCTTCGCTTCCAGGGACCCGCAAATACTCGTCGACGGCCAATCTTCCGCCCTGTCTTCGCGGCACGTCGAAACCTTCCGCCCACTGTCCGGGTGTCACGCCTGCCGCCCAAACCACCACCGCGTTGCTCACCCTCGTCCCGTCCGTCAATTCGGCAGTTGTTCCGTCGCGAAACTCGCCGATGGTCGTGTTTGTTCGTACTGCAATGCCACATTTCTCAGCCTCTGCAGTAGCCTTCCTCCGTACACGATCACTACACCCCGGCAAGACCTTTCCCGATGTCTCCAGTATCGTCAAGCGCAATCTGTCCGACGGGACTCTCTGAGCATCCCGGAGCAGCGACAGGTGATTGGCCACCTCGAAGCCCGTATAGCCCCCGCCCACCACAAGCAAATGTACGGGTTTCACGTTGGTGCGTGGTTCGTTCTGGTCGTTTAGCGCCCTCAAGGCGGCCGTTCTGATCGTCCGCGCCTCGGTCACCCTCTTCAGGCCAACCGCCCCCCTGCGCGCCGATTCGCTGCCGTGGTAGTCGGTTTCGCAACCGAGACAAATGATCACGCAGTCTCCCCCGTATGTGCCTGCCGTCGTTACGACCTCTCGCGCCCCTCCGTCCACCTGAAGGACCTCAGCCTGAACGAATTCCACGCCCAGGCTTTCACACATCGGTTTGAGCGGGTACAGCAAGTGATCAGCGCGCAGTGGCCGGGAGATCAAGTCAGGCAAGAGTGGGGCGAAGACACTCGAGTCGCGCTGGTCGATTAGAACCACATCTGCCTCAAGCCCTCTTGGCTTCCGCTTCGCGAGTTCGCGGACGGCCGAAATTCCCGCGAAGCCTCCTCCCAAGATAAGCACGCGCATCCCCATACCGTTCTCCCGCTATTGACGTGGACCACCGACCTTCTGCGTCGTATATGATGCGTCACGAGAGCCTAGGATTACCATTCTCTCCGCTCTGCCTCGATGATTCAACCAGTTACGACTCCCAACGTAAAAACTCCGCGGCGCCTCTTCCCAATATCCCTGCGCAGGAGGCTTTGTTTTTTCAGCACGACAAGATAGAATGCTTGGTTCCACTGTTTTTTGCCCCGAGGACTTCGCAGCTCACGAAACCAGCAAGCCGGGTGTATCAGGACGATGGGATCCAACAAGAGCGGACTGCCAGAACTCGATGCATACGGCGGGTGGACGGGCAAATCTTCTGTAGCAACCGGCTTTTTCCGCGTTGCCAAATTCGATGGCCGTTGGTGGTTTATCACCCCCGACGGGAATGCTTTCATTTCGACCGGAATCAATCACGTCGACTACAAGGAAGACTACTCGCCGGAATTCGTTTCCTTCGTGGTCCGGCATCTCAAGGAGTGGGGATTCAACACGATTGGTTGGAGCCAGGACACGAAGCGCTACGACTTCAGGAACGGCAACGCTCCCCCCAGCAGGGGCTGGGGACCTGCGGAGTTCAAGCATTGCGATATTCCCTACACTCACATCATCCGCTTTGCTGATATCGAGTGGTACAGCGAGGAACAATTTCCGAACGTTTTCAGCGAGGAATGGGAAGACAAGTGCGATAGCCTGGCGGCCCGTGACTGTCCCCTTCTCAAGGATGATCACGGGCTCATCGGCTACTTCTACACGGACACCCCCAACTTCCCGCTCTGGAAGAAGCTTTCCGGCGACGATTTCCCTGAGATCGTCGCCAAGTACTATTGGACCTGCCACGATGCAATTCGGCGCTACGATCCCAACCACCTCATTCTCGGCGACCGTTTCAAAGGAGACGTGTCGATTCCCATTGACGGCGCAAAGGTCGACGGAATGACCCAGGACGCGCTCGCCGCGATGAAGGACACCGTGGATGTTCTTTGCGTCGAAACCATGCAAGCCGCGACCCTCGATCTCCCTGCAAAGCTAAGAGAATGGCACACAATTGCAGGAAAGCCGGTCTTGTTGGCCGATTTCGTCTACCTCGCTCCGACGGACGTTCTCAAGGTTACTCCGGGGTCTCCCACTTACGCGCGTGACCAGGCCGCTCGCGGAGAAGCCTACGTCAAATTCATGAGGCAGAATTACTCGAATCCCGCAGTAGTCGGGGCGCACTGGTGCTCGTTCGGCCGCAGCAAGTACCGACGTTCGGGACTTCTGGACGGTGACGAGAAGCCCTACGAGGACTGCGTGCGCCTAATGCGTGACTTCAATCTCAACGAAATGTACGCCGTAGCATCGTCAGCCCGAGAGGCTAATCGATTGCTTCAATAGGGAGATGCTGAATGCCGCCGGAATCATTTGATCTGTCCGGACCGGAAAGCAAGATCGCAATTCATCGCGACAAGTGGGGAATCCCGGCCGTATTTGCCGACACGGA
>CAZBND010000048.1:0-17492 GCA_964493415.1 uncultured Planctomycetota bacterium | reverse complement strand
TTCCGTACGCGAACATCATTCTCTGGGATCGTTCCGACCGCGACCTCCGCCGCGCAGGGTACAAGCCCGCCCCCGCCGACGACTCCTCGCCCACCGTCGCCGGCACCGACGCCTCCGGCGGCTACGAAACCGACGTCGCCCCCTGGGGCCCTCCCGAGCAGAACTCCGGCTCCTGCTTCTCCAGGATCATCTCGTCTCACGCCACCGCGCTCGTCAGCCTCGCCGCTCTCAAAGACCACGACCTCGCCGGCGTCTCCGTCCATTTGAAGAACTTCTACGGCGCTATCCACAATCCCCACAAGTATCACGACAACAACTGCGACCCCTACATCGCGCAGCTCAACACCCATCCCTACATCAAGGGCAAGCTCCGCCTTTCGGTCACCGACGCCTGCGTCGGCCTCTACAACGGGGGCCCTTCCATGAAGCCGCAGTGGTCGTGGACCTACGGCGGCCTAATCATCGGCACCGACGCGGTCGCCGTTGACGCCGTCTGCGCCGACATAATAGAGAAGAAACGCGCCGAGGTCGGCATGCCGCCGCTCGAAGAAGTCGGACGGCCCGCGAAGCACGTTCAGACCGCCGCGGCGCTCGGACTCGGCGTCGCCGACTTGAAGAGCATCGACATCGTGGAGGTGTGAGGAGGAGCGGCCGTGTCAACCGACGTCACTCGCCGCGACTTTCTTAAATGCTCGCTGCTCACCGGCGGCTGCCTTGTCGCCGGCTCCTCGCTTCTCTCAGCCCTCGCGCAAACCGACGACGAAGAGAAGAGATTCGTCGCCCCCGCCCGCTACTTCGACAAGCTCGACGCCAAGCGCATTCAATGCAACCTCTGCCCCCGCGAGTGCTCCGTCGGAGAGTTGGAGCGGGGCGCGTGCGGCGTGAGGGAAAACCGCGACGGCGACTACTTCACCCTCGTCCACTCACGCGTCTGCTCCGCCAACGTGGACCCCATCGAAAAGAAGCCGCTGTTTCACTACCTTCCCGGCACGCTCGCCTTCTCCATCGCCACCGCCGGCTGCAACATCGAGTGCCGCTTCTGCCAGAACTGGCAGATATCCCAGTTCCGCCCCGAGCAGGTGCGCAACTTCTATCTTCCTCCCGCCGCAGTCGCCAAAAGCGCCGCAAGCCACGGCTGCCCCACCATCGCCTACACCTACACCGAGCCCGTCGTCTTCTACGAGTACATGTACGACACCGCTGCATACGCCCGCGAGAAGAAAATCGGCAGCGTGATGATCTCCAACGGCTACATCAAGCCCCAGCCGATGAAGGACCTGTGCTCCCAGCTTACCGGCGTCAAGGTCGACCTCAAAGCCTTCACCGACGAATTCTACGTCAAGTACTGCTCCGGCCGCCTCAAGCCCGTGCTCGACATCCTCGTCCTTCTGAAGCAGCTCGGCATGTGGACCGAGATCGTCGTCCTTCTCATTCCCGGCCTGAACGACTCACCCGAAGAGATAACCGAGATGAGCAAGTGGATCGTCAAGAACCTCGGCCCCGACGTGCCGGTTCACTTCACCCGCTTCCATGCCGCTTACAAGATGAAGAACCTCCCCGACACACCGCACAAGACCGTCGAGCGCGCCCGCGAAATCGCGATGGGGGAGGGCGTCAACTTCGCCTACACCGGCAACGTCACTCCCGGCCATCACGGCGAGCAGACCTACTGTCCCGGCTGCAAGGAGCTTCTCATCAAGCGCTTCAGCTATCGCATTCTGGAGAACCGGATCGACTCCGGCAAATGCCCCAAATGCGGAGCCCAAATCCCCGGCGTCTGGTCGGACCCCCTCACCTGACCCTTGTCACTGTTAGCCTTCATCCCTCGTCACGTCCCGCCGCCGGCCATGAGCCGCGCCATCGCCTGATCTGCATACAGCGAGTCGGGATACTGCGCCACCACAAGCTCGTAGATCTCTCTCGCCGCGGCCGGGTCTCCTAACTCAACCCTCTGCGTCTCTGCCATCAGGTACAGGGCTCTTGGCGCGGACACGCTGTTGGGATACTGTTCCAAGACCTGCTGGTAACCTGCCAACGCCTCGTCGTAGTATCCGCCTTGCCGCAGGTATTCGGGCACACTTATCGCGAACTCCGCAGCCGCGACCATACCCGCGTGCCCATCCAGTACCCCTTTCAGGTACTCCGCCGCCTCGCGGTACTCCCCCTGCGCGGCTTTTGCCTTGGCGACGATCTCCACCGCACTCATATAGCTCGATTGACTCATCCAATCGTTGCCCGTCGCTTGTTCGAGACAGGACGCCGCAACCACCTCAGCCAGACCGTAATTCCCCGCCGCTAATAGCACTCCCGCGGTGCACAGAAGCGTTGACGAACCCCCCTCGAAGAGGTCGTCCACTTCCCACGGCGATGTTGCGATCGGCATGAGCCGAAGCGCCTCCGCCCCCACCGCCCCTTCCATCCCGCACAGCTCTCCCAGCCAAGAGATGAGCGCCGCCCCGTCCCCTTCGTCAAGTCCCCCCGATCTCAGCCCGCTGTCGAATATGAACCCCAGCAGGCTGTCCGGCCATCCGTCCGATGCGACCTGCTCGAACATCTGCTTCGCCTGTTCCACATCCCCCTCTGCCATGTACGCATAGTACATCCACCGTCTCGCCTGCTTCTTAATGGCTTCATCCGCGTCCGATCCCAGTATCTCTTCGCCAAGCCGTATTCCCTCGGCGGGGTCCCACGTGGCGAACCTGTCCAGCAATTCCCCCTTCGCGCACGCCGCGATCGTGGGATCCGGGCAATGTCGGGCAACTTCCTGAAGCATTTGGAACATCTTGTCCCTGTCCACCAGTACCATGGATTTGGCGAGCGCCAGCGCGGCATCGTACGCCTCCACCGGCTTCCACACCGTGTTCATGGCCGTCATGCATATCTCCCACCGCCGCTGCAATTCTTCCTTCGACACGAACCTCGTATCCGGGGAACTCAGCAGTCTCCAGAACGCCAGGCTCGCCCCCATGTTGTTCGGATCTTCCTCCAACAGAGCCATTGCCCACTCAACCCCTTCCGTAATCTTCCCCGTTGCGAAGCTGCACCACGAGATCTTTTTTGCCGCCTCGATCACCGCCGCAGAACGTGGGTACTTCTCTATGATCAACTGGAACTCCGCCAGCGCTCCCGCCCGGTCCTCCTTCCCCATCATCGCTATCCCCATCATCAAATGCGCAAGCGATGCCACGTCTTCGTCGGGTTCCCCCGCGATTATCTCCTTCAGCATCGCAATAGCGTCGTCGTAGTGACCCTCTCCCATCATCGTCTTCGACAGCAGGATCCGCTCGTCCTTGTGCGCCAGAGCGTGAGCGAGCGCTTCCCACGAGTAATCCTCCAGGTCCACCTCCTCATCCAGCTCACCTCCCACCAGCTTCTTCGCCCGCGCGAGCATCTCCTCGTCCAACACGTCCTGCGGCACATCTTCGACCGACCCCAGCAACTTCCTTGCCGCTTCTGTGAGCAATGCCGTCCCATCCGGAGCCCCGAGGGAACCCGGCTTCCCCGCCAGCAGTGTCACCTGTTCGCTCACCTCCTCGGTCTTGCCTTCCGCGGTCGTTTCATTAACTGCCTTCTCCGACGCAGTGGCAACCGGGTTCTCAGCCGGGATATCCGTCTCCCTGAGCAGCAGGTACCCTGTCCCGCCGGCTGCCAGCAAAACGACCCCGACAACAGCCGCCGCTATCACTCGCTTCTTAGCCGTCACCGTTTCTCCTCCGCTCAACGCTCTCGTGTGCTGTGTCGTATCCCTTGTGACGCTTCTTCTATCCATAGAGCCATTACAATCGCATACCGGGACATGGAAACAGAAATGCCCTCACTAGAAATACGTCCGCTAATCCCCGATTGTTCCGAAAACCTCAGAAAACCGCTCCTTCAACCCATTATTGTTCCAGGAGCAGAATTCGCGCCATGCCCTTGCCCACTTGCTCCATGCGCCGTGACCTCTCTGGGTGGCATGCTGCTGGCTACCGGCGCCTTCTCTAGCAGGGCTGGCTGCCCGCGCGCCCAGGTAGGGAGAGTCTGGAGGGACTTCGCGGTTCAACGTGAAATTGACGTCCTCTATCGTCTGGCCCGCATCGAGGGAGAGGTCATATAAAGGCGTCATCCAGGCGCTCCGCGGGATGTGTGTTCGGATGTAAACATGCACCTGACCAGGCGGGAAGCGATACGACCACGAACCATCTTCGCCTGAGAGCGTGCTCTCACATGCCGCGCCTGTGCTTGGCCGGGCCGCCGAGTAGAAGGCGATGTCGATCCCCTTGAGCGGATTGTCTTTGCGGTCGGTCACCTTGCCCGCAATGATGCCTCCCTTCGTCGCGACGACCTCGATGTCCTCCCGGATATCACCCGGCTTGAAGCCCTCTATCTGGATTGCCGCCGCAGTCCAGGCTGGCATGGCATCCCTGCGAGGACATTCGAATATCGCGAACAGATTGCAGGGCTCCGCCGCGACTCCCAGCAACTCGAACCGCCCGTTTTCTCCCGTAACCGTCTGGGATACCGCACTGGTCTGGTGCCCCTGCGTACAAATCATCAGGCCCGAAACGGGTTTCCGGGTGCCTTCGTAGACTGCACTGCCACGCAAGATAACCTCCCTCTGCAGCTCGAATATGATGCCCTTCCTTCCTGTCTGCACTCCAAACACCAGTCGTCCAGCATATCCCGGGCATGCGACGGACAGAGTCGAATCGCAGCCCCGCGGGAGACCGGTCAGCGCGAATGTCCCATTCCCATCCGTTTCTGCCTGAGGGGCCAGCCTTTCGATCTGCCAGAAACCCAATGCGTGGGCTTCCGTTCCTCCACACCTGAAATAGTACGCCGTGACTGTCGCCCCCGGCAGAGGCTGTCCGTCAGCGTCTGTGACACAGCCCTGGATCGATGCCTCCGGTCGCATAGTGACCTTGATTGAAATGTCGCCACCCGTCTGTTTAAGCCCATTCCCCCACACCCCGAAGCCCTCCTTCCGGATAAGCAGCATGCGGGAATGATACTCGCTGACTGGAATGGGTTGCAGTATCCCGTCAATCCGGAATTCCCCCTCCGCATCCGTCGCCACAGTGACCAACAACGGTTCCGGGAAGGGGAAGACGTGGTCCCGCTCCACCAGCATTACCTCTGCGCCCGCGATCGGGCGACCCCCGGAGTCAACAACCCGCCCCCTCAGATTACGTGCCCAGGCCTCGGCTTCGACATCGCTCGTCTGTGCCGGCAGATACCCAGTCCCAGTCGCCCATCCCGCCAGGAGAAGTGCGACCGCGACGCGAGGAATCACCTTGTGCACCATTGCTTCTGCGCCTCCCTCTGCAACATCCACGCCCTATCCACAGTGTGGCTCGGACAAACGACGTAACACTCCCACCATCCCCGTCTCAGGAGAGTCATTATGGTCAGAAATCTGAACGTCCACAATGGTCCTTACAGGAGATACGTTCTCAACCCGCTCTCCTTCCCGTGGACCTCCGCTTTTTCATTTTCTGCACCTCTCTTGAACTGTCCTCGTCGATTGTCTACGATGTCCCCTTCAGCATCCGCCAGTCATCTCTGGAGCAGACCGATGCAGGATTCGGATTTCCTGAAGCAGAAAGCCCGAGGTGCTCTCCTGGGATTGGCCGCAGGCGACGCCCTCGGAATGCCCACCGAAGGAATGACACGCCAGGAGATCGTCCGGCAATTCGGCGTCCTCGATGATTTCACCGATAAGCACGGCGGCGGAACCGATGACACCGAGTACATGGTGCTCACGGCTCTCGCTCTCCTCCGGGGCAAGGGCGAACCCGATTCCAGACACATCGAAGCCGTCTGGCGCGAGAATCTCCTGGGCCAGGATGAGTTCCGGCGCGGAGGAAAAAGCGAACGAGACGCCATCGACAACCTCAAGCGCGGCATGCGTCCTCCCCGGACCGGACTCTTCGGCTCCATGCGTCTGAGCGACGGCGCTGCCATGCGCATCGCTCCCTGCGGCGTCTATTGGTACGGCGACCCTCAATGCGCCGCCGCTTCCGCCCAAGCCGACGCCTCCGTCAGTCACGCCTACGACGGCATATGGGCGGCGCAGGCTCTCGCCGCTTCCGTCGCAGAAGCTGTGACGATGGAGAACCCCGATCCCGACGCGGTCGTCGAAGCCGGGCTCGCCCAGATTCCTTCCGACTCCTGGATTCACTTTCGCATTCGGGAAGCATGCGACATCGCCCGCGGCGCATCGTCCCTCGAAGAAGCTTACGACGACCTCATCGCCTCCTGCGTCTGCGTTAGAGCATCCATCGTCGCCGAAGCCGTCGCCCAAGCCTTCGCCGTCTTCGCGAAGAACGGCACCGACACTCGCTCTGCCATCATCGGCGGGGCCAACCTTGGCCGCGATGCCGACACCGTAGCCGCCATGGCCGGGGCACTTGCCGGCGCGATGAACGGCGAACAGTCCATCCCCCAATCCTGGCGCGACCGCGTTCGCATCGTCCGGGGCACTTGTATTCATTCAACGCGCGAGACGGATCTCGCCGACCTCGCCAATCGCTTGATCGACGCCCGCGCGAACGTATAGACCGTCTGCCGCAATCTGTGTCGGAGGTTGCGAATGAAGCGACCGAACATATTGTACATTCATTCCCACGACACGGGCCGCTACGTCCAGCCCTACGGCTTCGCAGTCCCCACGCCCAACATCCAGGCCCTGGCGGAGGAGGGGATCACGTTCACGCACGCGTTCTCCTGCGCTCCCGTCTGTTCGCCCAGCAGGGCCGCCCTGCTGACGGGCCAGGTGCCCCATAGCTGCGGGATGTTCGGACTGGTCAACCGGGGCTTCGAGCTCCGGGACCGCCACAGGCACATCGCCAACGTCCTTAAGAGTGCGGGATATCTCACGGTCTCCCTCGGCGTTCACCACGTCGTCCGCGATCCGCTCGCGTGCGGATACGAAAAGCGTCTGACCGTCGACCCGGACCGCGACGGGGCCGCCAACGCCGCCGATGCCGCCGTCGAATTCCTCGCAAGTCCTCTCGAGTGCCCCTTCTTCCTCTCCGTCGGCTTCCGTAACACCCACGTGCCGTTCCCCGAGGTCGATGAGAAGGAAGCCCGCTATTGCGCTCCGCCCGCGCCTCTCCCCGACGCGCCTGAGACCCGAAAGGACATGGCCGGCTTCAAAGCCTCCGCCCGCATCCTGGACGAAGGCGTCGGCAAGGTTCTCTCAGCGCTGGAACGAAACGGCTTAGCCGAAAACACATTGGTCATCTGCACTACCGATCACGGCATCGCCTTCCCCGCGATGAAGTGCAACCTCACCGACCACGGCATCGGCGTCATGCTGATCCTGCGCGGCCCCGGCGGCTTTCGCGGCGGCCGTGCGTCCGACGCCCTCCTCTCGCAGATTGACCTGTTTCCCACCATTTGCGATCTGGCGCAGATTCCTTCTCCCGATTGGCTCCAGGGAAAATCACTTCTTCCCCTTGTCAGCGGCCGGCAGAAGGAAATCAACGACGAGGTCCACGCCGAATTGAACTACCATGCGGCTTACGAGCCGCTCAGGGCGGTCCGCACCAACCGCTGGAAGTACATCCGCCGCTACACCGACTATCCTCACCCGATCATGGCCCAGATCGATGGTTGCCCCTCCAAGGACTTCATGTTCCGTCACGGATATTCCGAGAGAGTTCTCGAAGCCGAGGAGCTTTACGACCTCGTCTTCGATCCGAATGAGGCCCGTAACCTTTGCCGGGAGCCGGCTTATTCAAAGACGCTTGATGAGATGCGCTCACGACTCGAAAGCTGGATGAAGAGGACCGACGACCCGCTCTTGGGCGGTTCGATACCTACCCCTAAAACTGCCGTCGTCAGCGACCCTGAAGAGTACGCTCACGGGGACATCTGGAAGCGCAAGCCGAAGCCCTGGACGTAGCCTTCCCTCTCATTGGCCCTCGTTCCTTTCCTGCTTATTCTCGGCTCGGGCCCGGCTCACAGCCCGTTCCCTCCCGATTCCGCACCCGTCGGACTCTCCTCGGCCCTTTCTGTTGAAGTGCCGACAAACAGTCTCTCCACGTGCTCCGGACTCATCAGCGTCACGCGCCCGTTGCTGAAAAGCACGTTGAACCTCCCGTCCGAGTGTAGCGGCTGCCTGTCCATCACAACAGGCACCATACGCTCGTCGGAGACACGCTCCCCGGACGCTAAGTACTTGTAGCTCGTATCCGGGGAAGGGAATGCGCTTTTGTCCTCTGGGCAGATGAGGCTCGCCGCCGTCTCCTGCTCGATGTAGTCCGGCACCAAGTCGCCCAAGGATGCCGGGTAAACTCCGGCGTGCTGCTCCGCGTATCGCGTCAGACCGTCCCCAATCATCATCAGGTGCTTGGCGCACGTTCGTTCTGAGAGGTCCGAGGCGGCGTCCGGCTCGGTCGGCCATACGGACTTCTCGCCCGACGGACAATGGGGCTACTACAAGATGCCCGCCGGCGGCCGCGGCGAGCCGAAAACTCCCCTTGAAATACGTGTGGTGAACATCGACGGGTCCAACGACAGGCTTCTCTACAGCGTCGAGGCGTCGCAAGCCGCGTACGTTCAAAGCTTCACATCACCTGGCCGGACAACGTGAGCGACTGGTTTGCCGTCGGCTTCTTCCCTTCCTCCACGCACTTGCCGGCCGGGTACGCGCCGCCGCTCGACGAGATCATGCTCATGCGCACCGACGGCTCGTACGAGTACCTCGCGCGCACGGGAACAACCTCCAACACCGCCGTCAAGCCCTTCTGGACGCAGCCTCTGCCGAGCCCCAGCAGCGACGGCACCAGGATAGCCTTCAACTCCGACTGCTCCAGCGGAGTCCCGCCGCTGGGATGCACTCCGTCGGGGACCATCGATCAATTCACCGTGCTGACCGGCAAGCGTCCGCCGCGCGGCCCCGGCCTCGTGGTCAAAGGGCCCGGCGGCGAGGACCTCGCCGTTTTCGACGCGGAGGGAAACTTGATCCTGGCAGGAGCGGTCTTCGAGAGTTCCGCGCCCAACGGGGAGTTGGGCAGCCAACTCCTCGTCCGAAACCAGGACGGCACGATTGCAGCAGCCTTGGACACTGCCGGTAATCTGCGCATCGCGGGCGGCATGTATCAGAACCAGGGTCCCCTCAGCCCTCCTCCGCGTTCGCTCCAGATTAAGAATCTCGTGGGCAACGTCGTGGCCTGCTTCACGTCATCCGGCGACCTCTATCTTCTCGGTGAACTGAGCAGCGTGGCGCTACCCCCGTCCCCGAACCGACTCCGTCGCTGAAAGCCCACCGTCCTGACAACCCTCCGCAGACCGCAGCTTTTCCACTTTCCGCCATTGTCACCTGCGTTCCGGCCGGAATCGGATGCGGGTGGGGTTGAGCGGGCTCCATTTACACCTTGCACCCGCCAGGCCGCCGAAGTATAATTCGTGCGCCGTTGATAGGTACAACACATAGGTCCTGTATCGTGCGCTTTCGAGAGCTGGCCCTGGACGGACGGGGAAGAATCCTTCTAGCCTTTCTCGAAACGCAGGAGGTGTCATGATGCGGGCCAAACGGGTCCCCCGCGTGCTGGTTCTGCTGCTCGTGGTCGCGTTTCTTTTCTGCATGAACCTTGGCCAGGCCGGCGAACGGGGCGGCGGAAAAGACAGGGTACTCAGTAAGATTACGTTCGTCCACTTCAAAAAAGCTCACGCCAAGCCCCCGTGGGCCGGCGGCGGCAAGCCCGACAAGGAAGACCAGGGCGACTACACCTATCTCTCCAAGGGCGCGAAGTGGAGAGCTATCGAGGATTACCGCCTCAATCCCGACTTCGACGAGAACATAGGCGGCGGCCTCGACGCGCTCGCGGTTAACTCCGTCCTCGCGGGCATCGAGGAATGGGAGACGCCCGATCTGTCGGTACTCGACATCTTCGGCGGCGTGGTCATCGACGATTCCGCCGGTTACGACGATGGCGCGTACCGCGGCTACAACACCATCTCTTTCGACGACTACGGCGACCCCAATGTCATCGGCGTGACGTCCGTCTGGGGATACTTCACAGGGCCCCCCAGCCAACGCGAGATCGTCGAGGCCCATATCCTCTTCAACGATGAGTGCGAATGGGGCGACGCTTCCGCCGACCCCTTCCTCATGGACATCCAGAACATCGCCACCCATGAGCTGGGGCACTGCGCCGGAATGGGCGACCTCTACGAGACGGGCGCTTTGGAAGAAACGATGTACGGATACTCCGAGGAAGGCGAGACCAAAAAGCGCGACCTTTACACCGGCGACATCAACGGCATCATTAAGCTGTACGAGTAGAATCCCGCCGCATGAGCTTAATGCGTCGGCGCGATCATCTCGCTCCTCACCGGGCGGGATGATCGCCGGCGGATTATTTCTGGATTGCAGGCGAGACGATGTGCAAGAAAGGGGCGGGGGCCGCCATTCAATCGGGCCCTGCATGTTCATTCCCGCTGGCACGGCGGTGCGTAGCGCCCCATATGCGTAGCATTCATCCTCTGAAGTGAACGGGGATCGAAAACGAGGAAGGGGGAAGAGATGTTCCGATACGCGCGGAAGTTCGTAGTGGCGGCTTTGGCGATCACACTTTTGGCCGTCGGCCCAATCGCATGGGCCGAAAGCGCCTCCCTGTTCGACATGGGCGGCCCCGACACTCCCTTGAAGGACGGCTACGCCCAAGTTCTTCCGTCTACTGTGTACACCCCGGAGAGCGGGTACGGCTGGGAGACCCCGGGAGGTGAAAGCTTCGACAGGTCGCCCTTCGTCTACCAGCACTTCGGCTCGCGATGGCCCGCCGTCGAGGCGATGGAGAACACCGACGCCCTTACCATCGACGGCATCGCCGGCCCCGAAGACATGACCTTTGCAGTTTCTCTTCCCGCCGGCACCTGTCGCGTCATTGCCGTGGTCGGCGACATCGGCGGGTCGCGGCACGGCCTCTCCGTCTACGCGAATGGAGAGCTTGTCACCGACAACGCCGATGCCTTCATCTACCGCGACCGTGGATCGCAGTCAGATTACGGCGGCATAATGCGCGTCCGTTTCACCGCCGAGCCGCGGGACGGCGTCCTTCGCATTGGTTTTCGCAAGGCAGATCAGCAACCCTCTGCGCGTCCGCCCGGCGGCACACCCTCCGGCGGAAGACCTCCAGGCGGCAGACCCTCTGGCGGGAGATCCTCCTTCGGAGGGTCCCGGCAATTCTCCGAGAACTCCGTGCTGGGCGTGGAGATATATCCCTTTTCCCCCATGCCGCTGGAACTGGCTGACGGCAAGCTGACGGTCCGGCCCGAATTCGCTTCCGGCCGCGTCCCCGCAGCCCTCGAGGCCTACAACTCAGGCGACATCCAGGAAGCGGCGAACCTCTTCGCCAACATCCAGGATGAGGATCTCCTGCTCGCAAAGGCCGCCGGCTTGCTCTGGGCGGCGGGAAATCTCAATCTCGACCTCGAATTTGGCAGGCGCATCCAAGCCGATCCCGAGCTTCGCGCCGCCATCACCATCGACCGCGTCGAGCTCCTCGCCCAGTCCCCCGATCTCTGGACCGACTCGGAACTGGTGGCTGAGGCGATCAAGGTTCTCGACCTGGTTCTCGAAAAAGCCCCCGCCGACTCCGCCGCCAACGAACTCATGACTCTCGCCACCATATTCCGCGAAGCCCAGCGTCTCTTCCATCGCGACCCGGCAATACGCAAGTACGGCCCCATGTGGATCGCCGACGCTGTCTGCCGGCAGATTTCTCCCGACGACCCGCTCTATCCTCGCGCCCTCTGGTACAGGGCTCGCGTCAACTGCGGCATCGACCCCAACAGAAGCGGCGTCGGGTGGGCGAGGGGAGAGGCGCTCTTCAAGGAGCTCCAAAAAGACTACCCCGACGACAAGTACGTCAAGATGTACCTTCTCAAGGGCGAGATGGTCGACGAGGTGCTCGTGCGGCCCGGAGAGGCCGCGCCGCCTCCTCCTCCCATCCCGCGCAAGTACGAGTGGGGCTACGAGGGCGCGCCCCAGTGGGCCGCCGCTCTCCGAGACGCCACGGGCTGGTGGATCGACGTCGTCGAGTGGTGGGGCAATAACCGCCAGCGCCCCGACGGCAGCATCGGCGGCGGATGGTCCGATGACGTCGAAATCCTTCGCGACTGGTGGCTCGTAGCCGCCTCCGGACTAAGCCCCAAGGCCTATGACACCGCCAAGAAGCTCGCCGACGGCATCTGGGAATCGGACATGATGAACCGCGAGTGGGGCATCGAAGATAATAGGGCCGACGCAGAGCACATACTCGAAATGAGCGCCGACAGCCATCCTCACATGGTCTTTCTCGACTACGGCGACCCGACCTACATCGAGCGCTGCATGATCTCCTTCAAGCCCGTGATCGATTTCTACACCGGGATCAACTCGAATGGTCACCGCCACGCCAAAGCATGGCACTTCGGGCCTGACTGGATCGATCCCGACCCGGCCGGCGCGGTTGACGCAACCTACAACGGTCGCCTCCGCCCGCCCGGCATATCTCTGGTCTGGTACAATGGCAATCCGGCCGCAAAAGCCGCCCTCGTAGAGTGGGCAAAGGCCTGGACCGAAGACGCCAAGAGCACTTCCAAAAGCAAGCCCGCCGGCTTCCTTCCTCTCGGCGTCGCCTACAAGGACTGCGAGCAGGGCTCCCCCGGCAGCGAGGCTTGGTGGGAGGCCCCGTACACCAACGTCATCGCCAACTCCCCCGACCGTGCGTACCTCGCCTTCTTCCCCCAGAGCTTCACCTATCACCTCTGCCTTCTGGCATACAAGCTCACCGGCGACGAGGCGTTCCTCGACCCGTATGACGCCGCCTGGCGAATCGCTTCCGAATACTTGGAGAGCCCCGTAAATAATCCACCCATGGGCTCGGCCATGTGGCTCGGCAGTCAGCTCACCGGCGGTTACTACGGCGCTGAGCTTCCGCTCCTCTTCGCCAGGGTGCGCGAGGCCACCGCCACCACCAAGTATGATGACTACGTCAAGACAACCGGTCAGCGCATCAACCACTACGGCAGGGAGGTCGAGTGGGGCTCCCTCGAGTACGCTCGCTACCTCATTGACGGCGACAAGCAGCACATCGTCGACGGCGCAGACGCCATCAATCACACGGTCGGCGCGCGCGGTTTCGAAATGCTCACCGGAGAGGTGTTCATGACCGACCGCGCCGGATTCGGCGGACTTCTCGAGCGCTTCCTCGACGGCGCGGTCATGGGGCCCGTCAACTGCTGGGGCGTCTCCATGCCCGAAATCGCCGTCACCTGGGAAGGTTTCGACAAGCAATTCACCCCGCTCGTCGTCGGCGCAGACAGCTCGCACCTGAAGGTGCTCGCCTACAACTTCTCCGAAGGCTCGAAGAAAGGCGGAATGCGGCTCTGGCGGCTCAAACCCGGATGGAGATACACCCTCACCATGGGGCCGGATTCGGACGGCGACGATGTCCCCGACACTGTGACATCGTCGGCGACGGTGGATCTCATGCACCGCGGCGACTCCGTGCAGATCGAAGTCCCGCCGCGCGCGACCCAGGTGATCGAGCTCAAAGCGGCCCAAAAGCTTCGCGACCTCCCCGACCTGCTGCCCGATGCCGGCATCTCCGCCCGCGACGTCTTCCATGAAGGCGGGCGGCTCACCGTGAGGGTCCACAGCATCGGCGGCGCTCCCCTCAGCAACCTCGCCGTCGAAGCCTACCGCGACCAGATCAAGCCCGAAAACAAAATCGGATCCGGGGTTGTCGAGGCGCTCGACGCTCCGAACGACCTCGTTCCCAAGACGGCGACCGTTTCCATGGACTGGATGCCGGGTTCGGTCCCCGCTCGCGTTATATGCGTCCTTGACCCCAAAGACGAAATCTACGAGATCACCGAGAGAAACAATAGGGTGGAGGTGACCCTGGGTCAGTGAGCGGAAGCGAGAGGGCCGCTTGCGCTCTTCTTGATCCAGGCTGTAACTCAGAGTTCAGGCTTCCTGGCGGAAGCGGGGACCCCGTCCGGGGGTACGCCCGAGAGCCTGCTCAAAATGGCCGTAGCCGCAGGTGGTTGGGTCGCTGTTGGTGAAAAATGTCGGCGGCCTTGCTCATCGCGGCTGTTCGCGTACCCGCCGCGCAACTGGCCCGAACCGTTGACACAGGAGGTATGTGACCGTGCGTCCGGCGACACTCCTGGCAATTCTGCTCCCTCTTTGTCTCCTTGGCCATCGTGCCGGCGCGTGGCTTGATCCCGCCGCCCCCGATGTCGTAACTGTTCTCGACGCCGAGGATAACCAATTCTCCTTTTACAGCGGTCCCGGTGGGCAGGCTGAGTGGCTCATCAACAACGGCGTGGCCTCGCGGACTCGCCTCAAAGGTTGGCAGGACGTCACGGCCCTGAAGTTCGACCTTGATTCTTACCGCGGCCTTACCGTCGAAGAGGCCGAACTCCATCTTGCAAGATCGAACGCCGACCCAGTTTACGCCTTGGTCGCCTCCACCATCAATGCCGACTGGAACGAAGGCACCGGCTGGGGCGGTACGGCCTCCGTCGGCGAAACCTGCTGGCGCTGGCGCAGACGACCCGCCGACCCCGCTAACCCCGCCCCGGACGACGAATGGACCTTCTCGCACAGCGATTTCTCCACCGCCGCTTTCGGCAACTACGGCTCACTGGTCTCCTTCGCCTACGAGCCCGAAGGGAATTTCGGCTCCTACAACCCCGGCGGCCAGCAATGGATCAGAATGAAACTCGATTCCGATTTCATTCATGCGCTCATACTCGACCAGCACGGTTTGGCGGTGACCGATTCACGCGGGCACAACTTGTCGTACAATCCCACCGTCTACACGAAAGAGCAGAACGACACCGTTCGCCCGCGGCTTCTCCTAAAATTCTCTACCGAAACCGACGTCACTCCCCCCGGCGCTGTCGGCTCCCTGTCTGCGGAAGCAGGGGACGAGAACGGCGCGGTGGTTCTCCGTTTCACCGCTCCCTCCGACCCCCAGCGTCCGAAGGCTCTCGGCTACACGACCCGGTACTCGACCGGAGGGGATTTCAACTCGGCCGACGACCTGCCCCGCTGGCGAATTCCGCGCCCGGCTCTTCCTGGAACCGAGCAGCGGGCCCTCGTCGAAGGGCTCGCCGACCAGACGCAGTACACCTTCTTCGTCCAAGCGTACGATCAAGCCGGCAACGGCGGCCCGGTCTCCAGCGTCGCCTTCACGGTCCCCGAGTTTCCCCTGGCCCCGGTCTTGATTGATGGCGACTTCGACGCCCCCGACCCCGCAGGCAAGACCGTCCGCGCCGTTCCCGGCGTCATGCGCTACTGGGCGTGCTCCGAACTGGTCAAGGTCAACCCCGCCACAGGCAATCGCATCGAGGACGGCTACACGGGAAGCGGCGCCGACGACTACAAAAAGGCCAACGTCGTCTGGGACTCGCAAGCAAACTCCGTCTCCCTCCGCGGCGCCCGGAACGAGGTCCTCTCCTTCCAGTTGATCATCGAACGCTTGCTTTCTTCCCTCACGAACGTCACCGTCGCCGTCGGCGACCTTGCCGGCCCGGGCGGCTCCGTCATATCCGCTGACCCTTGCGCGAATCTCTATCAGCTCCATTACGTCTTCTACGGCGGCGCTCGCTATCCCGACGCGGCTATACCCCTCTACGCGCCTTTCCCCGCCGCCTTCTCCATCCCCGACGCCAATCACAATCCTTCCGGAGTCAACCAATCCGTCTGGACTGACTTGTACGTGCCGCGGGACGCTTTGCCGGGAGAGTATTCCGGCCAGATCACCATCAACGCCGACCAGCTTCCTTCCCCCGCCGAAATCGAGTTGCATCTATCGGTCAGCCCCGCCACGATACCCGACTCCTTGAGCTTTCTTCTCGACCTAAACGGCTACAGCCGCCACTGGGAGTTCGGGGATCAGGACCTCACCCGCCTTCGCTATTTCCAGATCGCCCACATGCACCGTCAGTCGCTTAACATTCTTCCTTACAGTTGGAACGCCGGCATCCACGCGGACCGCGCGCCCACTCTCACGGGTTCCGGCCCCACCCTTCATGCCGACGACTGGAGTCTGCTCGATCAGCGCTACGGCCCGTTTCTCGACGGTTCCGCTTTTACTCCTTCCGCCCCCGGCAGCCCGTACTACGGCCCCGGCTCCGGAACCCCCGTCGCCACGTTTTACACGACCTTCTTCGAGTCATGGCCCATTCACATCCAGGATGCCGCTTACGGGTTCGACGCCGCCGGAAGCGGCGGAGCGTACTGGGACGCGCTGCTCGATTCCGACCCCGACACCTTCTGGAGGACCTTGCCCGACATCGACGGCGCTTTTCCCGACGGCTACAAGCAGGGAGTCCGCAACGTGGTCAAGGACTGGTTCGAGCACGCCCAGTCCCAAGGCTGGCACGGCACCAACTTCCAGGCATACCTCAATCACAAGTATTACTACAGCGGCTCCGCCGCCTTGTGGGCGCTCGAAGAGTGCGAAACCGCCGACGACTTCCGCGCTATGGGCTTCTTCCACGAACTCTGGCGACAGGGGCAGGCGACGGCCCCAGCCCCCGACGTCAAATGGCACTGGCGGCTGGACATCAGCGACCGCTGGGGACAGAGCTGCGCCCAGACCGATGGCCGCATCAACTGGGACGTCATGAGCGGCAGCTCCTCCGACTGGTACTGGCCTAACCTTCGCTATCGCCGAATCCTCCTGGGCGTTGACGAGCGGTGGATTTACTACGGCACCGGCCCCGCGCCCCAGGACCCTGGCGACGGGCACGCCAAGCGCTTTCTACAGGTCTGGGCGCAGGGGTTGGACGGCGGTGCGCCGTACTGGAACAACTTCAACACCAACTGGAACGACGCCGAACCGCTTTCCATCGTCTATTCCGGCTCGAACGTCCCCGGATTCGGCCAGTACAACGGCGCGATTGCCGGCGTCCGTCTGAAGCTCATGCGCAACGGCCAGCAGTTGATCGAATTGGCCAACCTTCTTGCCGCCCAGGAAGGCTGGAGCCGCCGCCGCGCTCTGCAGGCCATCAACGACAAGTACGGAGCCGGCTCGTGGAACTATTCCTTTGACTCCATGGGAGAGATCGAACTCTACCGCCTCCATGCCGACCTGCTGGCGCAGATCGAGTCCCTGATGGATGACTTGGCCCCGTCTCTCGAAGTGAGAAAGAGCGACGGCACCAGGCTGGCCGTGTTCGACACCGGGGGGAACCTTTACCTCAAGGGAACCATAACCGAGTCCACCGCCCCGGTTCGCACCACCGGCAGCGAGTTCCTCATCCGTGACCTGGGCGAAGCGGCAGTCGCCGCAGTTTACCCCGACGGCAACATGTTCATCGCCGGCCTCACTCACCCCGGCCAGACGGTGCTCACGCCCCCTCCCGGTTCCTTCGTGATAAAGAATGCCGACTCCGAGGTGGTGGGCTACGTCTCTCCCGACGGGGATGTCTACATCAGGGGAGAAGTGGTCTCCCTGGCGGACATCTGATGTCTCGGACCTACCGGATGAGTCCCGCCGCTG
>CAZBND010000047.1:0-17644 GCA_964493415.1 uncultured Planctomycetota bacterium | reverse complement strand
TCTCGGCAGCCATCGTCGATGATGCGATTGACGAGGCGGACGAGACGATCATCGTCACGTTGAGCAACCCGACGAACGCCACGCTTGGCGCCAACACAGTGCACACTTACACAATCAATGACGACGACCCCGCGCCTACGGTCGAATTTGATTCACCCAGCTCGAGCGGCCTGGAGTTCGTAACGGCCGTCTCTCTTCCGGTTAGCCTCTCTGTCGCGTCCGGGCAAACGGTGACGGTCGATTACGCCGTTACCGGCGGCACGGCGACTGGCGGCGGAGTAGACTACACCTTGACTGCGGGGACCCTCACTTTCCTCCCCGGCGCGACCACCGAGAACATCCCCGTAACAATTACCGATGACGCTCTCAGCGAGTCTTCCGAGACCATCATCGTGACCTTGAGCAATCCCGCAAACGCTTCTCTCGGCGCGACGACGGACCATACTTACACGATCTTCGACGATGAAAGCGCAAATTTCGTCGAGTTCGCTCTCCCCTCGTCCAACGGCCCGGAGTCAACCGCCGGCGTGTCTCTGACGGTGAACCTCTCGCCTTCATCCACTAACACGGTCACGGTTGACTACGCCGTCACCGGCGGGACCGCAACGGGAGGCGGCGTGGACTACACCCTGACACCAGGCACGCTCACCTTCCTGCCGGGCGAGACGACGCATACCATCCCCGCCACCGTTGTGGATGACGCCTTGAGCGAAGCGGACGAGACGATCATCGTGACGCTCAGCAACCCGACCAACGCGTTCATCGGCACCAACGGGTCGCACACCTACACCATAAACGACGACGATGCAGCCCCATCGTTGCAGTTCGACCTTGTGAGCTCCAGCGGACTCGAGTCCTCCACTCCGGCGGACCTTGCAGTCAGCCTATCCGGCGCATCCGGTCAGACCGTCACGGTGGATTACGCCGTCACCGGCGGCACGGCGACCGGCGGCGGCGTGGACTATACGCTGGTTCCCGGAACGCTGACTTTCCTGCCCGGCGAGACTACCAAGAATGTCTCCATCACGATAGTTGACGATCTCCTCGATGAGGCCGATGAGAGCATCATCGTCACTTTGAGTAATCCGACCAACGTGACGCTCGGGGCCAGGACGCAGCACACCTACGTGATCATTGATGACGATCCTCCTGGCGCGTTCACGGTTCAGTTCGACTCCTCCGCTTCCAGCGGCTCAGAGGCTCTTACGCCTGCGAATCTCGCCGTAAGCCTCTCGGGCACGTCCGGCGTAACCGTCACAGTTGACTACGCCGCGGTCGGCGGCACGGCGACCGATCCCGACGACTACTCGCTTGCGCCCGGCACCCTCACCTTCCTGCCGGGGGAAACCACCAAGAACATCCCCGTGACCATCAATGACGATGCAGTCGACGAGGCGGACGAGACGGTCATAGTCGCGCTCAGCAACCCCACCAACGCCGTCCTGGGCGCCAACTCCCAGCACACCTACACCATCATCGACAACGATCCTCCCCCCACCGTCGAGTTTTTCGCGCCTTCGTCCGGCGGATTCGAGTTCGTTACCCCCGCGCTGCTCTCCGTGAGCCTGTCCGCATCGTCCAGCCAGACGGTCTCCGTCGATTACGCCGTGACCGGCGGCACCGCCACCGATCCCGATGACTTCTCCCTCCCCGCAGGCACGCTGACGTTCTTGCCGGGGGAGACGATGAAGAACATCTCCGCGACCATCGTTGACGACGCTCTCACCGAGCCTGACGAGACCATTATCGTCGGCCTCTCCAATCCCGTGAACTCCATACTCGGCGTTACCGACGAGCACACCTACACCATCTCCGACGACGAGGGAGAGACCTTCTTCCAGTTCGCGCTTTCCTCCTCCAGCGGGGCGGAGAGTGTGACTACGGTGCTGCTCACGGTTAACGCATCACCCACCCCAACGGCCGTCGCGACAGTGGATTACGCGGCGACGGGAGGCACTGCGACGGTTGGCGGCGTGGATTACACGCTGGCGCCGGGAACGCTCACTTTCCTCGCAGGCGAGGCCACCAAAGACATCTCCGTCACCGTTGTGGATGACCTCAGCTTTGAGGACGACGAGACCATAATCGTCACGCTCAGCAATCCTACCGGCGCGTTCCTCAAGCCGCCGACAGACCACACCTACACCATCACCGATGACGACGCCGAACCGACGGTGGGCTTCGCGTCGCCGACCTCCGCTGGCCCTGAGAACGTCACGCCGGCCTTGCTGACGGTCAACGTCTTGCCCACGCCCGGAGTCACCGTTACCGTGGACTACGCCGTCACCGGCGGCACCGCTACCGACCCGGACGACTTCTCGCTTGCGGCGGACACTCTGACGTTCCTGCCGGGTGAGTCGTCCAAGGACATCAGCGTCACCATCGTCGACGACGTGATCTACGAAGGCGATGAGACCGTAGTGGTGACTCTCAGCAACCCGACGAACGCAGTCCTCGGCACCGCGGTCACCACGCACACGATTGAGGAAGACGAGGTGATGCTGACCGTCGGCTTTAGCTCTCCGGCCTCCAGCGGCGGAGAGCCGGTGACGCCCGCTCTCATCACGGTCAACGTGTCGCCCACGCCCACCGCCGCGCCCGTTACCGTGGATTACGCCGTTACCGGCGGGACGGCTGTCTCCCCCGAGGATTACTCTCTCACCCCGGATACCCTCACCTTCGCCATCGGCGAGGCCAGCAAGGATATATCCGTCACCATCGTGGACGATCCTTGGGCCGAAACCGATGAGACGATCGTCATAGGCCTCAGCAATCCCACCAACTCGGTTCTCGGCCAAAGCTCCCACACCTACACCATCCTAAACGACGACCCCACGCCCGTCGGATTCGTCAATGATGTGGAATCGGGCACCGCCGGATGGGGAGCTACCGGCCTCTGGCACATCGTGGACACCGCTACCGATCCGTATCCGGAAGCGTACAGTCCAACCCACAGTTGGTGGTACGGCCGGGATGCAACAGGCAACTACGACACCGGCGCGGCCAACGCGGGCGATCTCATTTCTCCGCACATCGAGTTCCCCGTCGACGGCACCCTCGCTTTCTGGTCTTTCGAACAGACCGAAGCCAACGAAAACTACGATACCAAGAAGGCTTACGTGTGGACGGACTCGGGGGGGACCTGGGATCTCGTCTACCAGTCCCTCGGCTCCCCGAAGCTCGCCTGGCACCAGTCGGCCGTTGACCTGGCCGCATACGCGGGCGAGCAGGGCTTCGTGAAGTTCGAATTCGACACAACCGACCGATGGTACAACGCCTACCGGGGATGGTACCTCGACGATATGGTCCTGGCGTTCATCCCGCCCACGCCTATCCCCGCGCTCGTCGATGACATGGAGTCCGGGGACGATAAATGGAATGCCACAGGCCTGTGGCACATCGTCGACTCGAGCACGAACCCGTATGGTGAGGCGGCCAGCGGCACCCATAGCTGGTGGTACGGCCTGGACGCCACGGGCACATACAACACGGGCGCGGCCAACACCGGCAGACTCGAATCCAGGCCCTTCCCCTTGCCGCCCGGCACGGAGTTATGGTTCATGACTTGGGAAGAGGTCGAGCCCACCTTCGATGCGCCCTCCGGCCCCTTCGACCTGAGGCGCGTCTGGATTAGCACCGATGGCGGCTCCACTTGGGACCCGACGCCGCTCTACCAGTCCAACGTAGCCGCCACCACTGGCTGGGAGCTGGTGACCGTGGATATCTCCGCCTACTCCAGCCCCAATGCCATGATTGCATTCGAGTTCGACACCGTCGACGATCTGTTCAACGACTACCGAGGCTGGTACGTGGACGACGTGAGCGTCGCCCCGAACGGCTTCGATGAAGATATGGAGGCCGGCATCACCGACTGGGAGGCCGACGGGCTCTGGCATCTCGTCGACACCGGCGCCACGCCTACCCCCGACCCCTATGCCAACGCGAACAGCCCGACTCGCAGCTGGTGGTACGGGCAGCCCAGCACCGGCAACTACAACACGGGCGCTCCGAACTCCGGAACCCTCGACAGCTCGGTCTTCAGGGTCCCCGCCGACCAGAATCTCGCCTTCTTCAGTTGGGAGCAGGTCGAAGCACAGGCGGCCTTCACTTACGACCTCCGGCAAGTCCTCGTTTCCGACGACGGCGGCGACTCGTGGTCCCTGTTCTACACTTCCGACGGTGCCGTACAGGATGCTTGGCACCTCGTTCTGCTCGACTTCTCCAGCTACGCAGGGAAGGCCGTCCGGCTCCGGTTCAAGTTCGACACCGTGGACGCTCTCTACAACAACTACCGCGGCTGGTATGTGGACGATGTCCAGCTTGTGACCGGAATGCCGCCCGTGCTCTCCGATGATTTCGAGAGCGGCGCGCCCGGATGGGCGGCTACCGGATTCTGGCACATCGTGGAATCCGGCGTGGATACTTACGGCGACGCCCACAGCCCCACCCATAGCTGGTGGTACGGACAGGACTTGACCGGAGACTACGACAACGGCGCGACTAACTACGGCTCGCTCTTCTCCCCCGAGTTCAACTTGCCCGCCGCCGCGACCCTTAATTTCTGGAACTGGGAGGAGACGGAGAACGTCGCCGGATTCGATTTGATCAGAATCCACCTGTGGCTCGATGGAGGGGCCGAGTTCCACACCATCTACGTCTCTGACGGCACGCAGCAGCGCGCATGGTTCGACGTTACCGTCGATCTCAGCGCCTACACCTCGCCGCAGGCCCAGCTTGAGTTCGAATTCGACACCGTCGATCCCATCGCGAACTACTATCGCGGCTGGTACGTCGACGATGTCACTGTGGGTGAATAGATACTTTCCTCTTGAATTTCTGTGCGGAGAAGTCGCCAGACAGGACCTCTTGCAGGGAGCGAGGGGGGAGATGGCCGGGGGGGAGCGTTGGGGGAATGCCCTCCCGGCCTTTCATCTTGACCGGTCAGGCGGTAGGTGGTGCGTTTCGGGCTGATATTAGACGCCCGTAGATCTCTTCGAGTTCTTGCGCGTTCTCTTCTATCGTTTTCACTCTCGGCGCATTCTCAGCCAGAGCCGTTCTCAGCGACGAGTCCTCGGCCAGCTTCCGCATCTTCGCCGCCAGATCCTCGACTGACCCCACCTCGAACGTCATTCCCCCTTTCCCGTCCGCCACAAGTTCCGCCATGCCGCCTATCCCCGACACCAAGGCGGGCGTCCGGCTCGCAAAAGCCTCGTGGATCACCAGCGGCGAGTTCTCGTACCACAGCGACGGCACCACCAGAACGTCTATCTCCGAAAACACCTTCGCCACGTCGGCCGGCTTGTACTTGCCCATGAACTCGATGTTCGCTCCGCGCGCCCTCCGCTTCAGCGACTCGACGTACCCAGGGTCTCCCCACCCGAATATCTTCAATACCGCGCTGCTCAGCCCCGCTTGCCGGAACGCGTCGATAAGCACGTGCGCGCCCTTGTGCGCATGAAGCGTCCCCGTGTAACCGAACCGTACCGATCCCGACGCGGTCTTCCGCGCTTCAGTGAGACCCCCCAGGTCGAACCCGTAGTCGCTGTGGATGATCTTCTCTCCCGGAACGCCGTACGCGATGTGCAGGTTCCGTATGAACTTTGACGGCGCGATTATCAGGTCGAGCGCGGCCATGCTCTGGAGCCGCCCCGCCAGCCCCGCGCTTATCAGCGCCATATAGCTCGCAGCTCGCATCTCGGCCACCGGGTGCCCGCCCGCCCGAAGCACTCTCTTCACCGCATCCTTCGCCCACCTCGGAACCAGCCTCTTCACGCTCCACGGAACCCTGGCGACCGCCGGCTTGAATTCCTCTTCCCTGGGCGGCAGAGTTACTCCCGGAAGGCTTGCGAACAGCGTCGCGCACGTGGCGCATCTTAGCCCGCCTCCGGGACCCTCGCACGCGCACTCCCGCTCCACATCGTACAGCCGCATGGCCGGGCACATGAGCCAGAAGTCCGCCAGCGTCATCACCGCCGGCTTCCCCATCCCCTTGGCCATCAACGGCAGCGTCGGCGAAAGGTTATCCAGGTGCTGGAAGTGAATAACGTCCGCGGAAATCTCACTTGCGTACTTCCTGAACGACTGCTCGATCCGGGGATTCACAAACGCGTTTCCCAGCCACGGCGAAGCGTTGTGGAAGACCCTTCTCACTACGAGCCCGTCAAGCTCCCCATCCTCCTCCAAAAATCCCCTCTCCGGGTGCCCGAAATCGCGATGAAACACGTGCACCTGGTGTCCTCGCCTCAGCAGCTCCTTCGACAGCTTGTACGTGTAAATCTCCGTCCCCGCGGCGTGATGGGGAAGGAATTGGTGAACCACCTGAAGGATTCTCACGGGTCCTCCTTACTGCGATTCAGGTCGCTTCTCCCGCCGGTTTTCCAGAGTATAACCCAGCCGCCTCTTACCATCAAGCTAACCCGCCACGCGCCCATCCCCCGTTGCGCCGCGTCCGCCCAGCGGCTATAATCCCCTCTTCACACTCGCTTCACAGGAGGAGCAATGGCGCCCGCAAAGAAGATCATCGTCGTCGGCATCGACGGGCTGTTTCCCGAGATGCTGCTTCATTTCCGATCCGAGCTTCCCGCCATGTCGAGCCTTATGGAGAGGGGGTTCTTCGCACCCGCGCTCTCCTCGCCCTGCTGCGACACTCCCACCAACTGGACCACCATCGCCACCGGGGCTTGGACCGGCACGCACGGCATCACAAGCTTCCACGCGCACCTGCCCGGCGAGCCGCTCTCGCAGAGGCACTCCACCTTCGGCTCGCGTCTCTGTCGCGCCGAATACCTCTGGCAGGCGGCCGAACGGCAGGGCCTCCGAAGCATCCTCGTCAATTATCCCACCGGGTTCCCTCCCACCGTGAAGGAGGGCATCGTCATAGGCGGCGACGGACTTACCTCCCGTGACTGGACCGTCTCGCAGGCGGCCTGTTATTACTCCGGCGACACCACTGGTGGAAGGGAAATGGCCGTACCTGTGTCCTTCTCCGTTGCAAAGCGATGGAAGAACCTCCCCGACTCCGCGAAGCCGCCTCTCGAAGGTGCTCTCAGGAGCGCCGACAAGTTGCGCATGGGCTGGAGCGCCGCCGGCGGCACGGTCGAAGGCGTAGAGCGCGGCGCTTCTTCCATCGAGTTCTTCGCGCTCGTCTACGCTTCCGGGAAATCCGCCTACAATCGCGTTCGCATCTGCCGAAATCGAGATGCGGCCAAGCCGCTTGCAGACTTGCGCTTAAAACAGTGGTCGGACTGGATTCTCCACAAAATAGGCGAGAGGGGAACGAGGAAAGAGGCCGCATTCCGCTTCAAGCTGCTCGAGCTTTCCCGCGACGGCACGAGATTCAGACTCTATCGCACCCTCGCACACTCTACCTCCGGCTGGGGCCATCCCGCTGGCATCGAGAGCGACATCATCCGCAACGCCGCTCCCTACGCCGAGGGCTTCGAGCTTGGAAGCCACGCTTACAGGTACGGCTGGTTCGACATCGAGCAGCATCCCGAGCAGCTCGAACTTGCCTGCGGCGACCTCGCCAAGATCGCGAACTACCTGGCCGCAACGGAGAAGTGGGACATGCTCTTCGTCCAGGTCCACGGCCACGATTCGCCGAATCACGACTTCCTCGCCTATCTGATGCCTCAGCACCCCTCCTATACCCCCGAACTCGAAGCGCAGACCTGGGAGGTGTACCGAAGGACCTCGGTCGCTACGGACAGGCTCGTAGGCTCAATAGTTGAACAAAGCGCCGACGACGAAACGGTCGTCTGCGTCGTTTCCGACCACGGCGCGTGCCCGACCTTCACCTTCGTCTGGACCACCGGCGCGCTCATCAATGCGGGCCTGATGGCTTACGACAAGGATACGAATGACGGGTCATTCGTGATCGACTGGTCCCGCACCAAAGTGTTCCTCACGGACAACTACATCTGGGTCAACGCGAAAGGCCGCGCGCCCCACGGAATTGTGGAGCCGGGCCGCGAGTTCGACGCCGTTCTCGACGAGGCCATGTCCGTTCTCTCGGGTATTCGCGATCCGAAAACGGGCCGGCGCGTCGTCGCGCTCACGGCTCGAAAAGAAGACGCCGCCTGGCTCGGGCAGTGGGGCGACCGCGTCGGCGACGCCGTCTATTACCTCACCCCCGGCTACAGCGACTACCCTCTCCCAGGTGCGAAGTTCAAGTGGTGGCAGAACTACGCCGACGTGCACGAGGCCGCCGCCAATGCGGGCTTCGCCGAGGCCAGGCGGTTCACCGGCCTTCACCACAACTACCTGCCGACCGCGCGCCTGGGGCCGGCCTCGAACCGGGCCATTCTGCTTCTGGCCGGGCCGGGCGTACGTCGAGGACCTCGCGGCGCTCGTGACGTGAACTTGGTCGACGTCGCTCCCACGCTTTCCGCACTTATCGGAATCCAGTCGCCCGCTCAATCCCAGGGCCGAATCCTCACCGAAGCGCTCGACGGTCCCGTGAAACTCTGAAAGCCGCCTCCTCCACCCGCCTTACCCTGTCCGCTCCAGCGACACCAGGCCCCCGATCTCCACGTCGCATTCAAGCCTCAGCCTTCCCGATCCCGCTTCGACTTCCGTTTCTCCCGCCGGTTCCAGGAAACGGTTGAACCGCACCAGCCTGTACTTGCCCTCAGCCCCTTCCAGCGTCGTCAGCAGCTTCTCCCGGCTCGTGCCGTTTATGACGAAGATCGACTTCACGCCGCGCCCGCTCAAAGGAAGCACGCCCGGCTGCACGACCGAGAACAGCCCGAAGAAATTCTTCTCGCCGTCGCCTATTCGCCCGGCGGAGTAGTGCGGGTCGAACGCCAGCGCCTCGTATTCCCCCAGCGCCAGCGACTTCTTGTGCCCGTGATAGAAATGTAGCCACGCCTCTATCAGCCTTAGCTCGTCTTGAGTCGCCTCGATGAAATCGATGCTGACTGTCGGCACCATGCCGAAGACGATGCCGGCCATGGCCACGGCCTTGGTGTGAAGCTCCTCGTCCGGCGGCCAGTAGATGTAGTCGGCATGTATGGGGATGGGCGGCGCGTAAGGCTTCATCATCGCCATCGCGCGCCGGATTTGATCGGCGTCGAACGGCGCGTCGTTCGCCCTGTAGCAGTTCGCGTACCGGCGGTTGCGGATGTTCGCGTAGTTCTCCCGGAACTCGATCAGCGCCTCCGCGTCCGCCGCCGTGATCTTGGAATGAATGTTCGAGAGAACCCGATCCATCCCTTCGCCCACCGTGTCGTAGTTGTGCTTGTGATCCGCTGCGCACTCCGCCGGGCCGATGTCTATGAAATCAATCTTCAACCCCGCCGGACGGTACTCCTTCATCGCGTCCGCAACAAGGTCGCCCGTGATCTCGGTCACCTCCTTCACCTGCGGGCAAAGGTAGCGCTGGACCTTCCCGTTCGGCGTCCGCACGCGCAGGCGATCGGCGAGATCGTTGCCCGGAAAGCTGCGCCAGAACAACGGCGCTGTCCACAGCACCGTATTCAGCCCAATCTCCTTCAACTGTTCGATCGTCGCTCGCAAGTCGGGAAAGCGCTCCCCCCGCGCTCGCATGACGCCGAGAGGGAATCGCTTGCGATCCACGTCCGTCGGGTCGAACCACCCCGCGTCGATCAGAATCGTCTTGATGCCGAGGCCTCGCGCAATCTCCGCGTTCCGCATCGTCCGATCGAGATTCAGCCGCCCTCCCATGAACGCATAAAAAGTGCACCACACCGGCTCCAGCGCCTTGTCGGGAACGTGGCACGGAACGAACCCGCTCTCCTTGTCCACGAAATCCCGGTACATGCTGATCGCCTTCATCTGGTGCACTCTCGCCCTGCTGAAGTAAACCGCCTCCTCATGCCGCTTGGCCCTGATTGTTCCCCACCTCGCCGGCTTCGAAAGCGAGAACTCCGTATGCTTCAGCCCCCACTGGCCCTTGGTATGCGTGGACTCGTGCGATATGCGCGAATCTCTCACTTGGTCCGCGAAACCCATCAGAAACGCGTTCACCCCGTATCGATCATACCCCTGGACGAAGGGGGAGGAATTGCACGACAGCGCCGCGTCCTCGAGGTGCCAGATGTAGCTCGCATACGCGACCCGGTTTCGTTCCGGCGACGTGGCGGCATAGTGCCGGTGAACCCGCGCGGACGGCGCGTGCGCGACCACCGTCAGATTCCTTAGCGCGAAGTCGCTACCGGTTTCTGAAGCCATCCCGATGCGCAGCACCGACTCGCCGTCGCTTAGCCCTTCCTGCTTGAATTCCACCTTAACTGCCCTGTTGCTCCACACCCCTTGCCCGCGATCCTCAAACGCGCCCTCCGAGCCCTCAAAGCTCATCGATACCGTCACGTCCACGTCCATGATCCGAAACCGCCACTCGCCGCTATTCTGCTCCACGTTGTTATCCTCCAATGCCTTGGTCTCCCCAGTATCGAATGCCCGCGATAGCGACGCAGCCGCCAGCGGCGCTGTCGCCACGCACTTGAGAAAAGTCCTCCGCGCCACCCGCGGGCCGCCTCCTGGATGCATCTATTTTCCTTGTTTCTTGATGCCGTTCAGGGAACGTGCATCCTATCCGGATTCCCTTCCCTTGGCAATCTTAGCTAGCTCGTTATGGAACCGTTGGTGGAAGCTGCTCCAGGAAAATGCTAGAATGCGGTCTCGCACGTCGCACGGTTCGGGCCGGGCGGTCTCTGGCGCTCTTATGCTGACGGGGGGAATCATGATCCTCTGCGCGGTGCTTCCGTACAGTTCCTCCGGGGACTTCTGCAGCGACCTGGCCTCCAGGGCTCGGCGACTCCGCTTTAGGGCCGTGGTCCTCCATTACCATTCGCAGTTCGAAGAGGAGGAAGCCGTCGCCGCAGGGAAAAGGCTCGAACGCGAAGGCCTCCGAGTCCCCGAGCTCGGCTGCTACATCAACCTGATCCCCCCCGACGAGGAGCAGCGCGCCGCTGCCGTTGCGCGCATCCGCGCAGCCCTCCGGCAGGCCAAAGCCCTCTGCTGCCCCGCCGTCGCCACCGTGGCTGGAACGCGCGACCCCGGCGGCAATCCCTTCTGGGCCGCGCACCCGGAGAACTTCACCAAAGAGGCCTGGGTCGCGCTTCGACGAAGCGTCGGCGAAATCCTCGTGACTGCGGAGGAGCTCGGTGTGGATTTCTGCCTCGAACCCCTCATACATACCCCTCTGAACACCGTCGGCTCCCTCCGGCAGATTCTCGACGAGATGCGTTCGCCCCGCCTCAAAATCCTTTTCGACCCCGTCAACCTCATAACCCTCGACGAATACTTCAAAAACGCCGACTTCCTCAACCTCGCCTTCGACGTGCTCGGAGACTCCATAGCAGCCGCGCACGCAAAGGACACCCTCCTTCAGCGCGACAAGCTCACACTTCACATCGACGAGGTCCGCCCCGGCCTGGGGGAACTCGACTTCGAGACTTTCCTCAAGTGCATGGATGTCCTTCCCGAAGATACGCCTCTCGCGATGGAGCATCTTCAGAGGGACGAGGACTTCGCCCTCGGCAGGGACTACATCCAGGGAATAGCGGCGAGGATCGGCGTGGAGACGCGCCTTGTTCCGGCGCGCAGCGATTAGCACAGCGAAAGGAGTTCCCCTATGCCCGAAGTAGCAAAAAAGGTCATCGTCATAGGCCTCGACGCGGCCCTCCCGCAGGAGATCAATCGGCTCGTGGCCCAAGGCCGCCTGCCCACCTTCAAACGGATTCTCCAAAACGGCGTCTTTCTCAAAAACGCCCTCGCCCCGTATCCCACCATCACCCCTCCCAACTGGACCACCATTCTCACCGGCTGCTGGATGGGCACCCACGGCATAACCTGCTTCAATCTCCATAAGCCCGGCACGCCTCTGGACGAAACCTACCAGTGCATGGAGATAAAGGATTGCCGGGCAGAGTACATCTGGGACGCCGCGGCCAAGGTCGGAAAGAAGACCGTACTTTTCAATTACCCGACCACATGGGGCGCTGAGCCCAAAGGCGGCGTCCGTATCGGAGGCATAGGGCTGGCGATTAACGAGTGGCGCTTGCCTGCCCGCACCACGCAAGGCCCCAGGGTTCCCTCGGTTCTCCACAGCCTCTGCGCTCAAATGCTCTTCTCCACCGACCCCTATCCCATGGCCACAGTTGTGGAAGTTGACGACGCGCAGGGATGGACCGATCCTCCCGTTCCCGCCGACGACGCCCTCGAGGCCGAGCTTCCCTTCTCCTTCCCACGAGCGCTGAAGGAAGTCACCCAGAGTACAACCTGGCACGCCATCATTACCGATTCCACCGGCAACGGCTACGACACCGTCCACGTCTCCAGGACCAAGAGCGGCAAAGACGTCGTCGCAACACTCAAGGTCGGCGAGTGGAGCGAAAGGATCGACGACTCCTTCCAGACCGCCGACGGCAAGAAGGATGTGGCCTTCAAGATCAAGCTCCTCGAACTCTCCACCGACGGCGAAGTTCTCAGGCTGCTCTTCACTCCCCTCTGCCAGCTTCACGGGTGGGCGTATCCCGAAAACGTTGCCGACGAGCTCCGGGACGTGCCGGGACTCCCCATCCCCGGAAGCATCTTCGAAATCTACAACCTCGGCTGGAGCGACCTCCAGACCACCGTCGAGATGTACGACATGCAGCACACCTGGTATGCGCACGCCGTCGACAAGTTGCTGAAGAACCACGAGTGGGACCTCTTCTTCATGCACGCCCACTGCCCCGACCATGCCGGCCATCGCATACTCACTGAGGCCGACCCGGTCGCGACCGACGACCCGAAGGTACGCAAGGTGCACCAGGACGCGATCGATAGCTGCTACGAAAGCCTGGACAGAATGCTTGCCAAGATCCTCGAAAACGCCGACGAGGAAACCATGGTGGTGCTCATCTCCGACCACGGGGCCGTCGCAAAGGGGCAGGAAATTCGTGTCGCGCAAATCCTCGAGCAGGCCGGCCTCCTCAAGCGCGCCGACGCGACCGACAACAGCCGCGCACCCAAGGTACTAATGTCCGAAACCATGGCCCTCCCTCAGCGCTCCTGCTACATATACCTGAACGTCAAGGGCCGCGACCCCGACGGCATCGTTGACCCCGCTGACTACGAAAAAGTCCGCGATCAGGTGATAGCCGCTCTCTACGACTACGTCGAGCCTAACACCGGAAAGAAGCCCTTCTCCCTCGTCCTCCGCAAGGAGGACGCCCGCATGATCGGCCTCTACGGCGACAGGATCGGCGACGTGATCTACGCCGTCCGGGGCGAGTTCATGGGACAGCACGGTTGCCTTCTCACCACCGCCGAGTACGGCATTGGCAGCCTCAAGCCACTCTTCATCATGATCGGGCCGAACATAAAGAAGGGGGTCACCCTCGAACGCAACGCCTGGCTCACCGACCTGGTTCCCACCATCTGCTACTTGATGGGGATTCCTTTGCCAATGGATGCCGAGGGCGCTATCATATTCCAGGCCATGGAAGACCCCAACTTCAGGCTCGTCTCCAACTGACCTTAAGCGATAAGGAACAAGCCTATGCCCGAACTCGCCAACATCGAGCGCCTCGACGAATACGTGCGCGAATCGGTGGCCGACTATGTCAACCGGCTTCTCGAACTGCACGGCGATAACCTCCTCTCCGTCGCCGTCTACGGCAGCGCGGCACGGGGAGACTTTACCCCCAAGCGCTCCGACGTCAACCTCGCCGTCCTCCTCCGCGACCTCAAACTCGACGACCTCACCGGAAGCCTCAAGCTCGTCGCCCGCGGCATCAAGCGCCGCATCGTCGCCCCTCTCTTTCTCACCAGGGAATACATCTCCTCATCCCTCGACGTCTTCCCCCTCGAATTCATGGACATGCGCGACTCCCACGTGATCCTCTTCGGCGAGGACTTTCTCGCCGACCTGAAGATCGAAATCCCTGACCTCAGGCGTCAGTGCGAGCGAGAAATGAAAGGCCTCTTGCTTCGGCTCCGTCAGGCCTACCTCGAACTCGGCCGCAGCGCCAAGGGCATTGAGCTTCTCCTTCACAAGTCCCTCAACTCCCTCATCCCCATCCTCCGGGGAGTGCTCACCGTTAAGGGAGTCGCTGCGCCGGAAGGCAAGGAGGGAACTCTAAGGGCGGCAGCCGGCGAGTGCGAAATCGATGCCGCTCCGCTCCTCGCCGTTCTCAGGGACAAGGTGGGCGACGAGAAGATCGAGGGTAAGGACGCCGCCCAGGTGCTCGAAGACGTTCTTGCCCAGGTAAGAAAACTGGCCAAGGCGGTGGACGCGCTATGAGCCGGCGAGAGCTTTCTGCCCTGACGCTCGTCTTCCTGCTGCTTCCTCTCTGCGCCCTCGCAGCGGACATCGACGTCCCTCAGTTCCGCGGCTACATAAACGACTTCGCCGGCATCATCCCCCAGTCCGACGAGCAGGCCATCGCCGCATACATAGACTCTCTCGAAAAGGCGACCACCGCCGAGATCGCAGTCGTCACCGTCCAGACCGTCAAGCCCTACACCATCGCGCAATACGGCATAGCTCTCGGCGACCAGTGGGCCGTCGGGAAGGCGGACAAGGACAACGGGGCGATCATCATCGTCGCAGTCGATGACCGCGAGATGCGCATCGAGGTAGGCTACGGCCTGGAACACCTCATCCCCGACGCCGAGGCCGTGACGATAACGGACAAAATAATGCGCCCCGCCTTCAGACAGGACAATTACGCCTTCGGCATATCCCAGGCTGTGATGCACATAGGAAACATAATCGCCGCCGATCAAGGCGTGACCGTCCAGCGGCCCGCAGGAACCGTCATGCCCGCACGGCGAAGGCAGAACCCGGTGGCCGTTTGCGGCGGCGTTCCGTGCTTTTTTATACTTCTTGTTCTCATGTTGCTCCTGCGGCTGAGGCTCTGGCCCTTCCTGCTTCTCGGCGGGCTGTCCCGCGGGAGGCACTGGAGCGCCGGGGGCTTCTCAAGCGGGGGAGGGGGGTTCGGTGGCGGCTTTGGCGGCTTCGGCGGCGGAGGTTTCGGCGGTGGCGGCGCTTCAGGTAGCTGGTAACATGAACTCCAAGGAGGTTGCGCGATGAATCGCAAACTCGGTTGCCTGCTGGCAGCCCTCGGTGCCTTCTTCTTTGTCCTCCTGATTCTCGCGATCGGCATCTTCTCCTGGTACAGGAAGGGAGTGGACACCGTCGTTCGCCTCGATGAGCAAGTCCAGGAAAGGTGGGCCCAGGTGGAGACCGTCATCCAGCGACGCTACGACCTCATTCCTAATCTCGTTGCGACGGTAAAAGGCTACGCGGATTTCGAGAGGGAAGTCCTGACCGAGGTCACGGCCCTCAGGAGCCAGTGGCAGCAGGCCGATACCAGAGAAGAGAAGATCGGCCTCGCAGCGCAACTTGATTCCATCCTTCCCAGAATCAACGTCATCGTCGAGAGATACCCCGAACTCAAGGCCAGCGAGGGCTTCGTCACCTTCCAGAAGCAGCTCGAAGGCACCGAGAACAGGATTTCCGTCGAGCGGAACAGGTACAACGAAGCCGTCAGGGAATTCAACGCCTTCATCCGCTCCTTCTGGGGGAGATATTTCGCTCGCTGGCGTGACCTCGAAGAGCCCGCCGAATACTACGAGTCCGTCCCCGGCGCAGAGGCACCCCCGGAGGTCGAGTTCTGATCGCATCCAGGTTTTTTCTGTATCGTTTTCCCGGCACCGAGATGTCGGGACGAAAGGAGAAGCGCATGGTCAAGTACTTGCCGTTTCTTGTCGTGAGTGTGGCTCTTGCTATCGCGCCGGCCGCGCTTGCGGCGGAAGCTGACCAGACGGGAATGAGCGCGAGGGAATTGGAACTAAAAAAATTCGACGAGGCAGAGAAGTACTTCAAGCAGCCCAGTCCCGCCGGCACCCAATGGGACAGCCAGTACCGCTCCCTGATACAGACCAACGACAACGCCGTCTCCAAGGGCTTTCCTTCTCACGCTGAGGCCGTCGCCCAGATTGCCGCCGATGCCGCAAAGAGCCCCGAAAAGCTCGCCTTGCACAAACACTACGTGCTCTTCATCGTCCACGGCTCTCAGAAGTATCGCCCCGAAGAGGCGACCGAATGGCTCAGGAAGCTCTGGGCCGACCTCGTCGCCCTCGAGTTCGGAGAAGAGCCCGCCGCCGCAGAGCCGTCTGCGGCCGAGGAGAAGCCGCTTCCCTTCGACGGAGACCCACGTCTCACCATCTATCGCGACGTGGTCTACGGCAAGATCGACCCCAAGCTCCAGAACCTCGACGCCTACATTCTCAAATCGGATAAACCCACGCCCGTGCTCATCGAAGTCCACGGGGGCGGCTGGCGACGCGGCGTGAAGAATGAATTTAACTCGTACGGCGGCCTGATTGAGAAAGTCCTCGACAGCGGCATCTCCGTCGTCTCCATCAACTACCGCCTGACACCCGACTACCAGTTCCCCGCGCAGGAAGAGGACATGGCTCGCGCCGTCCAGTTCATCCGCTCCAAGGCGAAGGAATGGAACGTCGATCCCGACCGCATCGCTTCCATCGGAGGCTCCGCGGGCGCACATCTCTCCGCCTGGATCGGCCTCCACGACGACATGGCCGACCCCGAGAGCGACGACCCCATCGAGCGCCTCTCCACCCGTATCACCTGCTTCGTTGACCGCAGCGGCCCCGTGGACCTCACCCGCGTCAAGCCCTCGATCCTGGCTAAAGAAGCGGGCAGGGGAGAGGACTTCTCCCACGCTTTCACACAGGCCTTCGGCGCTACCAACGAGTCATACGAGACTGACCCCGAAATCCGAAAGCGCGTTCGCGACGCGTCGCCGCTCTTCTATGTGACCCCCGACGACCCGCCTGCGTTCATCATGCACCAGGGCCCCGAGGGGTGGCAGACGCGGGATCACCCTCCCGTTCCTGACATGATCAACGACCCTCACTCCTATCTCCACGGCGCGCTTCTCGCCGACGCGATGGAAGACGCCGGCATCGAGATCGTCAGGTACATCAGGCCCGACATCCCCCAGAATCGCGAAAAAGGCACCGAAGCGATACTTGAGTTCCTCAAAAAGCACCTCAAAATAGAGTAGGAGCCCGCCTTCGCGGGACAATGAAGTGGATGCCGCCGCCGGGCTCCCGTGGGTCCGGCGGCGTTTCTTTTTCTCGAAAGGGGGAGACTAATGCCCGAACGCCCAGGCGCAATCACGATGAAGGGAAATCCGCTCACTCTCGTCGGCAGCGAACTCAAGCTCGGCGACCAAGCCCCGGACGCCGTCGTTCTCGACAACGAGCTTAGCCCCGTCCACATTTCCTCCTTCAAGGGCAAGACCCTCGTCTTATCCTCCGTCCCCTCGCTCGATACCCCGGTCTGCGACATCGAGACGCGGAAGTTCAACGAAGAAGCCTCTCGCCTCGGCCCCGACGTGCAGATACTCACCATCAGCATGGACTTGCCGTTCGCTCAGGCCCGCTGGTGCGCTGCCGAAGGAGTGGACAAAGTCAAGACCCTCTCCGATCACCGCGACGCCGCATTCGGAAACGCCTACGGAGTCTTGATCAAAGAACTCCGCCTCCTCGCACGCTGCATCTTCGTCGTCGACAGAGACGGCAAGATCCGCTACATTCAGCTCGTCCCCGAACTATCCTCCGAACCCGACTACGAATCCGTCCTACAAGCCGTCAAGGAACT
>CAZBND010000046.1:1595-17893 GCA_964493415.1 uncultured Planctomycetota bacterium | reverse complement strand
AGGGTGGTCGGGGCGACAGGATTCGAACCTGCGACCTCGTGAACCCCATTCACGCACTCTAGCCAAACTGAGCTACGCCCCGAATTGCGAATGAGCCGGCGGCTCACCACCCCTATACTCTATCACGCCGCCGCCGAGTTTCAACCCTTGTGCCGGCGGCCTATCTTGTTCTCTTTGCCGGCGAGGAGGCGGCGGATGTTGGCGCGATGGGTGGGAATGATGACGAGCGGGATGAGAATGGCAAAGCAGGTGACGAGTACGCCCGCGCCCAGGCGGTCTCTGTTGAGAACGACGGCGGCGATTGCGTACGCCGACGCGCCGAGGATGGAGCCGAGCGATACGTACCTGGTGATCGCGAGGGTGACGATCCAGACGACCAGCCCGGCCCCCGTCGCGATGGGCGAGACGGCGGCGACGACGCCGAAGCTCGTTGCGACGCCCTTTCCTCCTTTGAAGCGGAGGTAGACGGGGAAGATGTGGCCCGCTATCGCGGCCAAGCCCCAGGTTATTGCATAGACTTTGTCCGGCTCAGCATGTAAGAGTTCGCCGACTTGCCAGCCAACGAAGGCCGGAACGAAGCCTTTAAGGAAATCGAGCGCGAGGCAGATGCCGCCCCATCGCCAGCCGGCGACGCGAGCGAGGTTGGTAGCGCCGACGTTGCCGCTGCCCACGGTGCGAACGTCGGTCTTGCTGGCCGCCTTCCCGAGAACGAGGGCAAAAGGCACGGCTCCGAGAAGGTAGGCGGCAACTACGCCGCCTGCGAGGATTGCGATCCCGTTCGGGCCCATCACTCCCTCACGCCGCTAGAGCTTGCCTTGTTCCTTCATCACCTTCGAGATGAAATCGACCGCAGCGCCGACCGTCTGCACCTGGAGGGCCTCGTCCTCATCCATGTCGATGTCGAACTCCTCCTCGAACGCGGCGACGAGCTCGACGCTCTGGATCGACTCGGCCCCGAGGTCAACTGAGAAGCTGTGCTCCGACTTGACCTCGTCCTCCGGAACGTTCAGCACGCTCGAGACGACTTGCTTGATTCTCTCTTCGACGGTAGCCATTCGGATCCTCCGTTCGGTGTCCCTCTGGCATCGCGCAGGGAATCACCTGCGGACGCGCAGCTTTCTCCGATCGCGCTTCACGAGCTTGTCGCGCTCCTCTTTGGTGATCTCGTAGGTATACTTCATCAGTTCCTCGTCCGCGTCCGTGAGTTCGACGCCTCTGCGGCCCATGGCGGCGCGGGCGGTGTCGATGAGGCTCCGAAGCCCCGTGCCCTTGGCGATCATTTCGTTGAAATACCAGCAGAACGACGGGAGGAACTTCGGCAGCGGTCCGCCGCTCCCGAGCAGGTTGCACATCACGCCGACCATGGTGCCGGTGTTGAAAAACGTTCCGATGCCCGTCTTGGTGTGGTCGCCGATGAACGCGCCGGTCTTCATGCTGCCGGAGTCGGTCAGCTTCCCGTTGATGTAGACGCTGACAGAGGAGTAATCGTTCTTCAGGTCGCTATTGGTCGTGAGCGCGCCGAGGTTCACCCACTCGCCCGCGTAGGCATGGCCCAGAAATCCGTCGTGGTACTTGTTGCTGTAGCCGTGGATGATGCTCGCCTCGACCTCGCCGCCGACGCGGCAGACGGGCCCGATGGTGGTCTCCTCGCGAATCTTCCCTCCCACCAGAAGCGTATCTCGACCGACGGAGGTCGGGCCTTCGACGCGCGTATGGGGATAGACGATCACGCCCTCGTCCAGAATGATAGGGCCGTGGGTCGTATCGAGTACGGCGGTCGGGTGGACCTCGGCGGAGTCGGCGATGTGCACCTGCGACTCGTCGCCGTAGATGTATGCCCCGTCGGCGAACTTGCCGCTCCTTCCCGTGGCTCCCAGAGCCCGGAAGTCATCCTCGATGGCGGCGGGATTGGCGAAAACCACGTCCCATGGGAACTTCACGACTGTGACGTCGATTTGTCTGGCCGGGAGCGCCTTCGCGGCGGCTTCGAGAATGCCGCCGACCGTTTTCTCCCCAAGCTTCTGCAGCGTCGCCGCGTTGAGCCTCGCATAAACCACCTCGTCGCCGGACATCCCCACCTGTTCGGGGCCCCGGCGATCTATCTCAACATTGGCGAAGACCGCCCTGCCGTTGACGAGGATGAGGTCAGCGCCGGAAAGCAAAGAGGGATCATTGACCGGAAACGCGAGCTTCTCGCGCCACGCTGCGGCCAGCGCATCGCGGACGAAACAGCCGTCCGCCGGGCCCAGCGAGCGCTCGATTTTCTCCCGCAAGAGCGTTCGCCCACAGCGGAGCTCGAAGACCGGCCTCAGATAGGAGATCGGGTACAGGTTCTCGTAGCCGTCCTCGTAGATGCAAAGCCGCATGACGGACTCTTGCTCCTTCATCGGATGGTTCTGACTATTTTCAGGTTGGCCGCAGCATCTTCGGTCAGCACGAAGGTGGCGTCGGGGTGAAACTGAAGAGCGCTGGCGGGCACGCTGGCTGTAATGGGCCCTTCTATGGCCTGGGCGACCACATCGGCCTTCCCTGCGCCGATCGCCAGCAGGATAATCCGAGACGCCTCGAGGATGGTGCCGATGCCCATCGTCACCGCCTGCCTGGGTACATCCTCTTCCTTCTCGAAGAAGCGGGCGTTGTCCTTAATGGTGTTCTCGGTGAGATCGACCACCCGCGTCCTGGAGCCGAGCGAGGAGCCGGGCTCGTTGAAGCCGATATGACCGTTGGAGCCGATCCCGAGCACCTGGAAGTCAATCCCGCCGGCGTCGTCGATCAGGTCCTCGTAGAACATGCACTGAAGCTCGGGCTCGTCCGACATGCCCCCGGGCACGTGCGTGTTCGCCTTCACGATGTTGATGTGATCGAAGAAGTTGGCGTCCATAAAGTAGCGGTAGCTCTGCGGATGGTCGGGCTCGAGCCCCACGTACTCGTCGAGGTTGAAGGTAACGACGGTGGAGAAATCCAGCTCGTCAGCCTTGTTCATCCGTATGAGTTCCTTGTAGAGCGGCAGCGGGGTGCTGCCCGTGGCGAGGCCGAGCACGTAGAACTCCCTGTCTTCCATGTCTTCGGCGACAATAGAAGCGGCGCGCTTTCCCATCTCGCTCTCGTCTTTGACTACGATAACTTTCACTACGGCTCTCTCCTTACAAAATCTCCAGGGGGCGAATTGAAGTATCCCGCAATATAACCCAGCAGGCGGCGCTGTTCAACCATGTCAGCGCAGCTTCATCGTCGCCACCGCGCCGGCGGCGAAGACGGCTGCGATTATCCAAAAGCGCACCGCGATCTTGCTCTCGCCCGTTCCGCGATGAAGGAAGCTGAAGTGAAGCGGCGCTCTGTAGAAGATGCGCCTCCCCAAAAGCCGCAGGCCGATGTAATCCTGGATGAAGCTGGAGGCCGCCTCCATCACGAAGACACCCCCGGCGATGAAGAAGACAACCTCCTGCTTTATCAATATGGCCATTGTGCCCAGCATGCCGCCAAGCGCCAGGGAACCCGCGTCTCCCATGAAGATGCTGGCAGGGTACGCGTTGAACCAGAGGAAGCCCACGCCCGCGCCCAAGAGGGCCGAGCAAAGGACGGTGAGTTCGCCGGCCCCCGGCAGGTAAGCGTAATGAAGGTAGGCGGAGTAATCCTCGCGACCCAAGACGTAAGCGAATATCCCCAGCACCAGCGCCGTAAGAACTGCAGGGACTATCGCCAGTCCGTCCATCCCGTCGGTGATGTTTACGCAGTTGGAGGACATGACGGTGAATATCACGATTATGAAGACGTACGCAAGCCCAAGCTCCAGCACCGGAAACTTGACGAAAGGGAGATAAAGCGAGCCGGCGATCTTGTGAGGCACCGGCGAGAGGTCCGGGATGAGGTAGATGCCGGCGATCGCGATGCCGAACATTATCTGGGCCAGGTACTTGACGCCTCGCGAAAGCCCTTTGACGCCGGAAGCCCTGCGAATCTTGAGCAGGTCATCCAGCGAACCGAGAAGGCCGAACCAAAGGCCCGCCAGCATGCAGAGCCAGACGAACTCGTTGGCCACGTTGCACCAGAGCAACCCAGAGCCCAGCGCGCCGATGAGGATGAGGATGCCGCCCATCGTGGGAGTGCCGCGCTTGGCGGTGACGTCCAGCACGCCGTAATCCCAAGCCTGATCGACCGCGCCCACGCGCTTGAGCCTGCGGATGAGTCTCGGCCCCACGATCAGGCACACGAGAAAAGCGGTTATCCCCGCGCCGATGGAGCGCACGCTTATGTACCTGAAGAGCCGCAGAAGGCGGAGAATGTTGTCGGGGTCGTAGAAGAGCCTATAGATGAGATGGAACATGGCCCCCTCAGCCCCTCCTGTGCCAGCCTGCCATCAGTTGAAGATACAGGCCGCGAATCTGCGCCTGATCGGGTTCGCCGCTGCGTAAGAGCGAGGTCAGATGGTTTACGGACTCCCTGATGGGGAAGATCGATATCGAGCCGTCGCATACGACGTCGAGGCGCTCGACCCACCCGAGAGCGGAGCGGTAGAATTCGCGCTCTCTGGCGGCGAACTCGGCCAGCGCGACGGCCGCCTGGTTCCGCACCAGCCACTTGTCATCCGTCGTCAGGGCGACCAGCGCTCTGAAGGCCCTCTCCCCGCGACCCACCCCTCCCAACGCCTGCGCCGCACAGCCGCGCACTTCGAAGCTCTTCTCCCTCAGGTACTCGTCAACGTATATCACCGGCCGCCCCAGGACCTCCGAATGCTTTGACCCGAAGAGCAGCTCATACAGCGGCTCGTCCACGCCGTCTTCGGGCCTGCAAAGGTGCCACAGCGCGAGAGCGGACTGGCTTCTGACCTCCCAGTACGGGTCCCTGAGCGCCGCGACGAGCGCACGCACTGTCTCGCTGTCGCGGCGGCCCCTTGCGCCGAGGACTTCGGCGGCGTTGCGCTTGATTATGCCCGCCTCCCTGCGATCGGTCACCATCCCCCTGAGTCGCGGAAGGAATTCCTCCAGCGCCGCCTTGCCGATCAGCTTCACGCCGACGTTCCGCACCTGCCACTTGCGGGAAGCGAGCATAGACTCGGCGGCCTTGGTGGTCTCCTCGCGTGACTTCGGCGGGTTATCGAGGAGCGATTTCGCCTTTGAATACCCCGAAGCCCTTCGCAGCCGGGATAACATCCACCCCTCCCCGACGACAGGCGCCGGACGAAACCATGACCATGCTGCCGAGAGACAAAGCGAGCCGCCACCTTCAGCACAGCCGTCCTGCCGCTCTGCGGTACAGCCCCGCTCTACTCTCCCTCTTCCTCAATCACCGCGTGTGCCGCCGCCAGCCGGGCTATCGGCACGCGAAACGGCGAGCAACTCACGTAGTTCATCCCGGCCCGGTGGCAGAACTTGACCGAGGAGGGCTCTCCGCCGTGCTCTCCGCAGATGCCTACCTTAAGGTCGGGACGCGTGCTCCGGCCCCTGCTTATCCCGAGCTCCACGAGCTGGCCCACGCCCTCCTGGTCCAGCACCTGGAACGGATCGACCTTCAGTATCCTCTTCTCGAGGTAGGTGGGCAGGAAAGTCCCCGCATCATCTCGGCTGTAGCCGAAGGTCATCTGCGTCAGGTCGTTGGTTCCGAAGGAGAAGAACTGGGCGGTTTCGGCGACTTTGTCGGCGGTGAGAGCCGCGCGCGGGATCTCGATCATCGTTCCCACCAGGTACTCCACTTCGATCCCCTGGGCATCGAACACTTCCTTCGCTACCTTCTCTATCCCGTCGCGCAACAGCTCCAGCTCCTCCGCGGTGCCGATAAGCGGAACCATTATCTCGGGTAGAACTTCCTTGCCTTCCTTCTTCAGCTCGCACGCGGCCTCCAAAATGGCGCGCACCTGCATGTCGGTCACCTCGGGGTAGGTGATGCCGAGCCGGCATCCCCTGAGGCCAAGCATGGGGTTGAGCTCGTGGAGAGATTCGACCTTCTCCCTGATCTTCTCGACGCGGACGCCCATGGCCTCGGCCATTTCCCGCTGATTCTTCTCCTCCTTGGGAAGGAACTCGTGGAGGGGAGGGTCGAGCAGCCTGATGGTAACCGGAAGGCCCTCCATCTCGCGGAAAATCCCGACGAAGTCTCCCTTCTGCATCGGGAGGAGCTTATCGAGCGCGCGCTTGCGCCCCTCTTCGTCGGCCGCCAGGATCATCTCGCGCATGGCCACGATCCTCTCGCCCTCGAAGAACATGTGCTCGGTGCGGCATAGGCCGATGCCCTCGGCCCCGAACTGCCGGGCGTTGCGCGCGTCGCGCGGGGTGTCGGCGTTGGCGCGCACCCCCAGCTTGCGCACTTCGTCCACGAATTCCATGAACTCCGCGAACTCCCCCGCCAGCTCCGGCTCGACCGTCGGCACCTGACCAATCATCACCTCGCCCGAAGTGCCGTCTATGGAAATGTAGTCTCCCTTCTTGACCGTCTTCCCGTCCTTGGTGGTGAATTGCCCGGCCGCGTAGTTGACCGCAATCCCGCCGCAGCCGACGACGCAGCACTTACCCATGCCTCTGGCGACGATTGCGGCGTGCGACGTCATTCCGCCTACCTGGGTGAGGATTCCCTGTGCCGCGTCCATGCCCGCGATATCCTCCGGGGAGGTCTCGACGCGGGTAAGGATCACCGGCTCGCCCGCCTCGGCCATCTCAACGGCTTCGGCGGCCGTCAGGGCGACTTTCCCCACGGCGGCCCCGGGAGACGCGGGAAGCCCCTTGGCTATCACTTCCTTCTCGGCTTCCGGATCGAACATCGGATGCAGCAGCCTGTCCACCTGCTCGGGCTCGACGCGCGAAACCGCAGTCTTCTTGTCGATCAGGCCCTCCTTGACCATGTCCACCGCGATCTTCACGGCCGCAGGAGCCGTTCGCTTGCCCGTCCTCGTCTGCAGGATATACAGCTTGCCCCCTTCGACGGTGAACTCGATGTCCTGCACGTCGCGGTAGTGCCTCTCGAGCGTGTCCCTTATGCCAATCAGCTCGTCGTAAAGGCGAGGGTCGATCTTTTTCATTTCCTCGATCGGCTGAGGCGTCCGTATCCCGGCCACCACGTCCTCGCCCTGGGCGTTCATAAGGAACTCCCCGTAGAAGACGTTTTCGCCGGTGGCGGGGTTGCGCGTGAAACAAACGCCGGTTCCCGATTCGCCGCCGGTGTTGCCGAAGACCATCGCCTGCACGTTTACGGCGGTGCCCAGAAGCCCGGTTATCCTGTTTATCCGCCGGTAGGTGACGGCGCGCGGGATGTTCCAGGACTTGAAGACCGCCTCGATACCCAGGTCGAGTTGCTTTCTGGGAGTCTGCGGGAAGGGCTGACCCACTTCCTTCTCATAGACCTTTTTGAAGCGCGCGACCAGGTCCTTTAAGTCCTCCGCCGAAAGGTCGGTGTCCAGATCCGCGCCCATTTCCTTCTTCTTTTCGGCCAGCGCCTCCTCAAAGGCCTCGTGCGGAACCCCCATGACCACGTTGCCGAACATGTTCAGCAGCCGGCGATAGCAGTCCCAGCCGAACCTTTCGTTGCCCGTTTTCTTGATCAACCCCTGCACGGTCTCGTCGTTAAGCCCCAGGTTCAGGACAGTGTCCATCATCCCGGGCATCGAGATAGCCGCGCCGCTTCGCACCGAGACGAGGAGCGGGTCGTTCTTGTCGCCGAATTTCTTGCCCATCGCCGCCTCAAGGGATTTGAGCGCCTCCGCCACCCGTTCCTGCACCCCGTCGGGATACTTGCCTTCGCTCTTGTTATAGTAGTCGCAGACTTCGGCGCTGATCGTGAATCCCGGAGGCACCGGAAGACCGATACTGGTCATCTCGGCGAGATTGGCGCCCTTCCCCCCCAGGCGATCCTTCATGCCCGCATTCCCGTCAGCCTTTCCCCCGCCGAAAAAATAAACGTACTTCGCCATTCCTGATCCTCCTACGCAGCCTCGGATGAGATGAAACCAGACCCGGTGAGTGTCTTGAGAAAACCCAAGATGGGGCATTCTAACACCGGCCCTGGAAGGTGTCAAGCGTGGCACGTACCAGGTCACCCGCTGTCTCCCGTCGTGCGCCGAAGCCCCGCCGCCCAGCCCCCGTCCGCGCTTGACGGATCGGCCATAAATTCCTATAATCCTAGTGGGTTGCGGAAAGCATGAGCCAAGAAACCTGAGGAAGACCCGATGGAGCCGAAGCTTCTGGGCGAACTCCTAGTGAAGAACGGAGCCTTGACCCAGGAGCGCCTCGAAAAGGCGCTGGAGTACGCCAAGCGCAGCAACTTACGCCTGGGCGACGCCATTCTTCACCTTGGATACGCCACCGATGCCGAAGTCGCAAAGGCCCTAGCACAGCAACTGGGGCTGAAGTTTGTTGACCTCTCCAAGTCCCCGCCCAATCCCGACCTCGCCAAGCTCGTGCCCAGAGACGTGGCGGAGGAGTACGGGATGGTCCCCCTCTCGACCAAGGACGGGGTGTTGACCGTGGCCATGGGAGAACCCCCCGACCTCTACGCCGTGGATAATTTGCGCTTTATCCTCAATCGCGAAATAAACTTCGCCCTCGCCGGCAAGGACACCGTGAGGGACGCGATATCGAACCTTTACGGCGTGAAGGATACGCCTGAAGAGATGATCGAGGGGATGGCCACCGACGAGCTCAAGAAGCTGGCGGAAGAGGAAGAGGGCGGAGAGGACCTGTTTGAGGGCGAAGACGCGCCCGTTATCAAGCTGGTTAAAGCGGTTATTCTCGAAGGCATAAGGGCGCGCGCCAGCGACATTCACGTGGAGCCCATGGATGAGCGCGTTCGCGTAAGGTATCGCGTCGACGGCGTCTGCTACGAGGTGGACTCCCCGCCAAAGCGCCTTCAGAACGCCGTCGTCACACGGTTGAAGATCCTTTCAGGCATGGACATAGCAGAGAAGCGCCTCCCGCAGGACGGGCGAATACGAACCCACGCGTTCGGAAGGGACCTGGATATGCGTGTGTCGTCACTGCCGGCGACCCATGGCCCCAGCGTGGTGCTGCGTATCCTGGACCGGGAGTCGCTGCTGCTGGGGGTCGCGGAGCTGGGCTTCCATGAGGACGACCTCGCAAGATTCGAGAGGATCACCCGCAAGCCCAATGGGATTTTTCTCGTTACGGGTCCCACCGGCAGCGGAAAGACTACTACCCTCTATGCCGCCCTCAACGAACTCAACCGCCCCGACGTCAAGATAGTAACGGCCGAAGACCCTGTGGAGTACAACCTTTCCGGCATCAACCAGTGCCAGGTGCTGGAGGAGATCGGGCTCAACTTCTCCGCCATTCTCCGATCCGCCCTTCGGCAGGCTCCGGACGTGATTCTGGTGGGCGAAATCCGTGACACCGAGACGGCCGAAACCGCAGTTACCGCGGCGCTGACGGGCCACCTTGTGTTCAGCACTCTTCACACCAATGACGCCTCGTCCGCCATACCACGTTTGATAGACCTGGGGCTCCCCCCGTTTTTGGTCGCGTCGGCGGTACAAGCCATTATGGCACAACGACTTGTGCGGAAGCTGTGCAAGAAGTGCCGGAGCCCCCACGTCTATTCCGAGGAGGAGCTGAGAGCGGTCGGCCTGCGTCCCGAAGACGTGGAGGGAGTGACGCTCTATCACGGAGTCGGCTGTTCGAGCTGCAAGCATACCGGATACAGGGGCCGGCTGGGGATATTCGAGCTGCTGGAAATGGACGAGACGCTGCGGGATATGACCTATAGAAAGGCCCCGCTGGACGAAATCCGCCACCAGGCGCGCCTGTCCGGAATGGTTTCGCTACAGGAGGACGGCATCAGAAAGATACTCGCCGGCATTACCTCCCTTGAGGAGGTTCTGGCCGTAACCCATGAGGCCGCGGAATAGGGCCGCGGGTAACTGCGCCGCGGGCGCGATTTGTGCCTTAAACGCACAGAACAGAGGCAAACGATTGGAGACTGCGTAAACGAGACAGACGTTTCCCATATAGGCATGAGCAGGAGATGGATGGATGGCGCCGCTAATCGACAGGCTACTTCAGACGTGCGTGGACAACGAGGCGTCGGACCTTCACCTGACGGTAGGAAGACCCCCGACCCTTCGAATCCACGGCCGGCTGCGGAGCATCAGCACGGGGCCGCTTACGCCCGAGGACACAACGAGTCTAATGAAGGCCATCACGCCCGATCGCTGCCAGCAGGAGCTGCAGGAGACCGGCACCAGCGACTTCGCCTTCTCCTTCCAGGACAAGGCCCGGTTCCGCGTCAGCGTCTTCAAGACGAAAGGGTTTGTGGGAGTGGCTCTGCGGCTGATCCCCTGGAAGCTCCTGTCCTTCGAGGAAATAGGGCTCCCCGAGACGATCATGCCCCTCCTCCACCGTCCCAGAGGCCTTTTCCTGGTCACCGGTCCCACGGGAAGCGGCAAGACCACCACCCTGGCCACGATGGTTGACTATATCAACACCCACCTGGATTCCCACATAGTTACTGTCGAGGACCCCATCGAGTATTATCAAGAACACAAGAAATGCATAGTTACTCAGCGCGAAGTGGGGGTCGACGTGCCCACCTTCGATGAAGGCCTGCGTCGCGCGATGAGGCAGGACCCCGACGTGATGCTCGTCGGCGAGATGCGGGACTTGGCCACGATGGAGGCCGCGATTACCGCCGCCGAGACGGGACACCTGGTTTTTGCAACGGTTCACACCACCAGTGCCGAGAATACCTGCAACAGAATTATTGATGCCTTCCCCCAGGCGCAACAGGAGCAGATAAGGGTGCAGTTATCGGTTACGATACTCTGCATCATTGCGCAGGTGCTCATTCCCAGAGCAGATACGAACGGGCGTATCGCAGCTTTTGAGATAATGGTCGCCACTTCCGCGATCAGGAACCTCATTCGGGAAAACCAGACCTACAAGATTAACTCCAATATCCAGACCGGGAAGAAGCTGGGGATGATGCTGCTCGACGAGCACCTCTTCGAGCTTTTCACGCAGGGGAAGATAGCCGAAGAGGAGATGTTCACTCGTTGCCGCAACAGAGAGGACCTGGTGGCCAAGTTGCGCGATTACCGGTATCAGATGGAGATGGAAGCGAAACAGAAGATGCGTAGAGCCCCGGGACCGATCTCGTCTCGGTAACCGGCAAGCCTGTGATGAGGTAAGGAAAGCGAGCAAGTAATGGAAGTCGCCACGGCCAGAAAACCCGTCGGGCGGATACTTATCGAGCAGGGGGTCCTGGCCGAAGAGCAACTCCAAGAGGGACTTCGGGTCCAGGCCGAAAACGGCGGGGCGTTGGGAGACACCCTTGTCGATCTCGGATTCATCAGTCGCGACGAGCTGATCAAAGCTCTCGCGAAGCAGTACGGCCTTAAATCCGTCGAGATCGGCGACGTGGATTTCCCTCCCGAGCTGATATCGCAGATTTCGCCTTCGATAGCCTGTGTATACCGGGTGGTCCCGGCGAGCATCGACAACGGAGTGCTCACGGTGGCCATGGCCGACCCGTTGAACATCCGCGTCCTGGACGACTTGCGGTTCATGCTGAACATGCCCGTCGAAGGAGCCGTTGCCGACCCGGCCGTGGTCAACAGGCTGATAGAGGAACACTACGCTTCCAAGACGGAGTCGCTTCAGGAGCTTATAGACAACATCTCACACGACATACCCACGGCGGGCATTCCCGACCTCACCGACCAGACGGCGATAGATATCGGCACGTTGAAGGAGGTCGCCAACCTTCCACCCATAATGAAACTGGTGAACCTGGTCCTTCTGCAGGCCATCAGGGACCAGTCGAGCGACGTGCACTTCGAGCCGTTCGAAGACCAATACCGAATCAGGTACCGGATCGACGGCGTGCTCTACGAGATGCCTCCTCCGCCGAGGCACCTGGGTGCCGCAATATCCTCCCGCGCCAAGGTAATGGCCGAGATGCAGATCGAGGAGCGCCGGCTGCCCCAGGACGGCAGGATCGAGCTCAACGTCGCCGGCAACCCGATTGACGTGCGCGTGTCGACGTTGCCGACCATGTTCGGCGAAAGCGTCGTCATGAGGATACTGGACAGGAGCGTCGTGGAGCTCAATATCGAGAACCTGGGGCTCCGGCCCGACGACCTCCAGGAGTGCCATCGGCTGCTTCGCAAGCCGAACGGTATCCTTCTTGTCACCGGGCCGACCGGTTGCGGCAAGACCACCACCCTCTACGCCTTCCTCAATTACCTCAACAACATCGGCGTCAAGATCATCACCACTGAGGACCCCGTCGAGTACGACCTTGCGGGCATAACGCAGGTGCAGATAAACGAGAGGATAGGCCTCACCTTCGCCCGGTGTCTGCGGAGTATCCTCCGGCAGGACCCCGACAAGATCCTCGTGGGGGAGGTGCGCGATCTGGAAACAGCCGAGATGGCCATTCAGGCGTCTCTTACCGGGCACCTGGTGCTGAGCACACTCCACACAAACGACGCTCCGACGGCCGTGACGCGTCTCGTGGACCTGGGGTTGGAGCCGTACCTTTTGACGGCCACCATCGAGAGCATAATCGCCCAGCGGCTGGTGAGAAGGATATGCACCAGGTGCAAGAGGCCGTACGAGCCGTCGGCGGAAGAGCTGCTGGAGCTTGGGCTGAGGCCGGAAGACGTGGAGGGAAAGCAGTTCTTCAAGGGCATCGGGTGCCCCGTCTGCAAGAACACGGGCTACCGCGGCCGGGTGGCCATTTTCGAGATACTCGCCCTGAGCGACGAGATAAAGAGGCTGGTGCTGTCGAACGCCTCTACGAGCGAGCTTCGAGAGGCGGCGGTTCGAGGCGGTATGCGCACGCTGAGAGAGTCGGGCCTGCTGGCCGTATACGACGGGATTACAACAATAGAGGAAGTAGCCAGAGAGACAGTATTCGTACAGCTCGATTGACGAAAGGAGGGAGCGCGGATGCCGCGCTTCACATTTGAAGCGATGGATGGTCAAGGAAGGACGGTCAAGGACGAGGTCGAGGCCGTCACGCAGGAGGAGGCGATATCGCGAATTCGCCGTCTGGGATACTTCCCCACGAACATTCGCGAGAAGGCCGACCGCGCCGCCGCCCGGCGGGTAACCGCGCCGGGGAAGAAAAAGGCGATGGCCTTCGGCGGGGTATCCGGAAAGCAGCTCACGCTTTTCACTCGCCAGTTGGCCACACTGCAGGACGCGGGCCTGCCCATCCTCCGCAGCGTTCGCGTATTGCAGGAACAGATGAAGCCGAGCGTGCTGAAGAACTACCTCATCGACGTCGCCGACGATATCGAAGCCGGCAGCACATTCTCCGAAGCCCTGGCCAGGCACCCGCGCGCCTTCGACAAGCTCTATGTGAACATGGTAAGGGCGGGCGAGGCCGGCGGCGTGCTTGACCAGGTGTTGAGCAGGCTGGCGGATTTCCGCGAGAAGGCGGCCCGCCTCAAGCGGCGGGTGATGGGCGCGATGATCTATCCCATCTGCGTCCTCGTCTTCGCCACCCTCATCGTCGCCTTCGTCATGATCTACATCATCCCGCAGTTCAAGGACATATTCGACGAGTTCGAGATCGAGCTGCCCGGCATAACCAAGGGCCTTATCGCCGTGGCCACGTTCGTCAAAACGTACTGGTGGCTGGTGTTCCTGGTGATTCCGGGAAGCGTCTTCATCGCGATAAAGCTGATAGGGCTAACGAAGCCGGGGCGATACATGATAGACATGACCAAGCTCCGGTTCCCGTTGCTTGGCACGATCATTCGCAAAGCGAGCATCGGCCGCTTCACCCGGACACTCGGTACGCTGCTTGCCAGCGGGGTGCCGATCCTCGAAGCCCTGAACATCGTCAGAGATGCTTCCGGCAATGTCATCGTGGCCAACGCCATCGGCCGCGTGCACGACAGCATTCGTGAGGGTGAAAGCATGGCCGAGCCGCTTGCGCAGAGCAAGATATGCGAGGCGATGGTCGTCAACATGGTGGAGGTGGGCGAGGAGACCGGCGAGCTCGACAGGATGCTCGTGCGGGTCGCCGATTCCTACGACGAAGACGTGGACGCGGCGGTTAACGGACTTGTGGCCCTTATGGAGCCGTTGCTGATCATAGGGGTCGCCGTGGTCGGCGGAACGATCGTCATATCTCTGTTCATGCCCCTGATCCAGTTGATGAACCAGTTAGGAGAGTAACCAGACATCGCCTATTGGTGATAGGCAGGGCAAACTCTAATGTGGCGGGCGCGTTCGCCTGAGTCGCGAAGGGGCGCACGCCTGAAAGGAGGACCGGCAAGATGAGTATGTTTGGCAAGCGAGGACGGGGTTTCACTTTGATAGAGCTGCTTACCGTGATCGCGATTATCACGATCCTGGCCAGCCTCGCTCTCGGTGGAATCTCCGTCGCCAGAAAGCGCGCCCGCATAGCGGGCACCAGAGCCGAGCTGAAGAACCTGGCCAGCGGCATTGATCAGTTCTACGACGATTTCGGCTACTATCCCCCCAGCCATCGCACGCCGGAGCAACTGGCGCTGTTGGTGAAGGCAACGCCGGCGCCGACGCCTGTACCCACACCCAGTCCCTGGAACTACGTGGATGCCAACCTGGATCTCCTTCACCTTGCGGACGCTATTAGACCCAGCTCTGATTCCGCCTCCCCAAGGTCCGCGTCGTACGAAGAGAACGGGATAGAACTCTTGGTGCTGTACCTCTCGACAAAGTCGAAGAACGGGCCGTACCTCGACACGGACACGGCCAAATTGGTCAACAAGGACGGCGATTCGGTGACCACCACCGCCCCGCTGTTCAACTCGGCCTTCTCCATCCAAATGCCCCCGCCCGACGACGGTACCTACGGGACTGAGCTCTACGAGTGGGAGGACCTCTTCGGGCAGCCGGTGGTTTACGTCCAGTTCCAGCGATACAACCCGTACAACGCCGAGTTCCCGGATACGGAGCCGAACCTCGAGGAGCCTACAGACGGTCCGGATGATGACACCGATAACGACATCGACGGAAAGCCCGTAGTGCCCGGGAAGAACGAATACCGTCGGGTCACGCCTCTGGACCCCAGGACCGCCGACTCCTACCGCGCCGACAGCTACATCCTCTACTCGATCGGCCCCAACGGCGTGGACAACCTGGGCTACAGCGACGACGGCAACGGCTTGGACGACGACGGCAACGGGATTGTGGATGACGAAGACGACATAACGATCTGGTAGCCGAGCGCCGAGGTGAGCCGGAGCCCTTGCCGGCGTGTTGGAAGGGAGAACCATGGTAGAGGGCAAAGCGCGCGAGCGCGGACGTGGAGTTTGCGGCTTCACCATAATCGAGCTCCTCACCGCGATCGTGATCATCGGAATACTGGCAGGCCTTTCGACGGCGGTGGTGCTTAAGGTGCGGTCAAGGGCCAGGAAGACCGCCATCACCGCCGACCTCGCGGCCATGGCCCGCGGCCTGACCCAGTTCAAGGACGACTTCGGGTTCTACCCTCCCAGCCGAGTGGAGGACTGGACGCCGTACCTGGATACGTCCCCTCCGCCTCCGCCGATAACGCCTCCGGACAACTTCCGGGGGAACTACATCGACCGCAATCGCGACGGCATAGCCGACGTCATACCGCCGACGCCGGATCCTTCCAGCGCCCCGGCCATGTACGAGGAGAACGGGATCGAGATCATGCTCGTGTTCCTCAACACCTCCAGAAAGAACGGCTCGTACTTCTCTTCCGGCCAGATCGTGAACGAGGACCTGGACGTGATCCCGGGCCGAATTTTCGGCAGCGACTACTACTCGTCCGAAACGGGAGACACGTTGCTGCCGGAGCTGCGCGATGCCTTCGGGAATCCCTACATCTACATCAGCAGCCCCTTCTACGTCTCGGGCATTGCCAACAGCGTTGACGTGGATGGGGACGGCAATTCGGAAGTCGACGGAGCGCCCGAAGGCGGCCGCACGCTTCGCCCCGCCGTGAGGGACACCCGCACCGGCGACTTCCTTCGCAAGAACTCGTACCAACTCTACTCCGTGGGGCCAAACGGCATCGACAACCTCGGCTACGGTGGAGACGCCCTGCGTGACGGAATCGACAACGACGGCAACGGAATCGTAGATGATGAAGACGACATATCGGTCTTCCACTAGGAGTTTCGGCCCTAAGGGCTTTACGCTGATAGAGCTGGCTGCCGTGATGAGCATAATCGTGGTCCTCGCGGGGGCCGCGGTGATAGCCTTCTTCAGCGTGCGCCAGCGCCTGCAGGTCCGCGCCTCCCTGGGCCGCATAAACGCCGTCATCCTCATGGCGCGCAACAGCTCCATCGCCACCAGGGCCCCCAGCCGCATAGTGGTCACCAACGTCTCCAC
>CAZBND010000046.1:0-1495 GCA_964493415.1 uncultured Planctomycetota bacterium | reverse complement strand
GGGGCGCTTCTGCGACTTCCTCCGGGTCTACGGGTACGACCCAAGCGGCTTCGCCGAAGCGACGCCCTCCCCCACGCCTACGCTCAGCATATTCCCCGCCTCCGAGTACGCTCTGAAGCCGCAAGGCCGGGAGGCCATGAAGGAACACCCTCTTGTCCCGGCTCCTTCACCTAAGCCTGCCTGGTGGGACGCGCATCACCGTGACGAGTACAGGTATCTGGGCAGGCCGGGGCTTACGTTCGATGCCTGGATATACCGTGAAGGAGACCCTTCGGGGGCTGCGGACCCCTCGGCGCGGGCGCTGTTCGTCAAGCCGCAAGGCAAGGCGGACTCGCCCGACCGGCGCGTGGACTACCTCATCGAAATCTGGCCGGAGATCGCCCCGTCCCCGCCGAGGCCGGATCCGTTCGTCGAAAGCATGGGGGTGACCGACCCGCCGAACGCCCAGCTCTACGCCTCCTTCCGAAGCATGGTCACCACGACGGACTCCACCACGATGACCACCGATGCGGCGTACACCGGCAGGTTCGGGATTCCCCCGAACGAATGGCACCGGGTGACGGTCACCTGGAACCCGACAGCCACAAACCGGGTGGACCGGCTGTCTCTATACATAGACGGCGTGAAGAGAACCAAGCTCTGCGCGCCAATCCACTCCGCCCTGGGGTATGCGCGTGCCACGGCGGAGCCCATCCCAGCGCCTTTCATCTCCACGCCCCCGCTCGGGCACGATTACGAAATCGCGTACGCGGCCGGCCCTCCGGGAACGTCGGTCGACGTCGAGCCCTTCCGCGGCAGGATCGACGACCTCCGCATCTCGCGGGTCATTTCGGAGTCGGAGACGCTGCCCGACGGCCTTCGCTTCGCCCTGTGGGGAACTCTGACGGAGCAATCCTTCGGTTGGAACGAACAAGGGCATCTCGTCAGCGCCGCCGGTCAGGTCGTGAACGAGCAGCACATCGTGGTGATAAACCAGAATAGGAACGCCCGCGTGACGGTGAACATCCCCCGAGGCGCTACGGAGATTCCCGCTTCCAGGATCGCCGGCTTCAACCCCTCCGAGGGGCTGCTCGCCATCGGAACGCTTTCCGACCCCTACGACCCCAGGAGCGAGTTCCAGTTGAGGGAACTCGTCCGGTACCAGGGGACCCAGAAGGGCAGCGCCGGGATTTCCGACAAGTTCACCGATTGCGAGGACTATCCCCAGCAAGGCAACCAGGTCGGTCTTGATATGAGCCACACCGCGCCCGTAGCGGTTTTCCAGGCATACCTGGTCAGAGTAGGAATGAAGGGAAACGTGCGCATTGACGACGGCACGACGGAGTAGATCACAACAAGGCATCGTCCTGATCATCGTGATAACGGTGCTGATGGCCCTGATCATCGTGGCCGTGCCGTTCGCGCGCACCATGCGGGCCGCGCGCACGACGGCCACCTCGTGGGTTCAGCAGGAACAGGCGCGCATAGCCGCCAACGGGGCCGTATCCTACGCGAC
>CAZBND010000045.1:0-18361 GCA_964493415.1 uncultured Planctomycetota bacterium | reverse complement strand
ACGATCCGCCGGCGGGATTCGACGGATGGGCGAAGCTGGTGGCGATGCAGGAGTACGTGCAGGGGCTTGGGATTCCGTTCGGCCTGATGCACAACTCGCGCGACGGGGGGAACGACAGCGACAAGCTGTACTTCGATCGAACGATGCTGGGGCTGGAGAAGCTGCTGGCGGCGGGTGGCGATCCGTGGGAGTTTGCGCTGCAAAGCTGGTATACGCATCCGCTGGCGGCGATTCCCGAGGAGCCGGAGCCTCTGCCGCAGAACGAAGGGGACATATATCCGTTCACGTATTTGACGAAGGAATTCATGACGGCGTCGGGTGCGTTTTTCCCGGCGGATTATCGTGGCTTCAAGGTTGCAAGGTCGGACGGAGAGATACTGGCGCTGGTGAGCGACGATGGGAACCTGAGGGTAGAGGGGTCAGTTTTGGAGAATACGACCCCGCGCGCAACGGGTGGGAGCGAGTTCGTGGTGAGGGATGAAGGGGGGAGCGTCATTGCGGCAGTTTACGATAGCGGCAACCTTGTTCTGGCGGGAACGGTGCACGATAACGAGAGTTCGCTGAATCCGCCGGACGGTTCTTTGATATTTAAGAATGCGGCTGGAGAAGTCGTGGGGTACGTGAGTCCGGCGGGGGACCTCTATCTGGGCGGAACGGTGACGGGCGGGCCGTGAGGGCGAAGGAAGCGTACGTTTGAGGAGGACGAGAAGGTGAGAGGCAAGCTAATCCGAACGGCAGCGATACTGGCGGTGGCGGCGTGCGTCTGGGTGGGGGCGGAGCCTCTGGACAACGGGAAGCTGTACGTCATGTGCCCGAACTATGCGGCGGACTACTGGGAGTTGTTCCAGGACGACGCGCCGTGGCAGCAGGTCATGTCGCGGCTGGACGTGTTCAAGACGTACATCGGGCGAGTGGATGCGCGGGATTGGGATACGGAGGGGCCGGTGATGATGAGTTTCATCAACCGGCACGGGATGGAGTTTCTGGTGGAGGCGGGAGGGCTGCGGGCGCATTCGGGATGCGACGGCGCGGAGCAGGCGCGGCGGGAGCTGCTGAAGCACGATAAGTTCGTATCGGCGGGCGGGACGCTGGATTACATCGTGATGGACGGGCCGTTCAGGAATTCGATTGAAGGGTTTCCGAATCCGAAGGGGTTGGATCTGACGATCGAGGAGGCGGCGGCGGAGATAGTGGAATACATGCAGGCGATTCACGCGGCGTATCCGAACGTGAAGATAGGGATGAACGAGCCGATACCGTGGTACTGGTGGGAGAGCTATCCGGAGCACATGGGGCGGTCTGCGCCGGATTTGAAGGAGTGCATCGATGCGCTACTGGATGCGTGCGGCGCGGGAGGGGAGAAGCTGTGGTTCTTCCATGCGGACAGTCCGTTCGAGTACAGCGAGAGCCCTCCTGCGGGATTCGACGGGTGGGCGAAGCTGGCGGCGATACAGGATTACGTGCAGTCGAGAGGGCTGTGGTTCGGGCTGTATCACAACTCGTCGGAAGGCGGGAGCAATAGCGACAAGCTATTTTTCGAGCGGACGCTGCTGGGGTTGGAGAGGCTGATTGCGGCGGGCGGCGACCCGGATCATTTCATCGTGCAGAGCTGGTATCCGCATCCGTCGGCGTGCATGCCGGAGTCGCCGAGCCCACTGCCGCAGAACGAGGGGGACGTATACCCGTTCGTGTATTTGGTGAAGGAATTCATGCAGGCGTCGGGAGCGGCGTTGAGGACGTATGAATCGGCGTTGGTGGTAAAGAACGGGGCGAACGAGACGGTGGCGTGGCTGGACGACGAGGGGAATCTGGTGCTGGCGGGAACTCTGATGGAGAGTGCCGCGCCTAGGGGTACGGGTGAGGGGGAGTTATTGGTAAGAGACGGCGAGGGGACGGTGGTTGCGGCGGTGTACGGCAACGGGGACATGGCGCTGATGGGAGCGGTGCACGAGGAGGAGAGTGCGCTGGTCGCGCCGGCGGGGTCGGTTGTGTTTAAGAACGGCGCGGGGGAGATAGTGGGGTACGTCAGCGGGGCAGGAGATTTGTATCTCACGGGGACGGTGAGGGTCGGGCCGTGAGTTGAGGTGGGGAGAATTGAAGAAGGGGAGAAGGCCGCGCGAAATGCGCGGCTTTTTTTGTGACGGGAAAAGTCCCTTGACGCGTGGGTTGAGTGTGCATATTCTAGATTCGATGACGAGAACGGCGAGCGGGGCAGGATGCTGGTACGTTGAGGGACTGAGGTTCACGTGTAAGCGGTGCGGGAGCTGCTGCCGCGGGGAGCCGGGGTACGTGTGGGTGAGGAGGGAGGATGTGAGGAGGATTGCGGAGCATCTGGGGATTGACGAGGAGGAGGTTGCGAGAAGATATCTGCGAAGGGCTTACGGGCGAGTGAGCCTGGTGGAGTTGAGGAACGGAGACTGCGTTTTTTACGGCGAGGAGGGATGCGGGATTTACGCGGTGAGGCCGAGGCAGTGCAGGACGTTTCCGTTTTGGCCTGAGAACGTACGCAGCCGGGGAAGCTGGGAGGAGGCGGGGAGGGAGTGTCCGGGAGTGGGGGAGGGGGAGCTTCACAGCAGAGAGGAGATAGAGGCGGCCCTGTGCGGCCGCGAGGTTTCGAAGGAGAGAGGCGGAGAGAGAGATGCCTGAAACTTTAATGAGGATCGAGATAACTCCGGGGTTGATGCGCGCGGGGTGGGTGGCGTTTTTCATCATAGGGTTTTTCCTGCTGGTGTCGCTTTTGTCGCTGCTGAAGATCATGCGGACGCTGAATTTGCAGTTGGATTTTCTGATTTACGTCAAGTCGCTGCTACAGGAGGTGAGGTCGGCGATGAAGGAAGGGGAAGGGGGGGCGACGCTGGAGGATTTGGGGAAGTCGCGGGAGCCGCCGACGAGGCCGACGGAGGAGCCGAAGGAAGGTAAGGATCAGGGGGCTGGTTCGGGCGCGTGACCGGGGGCTTGCTCTTTGGAGGGCTGCTGCTTGTCGGGTTCGGCGGCGGCGGCGTGCTGTTCTATTCGTTCGATTGCGGACCTGACGTCGGAAACGGTCCCGATGTAGACCTGGATGTTGCACTTGGTCATCTCTTCGAGCTGGTCAACGATGGCGTCGTCTTCGATGGGACCTGCGATGACGACGGCGAGGGTGTCTCCGAACTTGTCGACGGGGACGATGAGGTGTCGTCGCATGAAGGAGGTCGGTAGGAGTGTCATGACGTCGCGGGGTATTTTGTAGCTGCTGCAGTGGATGAAGGGGGTGGAGAACTGGGTGGCGACGGCGCAGGCGATGTCGTATTCGGAGGCGTAATCCCAACGGACGAAGATTTCACCGGTGAGCTCTCCGGTCTTTTCCTGTTCGGAGATGACTTCCTGGACTTGTTCGTTGTTGACAAGGCCCTGGGCGAGGAGGATCTCGCCGAGTTTTTTCCTTGTCAGCCTGCGGATGTGAGCCATAATTTAGTGCTCCCCCTTTGAGCGGCACAAGAATTCTACGCCAGGGGGGAAGGCGTGTCAACTGAAGGTATTAGGAGGAAGTGATGTCGAACGAGGCTGAGAAGCTGAGGGACATACTGTCGGAGGATCGTCTGGAGCGGGAGCTGCTGGAACGGCGTCGGATATTCATGTGGGGGCCGATTGACGACAAGATGGCGGAGAAGGTGGTAAAGAGGATATTGTACCTGGAGGAGAAGGACTCGAAGTTGCCGATAACGATCTTGGTGAACAGTCCCGGGGGTGTGTACTCGTCGGGGATGGCGGTGTACGACGTGATGCAGGGGATGAAGAGCGCGATAACGACGGTGTGCATGGGGCAGGCGGCGAGCTTTGGGGCGGTTATACTGTGCGCGGGGACGAAGGGGAAGCGGGTGGCATGGCCGCACGCGCGGGTGATGATCCACCAGCCTTTGATAGCGGGGAAGGTGTACGGACCGGCGTCGGACATCGACATCGAGGCGGAGCAGATGATGAAGGTGCGAGAGGAGCTTAACGAGGTGCTGGCGCATCATACGGGTCAGCCGATCGAGAAGATCGAGAAGGACACGGACAGGAACTACTACATGACGGCGGAAGAGGCGAAGAAGTACGGGCTGGTGGACAAGGTGGGGCTGGTCATGTAGGCAGGTGGGGGCGTCGGGCGAGGAATACCATGAGGACGGAGACGTCGGCTGGTGAGACGCCGGAGATGCGGGAGGCCTGACCAAGAGAGAGGGGCCTGTAGAGGGAGAGCTTCTGCTTTGCTTCGTTGCTGAGGTGTGGGACGGCGGCGAAGTTGAAGTCGGGGGGGATGCGGCGGGATTCGGCTTTTCGGAATTTTCCGATGTCCTGATTCTGTCGGGCGATGTATCCGTCGTACTTCACCTCTATTTCGACCTGCTCGGCGGCGTCGGGGGAGATTTGGAGGCGTTGGAGGCCCTGGTCGAGTTCGAGGAGCTTTTTGAAGTCGGTTTCGGGACGGCGGAGGAGCTTTTCGAGGCTGGCCTCTTGGCGGAAGACGGAGCGGAGGTAGGAGCGGGCGCGAGCGATCTGGTTTTCTTTTTCCTGGAGGCGAGCGAACTGCTCGTCGGTTATGAGTCCGAGGTCGTGTCCGAGGGGCATCAAGCGCCTGTCGGCGTTGTCCTGCCGGAGAACGAGGCGGTACTCGGCGCGTGAAGTGAACATGCGGTAGGGTTCGAGGGTTCCCTTGGTGACGAGGTCGTCGATGAGTACGCCGATGTAAGCCTGGGAGCGGTCGAGGGTGAAGGGCTGGGAGTTGCGGAGGCGGAGCGCGGCGTTGACGCCGGCGATGATGCCCTGAGCGGCGGCCTCTTCGTAGCCGGATGTGCCGTTGATCTGCCCGGCGAGGAAGAGGTTGGCGACGGGTTTGGCTTCGAGCCAGGGGGTGATCTGTGTTGGGGGGACGAAGTCGTATTCGATGGCGTAGCCGTAGCGGGTTATGTGGGCTTCTTGGAGGCCTTTGATGGAGTGGACCATATCCTCCTGGACGTCGCGAGGGATGCTTGTGGGGATGCCGTTGCAGTAAATCTCGTGGGTGTTGAGGCCTTCGGGTTCGAGGAAGACGGGGTGTCGGGGCTTGTCGGGAAAGCGGACGATTTTGTCCTCGATTGAGGGGCAGTACCTGGGGCCGGTGCTCTTGATCTGTCCGGAGTAAAGCGGGGCGCGGTCGAGGTTTGCGCGAATGATGTCGTGGGTTTTGGGATTGGTGTAGGTGAGGTAGCATGGGACGTCGGGGCGGTTGAGCTTTTGGGTGGAGAAGGAGAAGGGTGTGGGAACGGGGTCGCCGTACTGGGGTTCGAGGGATGAGAAGTCGACGGTGAGGCCGTTGACGCGCGGCGGGGTTCCGGTTTTGAGCCTGCCGAGGGTGAGGCCGTGGCTTTCTAGGGAGGAGGAGAGGCGCTCGACGGCGGGCTCGCCCATTCTGCCGCCTGGTACCTGTGAGGTGCCGGTGTGGGTTAGTGCGCGGAGAAATGTGCCGGTGGTGAGGATGACGGCGCGGGCGAGGTATTCGGTTCCGCCTTTGGTGCGGACGCCGCGGGCGGTGCCGTCGGAGACGAGGAGCTCTTCGGCGATGTCCTGAAGGAGGCGGAGGCGGGGCTGGGCTTCGATGCGGCGCTTCATTTCCTGTGAGTAGAGCTTCCTGTCGGCTTGAGCCCTGGGGGCGCGAACGGCGGGGCCCTTGCCGGTGTTGAGCATTCGGAACTGGATGCCGGTGGAGTCGATGACTTTTGCCATTTCGCCGCCGAGGGCGTCGACTTCGCGGACGAGCTGTCCTTTTGCGAGGCCGCCGACGGCGGGGTTGCAGGACATGTGGGCGACGGTGTCGAGGGATATGTTGAGGAGGAGGGTGTCCGTGCCCATGCGGGCGGAGGCGAGTGCGGCTTCGCATCCTGCGTGGCCGGCTCCGACAACGATGACGTCGAATTGGTGTCCCATAAAGATGCCCGAGGAACTAGTTCTGAGGCGGAACGATCTCGGCAAGGTCGGCAACGCGTTCGGAATAGAGGCGGTTTATGGCCTTCATCAACGCCATTCTATTATACCTTGTCTTTTGGTCGTCGACGTTGACGAAGACCTTTTCGAAGAAGTTGTGGACGGGGGCGGAGAAGGTTTTGACGTAGAGCTTGGATGCGGCTTCGTAGTGGCGTTCGTGGATGAGGGCGCGGATTTTCTCGTGGTTTTGTTGGAAGAGGTTCCAGATTTCGGTCTCTTCGGGCTTGGAGAAGAGGTTGGGGTCGACGTCGATGCCGGAGGGAAGAGAGGCGGAGATATTGTGCGTGCGTTCGCCGAGGATGACGAGTTCGGCTGAGATTCGACCGCGCATGAGCTTTTCGAGAGCGGCGAGGCGGCGGTTGAAGTCGACGAGGTCGTCTATGCCGGAGGCCATGACGGCGTTGAGGATGTCGTAACGAGAGCCGGCGTCGAGTTTGAGCTGATAGAGGCGGTCGCGGAGGAAGTCGAGTGCCTGGGTGTCGGCGTTTTCGGCGGAAGCGAGGCCGGCAGGGAGTAGCCTTCGGGCCGAGGTGAAGAGCCAGTCGAGGGATATGTTGAGTTGCCGCTCTTCGATGAGGCGGATGATGCCGATGGCGGCGCGGCGTAGGGCGTAGGGGTCCTGGGAGCCGGTGGGGATGATTCTTGCGGCGAAGCAGCCGACGAGAGTGTCGGCCCTGTCGGCGAGGCTGACGATGGGGCCGACGTCGGTTTGGGGGACGGGGTCTGCGGCGGAGCGGGGCATGTAGTGTTCGGCGATGGCGCGGGCGACTTCGGGGGGCTCGCCGTCGGCGAGAGCGTAGTGGCGGCCCATTTTGCCCTGGAGGAAGGGGAACTCGACGACCATTTGCGTGAGGAGGTCGGTTTTGGAGAGGAGCGCGGCGCGGGCGGCGAGGTCGCGGGTTCTCTGGTCGCAGCCGAGGTGTTCGGCGATGTTTCGGGATAGCGCCTCGATGCGGCGGGCGCGGTCGAGGTAGGTGCCGAGCTTTTCCTGGAAGAGGATGGATTGGAGGCTGGGGACGCGGGATTCGAGGGTGGCTTTGCGGTCTTCGTCCCAGAAGAAGCGTCCGTCGGCGAGCCGGGCGCGTACGACGTTCTCGTTGCCCTTGCGGATGTCGTCGAGGTGGCGGTTGTCCCTGTCGAGGGTGAAGATGAAATAGGGGAGGAGCTTGCCTTCGGCGTCGCGGACGGGAAAGCATTTCTGGTGGTAGGTGAGGACGGCTTCGATCACGTCGTCGGGGAGGTCGAGGAAGGCTTCGTCGAAGCGGCCTTCGGCGGCGTTTGGGTATTCGAGCATGTTGAGGACTTCGGGGAGAAGGTCGCGGTAGGCTAGGATGTCGGAGCCCTCGGGATAGAGCCTCTTGAGGTGACGTCGCAAGGCTTTTTCCCTTTGAAAAGGCTCGATGGTGACCTTGGCTCTTCGGAGGGCTTCGCGGTAGAGGTCGAAGTCGGCGGATTTGATCTCAATGGGCTTCGGGGAGAGGTATCGGTGTCCGCGGGTGGTGCGGCCCGCGGTGACGCCGTTTATTTCGAGAGGGATAACTTGGTTGCCGAAGAGGGCGAGGAGCCGGCGGATGGGCCGGGGGAAGGTGAAGTCGGGGTCGTCCCAGTGCATGGATTTGGGGGCGGAGAGGGTGCGGACGACGTTGGAGATAATCGAGGGGAGAAGGTCGAACGTCTCTTTGCCGGGCTCTTCGACGATGGCGAAGCAGTACTTGCCACGGGGCGAGTGCTTGAGGGTGAGGTCATCGGAGCTGAGGCCGTGTTTTTTTGCGAAGCCGACGGCGGCGGGAGTGGGGTTGCCGGCTTGGTCGAAGGCGGCGGATGCGGGAGGGCCCTGGATTTCGGTGGTGAGGGGGTTCTGGTGTGGGGCGACGGCGGGGATGAAAGCGAGCAGGCGGCGGTGGGTTCCGGCGGTCTGGGGCATTTGGCGGTCTATTCGCGCGGCGGAGAGAAATTCGTCGAACTTGCGATGAAGCTGTTCGAGAAGGAGGGGAACGTATGCTGGGGGGAGTTCTTCGGTGCCGATTTCGAGGAGGAGGTCGGGCATAGGTTCTCCTAGGCGTTGAGAAGGTTAATGAATTTTGCGATGTTGGGCCTTGGGCCGAGGACCATGAGGGTGGTGCCGGGCGCGAGGTTTGTATTGGGGCTTGGGCTGTAGGTGAAGGAGTCGGTGTCGGGGGGCTTTGAGGCGACGACGAGGACGCCGGTGCGCTTTTGGATTTCGGCTTCGGCGATGGTTTTGCCGGCGACGGAGGAGGATTCGGAGACGACGGCCTCCTCCATGCGGATGGCCTTTTCGCGGTCGCGGATCATGACGTCGAGGAACTTGACGGCGGTGGGGCGGATGAGTTCGGATGCGAGCCTCATGCCGCCGAGGACGTTTGGTGAGACGACGGCGGAGGCGCCGGCGCGGAGGAACTTGCATTGGTCGGGCTCGGCGAGACATTTAGTGACGATGCGCATTTTGGGGTTGAGCTGCCTGGCGGAGAGGGTGACGTAGAGGTTGTCGGCGTCGGTGGGGAGGACGGCGACGAGTCCTGCGGCGCGCTGTACGCCGGCGGCTTTGAGGATGTCGTCGCTGGTTGCGTCGCCGCGGACGAATGGCACGTCGCCGCGAGATTCGAGCAGTTCGATTCGCGCGGGGTCCCTGTCGACGGCGACGAAGGGGGCCTGGGTGGCGAGGAGTTCGTTGACGACCTGAATGCCGGTGTCGCCGACGCCGCAAACGATGAAGTGGTTTTTGGTTTTGTCGATAGTGTGTTCCATTTTTCGGTTCCGCCAAATCTTTCCTACGTTGAGTTCGACAATAGACGCCGTGAGAACGGTGACGCTGTAGAAGAATGCCCCGATCCCGAAGAGGATGAGGATGCTTGTGTAGGTTCTTCCGGCGAGGGTGTCCTGGGCGCCGAGGAAGTCGTCGTATCCGACGGTGGAGACGGTGACGATGCTCTGGTATACGCAGTCGAGGAAGGGCCACTGCCGGCCGGTGAAGTAACCGAGGATGCGATAGCCGACAGCGCCGAGGACGAAGACGGAGAAGAGGAGAAAGAGGACGCTGAGGAGTTTTTTGCGGAGGCTCATTTTTCGGGTCCTGAGGGTATGAGCGGGTGGCCGAGGCGTTGGCGGAGGTTGAGATATCCTTCTGCGACGGCTTTTGCGAGGGCGCGAACGCGAGAGATGTAATCGGTGCGCTGGGCGACGCCGACGGCTCCGCGCGCATCGAGGGTATTGAAGGTGTGGGAGCACTTGAGGACATACTCGTACGCGGGGAGGATGAGGTCGAGATCGAGGAGACGGCTGCACTCACGCTCGTAGGTTTCGAAGAGAGCGCGGTGCATGTCGACGTCGGCGAGGTCGAAGGCATAGCGGGAGAACTGGACTTCGTCTTCGCGACGGAGCTCTTCGTAGGTGATATCGTTGTTCCACTTGAGGTGGAAGTGGTCTTGTACGCCCTGAATGAACATGGCGATACGTTCGATGCCGTAGGTGAGTTCGAGCGAGATGGGGTCGAGTTCGATTCCGCCGAGCTGCTGGAAGTAGGTGAACTGGGTGATTTCGAGGCCGTCGAGCCATACCTGCCAGCCGAGGCCGGTAGCGCCGAGGGTGGGAGATTCCCAATCGTCTTCGACGAAGCGGACGTCGTGAGCGCGGAGGTCGATGCCGAGGTCGCGGAGGCTTTGCAGGTAGATGTCCTGGGAGTCCTGAGGAGCGGGCTTGATTATGACCTGGTACTGGTAGAAGAGGTGGGTTCTGAAGGGATTTTCGCCGTACCTGCCGTCGGTGGGACGGCGGGAGGGTTCGACGTAGGCGGCCTTCCAGGGTTCGGGTCCGAGTCCTCGGAGAAAGGTGGCGGGATTGAAGGTTCCGGCGCCTGTTTCGATGTCGTAGGGTTGCCAGATGAGACAGCCGTAGTCGGCCCAATAACGTTCGAGAGCGAAGATGAGCTGCTGGATAGTGAAGGGGTTTTTGCTAGGTTGGCGGGGCACAATCGCCTCCTTGGCCCTTGATCATTTCGACTGTGTGCGGGATGACGGGGAGTACGGCGGCGAGGGAGTCGGAAGCGCCTGCGGGGCTGCCGGGGAGGTTGATGATGAGCGAGGAGTTGCAGACGCCGGCGAGTGCGCGAGAGATTATGGCGCGAGGAGTTTTTTTGAATCCTTCCATGCGCATGACTTCGGCGAGGCCGGGGAGTTCGCGCTGGATGACTTCTTTGGTGGCTTCGGGGGTCACGTCGCGAGGCGTGACGCCGGTACCGCCGGTGGTGATGACGAGGTCGTGCCGGCGGGAGAACTCGCGAAGTGAGTCGGCGATGAGGGGCTTTTCGTCGGGGACGACGCGGCGGGAGAGGACGTCGATGCCTGCGTCGCGGAGCATTTTTTCGACGAGGTCTCCGGAGCGGTCGTCTCGTTGGCCGTGGGAGGCCTTGTCGCTGATGGTGAGGACGGCGGCGGTTATCATTGGTCTTCTTCCGCGATGTTGACGGTGTCTCCGACTGCCACGATGCCGCCTGCGAGGACTCTTGCGAAAGCGCCCTCGCGAGGCATGACGCAGTCTCCGATTATCTGCCTGATGGCGCAGTCGGCGTGACAGGCCTTGCCGATTTGGGTGACTTGGAGAAGGACATCGGGGCCGACGCGGAGCTTTGCGCCGACGGGGAGGTCTTTGACTTCGAGTCCGCGAAGGGTGAGGTTTTCGGCGAAGGAGCCGTAGCATATGGCGGGGTGATGGACGCCGAGGCGCTCGACGCTTTCCCAAGCAAGAAGGCTGACCTGGCGAGACGTGCCGGCGTGAGCGTCGCCCTGGAGGCCGTGGCCGGGGAGGAGCCGAGCGCGTTGGACGTCGCGCTTGGGCGTTCCCTTTTCGGCGCTTGTGCAGACGGCAATTACCTGGGCCACGGTGAGATTCCTCCGGTCGTTTAAGGGATCATACAAGGGGGGGAGCGACGGGTCAAGCCGAGCGAGCTTGACAGGGGGGAAGGATGGTGCTATGGAGTGCTATCTGGATCTAGAGTTTCGCGTTGGGGGGACGGAGGAGAGATGTATAAGAAGGTGGGTGTCGTGGGATGCGGGGTGCTGGGGGTGACGATGTCGGGACTCGTGGCGGAGTCGGGGGCGGAGACTGTGATGTGGGCGCACTCGGAGGAATTGGCGGAAGAGATGGGGAGGCAGCGGCGAAGTCCGAACCTGCCGTGGTACGAGCTGCCGGAGAGCGTGAGGGTGACGGGCGCGATGGAGGATTTGGGTGATTGCGATCTGGTGGTGATTGCGACGACGTCGAGGTACGTGCGGGGTGTGTCGGGGGAAGTGGGGAAGCAGGTGAGGGAAGGGGTGGTGGTGCTGAGCGGTTCGAAGGGTCTGGAAGAGGGGACGGGAAAGAGGATGTCGGAGGTGATCGAGGAGGCGACGGGGGGCGGGATGCGGGTGGCGGCGATGTCGGGGCCGAACTTCGCTGAGGAGATAGCGAGGAGGCTGCCGGCGGCGAGCGTGGTAGCGTGCAGAGATAGTGAGGTGGCGAGGGAGCTGCGGGAGTTCCTGTCGCGTCCGTACTTCAGGGTGTATTCGACCGACGACGTGGTGGGGGTGGAGCTTGGGGGTCCGGGAAAGAACGTGATAGCGATAGCGTCTGGGATGTGCGAGGGGCTGGGGCTGGGGCATAACGCGCGGGCGGCGCTGGTGACGAGGGGGCTGGCGGAGATCATGCGGCTGGGGGTGGCGCTGGGGGCGAGGGCGATCACTTTTTCGGGGCTGGCGGGTTTAGGCGATCTGGTGCTGACGGCGACGAGCGCGAAGAGCCGGAATTACCGGGCGGGTCTGAGACTGGCGGAAGGGAGGAGCTTGAAGGAGGTGCTGGAGGAGCTGGTGACGGTGGAGGGGGTGTTTTCGTGCAAGGCGCTGCTGGGTTTGGCGGAGAAGGCGTCGGTGGAGATGCCGATTTCGGAGGAGGTGGAGCGGGTGCTATTTGAGGGGAAGAGCCCGGGGGATGCGGTGAAGAGCCTGATGGGACGGGAGCTGAAGGCGGAGACGACGTAGTTCGGGAGTGCGGGGATTTCGGCCTTGGGCTGAAGCGGGTTACTGCTTGGAGTCCTTCTTGTGGTTGATCCTTTCGAAGTTGAAGAGGTCAGTGCGTCGGAGCTTGAGGAAGTCGGGCATTCTGCGGGGCTGAGTGAGGTTGACTTCGGCGACGAGAAGGCCTTCGATTTCGAGATTGGACTGGGCGATGATGAGTCCGTCGGGGTCACAGACCATGGAGGGGGAGTTCATGTACGGACCTGCGGCGTTGACGATGGCGGCGAAGATGCCGTTTTCGGCGGCGCGGCTTCGGACGTGGGCTTCGATGACGGAGATTTTCCAGCGGGTTCTGGGGCCGCAGGCGTAGGTGGGCATGAAGATGACCTGGGCGCCTTCGAGGGCGAGAAGGCGGAAGAGTTCGGGGAAGCGGAGGTCGAAGCAGATTTGGACGCCGACGGTGATGCCGGCGAAGTTGAAGGTGCGGACGTCGTCGCCCTTGTCGTAGAAGTCGTTATCGCCTGAGGTGAGGTGGGTTTTGTCGTAGGAGCCGCGTATGCGGCCGTTGCCTGCGATGAGAACGGCGGAGTTGAGCCACTTGCCGTCGACGAGGCGGTGGGTGCCGAGAATGACGTTGATCTCGTGGTTCTGGGCGAGGTTCTTGACCTCCTGGACGGCGAGTTCGATCTCTTCGGGCTTGAACTCTTCCTTGGAGGTGTAGTGAGCGGGGCCGTATCCGGAGAGGGCGCATTCGGGGAAGCAGACGATGTCGGCGGTGCGGAGCTTTGCCTCTTCGATTTTGGCCCTGATGGATTCGAGGTTCTTCTCGATCTGCGAGTCGTAGAGTATCTGCGCGAGGGCGATCCTGATTCTCATGGGTGGCTCCTGTGAATTCGGGTATCGAGTGCGGGGGGAATTCTAAGGAAGCATGGGGTGGGTTGTCAACAAGGTTCCGTGGGCGGGGTTCTTGAGGTGGTCGGCATCTGGTAGAATCCAGCGTGTCGAGGAAGGAGGAAGGGGTCTTGGGAAAGAAGGCGAGGACGGTTTACGTGGTGGCGGGGATAATGGCGGTGGGGGTCGGGCTGCGGTTCATGCTGATCGGGTCGAAGTCGTTGTGGCTGGACGAGGCGGGGATGGCGTGGAGGGTATGGCAGCCGTTCGGGCTGATGTTGTCGGACGTAATCGCGCACGACACGCATCCGCCTTTGTATTACGTGCTGGTGTACGGGTGGAAGGCGGTGTTCGGGTGGGGGGATGCGTCGCTGAGGGGGTTTTCGGCGGCGATGGGGGTGGTGACGATCCCGCTGGTGTATGCGCTGGGAGGGCTGCTGTTCGACAGGAAGACGGGTGCGGCGGCGGCGCTGCTGTTTGCGGTCTCCTCGTACCAGGTGTACTTCGGGCAGGAGGCGAGGCTGTACGCGCTGACGGGTTTGCTGGGGGTGCTGGCGACGTACTTGTTAGCGAGGGTGGTTGTAGGGAGGGGGAAGGTGTGGAGCTGGGCGGGGTACGGTGTTACGGCGGCGGCGTGCGTTTACACGTACTACTACCTGATATTTCTGTTTGTGGCTCATGGGATTGCGGTGATTGGGTGGTGTTTGCTGGGAAAGGGAGAGGATGGGGCGCGGGCGCGGGCGTTGTGGTGGAAGTGGGCGCTGTGCATGGCGTGTGCGGCGGCGGCGAGCAGTCCGTTGATTCCGGTGGTGCTGCGGCGGATGGCGGAGGCTAAGGGCGGGGCGCTGGATGTGGCGCGGGATACGGGCTTGGGCGGCTGGGTGATTCCGAACATGCTGAGGGAGTTCGTGCACGGGTACTTCGTGCTGGGGGGGGAGTGGGTTCACTTCGTCTATCTGGCGGTGGCGCTGGTTCCGCTGGTCGCGGCGCAGAGGTGGTTGAAGGAAAAGTCTGCGGGGGTCGTGATGATGTACGCGTGGATCGTGGTTCCGATTGTGTGCGTGGCGATTCTGCCGGTGAAGATACACGTGTTCGAAAGCAAACACCTGCTGTTCGTGAGCCCGGCGGCGTACCTTTTGATCGCGTTCGTGGTTACGAGGATGAGGATGTGGGGGGCGGCGCTGCTGGCGGCGGTGTTGATGACGAACGTGGGGTCTCATGCTGTGTATTTCGATCCGGAGTTCGAGAAGGAGGACTGGCGAGAGGTGGCTTCGGTCATAAGGCAGGGGTTGTCGAAGGGAGATGCGATTTACCTGAACCCTGCGTGGCTGGCTTTTCCGCTGAGGAGGTACTGGCAAGTGCCGTCGTATGTGACGGTGTACGCGTCGGGAGAGGGGTTCGATAAGGCATTATTGGAAGAGATGCTGTCGGGTCGGGAGCGTGTTTGGGTTGTGGAGGATTTCAGCCGGGTTGTGGGGCCGGATAGGGAGAGTTCGGACTACCTGAAGGAGCGGCTGCGGGTGCACGAGAAGGTGCTGGATGAGGATTACTTCATGGGGTCGATACGAGTGTGGCTGCTGAGGCGAGGGAGGGTAGATGAAAGAGGACAGTAAGAGAGGGTTGTGTGAATACTGGTGGCTGTTGATCGTGGCGGTGGCGGCGGGGCTGAGGTTCTTTGGGATAGGTTCGAAGGCGCTGTGGGTGGACGAGGGGTATTCGGCGAAGGTGATCGAGTTGGGGTGGAAGCCGCTGGTGAGGGGGGTGTTCGAGCTGGAGAACCATCCGCCTCTATACTTTGCGGCGCTGAAGGCGTGGAGTTTCGTGTGGTCGCCGGGAAGCGACGGATATGTGCGAGGGCTTTCGGCGTTGGCGAGCGTGCTGATAGTGTTGGGGGTGTACAAGGTTGGGCGGCTGGTTTTCGGGAAGTGGGAGGGGATCGTGGGGGCGGGATTGACGGCGGTTTCGGCGTACCAGATTTATTTCGCGCAGGAGGCGAGGCTGTATGCGCTGGTGGGGGCTTTGGGGGTGTGGTCGACGTACTTCCTGATGAGAGGGTTGAAGGACGAGGGGAGGTTGAGGGATTGGGTTGCGTACTGCGCGCTGAGCATTGCGGCGCTGTGGACTTTCTACTACTCGGTGTTTCTGGTGGCGGCGCAGGGGGTGACGGCGCTGATGATGCTGATGAGGAGGGAGGGGAAGGGGGTGAGGGTGAGGTGGGTTGCGTCGCAGATGGTGATCGTGCTGGCGTTCGTGCCGCTGGTGTTCGTGATGCTGGGGAGAGGGGGAGGGATGCGGGCCGCGGGAGAGGGAATGGGAATGGAGGGAGCGGTTTTGAGCAGAGCGGTGGTGGAGTATGCGGCGTGGGTGCCGGGGCCTCTGCCGGACAAGAGCTTGGCGGTGGGGCTGACGCTGCTGGGTGTGTTTCCGGTGTGGGCGGCGATCATGGGGATAAGGAAGAAGGCCGTGGGTGTGGCGGGGATGGTGATTTTGTTTGCGCTGCCGTTCGGGCTGGTGGCGCTTTTGCCCTACAAGCCGTTCGGGTTTGAGGGGAAGCATTTATTTTTCGTCACGCCTTTCTACTGGGCGCTTGCGGGTTATGCGGCGGTGAGGTTCAGGGTCGCGGGAATTGCGTCGTGCGCGGCGCTGGTCGCGAGCAATATCTTCGCGCTGGCGACATACTACCCGGATTCGTATCAGAAGGAGGATTGGGACTGGGCGGCGGAGTACGTGGGCGAAAGGTTTGGGTCGAGGGATGCGATATTCTGCGAGCCTGCGTGGGAGATATACTCTTTCGAGCGATACTGGACGAGGAAGTACGCGGGGGAGGTGGTGAGGGGGAGCGCGCCGGCGATGATCGACAGCACAGGCGGGCGGATCGCGGAAGATGAGCTGCGGGAGATGGTGGGGGGGTACCGCCGGGTGTGGCTGGTGGAGGTGGAGAACAAGGCGGTCGGGCCGAATCCGAACGTGGAGAAGTGGCTTGGGGAGATGATGGGTGTTAAGATGAGAATAGAGAGGCGGTTTGCGGTTGGAACGATAAGCATCGTCCTCTTCCAACGAAAGGAGGGAGAGCGAGATGAAGATAGTCAGAGAGCAAGGAGTGGTGGAGGGGGTGGAGGGAGGCAAGGCTGAGGTGTTGATGGAGCCCGCGGCGCCGGGGTCGTGCAACGGGTGCAGGGCGTGCGCTGTGGGGCTGGGAGAAGTGCGGCGGCTGAAGGTGGATGCGCCGGAGGGGCTAGAGAGCGGAAGCAAGGTGGTGGTGGAGGTGGCGTTGCCGTCGGTGTACGTGGGGATATTGCTGCTGTTTGTGTTGCCGATTGCGGGCCTGCTGGTCGGCGGGTTGATCGGGGAGGCGATTGCGAACAGATTCGCTGCGGAGGATGGGACGGAGACGGTGGCGGTGGTTGCGGGGATAGCGGGTTTTGGGATGGGGTTGCTGGTGGGTTACCTGGGTGGCAGAAAGATCAGGGCGGGGATGCCGGAACCTAGGATAGTGGAGGTTCGGAAGACGGAAGGGGAGTAGAGGGTGGGTTCTTGGGGAGGGGCTCGATATCAGCGCCTTTTTCTTCGAGTTCTTCCATGGTTTTCTGGGTGAGGGCCTTTATCGTCTCAGCGCCTTCCTCGAAGGACTCGATGGTGGGCGTGAGGAACATGTAGAGGGTTCTGCTGAGGGTGGTGGTGGTGGTCCTTCGGAAGAGGAGGCCGAGGATTGGGATTCTGCCGAGGACGGGGACGCGGGAGACGTCTTGGGTGGTGACGTTGTTGGTTAGGCCGCCGATGACGACGGTGAGATTGTTGGGGATGGTGACGTTGGCGGCGATGGAGCGGGTGGTTTTGGGAGGTGGAAGCTCGGGGATGATCTGAGCGCCGACGAACTGCTCGACGGTGAGCTCGATGTCGAGAATGAGGTTGTCCTTGCTGGTGATGGAGGGTGTGACCTTCAAGAGGATCTGCGCTTCCTGGAAGCCGCCGAAGCTGCGGACGTCGGTGGTGGTGTCGGTGGTGGAGAAGGTGACGGTGGGGACGGCTTCGGAGGTTTTGAAGGTTGCGGTCTGGTTGTCGTCGGAGACGAGCTGCGGCATGGCGATGACGTTGGAGTCGATGTTATCCTCGGCTGCGCGGAGGAGGAAAGGAACGAGGGAGGCGCTTTCCTTGGTGACGCCGACGATGAGTCCGGAGGCGATGGCGGGGAGTCGTGTTATGGTGGGGTCTGATCCGTCGGTGACTTCGACGGCGCTGAGGCCGTGAAGCGAGAAGCCGAAGCCGCGGGGGTCTGAGCCGGGCTCGTCGATGGTGGCGAGCTCGATGCCGAGGTCGAAGATGTTGTCGGTGCCGATTTCGACGAGGGCGGCCTTGGTGAAGACCTGACTTCTGCGCATGTCGAGCTGCTTGAGGATGTGCTCGATCTGGGCGTACTCCTGTGCGGTGGCGCGAACGATGATGCTGTTGCGGTCGGGGACGGCGATGGCGCGGGGCGGGGGCCGGTTGTCGTCCGCGCCGGCGGCGGCCTGGGAGAGAATCTCATTGAGGGAAGGCGCGAGAGTTTCGGCCTGGCCGTATTGCATTCGGTAGAAGTGGAGTTCGGCGGGCTCGGTGACGTCAACGTCGATCGCCTCGACGACGGAGCGGAGTTCGGCGAGATACGACTGTGGCGCGCGGACGATGAGGGAGTTGGAACGGGGGTCGGCATCGATCCTGACGGTTCCGGCGGGTAGGGCAGCGGCGGCAGAGCCGGGAAGCCTGGTCTGGAAGAAGCCTGAGAGCGTCGGGGCTATTTCCTCGGCCCTGGCGTGTTGCAGGCGGATGACGTCGAAGGACTCCAACTGGCCGGGGACGTCGATGGTTCTCAGGATGTCGGAGAGGAAGCGTGCGCGAGCGCCGGAGGCGACGATGAGGAGCATGTTGGCGCTGGGGACTGCGGAGACGGTTCCGCTGTCCTTTGGCATGAGGTCGGCGATGGCCTTCTGGGCGTCGGCGGCGGGAATGAAGGCGAGGGGGAAAATCTGCACGACCATGCGGTCTTCGGCGGGAATCTGGTCGAGCTGGTGGTAGGTGAAGATGGGGAGGGCGTGCGCCGGTGCGGCGCTGCTGAGGACGATTTTGTAGACGGGGCCCTCTTCGATGAGTGTGAGGCCGGCGACTTCGAGCAGGGCGCGGAAGAGAGGCATGAGCTGGTCGGGCGTTATGGGCTGTCGTGATTCGAGGGCGACGACTTTTTGGCCGAGGGCGGCGGGGTCGTAGCTGATGGGCTTGGGGGCGAAGTCCTTCACGTATTCCACGAGTGAGGGGATGTCGACGCCGTTGGGGAAGTTGAATTCGATGACGGCGGTTTCGGGGGAAGGAGAGACCGGAAGCGCGTGAAGAGAGGGGGCAACGACGAGCACCCCCAGGATAATACATGTGAATTTGAGCATACTGGCTGCTCCTGCCGGAGTTGCGCAACCACAATGATCGTTTGTGGAGGGGGTTGTGTCAAAGGAAAAATG
>CAZBND010000044.1:16499-18460 GCA_964493415.1 uncultured Planctomycetota bacterium | reverse complement strand
GTCATCTTGTCGAAGCACCCGATGAATCGCATCCTCGGGTGCAGCTTGCGAATCCTCCCGACATCCACCCCCGCCTGGCGCTCCAGCGGAAGCATCCCCTCCATCCCCACCTCCTCGAACCACGCCGCCGGAACCGTGATGTCCCCGTCGCTGTCCACGAATGGGATTATGCCGTTGTCTTTAAGCAGCGGCACGACTCTCCGATAGTATGGCCTCATGAATTCGTCGAAAAGCTCCCTCGACAGCATCGGCCCGTGGTTGTAGCTCATGTCCTCCGCGAAAGTCATGAAATCCGGCTTGCAGATTCCCACCAGCTCTTCGATCACCTTGGCGTGCCATTTGGCGAGGTCGCTGTTGATCCGGTGCATCAGCTCCGCCTGGTCGTAGAAAGCGTACAGGTGCCTCTCGATCCCCAAGAGCGTCCGCGGGAACCAGAAGAACCCTTCCATGGTGAACCACACCACCGCCTCGCCCCGATGCTGCTCCTCTGCCCACTTGCTCCACATCTCCCGCGTCTCTCCCGCGTCCGGCAGAGGCTCCGGGTACAGGTGCTCAAGAATTCCTTCGTATTCTTTCTCCGACGAGATGATGCCGACGCCGTGCCGCGCTGGACTCGGGCATCCCGGCCCGCACGCCCGGAACCATTCCTGGAGGTACACGTCGAGGCCGAAATGCCGGCACACGTCGTACCGGTTGCCGAGTTCCGAAGGAAGCCCTTCCGTCCGCCATCGCGCGATCGTCTTGTCCCACCACCCAGCCCATTCCAGGACCGGCAACCGATCGAACGGGCGGAACCCCATCACGGCCTGGAATCTCTCTCGAGTGCTCATGCCGCCCAAGCGCGCTCTCCCACGAATCCAACGGTCGAATAGGCTACCACACCTTGTCCAGTATGGGAAGAAAACCCGTATACGCTCGACCCTGGTGCCCGCGGCAACGCCGTCTCAGGCGTCTTCTTAAATGCCGCTCGCCGCCGTCCCCTTCAGGAACATGTTCCCGGCAGCATCAATGTACGCCTGCACCGCGCCGGCGTTGTCCTTTATGATGAAAGACCCCGCCGGGGGGCTCAGCGTAGTCTGGCCCGCATGGACTGTCCCTGCCAGGACCAGGTTCCCTGCGGCATCGATCATCGCCACCGCATCGCCGCCAAGGTTCTTTACGACGAACTCGCTCCCAGCCGTCGGCACCGGTGTGATGCTCTCAGTTATCGTCCCCGCCACCCACAGGTCCCCCGAAGCATACACCGCCGCCACAGTCATCCCCCCCTCGCCGGCTACTCGGAAGTCGGGAGGTATGTAGATTCGCTCGCGAAGTCCCGCTATCACGTCGGCCACCAGTTGCGTCATAGTGTACCCCGACGTCTCCGGCACCCACTGCGTGGGATAGTAGTACCACGACTGGATTATGTACCTGAGCGGCGTCGCGCCGTAAGCCAGATGCTCGTCGATGAAGGCCAGAGTCTCGTCGTGGTAGAGTTGGTTCGAGCCGGAGGACTGATTCCCGGCTCGCGCGCTGTTATAGATCATGTTGAAGCCCAGACCCTGGCTTTCGACGTACTCCTCAAGGTCGCGAAGCCTGCTCATGAAGTCTATGTCGCGGATGAGCGGGTATTGATTGGACGGCGCTTCGCCGATGGCGTAGTCGTAAGGATTATCAGCGGTCACTCCGGCGAAGGGCACCCCCGCCGCGCTCGTCTTCTGCAGCGCCATCGTCAGCGCGTCGAAGTAGTCCCCGTAACCCAGCGGCCCCGTGGAAAAACCGTAGCTGAAGTACGCAGGCTCCCCCTTCCACCCCCAGCACGGGAAATTCGTCAGCAGCATGAATTCCAAATCCGGGAACTCCGCCCGCCATAACCCCAGCACCTCAGCCAGCTCGTCCGTCGCGGAATCCAGATCGTGATACCCCTGCTCTTGGTTCGACGGATACAGCGATCTCCTGATCGGCCCGTCCATGTCCAGGTA
>CAZBND010000044.1:0-16399 GCA_964493415.1 uncultured Planctomycetota bacterium | reverse complement strand
CGGCGAAATCCTGAGCCCCAGTCTTCCGCGCATTCTACGCCTCCACAGTTGTTCTTTCTTGGCCGTGAACTATGGCACTGCGTCGGCTCCATGATGCACATCGGCAGGTCCCCCACAAGACCCGCTCCCGCTACTTACAGCATATCCCATCCCAGGGTCTCGTGCCACGCCGCAGCGGCTGCGATCGACAACTTTTTCCCGGCACTACCGTGGATGATCGTGTAAGGAATGCGGGAGACACCTGCCCCGAGGGCCGAAGGAACGTCACCATCACGCTTCCCGCGTCTCCCCCAGGGGGCGGAGCTTGTCCGGCAGAGCGAATGTCCCATCTTCCAGCGGACTGAAATCGAGCACCTCCACCACGGCGTCTGCATTCAACGGCCCGTAAATGTGCGGGAACACCTTTCCCCCGCCTTCCAGATTCTCGTACCGAACCTCCGCGGCCACCCTCTCGGCGTCGATGCACAACAGCACCAGCCCTTCCTTCCCGCGGAAAAGGAAGTCCGCCACGCGGACAACCTGATCCGGCTTCGAGCAATGGATGAACCCTTGTGACTTCAGCGTATCCGGCTCGTGACTCCCACCGGCCTTCGCATCCTCCCAGGATTCCCTCTTCGTTATGTGCACGATGATGGACATTCGCCTTCCCACGTCGTATCTCCGCGCGCTCGGTTTCACACCTGCTTTGCAGTTGCTTCGGCACCCGGGCCCGGTTACTCCTCCCCGGCCTCCTCTTGTCCTGTCGGCTCTTCCGTGGGCTCTTCCGCCGGTTCCTCGGGCGCGGGCAGCGAGAATTTCATCGAGTGCACTCTTCTCGTTCCCTGCGCGTCGGGACGAAGGTCGAAACTCGCTCCGAGCGCGGCGTACTCCAATACCTTGCTTTGGCCTGACTCTCGAACGCCGCTCGCCTCGCCGTAGGCCGCCGACACCTCCTCCTCGCTCGATCCCAGTCGAATCCCTTCGGCGGTCTTACCGGCGAAATCCAGCAGACCTTCCAGGTCTTGGCTGTGGAGGCAATGAATCTGACCCAGCTTATCGAACGGGTACCCCAGCCCCACTCCCAGCCAGGAGTAATAGTCGATTCGGTAGCCGACGTTCTTGGTCTCGCCGGGCAACCCCCACAGGTCGTAGACATCCTCCTTGGTCATCCCGAACTTGACGTCGCCTATGCCGACGGTCGGCGCAACCACGAGTTCCGCCGCTTCCACGGGGGGCTCCGCCACCGGCGTTGCCTCCTCCGCGGGCACCTGTTCCTCTTCCTTGCCGCATCCGAAAATGATCAGCCCGGCGCAGACGATCACCGCGCCGCACAACGCCAGCTTCCGCAAGTCCACATGCGCTCTCACTACCGCACCTCCTTGTCCATGTAGAAATCCGCCAGGCCCCTTCGAGCCCTTTCCTCGAATTATTGCACGCGCTTCCAGGAAGGCAACAGCATTTTGTCCATTCTTCTTCCCAGCTTGGCCGTCGAGCCGCTGCTGCAACGCCATGGAACTGCGAGGAAATATCTGGTACAAAGGCTTGGGCCGCCTCGAAAATCCCTCGGCCGTTGCGGCCTCAGACCAAAGCGGCTTTTCGGAGAGTACTGACGCTCGATGATGCAACCACGGTCTCCTCGGCGATTCCTTGGCATTTGTACGGCCGGGCTTCAACCCGCCGCGCTCCAATTCCTCCGAGAGGACCTCGCCTCCTTTAGATCGCACGTTGTTGACCAGGGCTTCATCACCTTCAGCGCGGCCGACGACGTCCGCCATATCAGGGCCCTTCCTTACCTGAACAACTGCTTTCTCATTGGCCTACAACATCAGAATGACAAAGATGTTTCCCCCGGCGACGCTCTTCGAGTCGTCCTCGAAGACCCACGCCTCGTACCTTTCCTGCGAACCTCCCTCACCCCTGGCGAGAGGTCTTTCCGGCTGATCCTCTCCCACGCCAACCGCACCGTTTCCTGCGACCAGGCTTTGATGCGACATGCCGAATCGTTCATCTCCAAGCACGCCGGGGCGAATGTTCGCCGCGCCGGAGCCGATGCGGAATTCTGGGTCATCATCCGTCGGGAGGGAGCCGTCTACTTCGCCAAAAGGATCGGCTCCCGACGCGAGAACGACAGGGATTTGGCCAAGGGAGAGTTGAATCCCGAAATCGCCTATACCCTCTGCCGTCTCTCCGAACCTTCCAAGGACGACGTTTTTCTCGACCCCTTTGCGGGCTCCGGTGCAATTCCCCTCGCTAGAGCTCGATGGCCCTTGCGCCTCGTCTTCGCCACCGACACAGACGAAGACATGGTGAAATCCCTGCGCACAAAAGTCAAAGCGGTCGGCAAGAAGCTAACTCGCGCCAGGAAACGATTCATAGTCCGCACCGACGATGCCAGGCGGTTTGTGAGATTCGACGACGGCTTCGTCACAAAGATCGTTACCGATCCCCCCTGGGGACTTTTCGACACGTCAATCGACGATATCACTCAGTTCTATCGGGACGTATTCTCCGAAGCCGCGCGCGTCTTGGCGAAGAACGGCCTCTTCGTCGTTCTCACCTCGCAGAAGGAGACAGTCGATTCCTTCATCGCCGGCAATCCCGGCCTCTTTATGCTTCAGGAGCGTTACGATATTCTCGTCTCCGGCCAGAAAGCCGCCATATTCAAATTCCGGCGGCTTTAACTCGGCGATAATTGTATTGCTCCCGGAACCGGTGAGTCGCCTCCAGGCGTTGCAGTCACACGATTGAGAAGATACCATTGGCGCTTTCCAGGCCTGACGCTTCGAAGGGAATTGAATCTGTACGCCTTTGCTCATCTCGGTCGCACACGCGGAGGGAGAACCTGACTGTGAGACTCTGCCATCCTATGGCGGCTCTCAGCGTCGCCATGCTGATTCTTGTCTGCGTTGGCTGCGCAGCAACGCATCCTCTCAAGGACGGCGGCCCTCGGTCAGTCGAGATACGCCTCTCGCCTGACCTCTCGGGCGATGTCGCTGCTCTTGCCGCGGCGACGTCGCTCCACACGGCTTTCCAGGAGGTATGCGGCATCGAGGCCGCGTTGGTGACGAATGCATCGGGCGGTTCGCCCGGCGCCATTCTGATCGAAAGCGGAGGAGCCGGAACGGATGGGCTCGGGTCTGACGGATTCGTCCTCTCCGGAGATGACAGCGGACTTGTCGTCAGAAGCGCCCAGATACTCGGCGCAATATATGGAACCTATGAGCTCGAACGCCTCGTCCGCCTTCGCGACTATGCACCCTTCCAGCCGATCTCGAAGAAGACCATACCCGCATTTCGCTATCGCATCGGCAGCGTCTTCGACGATCCCAGAGACGTCCCTTATCTCACGGAGTTCTCCGATCCGGCCGTCGTTCTCAAGCTCGGATACAACGGAATGATAGTCGAACGCGCGATCGCCGAAGTCGTCACCCTCGACGAGTACGATCCCGACCTCTACCCCGAGGGATCCTTCCAACGGAAGAAGGCGCTGGAGCGCCGCGACTATGTAAGGCACCGAATCGAAAAGGCAAAAAGCCGCCATCTCAGCGTCTTCATCCAGGGCGACATGATCACCGTCCCGCGCTCCGCCTGCGACAAATACGGAGACGACATTCTGACCGACGGCGAAATCTCCATGGACAAGCCCAAAACCATGGAGCTGATGCAGGCCATCATGGATGAGGCCCTGCGGCTCTTCCCGCAAGTCGACGGCGTCGTTGTGCGTACCGGGGAGAACACCGCATACGCTACGGGCTACCTGCGCGGCGTCAATCCATTCGCGCGAAAGGACGGGCACTCGGAGCCCAACGACAAAGAGGAAGCCGAGAAGCGCGCGCGGCTCGTCGAGGAACTGGCGGACGTCATCGTCGCCCGCCATCACAAGATCTACATCCAGAGAACCTGGGGCTACTATGTCACGTGGCACACCGTCCCGGAAAGATACCTTGACGCGACCGACCTTGTGTCCCCTCGCCCCGGCCTCTTCTTCTCGATGAAGCACCCCGAAACCGACTACTGGCGCTACAACAGGATCAATCCCACCATCGGCATCGGCAAGCACCCGCAGATGGTCGAGTTCGAGTGCGCGCGCGAGTACGAGGGCAAAGGCGCATTCCCCCTCTACTGCGGCAGGCTCTTCGCTGAAGGCGGCACCGAGATCGAGCCCTACGGCGGCGTCCGCTACATCTACGACAAGGGCGTGAACGGCGTCTGGGCGTGGCTCTCAGGCGCCGGCCTCGACGGCCCCTACCGCAAGCGAGAGGAGTGGCTGGAGCTCAACGCCTATGCCCTCTCCAGGTTGCTTTGGAATCCCGACGCCGACCCCTACCGAATCGCCCGCGACTGGTGCCGGCTCACGTTCGACATCGAGCTCGACTCGCCCATACTGGACCGGTTCGAGAGCATCTGCAGGAAGTCCGAGGAAGCCGTTCTCAAGACGAGGTACTGCAAGGCCCTCACCGAGCTCGGAAAGCCGTACCAGACCCCGCCCGTCAAGTACATGTACGGGTGGGCTCCCGCCGGAGGTTGGTTCAGGGACGCAACTTTCAGCACCAAGAATCTCAGAGGCATCTACAAATTCCTCGCCAAAGAGGGTGGCCGGGACACCGTCGAGGCCGCAGTTCGCGAAAAGGAAGAGGCCCGGCAGGTCTACCAGTCCCTCATGGACGACTTCGACGCGATCCTCAAGCTTGTCGGCCCGAGCGCTGACTGGACCGAGTTGCATGTCACCGCGGAGTACGGCAGCTACTGGGTCGAAATCGCAACGCGTTACTTCGTCGGCATCGTCCGTTACGACCAGTGGCTCAGCTCCGGCAAGTCCGACGAGTCGGCCAGGGCTGCCGCCATCGACAACCTTCTCGAATGGCAAGAGGCCTGGTCCGCCTATAACGACACAATCCCCGCCCTCCCCGGCGCGCCCTCCATGTGCCGCAGTGACGGAATGGTCGAGCTGTGTCTCAAAGCCATTTTCGACCTCCAGGAGCACAGCCCCAAGGTCTCCGACTAAGTCCCACAGTTTGGCGTCTTGTCCTACTGCTGGATGACTCTGATGCTGTATCGGAAGGTCGCCGCCGCGACGGGAACTCAAATCTCCAGATGAAACCTTTCGAGCACGCCTCGGCGGCCCGGCCCTTCCCGGCTCTTGAAGCTCAGACCGGAGCCAGCCTGACTGCGGTTCCGTAGGCCAGCAGCTCCGCAGCGCTCCCGATCACGCTCGTAGTCACAAAGCGCACGTTCACCACCGCATCCGCCCCCAGTTCCGCCGCCTGTTGGAGCATCCTCCCCAGCGCCACGTCACGCGCCGTCCCCATCATCTCCGTATACTCTGTCAACTCGCCGCCAAGCACCAGTCTCACCAGAGCCGAGATGTCCTTCCCCAGCCAGATGGCGTAGATGGTCTGCCCCCTTACCAGTCCCAGTGCCTCCGTCACCTGCCGTCCGGGGACGTGGTCCGTATTCTCTAGAAGGATGTTTGTGGGGGCCGGCGTCTGGTCCGGCTCGGCTGTTGTTCGCACCCAACGGCGCTGCTCAATCGCCACTGAGATGAGCACCACCGCGATGCCGCCCAGCAGCAGGTACACCGCCGTCTTCGCCCACCACGGCAGCGGCCCGCCTATTTTGGGATCATCGGCGACCATCACTACCCACGGGATTACCACGAATACGATGACGAAGAACCCCAACACGAACGCCAACGACCCGACTCGCCTTATCAACTTAACCATCTCACGCTCCTTTCCTAGACGCCGCAGGTCTTTCCTATTCGCACGCGACTGATGAATCCGGAAGCGATTCCCGACCAAGCGCGCCATCGAGTTCCAGCGGCTCGCCGTACACTATGATGATTGCCTGGGCGCCGGCGTACCCTCTGCCGAAGTCCTCGACTGGCCCGGGTGCTCTATCCATGATTCGTGCGCATCGCAAATGGAGAGCGACGAGCGGGTAATTTCGGAAACCAGCCCCCTGATTGCGCTGACACTGTGCAAAATCCTACACAGTCACTGTGGCAACTTCAAGCGCGCGAAGGAGAGAGTTTGTGGAGGGTGTTGCGAAATGTGGCATCGGGATTCTCGCGGCTGGCGACGAATGGCCTTGGTAGACACAGACCAGGGTCAACGCCCCGCAGGATCCGCGTTGCGCGCGCTCGACAGATCGGCCTTGCACTCGTGGCAGAACCCGTTGGGGAGTCTCCCCAGAAACAGACCGGGGATGAGGTTGACAAGTACCGAGCGGACATCAACCCCACGGTACATGGCGCAGCCTGGATTGATGCAATGATACCCGTCGGACGAGTGGGCAGGGCTGCTGACGAGGCCCATGACGTGACCGAATTCATGGAGCAGCACTTGACGCTCCACCGCCCCGGGCCGGATCCACAGGAAGGCCGCCCTGTCGATGGCTTCGCGGAACATCAGAATGAGTGCGGACCCGTCGGCTGCAACATCTGCCGCTCCCAACAGGCTCGAACGGCGCGTATCTTTAAAATGCCCGCGCCCAAGGTAGATGACGTGTAAGTAGTACGTCCCATGGTCTGCCGGTCTATGATCGGCGAGCGCGGCGATGTCCAGGTCGCGCACGTCGCCATCGGCGTTATCTTCGCCGGTCGGCACCAGTGCTTGTTCGAGGGTGAAAGGGTCGTCCACCACGACCTCGATCCCTCCCGGCTTGCTGCAATACGTGGCCGCACACTTCTTGAGCGCAGCTATCGCCTTCTCGCCGGGCCGGTAGTCCGCGTACCAGTCCACCTCAATTCTCAAGGATGGATAGGGCGACGGGCAGAGCAGGTCGATGTTCATTCCCTGGAGCATTTCGTCAGTCGGTGGCATGTCCCGTTCCGACACGGCGGGCGCGCGGAGAAGAGATGCGCAGCCCGGAAGAACCAGCACAGCAAGCCAGAGCAAGCCGCGCAGGATCCATGCGAGGAAGGGCGACAACGTGTTCGAATCGCAAGGCGCGATGTGAGCAGGCAAGAGGATCACCTCCGCGTGAGCTTACGGTCACCAGTGTGACGAGTCGGTCCTACCTACGTCACCTCGCCCGATCACTCCCCCTAGGGGCTGCTCATAACCTCGGACATGTTCCTCGCGACTCGGAAACCCACTCGCGCGCTCCTGTGATCCATCCATATGTTGCCGCGGTACGCCGAGCGTTGCATGAACGACAGATGAAGCCACGAACCCCCTCGGCAGCAACGCTTCTCCGACACGGCGAGGTTGATAGGATTCTTCCCCGAACCGTGCTCATAGAAATCCGGCGCATACCAATCCAGACAGTACTCGATGACGTTCCCGATCATGTCGTGCAGCCCCAACTGGTTCGGCTCAAAGCTCCCCACCGGCGACGCAACTTCGTGCCCGTCCGTTGTAGGAATGAACCCTCTCGAGTAGTCCCTCCTGTTTCTCATCCCATCTCCGAAGACGGACTCCGCAGTCCGGTCTGCCGTATTCGCATAGCGTCCCATTGACTCGTCGTCGTCCCCCCAAAACCTCACCGTATCGGTGCCGGCGCGGCAGGCGTATTCCCACTGCGCTTCGCTCGGAAGCGTATAGTTCTTCCCCGTCTCCCGCGAAAGCCAATCGCAAAATGCCTTCGCCTCCTCCCACGTCAGCTCCACCGCCGGCTGATTGTCATCGTTCAGCGTGTGGCCTTCATGCGCTCCGCTGTCGTGGTCCGCAAGGAAGCGCCGGAACTGCTCGTTCGTCACCTCGCACTTGCCGATCCAGAACCCGTCCAACGTGACCGTGTGGATCGGGTGTTCGTCGTCGAATCCCTCTCCCGGTCCGCCGTACCGCCGCGCCACCTCGTCCGCGCTCAGCCGCGAACCCATCCAGAACGTCCCTCCCGGAACCCACACCATCTCCATCCGAAGCCCCGCGTAATACTCCACGTAGCCCGTGCCCGCCTCTTCACCTGGTTGAACCGGCGTCGCCGCGGCTTCCTCGCTCGGCCCCAGCCCGGCGCACCCTGCAAGCAGCGCGACTCCCGCGAAGAGCCACAGACAGCCAAAACGAAACATGAGTAGCCCCCTTGCATGAAATCCAATTCGCTCGCATACGTCCAGGATTCTCCTCACTCGTCGCCTCCTATCTCATAGCGTCTCGCCCGCAACTTCTACCACAGCGCCATGAGCCGTGAGCGATAGACGCGAGAACTCCTCCGGATCAGAAGCCTTCAGCCTTCTCACAGTTCGCCGGCTATGCGCTCCGCCAATCGCTTGATCGACCCCTCGCGGTCTGCCGCCGAGGCGCGACGACCCCCTATGACAGCTCCTTCGACCGCTTTCCCCTGTGTCGACTTGAGCACGCTCTCCAGCACGTCCAGGCAGCGCTCATTCGTCGAGAACGCCGCCACCACGTGATCCGTCAACCGAACGCGAGCGCGATACAGCCTGTATAGCGTTTCATCAAAGAATCGCACCATCTGCCACGGCGGCAGCCCGAAGTACTCCGGCGATCCCAACACCAGGGCTTTTGCCTGCATGACCTGCCTGGGATCCCGGCATTCTTCCGCAGCGATTACCAACACCGAGTATCCGGCGGCCTCCAGCTCTTTACCCAGCTTCTCGGCCACCTCCTTGACGTTCCCGGCCTCCGGCGTGGACTGCGTCACAGCGTCCACCGGCCCCGCCTCCACCGGCGGCAGAGGCGGAGCGTCCGGTCTTCCTCCGCTCCATACTATCAGGACGTCACTGGCGGGAGGAGCCTTGGGAGCGGCAGTTGGTGTCGCCGCCGCCTCTTCCCCTGCCTCCACACCCTCCTGCGCCGCCACGTACCCCGGCAGCATAGCGGCGAGAGCCAAGATCACACATCCGCCGACCACGTATCCAGACAATCTCATAGCTCACCTCCTCGGATTAGGGGAACACCTTCGCCCCATCCACTCGGAGCAACGATAGCAGAACCATCGTCGGAATGGAAGCCATTACCCTTCTCCCCGCACGACACCCCACCCATCTGCCATCGCTCCCGCGACCCATCCCGCAGCCTCACGCACGGCATCGCTCGAACGTGCTTTCAAAATGCAGAAAACACGTCGTTCTGGTGCGCTCCAAGAGCGGAACTCTTGGCTGTGTCAGCCTTCGCTGTCTGGAATAGTATCAGTTCTAGTTGAGTATCAGCTCGACCACGAAGCTTTCACGTTCCGGAATCGTGGGTACTTTTTTCCGAAAGCTCCCTTGTAACGTCGCGCAAGGAATTGCTCGCTCGATCCCATCGAAAAACGAAGTCTGAAAAGCCGGGCCTGAGTTCCCCCGACCGGACCAAAGCGTCGAATTCCTCGTGCCTCATCGCCGGTAGCCACGTGTCCCCGTGGACAAACGTTACTCTTGCGCCCGGGGCAGGTCCTCTATCCTCTTGCAACTCCTCTGGTCTACCTCCACAGGGGCGCAGTATACCAGCCATCGAAAGTCCGGAAATTTGCGAACTTACATTATTGGTGCCCGGAGCGGATTCCCGTCGCTCAGCTTGAGACCGGACACGCGGATGCTAGAATGGACCTGGACTGAGTGTTCACCTAACCGGAGTCGTATCTTGTCGAATAGGAGGGGAGGGCGATGAAGTTCCCGGCATTCTTTCTCGTCGCGATGAGCTTGGCGCTGAGCGCCGCCGCCGAAGTGAGAACGGAAGCACTGGAGTACAAGCACGGCGACGTTGTCCTGCAAGGGTATCTGGCCTACGACGACTCAATCTCAGCGAACCGCCCCGGCGTCTTGGTCGTGCACGAATGGTGGGGGCTCAACGACTACCCCAAAAAGCGCGCTCGGCAACTGGCAGAACTTGGATACGTGGCCTTCGCCGCCGATATGTACGGCAAGGGCGTGGTGGCAACTGACAGGAGCGAGGCGGGCGCTCTGGCAGGGGCGGTGCGAAGAGACCGCAGGCTCATGCGCGACCACGCCGCAGCCGCGCTCGAGGTCTTGCGGAACCATCCGCTCTGCGACAAAGACCGCATTGCAGCCATAGGTTATTGCTTCGGCGGAGGCGTAGTCCTCGAGTTGGCCCGCGACGGGGCCGACATCGCCGGCGTCGTCAGCTTCCATGGTAGTCTCAACACTCCGAACCCCAAGGACGCAAAGAACATAAAGGCCAAGGTCCTCGTGTGCCACGGAGCCGACGACCCGAGCGTCCCGATGGATCAGGTGATCGCGTTCCAGAAGGAGATGCGCGAGGCGGCTGTGGACTGGCAGATGATATTCTACGGCGGCGCGGTCCACGCCTTCACAAATCCCGATTCGGGCGACGACCCCTCCAGAGGCGCGGCCTACAACGAAAAGGCCGACAGGCGCTCGTGGGAGGCGATGAAGAGTTTCTTCGCGGAGATATTCGCTGAGACCGGCGACTGAATTCCGCCGTCCGCAAAAACGCAACGAGCTTACGCGCCGCCGCACCAGCTGAAAGCGCCCTGCAGCCGCCACATCTGCTCGATCTCGTTCCGCGGCATCCGGTGCTCGGGGTAGAGCTGATTGATGGGCACAAGCCGCACTTCGTCGTCGTCCAGGAACACCTTCCCCGCCATCGTGAACCGCTTGGCCACGACAAGGCAGACGTCCCCGCTATGCGGGTCGGCCCCCGAATTGAAAACCAGAATGTCACCGTCCTTGAACGACGGTTCCATCGAGTCCCCGTGAAGGAGGCACGCCATCGCGTGGCTCTCGTCTAGGCCCGGCACGCTGATCGTGCCCTCTGGAAGCCCCAGGTAGAAATCGTTGCCCCGTTCCGAGGCGACCTCGAGGTTGAAGACCGGCACTCCCGGCTCCGCTCTCGAACGCTTCTCCGCTTTCTTCTCGTCCACGTGAGCGTAAATCTCCCGCAGGAAAACCCGCGTGACGCTCTTCGCTCGCTCCAGCGTAGCCAGCCTGACAAGCTCGTCCTGCTCATCCTTGGGCAAGTCCAGCCCGCGGCAGATTTTACCCAGAGTCTCGTCGGTGGGAATCTGGTCGCCGTGCATCAGCGCGAACAGCGTCGGGACTGAAATCCCCATGGCGTCGGCCTGCTCCGACCTCGTCTTCCCGGCACGGGGCAGAAGCGACCTGAATCGTCTCGAAAAGGCTCCCATAGCACTTCCAGCATACGCCGACGGCCCTCCGCAGTCAAGATCGCGTCCGCTCACGCAGCCATCCTCTCCCCGCAAACCGTCATGCCAAACTATTCCTGCGAGGGATGCGGAGACGGTCGAGAGATCCCAGGAAGACGCTCGCCCGGTTAGTCAATACGAGCGGAGCGTGAAAACCGTAAATGTTCCACGTGGAACATTTGCAGAACGGCGGTAGCGGCATTGGCAGCGGCGAAAACAGCGCATGCGGCGGGTATCCCCAAAAGTGGAACGAGGAGCACTCCGGCGACCGCGGCTCCGGCCGCTGCGCCCATGTGATCGGCGCTGTCGACCATGCCGGCGCTGATTCCGGCTCCAGCGCCCGTCGCGAGGTACGCTTTCCCGGCAATCGGGAATTCGAGACCAGTCAGTAATCCGCCGATAGCGACCAATCCCATGAAGGCGGACTCGATGTGCGGCCTTGCGCCCAGCCCGGCGAGCCACCACAGGGCCAGAGGCGTCAAGGCGGCGAAGGCGGCCACCATCATTTCGGTTATTGTCAGGGTAAAGGCCCAGTTTGCGGCGTCGCCTTGACGAGCGCCGGGGGGCTGCGAGTCCGGAACGTGCGGAACGCCGCCGCGGGCGATCCTCGCGCCGATCAGTCCGCCCACAGCCAGCCCCGCCATGAAGACGGCGACGATGATCCCGATCTTCTCATAGACGTAGCCGTAGATGCTCTGGAAGGCGAGGAGCAAGACGACCTCGAGCCCCATGGCCGCCATGCCGGTGGTGCCGATGGCGAGAAGCGTGTCCGTTCTGCGGTGCAGGGCCTGCTCGCGGCGGCTTGCCGCGCGGTAGAAGAGTCGCGCAGCCAGAAGTACCAGGATTCCGGCGAGAAGGTACTGGAGTTTCACGTCCTTGATCTTCACGAGCGCTGCGGCGATGCGCGAGCCGGAGAATCTCCCCCAGAGTATCAGGTTGAAGTAATAGGTCACCGGCCTGAAGTCCGAGTTGACGGCGCGGTTGGTTTCCGCGTCCAGCCGCTCGCGGAGGTTCTGCGTGCGAAGCGGAGGCATGATCTCGACTTCGTACAGGTACCTGAACTCCGCGGGCTCGACGCCGCGCGACGCGTAGCGCTCCTCCATCACCGTCGGGTCGTGGGTCACCGCGCCGGGATGGTTCGAGCAGAAGAAGGTGTTGGTCCCGCCGGGGGCGACGACGACGTATCGGAAGCTCCGCTTGAGCGTCTCGTAGAGCGACCCGGTGTACAGGCCCACCTCCTGGCCGATGTAATTTACCGCCGAGCTTATGCCGGTGATGAAAACGCCGCCTTCATCGAGGATTGCCTTGACGTCGCTGAAGAACTCCCGCGTGTACAGCCTGTTCAGCATTCCGGTCGACGGGTCGGGCACGTAACAGAACACCATGTCGTATTTCACCGGCGGCGAGAGGAGGGGCGATGAGAAATCCTTTACCAGGAGGCGGCCATCGACGTGGAAGACGTGCACTCGGGGGTCGTCGAGCGCGGCGAGATCTGCGGCCGGCAGGTATGGTTCGATCAATTCCAGCCACGCGGGATCAATCAGCGCGACGTCAAGCTTCTCGACGCGGTGCTTGAGTATCTCCTTCAGCAGCCCCTCGACGCCGCCGCCGATCAGGAGCACCCGTTTGGGCGAAGGGTGCTGAACCATCACCGTGTGAGCCGTGAACTGGTACGTGTAGTCGTCCGGGAATGAGGTCACGTACTGGCCGTTGGAGTACAGCGCGTAGGTGTTCTCGCGCATCCCGATGGTGAGGTTCTGGTACTTCGAGTCGGTCGACTCGATCAATCTGACCCCTGGAGCGAACGAGCCCCACCGGAGCCGGACGGTCTCACTTTCGAACGGTCCTGAAAAGAGGATGCCCAGCACGGTCAGCGCGACGACGTTGATCGACACCAGCCTGAGCCGCCTGAACCCGAACGCGAACGCCAGGGCCGTGGCGTTGAGCGCCACGAGGATTCCCGCGGCGAGGTCGATCTGGAAAGTCGAAGCCCTACCGGCCAGCACGTAGGTGAAGAGCGACCCCGCGATGACGGTTCCGACCGCTTCGAGAACGTAAACCTTTCCGATCTCCCAACCCGCCTCGCGCGCCTTTCTCGCGAGAGCCGCGCAGAGGAGCGGAAAGGTAGCGCCGGAGGCGATTGACACGGGCGTCACCATGCAAAGCGCCGCAAGCCACAGGTCTCCGAAAGGCATGAGCTGTCCAGCGGGCGTCGCGAAGATGAGCCTTGCGGAGCGAGTCGCGTACAAAGCTGCGCGCAGAAGAAACGGCATCAAGAGAGCGAGAACCACCACACCCGCTTCGGCCTTTCTTCCGGACTTCGCCGCGCTCGTTTTGGCTGCGTCGGGCGCGTCGGAACGAATGATTCTGGGAGCAAGCTGCGACCCGATCGCGATCCCGACCAGCCACGAGCTGAGGATGACCCCGAGGGCAAGCTCGTTCCCGAAGAAGACGACCAGGAACTCCCGCACCAGCAGCACCTGGGCCAGAAGCGAATACCCGCCCAGGAGCAGGCACGCCGGGTACAAAAACCTCCTCGAGCCGACTCCGCCATAGTGACCCGCCTTGGCGGGGCTACGACGGCTGGACGCATCTGCCTTCATTTCGCCTTCCATAACGACGAAGCATAATCCCACCAGCCCCGGAATTCAAATGCTGAAGGTGCGAGCAAGAAATCCGGCAAGATGGAGCCTCACGGTTTGATTTTGGCGACATCTTGTATTATTGTGTTCGCAGAGCAGTTCCGTTCGGGTTACGCGGAAGAAAGCAGGTGAGTTAATGGCGCGAGCCAAAGAGAGCGGCAACTTCCTTTACTACGGCGACAACCTTGACATACTCCGCCGATACATCAAGGACGAATCAGTCGACCTCGTGTATCTTGATCCCCCATTCAAATCCAACCAGAGCTACAACGTTCTCTTTGCGGAGCGGAACGGTAGAGACTCGGCCGCTCAGATCAGGGCCTTTGAAGATACGTGGCACTGGGACCGCACGGCAGCTCAGGCGTACCAGGAGATCGTTGAAGCGGGCGGGGCGGTGTCACAGGCCATGCAGGCATTCCGCACCTTCTTGGGACACAGCGATATGACGGCCTACCTTGCGATGATGGCTCCTCGGCTTGTGGAACTGCGCAGAGTTTTGAAACCCAGCGGCAGCCTCTATCTGCACTGTGACCCGACCGCGAGCCATTATCTGAAGATGCTCTTGGACGCCGTATTCGGGCCGGAGAACTTCCGGAATGAGATCATCTGGAAGAGAGCGCAGCCGAAAGCGCACGTCTCGCTGCGAATGTCCCGGGCGCACGATGTCATTCTCTTCTTCGCGAAGAGTTCGAGGGCGAAATACCATCAGCAATACAGGCCGCACGACCCTGATTACGTCGAGAAGTTCTACAAGTTTGTCGAGGAAGGAACGGGAAGAAGGTATACGCTGGACAACCTAGCGAATCCGAACAAGAATCGCCCCAACCTCACATATGAATTCCCGCCGGGCAGCGGAGTGGTCAGGGTGTGGCGCTGGACGAAGGAGCGAATGCAAAAGGAATGGGAAGGAGGGCGAGTCATCTTGCCGGAGAGAGGGGGAGTGGTCCGGTACAAGCGCTATCTGGACGAGATGGAGGGGGCGGGGGTCACGGATGTGTGGGACGACATAGAACACTTGCACGGGTCGCACCACGAAAGCCTGGGGTATCCTACGCAGAAACCCGAAGCGTTACTGGAGCGCATCATCAATACGAGCAGCGAGGAAGGTGACAGGGTTCTCGATCCGTTCTGCGGTTGCGGGACGACTGTCTCCGTGGCGCAGCGACTCAACAGGAGATGGACAGGCATCGACGTTACGCACCTTGCTGTGCGGCTCATTAGGCGCAGGCTGCGCAATGCTTTTGGCAATGGCGTGTCGTACAAGGTGATCGGCCAGCCGCAGGATCTCTCGGGGGCACGGCAGCTTGCCGAGTCGGACCCGTACGAGTTCCAGTGGTGGGCTTTGAGTCTCTTGGAGACGGGCCGTGAGGAGCGAAAAAAAGGGGCGGACAGAGGGATAGATGGACGAGTCTATTTTCACGATGAAGCTGCGGGAGGGAAAACCAAGCAGATCATATTGTCGGTGAAATCCGGGCACGTCTCTGTGGCGCAGGTGCGCGACCTCCGAGGGGTGCTGGAACGAGAAGAGGCAGAGATCGGCGTGCTGATCACGCTTCGTGAACCCACAAGAGCAATGCTGAAGGAAGCTGCGGGGAGCGGGTTCTACGAATCCCCAGGGTGGGGAAAGAAGTATCAGCGTATCCAGATCGTGACCATCGAGGACCTGCTTGCGGGGAAAGGAATCGACTACCCACCTTCGCGCCAGGTCGACGTCACCTTCAAGAAAGCGCCCAAAGCCGGAACGAAGACGTCAAAGCAAGAGGACTTGCCCTGTTAGAGTGGACTGCCACGGGTTACGGCGGTCTAACAGTCAGGAGTGTCATCGAGGTCGTGTTCACCGACAATGATTGTGGATGGTTTGTTGCCGTTGGATTCCCATCGCTGGCGAAGCTTTCCCAGCAAAAACATCTCCGCGACGCCCTTATGATGGTGGAGCGAGGAAATGTAATTGCGGAGGCGAATCAGCAATACGACTGCTGGCAGCCAAATCCACGGAGCAAGAGCTCTTGGCGGCTCAGCGACGAACGTGCTCACGCACGCTGCCAGCCCCATTGCCAGCAAGGAACCCGTGAGGGCCGTTCCCGCCCCATGCATGATATCTGAGAGGTTCTGCAGCCGTCCCTTCATTGACGCGTCGTTGTCACACAGCATGGCCGGGCAGTGGATAAGGTACGTGGCAACTCTCCAGGCTCCTGCCTGACTGAGGCGGGGTTGAGAGCGACGCTTCCGGGGAAACTGCACTGTGTGCTGAACTTTCCAAAGTAACCACCGCTCGTTCTCAGCGTGTTTGATCATCCCCCGGTAGTCTGTGCCATAGAGCCATCGAGAAAGCGAGCACCAGTAGAGGGCATGGTGAAAGGTGCTTAGCAAGAAGCCGATTCCGGCCGACACGAAGAGCAGCATGAGGGGAGTCGATATGTTCAGCCGCTCAAATACCTGGAGGACGGTGTTCCACTGTTGCTCGCACGGGCGTAGAGAGAAGATGAGATAGATCGACAACTCTACGAGGAAGACTGTTCCGGGGGTCACATATCTGAGGAAGCGGCGAGCCTCTCCCATGACGGAGCCTGCTTGCGGTTCGGCCACTTGGGTTTCTCCTTATGCGGACGGCTGCCTAATCCATGACTTAGACAACTTCCTTAGGGCTCTGCCGGTGGCTTTGGCCGACTCCGCCATAGTAGCTTTGGCTACGACGGCTGGACCGGTGA
>CAZBND010000043.1:0-19165 GCA_964493415.1 uncultured Planctomycetota bacterium | reverse complement strand
TCTGCTCGGAAACCTCCGCCAATATATCATCTCCGGCGTCGGCGGCGAGGAGGACGTTCGCGACCGCCCGCGCGAGTTCCGCATCGAGGAAAGAACGCCCAAATCCGACCTCCAAAAACGCCTCAACGACATGCTCGATCGCGTCGTCGAAACCTACTCGCGCATGGACCCTTCCACGCTCGTCCACGAGAAGATGATCCAGAACCGCGCCCGAACGCTCCTCGGCGCAATTTACCAAACCATGGCGCACCTCGAGCTTCATGCCGGCCAAATCTGCTACATAGCTCGCATGAAGCTGGGTGACGCTTACATACAGACGTGCTAATCTGCGGGCGAACACCTAAATCGGAGGGAAACGTGAACAGAAAAGACTACCTGGATAGCTGGGCCCGCGTCAGCCCGATCGTCGTCCGCATGGTACGCAAGGACGGGAAATGTAACCACGAGTTAGGGGACACTTTTCATCTCAAGAACCCATACGATAAGCCGCCCGGCCTGTGCACTGCCCTCCAGCATGTGCTCGATCTCTACACCTGGAGAGTGGCGCTCGTCTTTCCATCGTCGGAAGAAGATGACGAGAGCGTCTACAGGCTGCACTGCCCGTCTAAGAACGGCACCGTGTGGGAGATGAGCAAGGCAGACGCAGGCGAACCCCTCAAGGCTACCTAGGCGGACATGGCGGCCGACGGTTTGTCGCAGAACAACCTATCGATCTGCCGGCACACCCTCAGTCCTTCTTGCCGCGCTTGAAGTTGCAGGGAATGGTTGCCATGGGCATCCAGTAGCGGGGCAGATTTCCCTCAAGAATAGAAGAATACGTCCACTCAGAACGTTTATACTTCGGTAAGTTGGCCCGGAGACTGGCGAGAGCATGCCGGCAAGTTCGGGGGAATGCCAAACCAACGCGAGAGGCGACAGCACCAGATGAGACGCTGCAAACAGCTTTACGCGAGCGGGTGATCATGGCAAGACCCGGGGACGTATGGCTTCACATGATTGTAAGGAGGAGGACATGCTCGCGGGACCAATCAGCAGGGCTGCGGTTTGCTTGGGTTTGTTAGCACCTCTCAGCTGCGTCTGGCTGGGAGGGTGCGGTTCTATCACGACTGGTGAGCCAAAGTGCGAAGCCACCGCTGAGTTTCAGAGAGAAGTGCCCGCGGAGGGCGTGATCTCATTGGAGGCGAGCACTTCCCGCGGGAAGATCACCGTCACAGGCTATGACGGAGAGAACATTCAGGTAACTGGGCGTGTTACGGCAAGGGGATATTCTCAGGACACGGCTCAGCAGCTTGCAGAGAAGGTGTCGCTTTCGGTTGATCGATCGGGCGGGCTCTTGAAGACTTCGCCGTCCCTCCCTCCGCTACCTCACAGGGCAACCATCGGCGTCAGCCTAACGATCCTCGTACCATGGCATGCCGCTCGCGAAGAAACGGTCGAAGCGGAGACTTCAGGCGGCCGCCCGCGCTCCCTGCATCTGGTGACCGAGTACGGAAACATCCGGATCAGCGACGTATCTGCCGACCTGAAAGCCATCAGCAGCTACGGGAATGTCGATGCCAGCCGGATAAACGGTCCGGTGCGGTTGGAGACGAAATATGGGAACGTGACTGTCCGCGAGATTTCCGGTAACACGCAGGTAGACACGAAATACGGCAACGTAGAGGCCGCGAGCATTGACGGGTATGTAACGATCGAAACTAAGTACGGGAAGATCGAACTCGAGCTCGCGACTGGGGATGTATCTGCGAGGACGAAGTACGGACGGGCATCCGTCCGCAGTGTCTCGCGACACACTGAGGTCTCGTCTCAGTACGGCCGCGTGAATGTGTCGGTGGATGCCAAGCAGTGGGACGGGGCGCTCGTCTCCGGATCCTCGCAGTACGGGAAGGTAAAGGTGGCCATAGGCGCGGACAATTAGGGGGTCTGAAGTAGCCCTCACCAGAGCGTGCCGATGTCGTCGGACGCTGCGAATGATGCTACCTCTCCCTTGTTCCTGTGCTTGAAGGTGGGGGCACACGTGCATGTCAATCTTGACAATCCGGCAACATGGGGCTAGTTTGGGGCCAAGCTCAAACGTCCACACCCCAGACGTCAGAATTGCCCCATGTGCCTGACAGCGCGCAGTCACGGACCAGGCGAAGAGGAGGACCGATGACCGGCCAGCCGCGCCAGTGGTGGAGGAACTGCGCGTCCGTTCCGGACCACGAGACCCGCTCGATCGACGAGATGGAAGACGACCTGCAGCCGCTGGACGACGACGCGCTCCACATTCGCAGGTTGATCGGCTGCTTCGAGTCCTGCCATCACAAGGCGATACGTCACGCGGAGATCATCGTCGCGGCAATCCGTACCGGACGAACGGACAAGGGCCAGGGCCGCCCCAATCCGCGGTCTGCCGACCCTCGCGAACGCGAGTACGACGAGATCATCGACGCGCTGTCAGCGTGGTGTTCTGGACAGCTCGTGCGACCTGACGCACGCATCGGAAGCCACAACGCAAGGGATTTCGTTGAGCCCCTCGGCGAACAAACGCCGCTGAAACTATGGCAGGTGCAGCAGGTCGTGGAGCGGATCCGGCGTTTCCGCGACCGCAGGCAGCGTTGGACTACAGCGTACGACGCATTGGTCGGCGAGCCATTCGGAGACGCTGCGGACCAGTTCCGCCGAGAGACCATGCAGTGCACCATCCAGGACACCGAAGACGGTCGGCCGTCCCAGGTTTCCCTGGGCTGCGCTATCGATTTGCTGACCGGATGCAACTGGAACTTCATCGAGAACCTGCGCAACATCCTTCGTGCGATCGGCGGCGAACTTCGTCCCCTGAGCCCCCTTTCCGTTCATGCCCGCAATCTGTCCCTTAACCCCGCCTGTGCGCGACTCCGCTCGATCGCTGACACGTTGCAGGCTTTCGGCGACGCGCCGGACGCGGGCCACGTCGATGAGAACATCCGCACCGCCCTTGGCGAGATCACCCCCGTTAAGCGGTGGCTCGCGTTGTCCTTCGCCAAGACCCTACGTCTCCAACTCGACGGGTGACCCGTGTGTGCCCCTTGAAGACCCCGTCCGCCTCGCGCTGATCGGACTTACATCACCGCCTCCTCCCCTGTTCTTGTTGCCGTGCTTGACGGTGCGGGGCAACTCCGGGGCATGGGATTGCGGGACATCATCTGGTAGAAAAGCCCAAAGCGCGTCAGGAGGACCTCGCAATGAGCAGTGAGGAAGCATCGATCTACGGAAACATGAGCGAACGCCACCTGCTCAAATGGGCCTTGGACTACACGATGCCGTGGATTATTAAAACCTTCGAGTCCATCCCCGATGACCGCCTCGCCGTTCGCCCACGCCCCAACATCAACGCACCGGGTTAGATCTTCGGCCACAGCGCCGTGACCGAACGCAAGCACGTCGGCCTGGCTTTGGAGGGAGTGGACGACATCCCCCCGGTGTATCGCATCTTCCACACAGGCGCTCGCCCGACCGAGCAACAGATTGCCGATGCGATCGAGTCGAAGGATGCCTTGGTCAAATACTGGCAGGATGTCCGGGCAAAGACCGGGCGCTATCTGGAGACGATCACGGACGACGACCTTGCAGGAGTTCCAGAAACGCCGTGGCTTGCGCGTGCATGGCCGAACAGCGAAAATCCCAGGCGCGAGTGGTTCGTCATGACCATCCAGCACCAGAACGCGCACTGGGGACAACTGACCATCATCGAGAAACTCATCGCGACGGGCTGAAGCCCGCCATGCGCGGCGCCCGCTGTGGCGACCAGCGACGCCAACTCCGCACTTGACTCAAGGAGCCACGCACATGTCTCTTGACTACATCGTCCGACAGGCAACCGTCTCCGACGCCGCTCCCATCGCCGCGCTCTCTGGGCAGCTCGGATACCCCAACACACCCGACCAACTCCGTCCCCGCCTCGCTTCATTGCTCTCCAGAGACGACAACGCCATCTTCGTCGCCGAGACTACCGCCTCGGAGGTCATAGCCTGGATTCACGTCATGCCGAGACTGCTCCTGACCTCCGACCCGAGAGCCGAGATCGGCGGCCTCGTCGTGGATGAAAACCACCGCCGATGCGGCGTCGGAAGGGCCCTCGTCGGCGTCGCCGAACGGTGGGCCGCCTCCAAGGGATACGCCTCGGACGTCATTCGCAGCAACGCCACCCGCGCCGATGCGCACAGCTTCTACCAGGCCCTCGGCTACGAGAACATCAAAGCCCAGGAAGTCTTCACCAAACCCCTCACAACCTGAGCCCTTCACTCGCGCTCACCAGCAATGCCAATCCTCTGAGCACCCTCAGTCCCCCCGAAGTCTTCTCCCCCGCATTGTTACCGCTACGTTACTTCCCACTTTCTCTCAGAACATTTCGCCGGTTCGTACGTATACATCTTCAGAAGCAGCAAGAAGGAAAAGGACCATGCGGCAACTTTACGAACTGGGAAAAGAGATAGAACTGGCTCTTTCCGCCGACGAGGGCGCTCGCATCGTCTGCTCGGACAACGCGTTCGGCCTCGACGAAATTCTCCTCTGCTGGGTTCCCGGCTCCCGACCGCTCGCCGATCAATTCACCATCCACTTGATGCTCGCCAACCGGGAAGGCGTCAGAGCCGCGACCGCGCTGCGCGAATCCCACGGCTGCTTCGTACAGATCGGCTCGTCCTCAGCCGCCGCCATCGCATCGTGGAATGTCGAGGGCGACAAGGCGCTTATACGCTTCTTCGTCGCCACTGACATCAACCAACTCAAGCGCGGCTATCGCGACCTGCTCACCCGGGGACGCTTCGCCTGTCGTCTCAAAGACCGCAGAGCGCTGACGGCTCCCCCCGCCACCACCTCCTGGAAAACCATACCCATTTCTGCATAGGCCCCGAGCCATTGCCCGTCACCTCTTCCGCAGACGAGCATCACGAACCGTAACGGACAAAAAGCCCCACTCCACGCCGTGAATTCTCGGCGGAGGCCCCGACATCTCACTCGCTCGTCAGGGCTTATTGCCTTTCCTCGTAATCCTTATCAGGTCGCTTCCCGCGAAAGGAGTCCCGTCGTACAGTTCCCCCTCGACTCTCAGGCTCACATCGCCCCCTGCGGACATACTCTCAAGGATTCCTATCAGTTCCTGTCGGTCGAATTTCACCATAAGGAACTCGATCACATCTTCGTCATACGCCCCGATGCCCCATGGCCCGACCCTCGGAAGAGGTGGCTCGACAGCATTCCCGCCAGCCGACACCAGGTGCACCGACTCCACGTCGACATTGCCGACACTGTACCCCGGCGGTAGCTGGATGTAGCAGGTGATGTAGTTACCTTGGCTAGTTAGGTTCAGAACGTCAGGGTCTATGTCTACAATCGCTTGAATGAAAGCCCCCACTATCCAAACATCTATATCCGCCCCCCCATCCTCCTTGGCTGAGTAAAGTATCGCGTCCCCGTCGGGCATGAATGATGGGAACCTCTGATCCAGGTCTTCAAAAGTGATCTGATGCCTGTTCCCGCCGGAGAGATCCATCAACCATAGATCGAAATAGGCCCCCCCGTCTTCCTTGGATTGATACACGATCCACTGCCCGTCCGGACTGAAAGCAGGATAGCCCTGTTCTGCTCCTTCCCACGTCAGTCGCGTCTCGGAACTGGTCAAGAGATCAAAAAGATAGACATCATATGGAGTACCCGCCCCGCTCTGGCTGTGATATGCAATGTAGCGCCCATCGGGCGAAACGCGAGGCTGCTGAGCGCTGCCGACAACCGGGAGCACCTCAACACTTCCTCCGGCATGGTTCCATCTTCTTATGCTCCATGTCGGGGCCCACGTGTGATAAATGACGTCTCCTCCGCTGCCAGGCAGCTCGCTTGGCTTGCCAAGCGAGGTCAGATCGTCGACGACGTATGGAGTCTGCCCAGAGCCTGTCGCGTCGTTACTCATGATCCATATGTCTGACTTCGCAGGGTTTCCCCCAGAGCCCGCGTCGCCAGCCCCAGACCAAAGAATATGCTGGCTGTCCAGGGAAAAACTCGGCGTCTGCCCTTGAGCGAGCCGCTCTGCGCCCGCGGCCTCGCTCCACCTGTAGACGACAACTGGGTACAACCCCAGGTAGTCCTCCCCGTAGTAGACCATTTGGCCCCCGTCAGGTGAGGCCACCGCCTCCACTTCGTCCCACGGATTGTCCGTGAGCTGACTGTGCACTGGGTAAGAGGTCTCGATCGAGTACCCGTTTGTCGCACTCACCACCCCCAACGCAACTACCGCAACGCAAAACAGTACCACTCTATGCTGCCACTTCACGCCTCTACCCCCTTTCCGCATAACCTGAACCAACGCCTAATAGTCACTACTTTATGACTGCTGGGCAAGCCTTATCACATAAACCCCGAACTGTCAAGGATAATCTCCATTGATCTAATCATACTGCTCTGCGGGCATAAGCGGGCTGAAACATTCCTGCCCGACAGTCTCTCTTCAGCTTCTGTCGAGCCCTGCCCCGCGGTCAGCATTGCTCCTGCGTCCGGAGTCGCCTCGATCGCCCGGCCTTCCGCGCCGCCGACGCCTCTTCCGCCGCGAAAATTTCTTGCATTTTTTTCGAACTTGCCGCGGCGTTCCTACGTATATAGCCACACCGACACAAAGAGAGGGCCGCCTCAGGCGGCTCAGACCTCGGCCTACTCATTGCGAGGGGCCGCGAAACAAGGCCGGAGTAACCACGGTGATATCCTGTGCGGTCAAACCAGGCAGGCGAATGATGGACAAAGAGCACACCCAAAACACAACAACACGAAACACGCTTCTGCCGGAGTCGATCCAGAACCGGCTCAACAAGATACGGGCCGCCCTCGCCGCCGTCCGCGACCAGGGCACCGTTGAGATGCCTCCGCGCAGATGCCCCTCTCGCAAACCCCGCAGATGTTTCCACGCCTGACGCCCGCGACACCGAATTCATCAAGGTCTGCGCGCAAGGACAACCCCGCCGTCGAAGCCTATCACCGCATGGGCTTTCGGACCAAGTACTATGAAATGATCAGGTGGCTGTAGCTGCCGAGATGGGCTGCCGCATCCCCATCTTCCTCTTCCCGCACTTGAATTCGCCAAACGGGCGCCCGGCAGCATTTCAAAGGTGCGCAATGCTAAGATAGGATCGCTCGGAGGTCACGTCAGCCCAAGCCAAGTCCACCCGCCCACGCGAAAATCAAGGGCTCCCATTCTCCGTAACCGCACCCAGCGCGTAGAGGTTCCCGGCCGAATCTATCGCAACCGCGGCATCGCCCCAGAAGTCCTTCACCAAAAACTCCGGCTCCGACCCGGGCGATATGGACGGAAGACCCGTACTTGCCGTTCCCTTCAAGTACATGTCGCCGGTTGACCCGTCAATTCGAGCTATCACCTCCCCGCCGGAGCCTTTGACGACGAACTCCGTCTCCGCAGTGGCGGCGAGCTCCCCGCTGCTTGCCGACTCGTACAACGTCCCCGCCAGAACCACGCCTCCATCCCCGCCCAATCTCGCGACCGCACTTCCACCCAGCCCCTTCACCACCACGTCGGTCGGTTCCGAGGTCGCGTCATGACCGTACACCCTGATCTGCGACTCATTCATGGTCGCAGGCTGCCCCCCTATCCCCCCATACATGTTCGCCGTGTCCCTGGCCTGAGTAAGGAACGTCCTCAGGTCTCCCGCCGCATCCGGGTTGTGGTAGCCGTTCCAGTCAATTGGATAGAGAATGTACTTGGACGCCCAGTAGTCCAGCGCAACAGCGTCCACGGCCGCGATCAGAGTGTTCTTCCTTGTGGTATAAGCCTCCGGATAACCCGACCACCCCTGCTGCGTTACCCAGATGCAATCAAGGATGTTCAACACGGGCGCTCGCACCAGCGGCGAAAACATCGTCCCGCAATCCGCGCCCGCACCTGCGTAGTGCCTGCCCGCTATACCCCCGTCGTTCATCGAGAGAACCCCGAACATGTGCTTCAGCGCCGCCGTTATCCCGGTGCCGTCGTGGTGCTTCAGCACGGGTACGTTCAACACCTTTAACTTCTGCTGGTAACCTCCCCCGTCCCATATCCCTTCCTTCCACTCCACCCGTCTACCCCCGCCGCTCACAAAACACGGGTAGGATATCGACCCCTGCTTCCTGAACCCGTTGGTCGAATGGTCGTCTGCAGATATGAAAGTGTTGATGTACGGGTCCATGAGAATCTTCGTCACGCGCGGATCGGCGAATACGCTGTCCACCAAATAACTGAAGGAGTGCAGCTCGTCCTCGGCGTTCGCGTGGACCCCCGTATCCCCGGGCGGATACGGCGAACCGCCGCCTCCTCTCCCCATCGAATCGCAATCCAGGCTTCCGTATCCCTGACCGTTCTCGAAAACGATCACCTCTCCCGTGAAGCCGTCCGGGTGCAGCAGCACTTTCTGGATGAGTCCCTTCACCACGTCGGAGTTGCTGGCCCCTCTGTATTTCCATTGCGCGTTGACTTTGACGATCACCACGTCGTCGGCGGCAATCAGCCCGCCAGGGCCGCTGGTGAGTGTTGTCGCAGCGCTCTTGTAGAACTTCAGCCCGTGCAGCCCGATGAGCTTCACCAGCAGCTCCACGCCTTCGTGCTCCAGCCCTCCTCCAGGCACGGGGATATTGTAAAGGTAGTAGAGATGGGCGCTTCCGCTTTGGGCACGGGCGAAGCCGTCGGACGAGAAGGGATTACGAAGGCTCCACGCCGCCGCGCCTACTGCGCCCGCGGCGCAACGCCTCAAAAACTGCCGCCTTGACACCGGCTGGAACATTTTCCCGCCCCCAGACCAAATTGGCGGGAAGGCAAGTTCCTCCCGTCAGCGTTTATACTCTTTCGGTACGATATTGTCAACCCGCCCGCTTCGCCATCTCTCCCCACCGGCCTCGCTCCGCCTGCAAAGTCCGCCCCTAGAACCGCAGCGCGCACCCGGCCATCGGCCCGCTCATCACCGGGTTCCTAACCGTGCGGAAAACATTTGACAACGACGGCGCAGGTCTAATAGTCTATTAGCGGAGACTAAAATGAAGCGCCCGAAGGCACTGGCAAGGCTGCTCAAAGTACTCTCGGTCGAGACGCGCGTCCGGATCGTCCAGCTTCTCAAGTCCCGGGCTCTCTGCGTCAACGCCCTGGCCGCCCGGCTCGACGTGACTCAGGGAGCGGTCTCCCAACATCTTCGCATCATGCGCGACGCCGGTCTGGTGATCGACGAAAAACGCGGTTACTTTGTCCATTACCGCCTCAACGAGCAAACTCTCGCCGCATGGCGAGAGGAAATAGACCAACTGCTGGACCCCACCCGTGAGGCTCGCACAGACAAGAAGGGAGCATCGAAATGTGTTGCAATGAAAGACAGGAAAGCTGCCACAAGCCGGAGAACCTGACCGGCAAGCCCGCTGACTGCTCGCCCGAGCAAATCCGCGAGTGCCACGGCGAGGCGGAAGCCCACCCCTGCGTCCAGACAGCGGGCTGCGAGCATCCCGAACGGCTCAAGGGGAAACCAGGCGACTGCTCACCTGAGCAGATTCGCCAATGTCACGGCGAAGGAGAAGACCACCCGTGCGACCAGAAGTAATGCGTGTGAATGAGCGAAAGGACACGGATGCATGAAACTCGGCATGGTGATCACTCAGACGGACCCGGAGACGGTCTTCAACGCGCTGCGCCTCGCCTCCTACAGCCTCGCCCAAGGAGACCAGGTGCGGATATTCCTGTCCGGCAGGGGAGTGGAGATCGACCGGATCGAAGACCCGAAGTTCGACGTGAGACGCGAAGCGCAGAAAGTCTTGGACGCCGGAGGGCAATTCCTCGCCTGCGGAGCCTGCCTGAAACTGCGCAATTCCCAGGGCTCAGAGGTCTGCCCGCTCTCGACGCTGAAGGACCACTACGAGGTCGTCCGTGATTCAGACAGGCTGGTGACGATATGAAATCCGACCGGACCAGCCATGCGGGGCCGGCGACCTATCGCCAACACAAAAATCCGGGTGTCCAGTTGCCGGACTACTACCGCACCGTCGCCGAGGATGTTATTGCCTTCTGCGGTCAGAACAGCGGCGGCGTCTGGGTCGATCTGGGCAGTGGCCCGGGAGGCCTTGGTCTGGCCCTGCTGGAGAAGGTTCCTAAGGGCACCGTGGTGTTCGTGGATCCGAAACCAGATGCCCTCCGCCGCGCGCTCGACGCCGCACGGCAGCGAAGCTTTGCCTCGCGAGCAGTGGCGGTTGTGGGCTCGGCCGAGTCGATCCCCTTGCCTGATGAGGCGGTCGATGTCGTCGTCAGCCGGGGCTCATTCTACTTTTGGCAGGACCGCGCGCAGGGCCTCCGGGAGGTCCGGCGCATCCTGCGGACCGGCGGCCGGGCGATGATCGGCGGCGGCCTTGGCAGCGCGTATCCGCAATGGGCCCGGCAGGAGTTCATTCGGCGTCGGCGCGAATCGGTGAAGAGCCCTGAAGCAGCCAGGGAATTCACCGAGGCGCGGAGCCCCCACACATTCCGCCGACTGGCGACCGAATCGGGACTGTCCTCCTTCGAGGTCGTTGGCGAAGGCGGCCTGGGCGCGGACGCCCCGAACACCGGCATCGGCATCTGGCTGCAGTTCACGAAGGATGCGACGAGTGACATCTGACCCACAAACGGCAATCGAAGTGCGCGGCCTGGCCAAGCGTTTCGGCGACGTCCAGGCGCTGGCGGGCATCGACTTCGACGTCCGGAAAGGTGAATTGTTCGGCTTTCTCGGCCCCAACGGCGCCGGCAAGAGCACGACGATCAATGTTCTCACCGGCCTCGCCCGTCCGGACGCGGGCACGATCCGTATCGTCGGGATCGACTGCTCCAAGAACCCGAAAGCCGCGCAGCACCTCATGGGCGTTGTGCCCGACGAGGGCAACCTGTATCCCGAGCTGAACGGCTTCGAAAACCTCGCCTTCTGCGGGGCTCTGTACGGCATGGCCAAACCCGACCGCGAAGCTCGGGCGAAACACCTGCTCGACCGTTTCGGCCTGACGAATGCAGCCCGCCGAAAATTCGCCGGCTACTCCCGCGGGATGAAGCGCAAACTCACCATCGCCGCAGGGATCATCCACGAGCCCCCAATCCTTTTTCTCGACGAGCCGACTACCGGCATCGATGTCGCCAGCGCCCGCCAAATCCGCCAGCTTATCGCCGACCTCAACGCGAGTGGGACGACCATCTTCCTGACGACGCATTACATCGAGGAGGCCGAACGGCTTTGCCGACGCATCGCGTTCATCGTCCAAGGCCGGATCGTCCGCATCGATACGGTCGAGAACCTGATGCGCCGGACGGAAGGCCGCCACGTCGTGCACTTCGCCGTGTCCGACAACGCCCGCAGCCTGTGCGACCGCATCGCGGCCCACTCCCCAAACCTCCAGTGCCAGGCGGTCGCGGGCGGCGGCATTCGCGTCGAATCGTCGGAACCCGTCCAGGTCGGCCCCCTCGTCCGACTACTCGAAGACTGCGGCGCCGAGGTCGCCGAGGCGCGCAAAGTGCGGCCCTCCCTCGAGGATGTATTCGTTGAGATCACCGGCATCGAAGCGGGCGCAATGAAGCAGGAAAAGGAGCGAGCGAAGATGGGAGGCGGCGCATGAAACCGTGGATCGCTTTCTGGAACATCCTGGCCAAGGACATGCGGTCGTACTACCTCAAACCCCCCAACATCAGTTGGGGCATCGTGTTCCCGCTGGCGTGGACCGCGATGTTCTTCATCCGCTCCGGCTCGGGACTGGACAGCATTCCCAACCTCCTGCCGGGCGTCATGGCCGTATCCGTGCTGTTCGGCACAACCAGCATGCTGGCCGTCACCGTGACGTTCGAGAAGAAAGGCCGGTCGTTCGAGCGCTTGCTTCTCGCACCCATCCCCCTGGAACTCCTGATGCTCGCAAAAACCACCGGCGCGATCGCCTTCGGCGTCGCCAACGCCTTCGTGCCGGTCATCATAGCCGTCTTCCTGGCGGACCTCTCAACCGTCAACTGGCCGACTCTCATCCCCGCCGTTGTGCTCATCGCCGTCAGCTCGACCTTCCTCGGCCTCTTCATCGCGGTCTCCGTCAGCGAGGTCTTCGAGGCCCAGACGTTCTCCAACTTCTTCCGCTTCCCGATGATCTTCCTCACCGGGCTGTTCTTCCCCATCGAGAAGCTCCCGCTCTGGCTTCGGCCCTTGTCGTATGCCCTGCCGCTCACCTACGGGGCGGATGTGCTCCATGCCTCCATTCGCGGGGCAGGCCACATGCCGCTCCTCTTGGACTTCGCTCTGCTCGCGGCCTTCTGCGCGGCGCTCTTCGGCGTCAGCTTGCGGAATATCAGAAGAAGGTGGATCGTGTGAACGTCCGGCGCAGCGAAGACCCCTTACTCGCGGCGGATGCATTCGTCCGCCGCGTGTCAGTCTCTGGCTGACGCTCCGGCGCAGGCAACATCCCTAGAACCGCAGCGCGCACCCGGCCGTCGGCCCGCTCATCACAGCGTCGAACTCGAACTGGCCCGTCCCGCTCCCCTTGTCGTAGTCAACGTCCAACACCCGGTACCCCAGCCACAAAGTCGCCTCTTCAAAAAACCTCCAGCCCAGGAGCGTCGTAACGTTCCACGTCAGATCGGAACCCGCGCCGAATCCCCCGATATCCCCCTCAACAAGCACCGACAGCCCCACCGTCGGGTCTGAAGCTACCAGGCGCAACCCCACGATCGGATCGACCCACTCCTCCCCTCCCCGCACATCCGGGCTCGCGGGGAAATCTATCTTGCTGTCGATGTCCCAGTACCGGCCTCCCACCAGCAAATCGAGAGTCGCCACCTTTACCTCCAACTCCTCGATAGCGGATGCGGCCACGCGATAGTATCCGCCCGCTTCTATGAACGTGCACTTCGAATCGATATCGACCTCTTCCGTCCCCACGTTCCCGTCGCGTGACAGACTCACGTAGGTTGGGTCCACGAACACCCCCCATCTTCCCTTTCGTACCTCCAATCGCAGCCGCCCCCCCACATCGAGGTCGTCAATTATGTCCTCGAAATCCACGTCGGCGGACGCCGCGGTCGCCCCTATCGTCACGTCCCCGCCCATGCCCACCGTCCACACGTACGGGGCTATGATGAATTCCCATTCGTCGTCCAAGGTGCCGCCCTGCCCGTACGCCACGGGGAAAAGCGCCCCAAGCGCCAACACGCACAATCCCGCCGTCATCGCCTCTTTCATCCTCATCTGCCGATACCTCCTCGTTCCCGGTTCCATCGTCGTATCTCGGCGCACAAATACCCCACCTGCGCCGTCTCATTTGCCGCCGATGATTCTCCCGGCCATCTCCCCCAGTTTCAAGCACCATTTCACATCATTTGCGGCCGCACGTGGTCCCGCCCCCAACCGCTTCCCGCGTTCCTCTGCTCGAAGTTGTGGCGGATTGAGCCTTGCATCGGCCACAGATCGATGGGGGAGAATACAGGATCACCGGATCTCGAAAACGTAGTCACCCTCAGGAATTTCACCCCCCGTCTCAACCCGTTCCTGCCCAAGATTATCCACCATGTCCGGCCCGACGCTGTAAACCGTAGCCCCCTCGCTCGTCCTCACGTACTTGAACGCCCCGCCGCTGAACGGGTCCTCAGGTAGCTCGGAAAGGTATCCGGGAACCAACTCATCCAGACTTCCCGGGAACGCCCCGGTCTGCAACTGATACAGCTTCAGCCCAGCCAGGATCTGGTACCCGTTCACCTTCGCCCTGCCCCGGTGCATGACCTGCACCGTCCTCCTGTACGAATCCCACCAACTCTTCGGTACTCCACCAAGCATTGCGTCGTACGGTATCTCTTTGTCGGTAGCAGCCAGGAACTCGGGGTACGGGAGGTCCGCGGCCTCCGCAAGCGGCATGAGAATCGTCCGCAGTCGTTCCATCTGCCGGCGAAGCTCCTCCACCGGCAGCTCCGAAAGCCGCAGCCACGGCTCCCCGTCTTCGAGCATCGTCTTTGCAATGTCGGCGGTAACAGACATCGTGAACAGCTCCATGTCTCCACGCATGAAGGTCGAATAGCCGCTCTCTTCCGAACGCATCTGCCCCAACCGCTCGATGGCGCGAACGCAAAGCTCCGGGTCGCGCACTTCGGGAAGCCAATCCCCCAGCGCACCCCCGCCAATGGCTCCAATCGCCACACCGACCAGATTGTCTATGATTGTCGTGTCGCTCCTCACATCAATTCCCATCTTCAGCGCGGCAAGGGAGTCATAAAGCGCGGATTCCATCTCCCCCTTCGCCTGAAGCACCTTCGCCTTCCAACCAAGCAGCCTCGCCAAAGCGCGGAACTTTGCGAGATATGGCAAGGGTGCGTCAACACCGATGACCGGGGGCGACTGGTAATACTCCGCCTCTTCGATGCCCGCCTTCAGCAACGCCAGCGCCTCAGCATTCGCCGCCAGGTACTCCTCGACCATCGCCACCTTCGCCGGATCCTTCCACCACTCCTCTTTGCCGCTAAGGAATTCCTCGAGCCGCACGAACCGCGCATCCGAAGTCGGGACCATGGATGCAGCAGCTAGCAAGTACAGATTGAACGCGTTGTTCGGATCTTCCAGGAACGACGTCGCAACCCTCTCCATCCACCCCGGGCTCCACTTCTCCACCTCCCGCATGAGCCACTCCGCATCGAGCTTCTCACCCGCTGCCGCAAACCCGCCCTTCCACCGTTCTGCCTTTGCGGCCCCAAATCCACCTTCCTCGATCTCCTCCCCGGCACCCCTTGACACGACCTGATTTGGGGATTCTCCAGAGACTCCTCGCGCACCCTGTTCCGATTGGCCACGCGCGTGCCGGCTCACCACGTAGCCCGTCCCTCCAGCCGCCAGAATCACCAACGCCGCAACCGTCGCTGCAACCATCGCCTTCTTTGTCGTCAACGTAGTTCCTCCCAAAAGAACTCTCGGCACGTGCTCCGCCGCCCTCTGCGCCAACTCCCGCGCCAACTCCTGAATTCCAAGCCGCGTAACGTTCAGGCCCAATCTGCCGCATATTGATCCCATCGGAATCGCGGCAAGCGTCCGCTTCACGAAGTCGCGATCAGGCCCTGTACGCGGCAGCTCCCTCTCAATCTCCGCCGCAACGTACTCCCGCAGCCGTCGCTTCGCGCGCGCCACCCGTTTCTGCACCGCATCTTCGCTGATGCCCAGCCTCTTCGCCGCTTCCGCCTGCGATTGATCCTCGAAATAATAGAGAACCAACGCCTCCCGCAGCCTCTCCGGGAGTTTCTCTATGGCTTCTCTCAGCAGCGCCCGCGTCTCTTTCGCCTCCAGAACCGCGACAGGTGTCGCAGCCCCGCTCGATTCCGGACGTCTCCGCAAGCTTTCTTTCAGCGCGCGCCTGTACGTTTCCGAGCGCACCCACTGCGAGCAGAGCCTCCGCGTCGTTGCGCGTATCCACGAACCGAACTTCGAACTGGTTCGGAGCTTCGAGAGATTCTCCAAACCCGCCAGGAAAGCGTCCTGCGCGATATCCCGCGCGCTCTCCGCCTCGCCTATACGGCTGTAGGCGATTGCGCACACTACCTTCTGGTACCGCCGCACCAGCGCACCGAAGGCCTCGCGCTCGCCTTCCTTCGCGCGCGTCACCAACACCGCATCCGATTCCGGAATCTCGCTCTCCATTCTCCGCCCTCGGGCATCTTCCACCTATATAGTTGCACGACCACCCCTCATCCGACAAGGGAAGTAACAGAAATCCGCCGACGCGTCTCCCAGGCCCGTGAGACCATGGGACAGCATCTGCTGGAAAGATCATCGGCATGTCACGCAGAACACGACCGCACACGTGATCCCGAGCCGGGAAGCTACAAGTTCGGATCCAGCCCTACTGTCACCCGCAGCGCATTGACGACGTCTGAGATGTCAACCGCACCAGTCACGTTGAAGTCCCCCGCCTCTTCCTGTTCCGCCGTGAATATGTCAAGCCCGACCACTCGCCTCAGCATGAGCACCACGTCGCCGATCCCCACGCTGTTCCCGTCGATGTCCATGGACGTGGCGGGGCCTACGGTTCCTCCGCTCCTGGAGGTTATGTGGACGGTCGTCGGGTTGAACGCCCCGTGGCCGTTGACCGACACGTAAATGATGTCCACCACTTCATCCCCGTCCGACCCCACGGGGCCGGCTTGATATATCCCGCTGTCGGCGGTGATGCTGCACGACGAGCCGTCCGATATGACTGACCATACCTCGCTGCCGCTGAAAGGCGTAGTGAAATGGAGATATTCGCCGATGGAAACGATAGGTGTCTGCGGCCTGATGCTCCACGAAACGTTGATGTAGAAAACGCTCCCGATTGCGATCGACGTATCATACGAGGCAGAGCCCGCTTCGCCCCCGCCGGAGACCGGAAAGCCGAACTGCCCGATGTAGTTCTCGCTGGATGCCGTCCACGCCGCAGACGCAAGCGCCAGTACTCCAAGGAACGCTGCTAGCGTGGCTCTAGAATTCGACACGTTCATCGCTCCTCTCCCCGGCGTACGATGCTATCGGTTCGGGTCTTGGCTGAGACACCTCCGGTTCGTCCTCCGGGCCCGGCCTTCGATCCCGTATGACCTCGTAATCCTCGTAACCCTTGCGCACGCCCTGCATCAGATAGTCAAACTGCCCGCTCCTCCCCGAGGCCTCGCGCACAATGAGCCTCCCAGGGGTCTTCTCAGTAACATAGAGCTGCAACCATTCACCGACGGGCGTCAAGCTCACCGTCAGACCCGCATCGCCCGTCACCAGACCGAAGTGTTCGGGCAATTCCACGACGGCCTCCCCGTCAATCAGCTCAGCACTCCCTCGGATGCACGTCCCCGCCTCCGGCGCTTCGATCGCCGTATAGACGATCTCCTTTGTCGGGTCGTGAGGGTGGGGCTGGGTGAAGCTCTTGCTGCCGGTTGCCGTGATGTTGCCGATTACGTGAATGCCCTGCCCGCCTTGGAAGTAGCCTGCGTACCCCGACGGGGAGACGACCGACGTCTTGACTCCGTACGTCACCCCGGAGAGGGCTCCGCAGGAACCGTACATTGCCCTCCCCGAGCTGCTATCGGCAATGAAGTACCCACCATAGGACGTATCGGAACTCTTCGTCGCGGTGCCCTGAATGCCCTTGTACGGGGCAACCGCGCACACGCCGCCTCCGGCCATGGTGCCGCTACCTGTGAAATAGCCACCGTACCCCCCACTCATACTTGTCGCAATGCCCTCCACGCCGCTGCCCAATGGGCTGGCGCACTGGAAGAACCCTCCGTAAGCCGTACCGCTCGATGCACTGGAAATGCCGCGAACACCTATGTACGGCGCTTCACCATGCGTCCCCACGCCCGCGGTGCTGTCCGCCACCAGCAGGCCTCCGTACGTGCTTCCGCTTGCAGCGATGGCGTGCCCGTACACGGCTCTTCCCGTTGTGCTGTTGGACTGGAAGTGGCCTCCATACGTCACTCCGCTGGAAGCCGGCACAAATCCCACAGCCCCGCTGCCTGCCGTGCTGTCAGATACGAAAAAGCCTCCGTAACTCAGCCCTGTGCCGGAGGACGCATATCCCTGCACACCTATGCCCGAGTTGCTGTCGGCGCGAAACGAGCCGCCCTTGGTCCCGCTCGTGGCGGCTGTCGCAACCCCGTACACGCCGACGCCCGCGGCCCCGTCGCTTTGGAAGTAGCCGCCGTAGCCCGCAACGTCGGTCTTCCAAGCAAGTCCATACACCGCTTTGTCCTGAGCGACGAAATAGCCCCCGTAGTCTACCCCAATCCCCCCGACTCCCGCCGACTCGCCCTCACCCGCCACTCCCGTGCCGTCCGGGCTCTCGCTGACAAATTGCCCTCCCACGGTGTACCCGGACGACGCAGTGGCACGCCCATACACCGCCTTGCCACTCGTGCCGGCGCTTGTGAAGTAGCCCCCGTAGTTCGTCCCCGTCCCCGCGCTGGCGTGGCCCGATACCGCCCTGCCCGACGTGTGGCTCGTCGTCACCGTCAGCCCGTACTCGTCCGACCCGCTCCAGTCCTGCCCCAAGTGACCGTGCACCGAGGGAGCGAAGTCCGAGGCCGGGTATCCCTCCAGCGAGTCGGCGTCATCGGCCCGATACGCATACGCGACCTTCTTCAACGGAAAGCGCGGCACCATCGGAGAATCGCTCTCCACCGTCACCTCCACCCAGTACGCTTCGTCAAACCCAAGCGTCATCGGGCTCACCTGCCCCAAATACACCGTGTAGAACCCCTCCTTGCCTATCAGAACGTCCTGGGTCTCCTCCCACAGCGCAACTCCGCCCGTATCCACGTCGAAAATCCCAAAGTGCATCTCCTTGTACCCTTCGGGCACCGGCACTCCCCCTATGTCCAATAGCCGCCCCTGGAAAGCAAGCTCGTCAGGCACCTCCGCCGCCGAAAGATGCAAACAGACGCTCAACACGAAGAGCATGACCCACAAGAACGCCGCAGAGAATCTCCGGAACATTTCCAGCCTCCTCCTCACAATGGAACTCATGGCTCAGCGATCACTCAACCGACGGACATCGCCGCGGCAACAGACGAGAAGCCGGAACAAATCGACGAGGAGCAAGGAGGGCAGGGGACCGCAGCATGAGCACTGATGTTGACAGCCGCTCGCTAATGCGCATCAGCCGCATCCCCAACCCGACTAGGCGTCTCGCACCCACGAGGCCCAAACCGCCTCTACACACGCAGGCGCACCAGATGACGCCGAGTCGACCAAGGTTGCAGAACAAATTACAGACCACCGCCGGCAGATTGTCAAGCGCGATCTCTGGCTGCGCTCGCGTCTTCCCCAACTCCCTTCCGTCTCGCTTGCTCTCACACCGCCTGCTCCACACCCCTCCCTCGTTCCTGCGCTTGAATTCCTGCCCAGCATCCCCTAAAGTCTTAGGAATGATTTGAACCGGCTTGGGCCTCCCAAGTGCCCAAAGTTACTGTCCAAGAAAGAGAGTCAGACCAATGAAACTCGCTTTCCTTCCGTTCACGATCGCCACCTGCTTAGCGGCTCTGTGTTTCATCACCCACAGATCATTCGTCTCGTCCAAGCAGCCCAGCTCCGAATCGAAGATCGAACTGACCGCAGGCGACCTCCGCGTCGTCTTCGACCCTGCTCGCAACGCCGGCATCACGTCTCTACGCCACCGCTCCGCAGAAGTCGTCCAG
>CAZBND010000042.1:5661-19921 GCA_964493415.1 uncultured Planctomycetota bacterium | reverse complement strand
CGACCACGGCCGAGTATAGCACCTCACCCTCCCCTGCGGCAACGCGCCCGCTTTCCCCCTCCTCGCGCCCGCACGCGGTTTGACACCGTCATCGCCCCGCTGATATAATGCCGCCTGAGGCTTCATCCCAACTAGGAGAGACTATGGACGTGACTGTATCGGGGAGGCACGTTGACATCACCCCCGCCATGAAAGACTACGCGGTGAAAAGAGTAAGCAAGCTTTCCAAGTATTTCGCCGGAACGGAAAAGGTCCACGTGACCTTAAACGTCGAAGGCTCAAGGCACTGGGCCGAACTCGTTATCACACCCCGAAAGGGCGCTCCCCTTATCGTTGCCGCCGAAACCGACGATATGTACGCCGCCCTCGACTCCGTCACCGACAAAGCCGAGGTGCGGCTCACACGCTACAAGGAAAAGCTTTACGGGCGGAGATCCAGGGCAAAACAGGCCGCCGCCGAGGTTCCCGTGCCTCCCAGGCCTGTCCTATCCCATCTTGGCGACCTTGGGGAGGGGCACATGAAGCTTCTTGATTTCATTTCGGTCGATGCGATCCTTGACAACATTCAGTCCGTCCGAAAGGTCGACGTCATCCAGGAAATGGTCCAGGCACTCGTCGACGCCGGCGACATCCAACAGGGCGACCTCAAGGGCGTCGTCAAGTCTCTGCTACGAAGGGAAGAGCTCGGAAGCACAGGCATCGGTCGCGGCGTCGCCGTTCCACATGCCAAGCACGGCTCCGTCAAACGCCTCGTCGGCACCGTCGCCGTTTCTCACCAAGGCATCGACTTCGACGCTCTCGACGGTGAGCCCACTCACGTCTTCTTCCTCCTCCTGGCATCAACCGAACCCGACGCCAGTGAGCCCTACCTCAAAGCCCTCGAACGCGTCTCCGTCGCCATAAGGGACGGTAGATTCAATAAATTCCTCAGGGAGGCTCGCGGCAAAGAAGGCATAGTCGATCTCCTCTCCGAATACGACGAAGCGGAGTAGCGGACGCAGTTCGTCACTTCGCGGTGGTCTAGCCTATGGAGTTTGCTGGAAGTATGCCGATTGAGAGAACCATCACCGTCTCCAACGAGCAGGGCCTCCACGTACGCCCCGCAAGGCGCTTCGTCGAAGAGGCCTCCAGATTCGTCGCCGACATCACCGTCTCCAAGGACGGCCGCGAGGTCGAGGGCAAAAGCATCATCGCCATCATGACACTCGGAGCTCACAACGGCTCCGTGATCACAATCAAGGCCGACGGACCCGACGAACAACAAGCCATCGAGGCGCTCACCAGAATCGTCGCCGCCGACCCTGATACGGAGTAGCGCATGGAAGTCAAACGCGGAATACCAGCTTCCCCGGGCATCTCCATCAGCCAGGCCTTCGTTCTCGACAGCGAAGAAGCCCGCATCAGACAAAAGTTCGCCGCCGAAAGCGAAGTCAACTCCGAAATAGAGAAATTCCGCAGCGCTCTTCTCGCAGCGCAGCAGGAGGTCCAAAACGAGCGCGACAAAGTCCTCTCCGCCGTCGCTCCCGAGTACCTCGCCATCTTCGACGCCCACGTGGCCATGCTAAAGGACGACGTCCTTCGCAACGAAGTCGAGCGCCTCATCTCCGAACGCTCCTTCACAGCCGCATACGCCCTCTCCCGCGTCTTCCGCACCTATCGCAGAATGTTTCTCAACAGCGAGTATCTCCGCAGGAGCCTCCCGGACATCGAAGACATGCAAAAGAGAATCCTCCGCCACATACTCGGAGAAAGGCGCGAGACCCTCAGAGACCTCGGAGAGAGTGTCGTCGTCGTCGCCCGAGAGCTCACCCCATCCCAAACCGTCTCTTTCGACCGCAGCCACGTCGTCGGCTTCGCCACCGATGCCGGCGGCCAGACCTCCCACGCCGCCATCCTTGCCCGCGCACTCGAAATCCCCGCCGTCGTCGGACTCGGAAACATCACCTCCGACATCTCCGGCGGAGACCTCCTCGTACTCGACGGCAATCGCGGTCTCGTCATCATCGACCCCGACGAGAAAACCCTCGAAAGCTACCGCCAGAAACAACTCGTCACCAGAACCTTCCTCGACAGCCTCCTTCGCCTTCGCGACCAGCCCGCCGAAACCCGCGACGGCGCTACCGCCACCCTCCTCGCAAATATCGAGTTCCCCGAAGAGGTCGAAACCTGCCTCTCACACGGCGCAGGCGGCATCGGCCTCTACAGGACCGAATTCCTCTACGTCGATGGCGACACCGTTCCCTCCGAGGACGACCACTTCAAAGCCTACAAGCACGCCGCCTCAAAATTCGGCGACGCGCCCGTAGTCATCAGAACTCTAGACCTCGCCGGCGACAAGTTCTTCCGCGGCGACCGCACCGTCGCCGAAAGGAATCCCTTTCTCGGCTGCCGCTCCATACGCCTCGCCTTCCTCAACATCGACGTCTTCAAAACCCAGCTTCGCGCAATGCTCAGGGCCTCCGCCTTCGGCAACGTAAAAATACTCTTCCCCATGATCTCATGCGTCGACGAGCTCCGACGCGCAAAGCTCGTCCTCGGCGAAGTCATGCGCGACCTCGAAAGCGACAACCTCCCCTTCAACAAAGACATCGAAGTCGGAATCATGATCGAAGTCCCCTCCGCCGCACTCACCGCCGACATCCTCGCACGAGAGGCCGACTTCTTCTCCATCGGCACAAACGACCTCATCCAGTACACCCTCGCCGTTGACCGCGTCAACGAAAGCGTCGCCTCGCTCTACATGCCCACACACCAGTCCATACTACGCATGATCGAGCGCGTCATTCAGGCAGGCGCGGACGCAGGCATCGACGTCGCCATGTGCGGCGAAATGGCCGGCGACGTAAGCTTCACGCTCCTTCTCCTCGGAATGGGACTGCGAACCTTCAGCCTCAGCCCTTATCTCATCCCCGAAATAAAGAAAATCATCCGCGCCGTCAGCGTCGAAGAGGCCGTCGCCATAAAAGACCAGGCCATGAACCTCGACGACCCCGAACTCATTCTCGAATTCCTCCGTGAGCGCACCCGGGACATCCTTCCAGAAGCCTTTTGATAATCGAAAGGACCCCACATGCGGCACCGGCACACCGCTTCCCGCATCCTCCTTCTCCTCCTCCTTTCCTCCCCGTTCGGCGCTTTCGCCGCCACTCCCTCCCCCTCTCCCTCCAAAAGCGCTGACGAAAATCCGCCATCTCCTTCCGCTTCCCCTCTTCCCCTCAAATCCCCTTCCCCCACGCCTTCCCTCCCCTCCGCCTCTCCCATCCCTCTGACTCTTCCCGACATCTCTCGCGAAGAGGCCCAGGCCAGGCTCGAATTGCTCCAAAAAGAACTGAAACAGCTAAATGAAAAGCTCCAACGAGCCGAAGAAGAACTTATAGGGGCCGATCCCCGTCTAGGCGAGCTTCGACGCCTCATGGAGGAGGCCAAAGAAAGACGACATGCCGCCGACGAGAATTGGTTAGGGGTCCACACACGCTACACAAACCTTTATCACCAGCTCAGGCAGAAGTACGACCAAGAGCTGCAGGAAAAGATAAAGGCTCTCACCCAGGAGCACGAGGAGAAGTTCAAGCAAGAGTGGTCCCGGCACGAGGCGAAACGCAAAGAAGAAAGCCGCTTGATGCAGCAGGCCTCCGAAAAGGCCGCCGCCGAGTTCGCGGACGCCGTACGCCTCTACAGGACCGCCTTGGAGAAAACCGGCTTCTTCACCTCGCCCGACCTCAATGCCCTAAGACAGCGCCTCGCACAAATCATGAAGGAAAGAACCCCCCTGATCATGCTCCTCAAGCCCAGCCCCCGCCCCATGCAGCAGACTTCTACCGGCCCCTCCCCGTCGGCTTCCCCTGCCCCATGCCCGTCTCCTTCGCCCTGAGCCGCCCTTCCCACCCTGCCGCACATCACCTGCCCGCGGGTGCGCGCCTCGCGCCTAACACCTTACACTTGACACTGCCAGGCAGAAATTCTATATTCTTTCGTTCGCTGAACCCGATAATAAGTGCAGATTGCCACTAAGGGGTGAGTCATGCCGGCCTTGAAAAAGGTCCTTGGCCTTGATGTGGGCTCTTACTCCGTCAAGGCCGTCGAGCTTACCGCGTCAAAAGGCAAAATCGCCATCACCGGCGTCGGGCACGCCGACGTCGCCGAAAACGGCGATGTCTCCTCAGCCATTCGACAGGCCGTGTCCTCCGGCGGACTTCACGCCCGAAACGTGGTCTCCGCCGTCTCCGGGCGCTCCGTCATCGTTCGCGACATTCCCATGCCCGATATGCCCATCGATGAACTCCGCACCGCTCTCCAATTCGAAGCCGACAAGTACATCCCCTTCGAAACCGCCGACGTGACCATGGACTGCCAAAAGCTCAGCCCTTCCTCCTCCGAAGGAGGGCAACGCGAGATAAAAGTCCGCCTCGTCGCCGTCAAGCGCTCCGTCCTCGACGACCACCTTCGCATCCTCAGCGGCGCAGGTCTAAAGCCCACAATCGTCGATTACGACTGCTTCGCCCTAGGAAATGCCTTCGAGCTTCAGCAACTCATCAGGGGGCTGGAGCCCGTCAAAGAGGCCGTCGCTCTCGTTGATATCGGACAGAGCAAAACCAGCATTAACATAGTCAAAGGTGACAAATCCCTCTTTACGCGCGAGGTCTACGTCGCAGGACAGGACCTCACCAACGCCATCGCTCAACGCCTCGCCGTCGATGGCTTGGAGCTCGAAACCGTCAAGAAAAACCCAGGCGACAGGCTTACCGAAATCACCCAGGCCGTTTCCAACACCGTAGACGACCTCGGAAACGAAATGTCACTCTCCCTGGATTATTACGAAAACCAGTTCGATGACAAAGTTCGTGCAATTCACCTCTCCGGTGGCAGTAGCCTACTCCCGGGCGTGGTTGATAAGTTCGCCTCCCTCTTCGACCGCGAAACCCTCACCTGGGACCCCACCGAAGGTCTACCCGTTGGTTCTTCCAGGGTCTCCGATTCGATGCTCACTGAGCTCGGACCCAGGCTCTCCATAGCCCTGGGTCTCGCCGCAAGGATTTACGAGGGCTGAACTTATGATAAGAATCAACCTGCTGCCGCCCGAACTCAGAGCCCCCGAAAGGACTCCCTTCGGGCAAATGCTCCTCATCATCGGCGGAGTTGTCCTCGTCGCCCTCTCGGTCATCATGCTTATCGCCGTGCACCTGATCTGGCTGCCCGCCGCAACTCGCTTGACAGAGGAGAGGGCCGCACTTCGCGTCCAGAAGGAAAGGGCCGCCAAAGGAAACGACGTGCTCAAGGCCGAAATCACAGCTTTCGAGCACAGACGCAAAACAATCCAGGACATCTTCGCCGGCAGAACCCTCTGGGCGAAAAAGCTCGACCAGCTCTGCGACCTCATCCCCGATGACATCTGGCTCGACCGCGTCGAACTACGCGAAGCTCGCACCGCCGCCAAGGGACAGGAACCCGAGGGTCCTCAGCTTACACTTTATTGCCACGTCGTCGGACAGGACGAAAGCCGAATCGCAGACTTCCTGCGCACCATCAAACAGGACGTCGCCGGCAAGGAAGACTTCTTCGACGACTTCCTGTACGTCGAAAGGCCAGGCTGGAAGGCCGAAGAGTTCAGAGACTTCAAAGAGCAGGTCGCATATGCCTTTACTCTCATGCTTCACATGAAGCCTCTGCAAGACAGGGCCTCTGCAGTGCAATCCGGAACATCCTCCAGAACCGTAAACCCGGAGTAACCTACTCATGGCGGGCGCAAACCTCTCTTCCCTTCAATTTCGAATCGCGGCAGCGGCCATCGGCGCGCTTATCTTCATCGCCTGCACCACCTTCACCGTCTTCGGCATGCGGAAGCTCAATGAGGAGCAAGAGCAGATCGATAAGCTCGACAGGGCCATTGCCGCCGCCCAGAAGAAAATCGACGAGATCCCCAAGCTCCAAAAGCGCCTCGAAACACTTCGTACAGAGTTCAATGTCGACACGCAAATCCTTCCCGACGAAGCCGAGGTCGAGGAGTTCATCGACTCCCTCTACACCTCCCGCTCGCAGGGCGGCATTCCCCCTGGCAGCGTATCGCCCGTTCAATCCTCAACATCGCAAAGGGACGCCGAAAAGCTTCCTTTCGAGAAAAAGGCATGGAACCTCAAATTCATCGCCGACTTCTTTCAAATGGCCGAATTCGTCAACGCCATCGAAAACCACAAGCGGTTCATGCAGGTCGATTCCTTCAACGTCAAAGCGGGCGAATTCGACCCACAGACCGCTCCCTCGGCGACCGTACGTAATGACGTGACAATGCAGATCAGCACATTCCTCTACAAATCACCCACTGCCAAGAAGGGCGAGACAGAATGAGACGAATGCTCCTTACCGGCTCGATGTTCGCGCTCATTTGCGGGTTCGCTTTCGCCGCCGATGAACAGCCGGCGGCCCCCGCATCCATGCCCGCCATCACTATCGCAGACAAAGACATCTCCGTCCCCCAATCCCTTGCCCTCCGCCTCGAAAAATACACCTTCGCTCGCCGCGAAAGGCGCGACCCCTTCCGCCCCGCCCTCACCCCACTCAAAGAAGGTGAGGCGCCCTCCCGACCGACTCCGGGAGGATTCTACACGGTCGAGCAGCAGGAAGAGAATTTCCTTCGCGCGCAGCAGCTCGCCCAGCAAGTCTCCCAGTTCGCCGCACAGGGCGACCATGCCAACGTCGTTCGAAACTATAAAGAGCTAATGCAAATACAGCCCAAGCGCTTTGCCAACGAAGGTTACCGCCTGCACGTCGAGCGACTGCAAACCCACCTCTACGACACCTTCCAAAAGAGCCAGGTCTACATCATCACCACGCAGGCCGAGCCCATTCTCAACTCGATGGAAAAACTCCTCGAGCGCAACGAATACCAGAGGGTCCTCCAGCACGCCGACGAAATCGAAAAGCTCATCCTCTCAATCGAAGAGCCGGGCGCCGCCCAGGCGGCCGTTCTCGGCGACCTCATGCTCAGAGCCCTCGACCTGCGCCGCCGCGCCCAGACGCGCCAGGAATTCGACGAGATGTCCATCGCCATCTCCGGCATAGCTTGGAGCCCCGAGGCCCAGGCCGCCATCATTAACGGCAAAACCTACTACGCCGGCGACATCATCGACGACGAGCTCGCCATCGCCTCCGTCGACGAACAGCTCGTCACATTTATCTTCAAAGGCGAACAAGTCTCCAAGGGCCTTCAGGCCATTGGCGTTAAATAAAACACGGTTCGGGAGAATTCCGGTTCTCATGCTTCCCCCAAGTCGGGAGGACTAACATGAAGGGACGTACTCAAGTGCTGAAATCAAGGACCTTTTCACGACAGCTCGGACTTATCGCCGTAATTGCGGCCCTTTCTCTACCCCACGCCTCTGCCGCCGCCGACTTGGCAATGGCCAACTTGGGCTCCGGGGAATCCCCGCCCGTCGCCATCTCCGCCGCGCCGACCACCGTACGCCAAGAGAGGGTCTCCGTCGACTTCGTCGATACCCCCCTCAGTCGCGTGATCGAGCTCATCGCAAAGCAGACCAACAAGAACATCGTCCTCGACAGGGGCATAGAGGAAACCGTCACCATCAAGCTCATCGACGCACCCTGGCTCGATGCCGTACGCGTCATCGCCGACCGCGCCGGGTGCATGGTCGAACTCGCCGGAGAGAACATCTACCGCGTCAGGAAACCACCACGCATCACCATGGAGTTCCGCGACGCCGACCTCAAGGCGGCCATCGACATCCTCGCCGCCCAGGCCGGCGCTAACGTCATCATCGCCGAAGAGGTCACCGGCAAAGTCAACCTACGCCTCAAAAACGTCCCCTGGAAACAGGCCCTCGACCAGGTCGTCAAGACCCACGATTACGCCATCGTCGAGGAGGAAGGCGGGCTCGTCCGCGTCGTCAGCCCCCAAGCGCTCGCCCGCCAGCTCGAAACCTGGATGTTCCCTCTCCGGTACCTGCATCCTCCCACGACATACACGGCAAGGATCAAAACCGACTTCGCCGTCGGACAGCCGCAGGAAGTTGACCTCAAAAAGCTCGAACAGGAGTTCGGCGTCTTCCGTGCCGTCAAAAACGCCGTCTCCGTCAACGGTAAAGTCGATTACATCCCCGAGACCAACACCATCATCGCCACCGACACCGTCACCAAGCTCGAGGAGATCAGGCGCATCATCCAGCAGATGGACAAGGAGCCCGGACAGGTCTTCTGCCAGGTCCGCTTCGTCACCACAACCAACGACGACCTCCTCAACTACGGTGTCAAATGGGAGAACGGCTTCGCCGTCCGCAACAGCCTCGGCAGCGTCGTCACCCGCATGCCCTTCAACCTATATGAAAAGGGCTGGGAGGAGTTCATCGCCGCCAAGGACGACGACCGCCCCAAGTTCGAGGACGTTGACGACTTCCTCGAAGACGCCGACAAGACTCTCTTCACCTTCGGCACCCTCGACTTCAGCGACACCCTCACCTTCCTCGAATTCGTCCAGAAAGACAGCAAGTCCAAGATCGAGCAGGCGCCCATCCTCACCATCCTCGACAAGCGCCCTGCCACCATCTTCTCAGGCGAAACCATACGCTTCGCCGAAAGCGAAGCCGCCACCGCGCAGGCAGGCCAGCTCGAAACCGCCATCCGCGAGGCTGACACATCGCCCGTCGACACCGGCTTCCAGCTACTCGTCATACCCTACATCATCCCCGAAAGGGACGAAGTCCTCATGACCGTCATCCCCGAAGCCACCTCCCTCTCCGGCAGATCCACCGAGCAACCCGGCTTCGACATATTCCAGATCGGCCAAGACACAATCGCTCTGCCCAGAACCGCAAGCAGAACGGTCGTAACCCAGATGATCCTTCAGAGCGGCCGCACCGCCATACTCGGCGGACTTGTCGACAAGACCGAGTCCGAAACCGTCACAAAGGTCCCGTTCCTCGGAGACATACCCGTTCTCGGTTACCTCTTCCGTCACAAGGGCACAATCCAGCTTGATACCACCCTGCTCATTCTCATTTCCATCGACATCGTGCAGAAGGCCCACGAGACCACCAGAATCCTCTCCGAGGACTGGAGCGACGTCACCATCGGCCTCTTGAACCCGCTGGACACCGTTCCCAGCGCACCAGTCGCACCCGCACAATGACGTCCCGGAGGACATCTGGGTGGCGGCAGGGGCCCGACACCGCTACAGGGTTTGGTTTGAAAAGTCGGGCCCCCTCCCTTTCATCTCACATCACGACCTGATGAGGCTTTTCCAGCGCGCCGTCAGGCGCGCTGGAATCCCCATCAGCTTCTCACAGGGCTTCAATCCACGACCCAAAATCTCCTTCCTCGCTCCTCTCCCCGTCTATCACGAGGGACTTCGCGAAATCCTCGTCATCCACCTCGAAGAGCCCCTCCCAACTTCTCAGCTACGCGCCGAACTCTCCTCACAGTTGCCTCAAGGCCTCCGAATCGTGCAGATCGAAACCGTACCCCCGGGCCGGAAAACCCGCGTTTCCTCCTTCCTCTACTCCGTTTACCTCCCCCTGCCCCCCGATTTCGACCCCTCCGCCATCCCGCTTCAAACCCTTGTCGTTCGTCGAAATCGAAAGGACGGAACCGAGCAGACTCTCCGCGTCGGAGATTATCTTCGCGACATATCATTCCAACCGGACTCGATTCGTATTAAACTAGATGTTACGGATGGCCGAACCATCAGGCCGGAGGAGTTCCTCCGTGCCTTGGGCCTTTTTCCCGTTGATGCTTCACAACACCCGAGGATAGTGCGAGATGCAGTGGAGGTCGAAAGTTAAGCGAAAGCCCGGCGACGTCGACAAGAAAATGCTCGTGGACGGTGCCGAAGAGGAAGAAAGCCGCATCGCCGTCGTCGAAGACGGAAAACTCCAGGAACTCTACATACAGCGCAGCGCCATAGGCGAAATCGCCGGTAACATCTACAAAGGCGTCGTCCTCAACGTAGAGCCCGCCATCGACGCCGCCTTCGTCAACTTCGGCGGCCCGCGAAACGGCTTCCTCCATGTCTCCGACGTCATGCCCAGCTACGGCAAATCCAAAACCCCCACCTTCGCCCCCGCCCCCTCCGCCAACCGCCGCGGCGACTCCAAAATCCCCTCCCTCCTAAAGCAGGGGCAAGAAGTCGTCGTCCAGGTAACCCGCGAAGGTCTCCGCGGAAAAGGCCCCAGCCTCACTACCTACATCAGCATCCCCGGAAGGTACCTCGTTCTCATGCCCGGCATCAAACGCCGCACCATCTCCCGCAAAATCGCCGACGAGAAGCAGCGCGACAGACTAAAAAAGATCGTCGCCGAACTCAGCATCCCCGAAGAACTCGGCGTCATCCTCAGAACCGCCGGAGAGGGCCGCACCAGGCGCGAGATCGAGCGCGACCTCGACTACCTTCTGCGACTCTGGCGCGTTATGTCCGGCAGAATTAAGCGCTCCTCTCCCCCGTGCCTCATCTACCAGGAAAGCGACCTCGTCACCCGCGCCATCCGCGACATCTTCTCCTCCGACATGGCGAAGGTCATCATCAACTCCGAGCCCGTCTATAAGAAAACCATCGAGTTCGTCAAGGGCGTCATGCCCCGCTACCGCAGCCGCATCATGCCCTACGCCGGCCTCGAACCCCTCTTCTACAGGTATCACATCGAAGACGAAATCGACCGCATCGCCGCCAAAACCGTGCCGCTCAAAAGCGGCGGCTCCATCGTCATCGAGCAGACCGAAGCCCTCGTCGCCATCGACGTTAACTCCGGCAAATTCCTCAGCGGCGCAGACGCCGAAGAGACCGCCTTTCACACCAATCTCGAAGCCGTCGAGGAAATTGCACGACAATTACGCTTGCGCGACCTCGGCGGAGTGATTATAAATGACTTCATCGATATGGAGCAGGAGCAGCACCGGCGAGCCGTCGAGCAGGCCCTTAGCGCCGCTCTCAAGCGCGACCGCGCCAGAATCCGCGTCGCCAGAATGTCGCGCTTCGGCACTATCGGCATCACTCGACAGCGCGTTCGCCCCGGCGTCGTCACCGGCTCCTTCGAAAACTGCCCCTGCTGCGAAGGCAGCGGACGCGTCAAAACCGTTCGCTCCGCCGCCGTCGGCGCTATCAGGAGAATTAGGAGAGAGATCGCCACAGGACGACCCAGGGAACTCAGGATCATGATGAGCCCCGAAGTCGCCACCTACATCTATAACCACAAACGCGACACGATCTCCGAAATGGAAGAACGTTCCAATGTCTCAATCAGGGTCGTCGCAGACTCCTCGCTCAACAGAAACGACGTGACCATTCAAACCGACTCGGCTCGACAAGCCCCCACTAGCGCGAAAAGGTAATCAACCATGTATGCCGTATTCCAGGATGGCGACAAGCAATACAGGGCGGAGCCCGGACTCGCCCTCGCCGTCGAAAAGAAAAACCTTCCACCGGGCAGCCAGGTCGAGTTCGACCGCGTCCTTCTCCTTCGCACCGACGACGCCCTCCTCGTCGGCACTCCCACCGTCGCCGGCGCTAAGGTCGTCGCAGAGGTCCAGGACGAATTCAAGGGCAAAAAGCTGGTCGTCTACAAGTACAAGCGACGCACCGGATACCACAGGAAAAAAGGGCACAGGCAGCGCTACACGCGCATTACGGTAAAAGACATAGTATCGCCTCAATAACTCACGGAGTGGTAAAATGGCGCACAAACAAGGGCAGGGCTCCTCTCGAAACGGGCGCGACAGCGCCCCAAAGCATCGCGGCGTTAAGCGCTACGGCGGCGAGACCGTCAAAGCCGGCACCATCATCGTCAGGCAGTGCGGGACCCACTTCAAGCCCGGACTCAACGTCAAGCGCGCCGGCGACGACACCCTCTTCGCCACCGCCGCCGGCACCGTCAAGTTCGAATCCACCAACCGCGTCAGCGTTCTCGCCGAGTAGCCGGAACCCAAACGCAATTCTCAGGCGACGCGGCGCTCGCTCTATCGCCGTACCCCCTCGGCGCGGCTACGTCCGCCTGCCCGCTCTTTTCCCCTTCTCCGCCGCCCACCTTGTCGGTAAACTGGTACTCTATGTTCGTTGACCGCGCCACAATCCACGTCAAGGCCGGTGATGGCGGGAACGGCTGCGTCAGCTTCCGCCGCGAAAAGCACGTCCCCAGGGGAGGACCCGACGGCGGCGACGGCGGACACGGCGGCAGCGTCTTCATCCGCGCCACCTCAGACCTCTCCACGCTTCTCGACTTCACCCGAAAAACCCACTTCCTCGCACCCAGGGGACGACACGGACAGGGCTCCAAGTTCCACGGTAAGTCGGGCGCCGACCTCGAAATCCTCGTCCCCGTCGGAACCATCATCCGCGACCGCGAACACGGCCACATCCTCAAAGACCTCAAGCAAGACGGCGACCGCGTCCGCATCGCCAAAGGCGGCCGCGGCGGAAGAGGCAACAAAAGTTTCGCCACCTCCACCAACCAGGCCCCTCGATACGCCGAAGAGGGCACCCCGGGTGAGGAGCGCTGGATCGAGCTCGAACTCCGCCTCATCGCCGACGCCGCCCTCATCGGCCTTCCCAACGCCGGCAAATCCACGCTTCTCTCCCGCGTCTCCGCCGCGCACCCCAAGGTCGCCGACTACCCCTTCACCACTCTCGTCCCTCAGCTCGGCATCGTTGACCTCGCCGACTACCGCCGCTTCACGCTTGCCGAAATCCCCGGCCTCATCCGCGGCGCGCACGAGGGCAAAGGCCTCGGCGACGAGTTCCTACGCCACATCCGCCGCGCAAAGGTCCTCTGCTACCTCATCGACGTATCTCCCGCCGCCGAAAACCCCTCCGACGCCTTCTCCGCCCTGCGGGACGAGGTCCGCCTCTACGACCGCGAGCTCTCACAACGGCCCTTTCTCGTCGCCGCCAACAAAATGGACCTGCCTGGTTCCCGGCAAAGACTCGAAGCTTTCGCCCGCGACTTCCCCGACCTCCGCCTCTTTCCCATCTCGGCGGCCAAATCCCAGGCCCTCGGCCCCCTTCTCAACGCGCTCTACACCCTCCTCAAACCGGCAGACTGACTCATCCTCCGTCTTCCTCCGCCCCCTCTCAAATCGCCGGGAAATCGATCCGGAGCCCAAAATCCCCTTCTCAACACTTGAAAAAATCCTCCATCTGTCCGACGATCAACCTGTTCTCACCAACCCACACTGGCGCTTCTCGACGCGAGCCGGCCACGGGCGGAAAAATGGACCTCGACAAACTGCTTGATTTCGTGATCGATAGAAACGCCACCGACCTCTTCCTCAAGGCCGGCTCTCCCCCTCGCATCAGGCTCAACGGCCTCGTGAAAGCCGTCCGCGGCGAACCCGTCTCCGCGGAAGACATGCAGGCCGTCGTTCAGCATATAGCCGCCCCCGAAAACCTCGAAACTCTCAAGCAAACCGGAGAAGCCGACATCGCCTTCGACTACGCGCAGAAGGCCCGCTTTCGAGCCGATATCTTCCGCACCCGAGGCCGCCTCGCCGTCGCTCTGCGTTATCTCCCCCTCGACATACCCTCCTTCGAGGACCTCAAACTTCCTGCCGAGACTCTCCGCTCCCTTGCCGAGCATTCCTACGGCCTCGTCCTCGTCACCGGCGTCGCGGGCAGCGGAAAGTCCACTTGCCTCGCCTCCATGATCGAGCACATAAACCTCAACTTCTACCGCCACATCGTCACGATCGAAGACCCCATCGAGTACGTCTTCCAGGACAGAAACAGCTTCATAAGCCAGCGCGAGGTCGGCTCCGACACCAAGACCTTCCCCTCAGGACTACGCCACTGCGTCCGACAGTCTCCCGACGTCATCCTCATAGGTGAAATGCGCGACCGCGAAACCATGGAGGCAGCCCTCAACGCCGCCGAAACCGGTCACCTCGTCTTCAGCACTCTTCACACCCTCAACGCCGTTCAGACCGTCGAGCGCATCCTCAGCTACTTTCCCGTCCACCAGCATTCCCTCGTACGCCTTCAGCTCTCCATGGTCCTTCAGGGCATCGTCTCCCTTCGTCTCCTTCGCAACGCCGACTCCTCCGGCCTCGTCCCCGCCGTCGAGATCATGCTCGCCACTCCCCGCATCCGCGAACTCCTCGAAAAGGGCGAGACCAAGTCCCTCCCCGAAGCCATGAAACAGGGATACGTGCTCGGCTGTCGCACCTTCAATAACTCCCTCGCGCGCCTTCTCCGCGACGCTCTCATCTCCCGCGAGGATGCCCTCGCATCCAGCCCCGAGCCCACCGAGCTCCGACTCGAGCTCGAAGG
>CAZBND010000042.1:0-5561 GCA_964493415.1 uncultured Planctomycetota bacterium | reverse complement strand
AGGATGCCCTCGCATCCAGCCCCGAGCCCACCGAGCTCCGACTCGAGCTCGAAGGTCTCTCCGGTTCCGGCTTCATCTCCCTGGGGTGAACTATGCTTCTCGCCATCGGCGTAGGCAACTCATCCATCTACCTCGGAGCCTTCCGCGGCGAGGCCCTCGAGCGCCGCGCTCGGCTCCTCCTCGGAAAGCCCTTTCAGGACGACTGGCCCTTCGACCAGTCCGTGCGATTCGACGACATAGCCATAGCTACCGTCAATCCTCCCGTCTCCGATGCCCTAGAAAAATGGCTCCGCGAAAATTACTCCGCCCCCGTGCTTCTTGCCCGCAGGGATTTCACCATCCCCATCCGAGTGGATTGCCCCGAGCCCGAAAAGGTCGGCTCCGACAGGCTCCTCAACGCCGTCGCCGCCTACCGCCTCGTGCGCCGCGAGTGCATCGTCGTCGACATCGGCACCGCCCTCACCGTGGACGCCGTATCAAAGGAAGGCGCTTTCCTCGGCGGCGCCATCTTCCCCGGAGCCAAAATCTCCTCAGAGGTACTGCACAGCAGAACCGCGCTCCTCCCCGAGGTCTGGCTCGCCCAGGCCGAATCCCCCATCGGCAAATCCACCGTCCAAGCCATCACCGCCGGCCTCTACTGGGGCCTCGCCGGCGCCGTCGACAGGCTCGTATCCGAAACCAAGACCGCGCTCGGCGGCTCCCCCGTTGTCATCGCCACCGGCGGAGACCTCTCCATCATCAAGACCGCTTCCCGCCTCATCGACCGCGCCGAGCCCAACCTCATGCTCGACGGAATCCGCTTCGCTTTCGAGGAGACCCGTGCCTCCAGCTAAGACGCCCACCCTCGTCTCCCTTCTCACACCCGTCGGCGAAGGCGGAATATCGGTAATCGCGCTCTCCGGTCCTCGCGCCGTACCCATCGCGCTCTCCCTCTTCCGTCCGCCTCGCTCCCCCTCTCTCGATTGGCCCCAGCCCGGAAGGCTCTACTACGGCCATCTCTGCGACGGCGACGAGATGCTCGACGAGGTCCTGCTCGCTTTCTGCTCTCCCGAAGAGAGCATAACCGCGCATGAGATGGTCGAGATAAACTGCCACGGCGGCATCGGGCCGGCCAACGCCGTCATCCAGGCCCTTGTCCGGCGCGGCGCAGTTGAGGTCGATGCCCGCGGACTCCTCCAATCCGCCGTCGATTCACAAAAGCTCGACGCCGTCCAGGCGCAGGCGGCTTTACTCCTTCCCACTGCCCCCAGCGCCCGCGCCGCCGCTCTCCTTCTCGCTCAGTCCCGCGGCGCGCTCTCCCGCGAAATGTCCCGCATCGCCGCACTCCTCGCCTCCGGCACCGTCCCCCCGGCGCGAGACGCTCTTCTCGCTCTCATACAGCGCTGGGACACCGCGCGAAAACTCCTCAACCCTCCCGTAGTCGTCCTCGCCGGAAAGACCAACGTCGGGAAGTCCACCCTTCTCAACGCCCTGCTCGGATACGACCGCGCCATCGCCTGCGACCAGCCCGGCACCACGCGCGACCACGTCTCCGACCACCTCGGCTCCATGAGCGCACTTCTTCAGATCGTCGACACCGCCGGACTCCATGGCCCCGCCGACTCCCTCTCCCGCGAAGCCGAACGCCGCACCCTTGCCCTTCTCCACGAAGCCGACGTGATCGTCTTCCTCTTCGACGCCGCAGGCCCCTTATCACGCGAAGAATCCGCTCTCCTTGCCCGCCTCTCCCCTCGCCCGCTTATCCCCGTAGCCTCGAAAGCAGACCTCGGCTCCGGTCCCGCCGCCGAAGAGGCACATCGGATCACCCGCGTTCGGCCCATCCGCGTCTCCTCCCTCACCCGCAGCGGAATTCAGGAGCTTGAGCACGAGATATCCCGCCTCGCCGCCCTCCCCTCCGGCCCCGCCGACCTCCCTTCACCTTTCACCATCGGCCAAGCCGGCGCGCTTCGCGAAGCCGTCGCACTTCTCGACTCCGGCTCACCCCCGGAAGAGGTCGCCCGTCGCCTTCTCCGCCTCAAAGACGAACCCGCGGCGCACCCTCACCACTGAGTATCCATGGGAAGAAACAAAGACCCCCTCCCGCTCCAGCCCTTACAGCCCCTCGAAAAGACGCTCCGCCAGCAGCTCCGGCAGTTCCGCCTTCAAAATCTTGTCCGCCGCCGACCCGACATCGTAGCTCACCCGCCTTATCTCGACCTTCTCCGCCTCCGTATCGTATATCGCATACGCCGCCCTGCTGTCCCTGTCCCTCGGCTGTCCCACGCTTCCCACGTTCACTATGTACCTGCTCCCCTCCTCCAGCTCCACCTCCCAGTCGCGAATCACACCGATCTTGTCCTCGTTCTCCACGAAGATCACCGGCACATGCGTGTGCGCCGCAAAACACACCCGCTCACTCATCAGATCGAAGCACTGCTTCGCGTCCAGTCCCGTCAGCATGTACGGGAAGCTCTCGGGCTTATACAGCGACGAATGAACCAGCTCCCACCCCTCTCCCTTCTCCACCAGCGGCAGTTCAGACAGGAATTTCAGCTCCGCCGCCGACAGCACCCCCGATGCCCACACCAGCGCCTGACGCGCGAAATCGTTGAACCACCTCAGGCTCAGCCCCCCCGTCACCGCCGCGTCGTGGTTCCCCACCACGATCTTCTCCGAGACCGACTTCGCCAGCTTTATGCAGTCACTCGGCTCCGCCCCGTACCCTATCAGGTCTCCCAGGCAGAACGTCCCGTCCACGCCCTCGCCCTCGATATCCTTAACCACCGCCTCAAGCGCGTCCAGGTTGCCGTGGATGTCCGCGATTATCGCGTAGCGCATCAACTCCACCGGGGTCGCTTCTACCCGACCTCTCTCGTGCGTAACAGCAGGAAGGCGAATATCAGCGCCGCAATGATGTATCCCACACCATAGGCTGTCGCCAGCAGAACGTACACCCCCGAAACGGGCGTCCCTACCGCCACCTTCTGTCCCACTATGCTGAAGTGCGTCAGGTTCGGCACTATCGCGTACAGTATCTCTCCCACGAATCCGGGCACTAGCCCCAGCCCTCCCAGCAGCACTCGGAAGTACGCCGTCAGGTGCCCCAGCACAAACACTCCCGAGCAAACCAGCAGGTTCAACAGCATCGGTAGCCTCGTCGATACCGCCACCGACACGCCCGCCATCATCGCCACCTGCATGAATATCATGAACGTCGCCTTCGCGAACGACTTCCCCTTCACCATTGTGAACCCCAGCAGCGTACCCTCGTCCCATTCCCTCCCGTGTTCCTCCTCCCCCGTCCCCTCTTCTCCAGGGTGAACGTGCTCGTGCGAGTGGGTCTCGCCCTCCTCGTGGTAATGCCCAACGTATGGGCTCACCGTGCTCCAGTATGTAGTAAGCGTCAGCGTCGCCCCCAGCAGCACCGTCGCCGGAAACACCGCCCCCGCCACTCCCAAGAACTTCCCCACAACGAACTGCGACCTCCCCAGCGGCTTCGACAAAAGCGTCAACACCGTCTTCTTCTCTATCTCGTCGCTTATCACCGTTGACGCCGAAAACAGCGCCTGGAACAACGTCGCCAGCGTGATCGTCGCCAGGCCCATGTCGTATATGAACTTCGCTTCCTGCCCGAACGTGAAGAGCGCGAAGAAATGCGACAGCACGATCATCGCAGCCGACGCCAGCAGGATGACGTAGTAGATCGGCTGCCTTACCGTCTCTTTCCACGCATTGACCGCAACCGCCATGGTCTTCAAGAACGCGCCCTCACACCGGGTCTCTTGCCTCGCGAATGAACAGACCAACATACCCCACCCCCCTCCCCTTGTCAATGCCGCAGATACGATCACGCCCCCGCGCGTGCCCCCTTGAAACCCACCCCCAAACCTGCTACTGTGTTGCATCGCCTCAGCAAAGCACGGATCCCGGGCCGACTAAGATGAATCGCTCCTCCGAGAAGACTGAAGAAGTCACCGCCACTCTCGAAAAACCCCAGCCTCTCTCCGACGAAGACCTTCAGCGTCCCAATTTCCTCTTCTTCTTCGCCGACCAGCTCCGCAGCCACGCTCTCTCCTGCTGCGGCGAGACCAACATCCAAACCCCCAACATCGACCGGTTGGCCGCCGAAGGCGTCCTCTTCTCCAACGCCATCGCCACCTGCCCCGTCTGCACCCCTTCCCGCGGGATGTTTATCACCGGCCGCTACCCCACTCACACCGGCGTCGTCGTGAACTTCGTCAACATCCATCCTCGCTTCGGCTCCATCGCCGACCTCTTCGTCCACGCGGGCTACCGCACCGGCTTCATCGGCAAGTGGCACCTCAGCGCCGGCTACCACGCCGACTCCCCAAAGCACTTCGCAAGCCTTCCCGAAGCCGACCGCATTCGCGCCAGGGACCACGTTCGCGACCTCATCCGGTACCACCGCCGGACCGAGTTCGTCCCCCCCGGCCCTCGGCGCATGGGCTTCCAGTACTGGGCTGCCTACAACTTCCACATGAACTTTGCCGACGCCTGGTACTTCCGCGACGCTCCCGAGCCCGTCTCCATGCCGCGCTACGAGACCGACCACGAGACCGACCTCGCCATCGAGTTCATGAAGGAGCGCGTCTCCTCGCCCGACCCATTCTTCCTCGCCGTCGCTCCCCATCCCCCGCACCCGCCGTGGAGCGAAGAGCAATCTCCCCCCGGCTTTCTCGAAAAGGTCAAGCCCCGTCTCGACTGGCGTCCGAACGTCCCCAAGGATGTCCGTCCCAGGGCCGGCGACCCCCGCGCCTATTTCGCCATGACCTCCAACATCGACCACAACGTCGGCCGCATCATGCGCTTTCTCGACGAATCCGGACTCGCCGCCAACACCGTCGTCGTCTTCACCTCCGACCACGGCGAGATGCTCTTCAGCCACAACCGCGCCGCAAAGATGGTCCCCTACGAAGAATCCATCAGCGTCCCTCTCATCGTCCGATGGCCCGGCTACACGCCTGCCGGAACCCGCTCCGACGCGCTCTACACGTGGATGGACCACATGCCCACACTTCTTTCTCTCGCGGGGATCGAGGTCCTCACCGAGATCGACGGCATCGACCTCAGCGGCGCAATCCTCGGCCAGGCCTCTCGCGAGCGCGACGCCGCCCTCATCGCCAACTACGTCTCCGACTACAACTACTTCGACTCCGGCACCCATTTCCCCGAATGGCGCGGCGTTCGCACCAAGACCCACACCTACGTCAAGTGGCTCGACGGCAAACAGGAACTCTACGACAACCTCGCCGACCCCTACCAGATGAGGAACCTCGCCGAAGACCGCCAGGACCCTTCCACCCTTCGCGACATGCGCTCGACTCTCTCAGACCTTCTCGCCGAAGCCCACGACGAATTCCTTCCCGGCACCGCCTACGCCGACTGGTACGACGACCGCCGCAACCTCATCCGCACCCCGCCTTGTCCGCCGTAGCCCTTGCCCTCCGTAGCTTTATGGAAAGAGGGGTTGTGCAAAGGAGGATCGCGCGAAGGAGGATTGCCTCGCCCTGAACCCATCGGGGACACAATGCCGGTCGCGCTCTGTATCTCCAAATCGCTGT
>CAZBND010000041.1:1755-21542 GCA_964493415.1 uncultured Planctomycetota bacterium | reverse complement strand
GCAAGCAGCATGTTGCACTTCCCCCTGCCGGCCGGTGCCGCCGTATACGCTGCGCGCCGGCCGTCCTCCGTCCACCACATGACCGAATTGATGCACGGAATCCTCCATTCGCTCAGCCCCGTCCCCCACAGCCAGCCGAAATCCACATCCGCCAACTCAGCCGCCTGCCTCTCGACCAGCCACGGAATGTCCGCCGACCGAACCGGCAGTATCCGAAACTTCCGCCCAGGCTCCGGCAGCTTGTCCTTCTCGACGGTGACCTTCGCAAATCCGAAACACGCCTGGTACCCGTGCCTCGGGTAATACGACGGGTGTCCGCACAGGAACGCAAGCGCAAAACCCTCTCGCTTTCCCAGCTCGTGCCCGTAGCGGATCAACTCGCCTCCGATGCCGCTTCGCTGCCGTTCCGGCACGACCGCTATCGGCGCGAGAACTAACGCAGACACCGTCTCTCCCATCAGCCGTATCCTCGCCGGACTGAACAGCACATGCCCCACCATTTCATCCCCGTCCCACGCCGTGATCGAATATCGCGGGTCGAACCCCGGATAGAAGCTCCGCGTCATCCGCACCAGGTTTGCTTCGTCCATCTGCCCGAAGGCGCTGCAATTCACCCGGTCGATCGTGTCCTCGTCCCCCGGCATCTCACCTCTAAGCCGAATGCTCACTCGACGCTCCCCCTTCCTGGAAAGTTGTGAGCTTGCGACGCTCTGCGCCCGCCGCGACCATGGAACTCCCTCAGATGCAGACACGTTTGCCTGCGCCCTTTATCCGAACGCGACGGACCAGTCCTTCTCCTACGCTCCCAGAGCCTTCGCCGCGGCCACGGCGTCCTTGTTGGCCACTACCAGCAGCACCTGGTATCTTCCCTCGCTCACCAGCGCGGCGCACGCCAGCAGATTGACGTTCGCCAGCGGCTTCAGCACCGCAGCGCCCGCGCCGATTCTGTCCTCCCCTTCCACAAGGAAGCCCGCGCACTCCTCCACCTTTTGGCCTCCCGCCGAAGCTACCTGCCGCCCTACGTTCGGGTCCTTGGGAACCGCAAAAAGCACCGCCTGGCCCCCTTCGCACCCCACCGCGCACGCGCCCTCCAAGTCCAACCCAAAATTCGACCCCTGCTCCAGCATGTTCGCCAGCACTCCGGGCGTATCCTCCATCTTAAGCTTGAACACAACCACCTGCTTGGCCATAGCTCAGCCCTCCCTTCGCTCAATTCCTACATCGAATACCTTGTCCGGCCTCGAACCGGCTCCGAACGATCCAGTCCACGCACCATTCAACCACACCTCCACCCCCCCCGGCAACCCCAACCGTCCTTGCAGCGCACAGAATCTCCCGCCCGTCCTGTTTCTCCAAAAATCATTGCCCCCGCACCTCTTAGACCTACGATCACCTTTGCCGCCTGCCTCCTCGACCGGCCCAGTCCTCACCTGTCACATCCTCCTTACTTCTCTCGCCGCTTGCGTTTGGGCCAATGTTTGTCTAACATGTCTGTTACGGATTTCGCCGCAGGTTCGGCGTCCGACCCGCACCACATGCTTTCAAGGAGGTCGAGCGATGGCAACCATCGATTTCGGTGGAACCAAGGAGACAGTCGTCACCCGCAAGGAGTTCCCCCTTTCCAAAGCCCGCCGCGTTCTCAAAAACGAAACCATCGCCGTCATCGGCTACGGCGTCCAGGGGCCCGCGCAGTCCCTCAACATGCGCGATAACGGCCTCAACGTCCTCGTCGGCCAGGCAAAGCAGTTCACCAAGGACTGGGATCGCGCCAAGAAGGACGGCTGGGTCCCCGGCAAGACGCTCTTCGAAATCGACGAGGCCGCGCGACGCGGCACCATCATCCAGATGCTCGTCTCCGACGCCGCACAGAAAGTCATCTGGCCGACCGTGAAGAGAAACATGAACCCAGGCGACGCGCTCTACTTCTCGCACGGCTTCTCCATCGCCTACAAGGACCTCACCAAAGTCATTCCGCCTAAGGACGTCGATGTCATCATGGTCGCGCCCAAGGGCTCCGGCACCTCCGTTCGCCGCAACTTCCTCTCCGGGGCCGGCATCAACTCAAGTTTCGCCGTCGAGCAGGACGCCACCGGCCGCGCGCGCGAGCGCTGCCTCGCCGTCGGCATCGGCATCGGCTCGGGCTACCTCTTCCCCACCACCTTCGAGAAGGAAGTCACCAGCGACCTCACCGGCGAGCGCGGCGTTCTCATGGGCGCTCTCGCAGGAATCATGGAGGCGCAGTACGACGTCCTCCGCCGGAACGGCCACTCGCCTTCCGAGGCGTTCAACGAAACCGTCGAGGAGCTTACCCAAAGCCTCATTCGCCTCGTAGACGAGAACGGCATGGACTGGATGTACGCCAACTGCTCCGCGACGGCCCAGCGCGGCGCGCTCGACTGGAAGCCCAGGTTCAAAAAGGCCGTCTTGCCCGTCTTCAAGGAACTCTACAAGCGCGTCAAAACCGGAGCCGAAGCCAAGCGAGTCATGAGCGCATGCGGCCGCAAGGACTACCAGCAGCAACTCGCAAAGGAACTCAAGGCCATTCGCGATTCCGAAATGTGGCGGGCAGGCGCGGCGACACGGGGGCTCCGCCCCAAAGCTGCCGCCAGAAAGGTCACCCGCTCCACCAAAGGCGTCGCCGGCCGAAAAGCCAACTAGCACAACTGCTCGCACGCAGCGTGTTGGATTCCGTAGAGGAACAGCGCGGTGAACGAGTACCCGCCGGCCGCCGGTAAACGCCTCATCGGCAAAGCGCCGGCATCCCACCCCGCCGTGTCCTGCGCCATCGAGTCCGGCTCGCATGCCGATGCCCGACAGCTTACGTAGGCTCCTCCTGGCCGCAGTCGCTCTCGCCACGAACCCCGACACGTCGAACGATCGAGTGTTGTCGATCTTGGGACTGCACGAGCTGCAACTGAACCCATGACGCCGCGGTTTACGGAGCTGCCAGGCCACCACTCCCAGTAGCTCACGCTTCTGCTCTTTGAAGACCGCCTTGTCCAAGGACCTCTTTGCAGCTATCCTGGGAAGGATTCAGCGGCGCTGCTGGTTCCCGACGTACGGATGATGCGAGACGCACTTGAAGATTTCACTTGGGCGCTTTACCATCGCCGCTCACACAGCGAACGGAGAAGCGCGCTCTGCCAGGGTCGGCTCTGGAACTGAAAACCATGAAGATTGAATCGCTCAATCCTTTCATCCTCCATGTCCCGGTCACCGGCGACGGCATCGCCGACAGCACCCATCAGATCACGCACTGGGGCGCTCCCGGCGTCGTAATCCGCGCGGATGACGGGCTTTGCGGATACGGCTACACGGGCACCCACGGTCATCTGGCCACCGACCGCTTGATCGTCGACTGCGTCGCCGGGGCCTACGCGCCGCTCCTGATCGGCGAGGACCCTTCGGACGTCGAGGGGCTTTGGAGCATGCTCTGCCACCATCCTCCGATTCAATGGGTCGGTCGTTGCGGGATCACGCATTTGGCCTTGAGCGCCGTCGATATCGCGCTTTGGGACCTGAAAGCCAAAGCCGCCGGCGTTCCGCTGTGGCGGCTGCTGCGCGGAGACCCGGAAAAACGCGTCGAAGCCTATAACACGGATGGCGGGTGGCTGAACTGGTCTCTGGAGCGGCTCGTCGAGGACGCCCGTTGTTATGTGGAAGACAAGAAGTTCCGGGGCGTTAAGATCAAGGTGGGCAGCGACGATCTCGACCGGGATCTCGACCGCGTCGAAGCGGTTCGCCGGGCGATCGGGCCGCGAACGAAATTGATGGTCGACGCCAACGGCAAGTGGGACATGGCGACCGCGCTCCGCGCCGACCGCCGCCTCCGCCAACTCGACGTCTATTGGATGGAGGAGCCCCTTTGGTACGACGACCTTGGCGGTCACGCCAAGCTGGCACAGGAGACGAGAACGCCGATCGCCCTTGGCGAGCAACTATATGGCTTGGATCATTTCCGCAGTTTCATCGACGCCGGCGCTGTATGGTTCGTCCAACCTGATGTCGTGCGATTAGGGGGCATCACCGAATGGCGACGGGTCGCCCACCTGGCCCTTGAGCGCGGCTTGCCAATCGCCCCGCACGTCGGCGACATGATGCAGGTGCATCTTCACCTAGCCATCGCCCACGGCTCTTGCGATATTCTGGAACACGTTCCTTGGATGCGGGGGTGCTTCGAGGAGCCGGCCACTGTGGAGGAGGGATACTTCGTGATTCCGGAGAAGCCCGGTGCCTCAACGACTCTGCGGGAAGACGCAATGGAGGAGTTCAACGTCCTATGACGCCTAACAGCTTTCCACAAGCCTTTGCACTCGAAGGCCAGACGGCCCTAGTTACGGGAGGCGGAACCGGGCTTGGCCTGGCAATCGCCAAGTGCCTGACCGCCGCCGGAGCGCGCGTGGCAATCGCCGGACGTCGGGAAGACGTTTTGCGTCGCGCCGCCGAGGAGATCGGGCCGGCGACCGTGGCGTTGCCTTGCGACCTGACCGACTTGGACGCCTTGCCGCAATTTGTCAAGCGTCTGGAACAAGAAACGGGCCCTTTGACCATCTTGGTGAACAACGCCGGGATATCGATGAAGAAGCCGTCCTTCGAGACGTCGGACGAGGATTTCGCCGAAGTAATGCGGATTCACGTCGCAGCCGCCAACGCCTTGGCGCGCGAAACGGCGCGGCGCATGTTGCCGCGAGGGAAGGGCCGCATTGTCTTCATCGGTTCGATGGCATCTTTGCTTGGCGTGCCGGAGGTCTCGGCCTATTCCGCCGCAAAAACCGCTGTCATCGGGTTGACGCGCACGCTCGCCGCCGAATGGTCCTCAGAAGGCGTCCGGGTCAACGCGATTTGTCCTGGATGGATCGACGCCGGCATGGCCGCGAAAACCTTTAAGAGAGACCAAAGCTTCCGCGACAAGGTCCTGTCCAGAACGCCGATGAGAAGGCTCGGCGCGCCGGAGGATATTGGCTGGGCGACGGTTTACCTTTGTTCCGAAGCGGCCAGGTTCGTCACCGGCTGCGTCCTCGTCGTGGATGGCGGAGCGTCTATCGGGTTCTAGAGTGGACCACGGAGCTTCCGACAATCGCGGGGCTCACCGGAGGGCTGCTTTCGGCATTTACTGTAGAAAAAGATGCCCTTCCACAACCTGGGAACTGGCTCAACCGCAACTTCCCAAACAGCACCTGGAGGACTGAGGGATGACAGGTCGGTTGACCAGATTCCTCCCGTGGCTGTTCCTGGGAGCCTGCTGGATCGAATGGATGAACGTGTTCCATGGTTTTGCGCAGCAGAATGGGAGGGAGAATTTGTATAAACCGCGGCCCGAACGACTGATGGACGGCCCCCAGCTTCCAAAAAGCACTTATCTAACCGCTGTGCGGGTGGAAGGCGATGCCGACGGAAAACCCTACTCCTTCAAGTCCGACGGCGACCAGTGGTTCAACACCTGGGCCGATGACGACAACGTCTATGCAACTTGGACCGATGGATGTGGTCTCAAAAAAATGACCGACATGAAGGTCGAAGACAGCACTTGGATAGACGTGGGCATGGTCAAGATTGCCGGCGCTTTACCGCATGTCTCCGTGACCGAGGTCTGGCGCGACTACATGCCCCCGAATTTCGCCTCCCGCTGGCCCAACGCCATGAAAGACCATTCGGCAAGCATCATCTGTGTCGACGGTACGCTATACTGCGCCCTCCATGTGTGCGGCACGCCCGATATGTATAACACCGCCAAGGGGTTCATAGCCAAGTCGACCGACCACGGTAAAACCTGGGCCAGATTCGAAGACTCCCCCTGGGTATGGGACTGCAAAGGCGACCCGCACTCCGGCTCCAAGTTCCGCAACCTCATGTTCGTCAACATGGGCAAGAACTACGAGCTGAGAAAAGACAACTACGTTTACGCGTTCGGAATCGGCATGATCTGGAACTGGCGTCAGGAGGCATATCTCGCTCGAGTGGACGTCTGCCAGGCCGCCGGCGGCCCCGACAACATCGTCAACTATGACGCATGGACGTATTGGACCGGCAAGGACTGGTCGACTTCAGAGCATGACGCCCGATCGCTCAAGGGAGTCTACGCCTGGGAGCAGTTCTCCGCCATGTACCATCCCGGCGTCGATCGCTACCTGATCCTGACGCTCCGACATCTATACGAAGCGCCGCACCTCACAGGGCCGTGGAGCCTGGTCGGAGGCGATACGTGGGTCACCCCCGGTTGGCAAGGCTACCAGCCCGCGATGATCGCCAAGGACACCGGCCCTCGCAGCTTCTGGTTCACAATAGCCGGTCAACCGTGGGAGCCCGTCAACAGCGACATCCCCTACAGCCTCCATCTGGGCAAAATGACCTTGACCGTAACCGGCACCCGACCCGCCCCTTGACAGCAGCCTGCACGGGAACTAGTTTGGGCCTCCGCGGAGCGGCCGAAGTCGTCAGGCCTCCGCTCCACACCGCCGGGACACTCTCCCGGAGGCTGGAAGCTCGGGCAGTATACCTATGAATCAACGCAATTCACCTCAGTCGGGCGCAATCGGAGCCGCCGGGGCTTCGCTCGGTGCCTGTGCCGGCACCGCGCCCTTCGCCACCAAAGCCGCATCCCCGCACCAGGACTCCCGCCCCAATTTCGTCATTATCCTGACCGACGACCAAGGCTACCAGGACGTCGGCTGCTACGGCTCCCCGGACATTCGCACCCCGAACCTCGACCGCATGGCCGCCGAGGGCGTTCGCTTCACCGACTTCTACGTCGCCGCCCCCCTCTGCTCCCCCTCCCGCGCCGCCCTCTTGACCGGCTGCTATCCCCAGCGGGTCAGCATCACCAGCGTCCTTCATCCTCACTCGAAGATCGGCCTTCATCCTTCCGAAATCACCATCGCCGACATGCTCAAAGCGCGCGGCTACGCAACGGCCTGCATCGGGAAATGGCATCTAGGACACCTATCGCCTTTCTTGCCGACGCGCCACGGCTTCGACTATTACTTCGGCCTACCCTACAGCAACGACATGTTCGTGAACCGAGAAACCAACGAGAGCGGCATCCCCCTGATGCGCGGCGAGGAAGTCATCGAGAAGCCCGTCGTCCAGGAAACCCTCACTCCCCGCTACACCGAGGAGGCCGTGCGCTTCATCACCGAAAACAAGGGCCGCCCCTTCTTTCTCTATCTGCCGCACACCGCTCCGCACGTGCCGCTCCACGTCTCCGAGCGCTTCGCCGGGCGCTCGAACCGCGGAACCTACGGCGACGTCATCGAAGAGATCGACTGGAGCACGGGCGAAATCCTCAGCGCGCTCAAGGACCTCAGCCTCGACCGCAACACCCTTGTCATCTTCACGTCGGATAACGGCCCATGGCTCGCCAAAGAGAAGGACGGCGGCTCCGCTCTCCCCCTTCGCGACGGCAAGGCCACCGCCTGGGAAGGCGGAATGCGCGTCCCCGCAATCATGCGCTGGCCGGGCCGCATCCCGTCGGGATCAGTATGTACCGAAATGGCCGTCGCCTTCGACCTCTTCCCCACAATCGCAGCCCTCGCCGGAGCGGACCTCCCCACCGACCGCATCATCGACGGGAAAGACATCTGGCCGCTCATCTCACCCAAGCCCGAGGCCACAACCCCGCACGAGTCGTTCTTCTATTACGAGGCGAGCGGCCTGTGCGCCGTACGATCTGGGAAGTGGAAACTAATCATTCCGCGCACGAAGGCGCACCGCAGGCCCGACGGCTCCGTCATGACCACCGACATCCCGCTCTCGCTCTACGACCTCAGTGCCGACATCGGCGAGACCAACGACCTCTCGGCCGCGCATCCCGACGTGGTCAAGCGCCTCCTCGTCCTCGCCGAACGAAGCAGGGACGACATCGGCGATTCCCTGCAGCAGCGCGAAGGCAAAAATGTCCGGCCGCCCGGACGTACGGAGGACGAACAAGCCGCTCCCGACCAACCCTAACCGCCAAACAGAAGGCCGCCCATGACCTCGCGCGAAAGAGTAATCCGTACTCTTCAATTCAAACAGACCGACAGAGTCCCCTACGACCTAATGGAGGGCTCAGTCTGGCCGGAGCTCGCAGACTACTTCCGCGACAAGCACGGCCTTCAAGACCCCGACCAAGTACGCGACTTCCTCGGAACCGACTTCCGCTGGGTCAGCGTCGTCAACACCGGCCCCACAAAGTGGATATGGACACCCGGGGCTTCCCACGGTGAGGACGAGCCCCGCACGAAATACGTTGGCGAAGGGCCCCTCGCCCATGCCGAAACCGTAGCCGACGTCGAATCCCACGAATGGCCCGACCCCCGCTGGTGGCAGCCCGGCGACTTCCGTGCCGCGCGCCGACGCCGGCTCGACCACGCCCTCGCCTTCTCACCCAGTTGGAAGCCTCTCTTCTGGAGCGCCTGCGAGGCCTTCGGGCTCGAAGGCGCTCTCATCAGAATGATCAGCGCTCCCGACGTCTTCAACGCCTTCGTTCGCCGCCAGCACGAGTTCTACATGGACATTCTCTCGCGCGGCCTGAACGCCGCCCGCGGACTCTGCGACATCTGCTGGCTCGGAGACGACTTCGCCGGCCAGAAGGCCATGCTCATGAGCCCCGACCTCTGGCGCAGGCACATCAAGCCGTACCTCGCCGAGCAGGTCCGCCTCGCGCGCGACCACGGCATGTACGTCTTCCTCCATTCATGCGGAGCCGTCCGGCCCATATTACCCGACCTCATAGACATCGGCGTCAACGCCCTCCTGGTATTCCAGACGACTGCCGCAGGCATGGACCCCGAGTCCATTGCCGCCGAGTTCGGCGGCCGGCTCGCCTTCTACGGCGGAATCGACGTGCAGACTCTTCTCTCCTACGGAACCCCCGACGAAGTGAAGGCCGAAGTCCGCCGCAACATTCGCGCCTTCGCAGACTGCGGCGGATACATTGTCGCCAACTCCCACCACGGCGTAACCACGATCAAGCCGGAGAACCTCATCGCAATGTGCCAAGCCGCCGCAGAGTAGCGCCGCAGCTTCCCAACTCCCCATCGGAAAAACTCTCGCACAACTCGCACTCAACCCCTAAACTGTACGTCCTCATTTAATGCAAAGGCCCGCTGATTGCCCGGCCAGCGACTCGACTCGCAACGGAAAATGCTGATCATCCAGACCGACGACGTCGGAATGTGTCACTCCGCCAACGCCGCCTCACTCGAGGCCCTCCGACACGGCGCTGCCACGTCAGGCACCGTCATGATCCCCTGCCCCTGGGTTCTCGAAGTCGCCGACGCTTGCCGCGAAACCCCCGGACTCGACCTCGGCATCCACTCCTGCTTCACCAGCGAATGGCGCAGCTACAAGTGGGGCCCCGTCGCCCCTCGCAACGAGGTCTCAAGCCTCCTCGATGACTTCGGTCGTTTCCCCCCCACCGTCGCCGACGTCGCACAGCGGGCAACCGCCGACCATTTCGAACGCGAACTACGCGCCCAGATTGATCTCGCACTCCGACTCGGAATTCACCCCACTCATCTCGACACCCACATGGGCGCTTGTTTCGCCCGCCCCGATCTCCTCCAAATCTATCTTGCAACCGCGAGGGAATACCGCATCCCGCCTCTCGTCATCAGGCCCACCGAGGAGAACCTCGTCATGCTCCCGCGCCTCCTATGCTCCGCTGCCAACCGCCCCTTCCTCGAATCGCTCGAGGACCAGGGCTTCATCTTCATCGATCACTTTTGCAGGCCGCCGGGCGGCGCTGATACCATCGAGGCCCGCCGCGAGTCCTACTTCGACCAAATCCGCCGCTGCCGCCCAGGCGTCAGCTTGCTCGTCACTCACATGGCCGCCGAGAGCCGGGAGCTTTTCGCCGTCATGTCCGAAAGGCAGGCCCGCAACCGCGTTTTCGACCACACCATCTTCATGGAAGGCGAGGCCCCCAAGGTCGCAGAAGAAGCCGGAGTCCAACTCATCGGCTGGCGCACCGTCCTCGAAGCCTTCGCCCCGTGAAAGACCCTCCCCGCCTTTCCTCTTGCTCCGGCACGACGAAATCGATGAAAATCACATGACCGGCCTCTCGCTCTCGCGAGGGGGGCGACCGGCGGCAATCTCTTGTGGGCGCAGCACGATGGAAACGGCAGCCTATTGGGTGGCCCAAGCGACGCTCCTGGGCTTCCCCGCCGCTCTTACCTTCTGGTTCATCATCCATCCGTTTACCCAAAGGTGGCGAAGGCTGGGCCCGGTGAAGACATATCTCGCCGTCATTGCCGTTCTCATCCTCCTCGAACTCCTCCTCTTTCTCTTCTCTCAGCCCCTCCTCCGGATTCATTTCGGAGTCAGCCTTCCCCTCGCGGCCATCGCCCTCTTCCTCTTTCTCACCTCGGTCTACCTCGGGATCCTGCTACTCAAACATCTCACGCCCGCCATCTTGTTCGGCCTGCCGCAACTCTCCCGAACACGGTCCCCGGGAAAACTTCTCACCCAGGGCATTTACTCTCGCATACGCCACCCGCGTTACCTCCAGGGCGGCATAGCCTTGACCTCCCTCGCACTCTTCACCAACTACCTCGTCGTTTACCTCATCCTCGCCCTCTACATCCCGCTCATCTACCTGATCGTGCTGTTGGAGGAACGCGAGCTTCTGGCCCGCTTCGGGCAGAAATACCAGGAGTACTCCCGCCGCGTCCCGCGCTTTATTCCAAGGCTCTTACCCCCACGCTCCTCACGCTGAACACCTCTCGCCCCCACCCGCGCTCCAAGGCGGCCGCAGCCCAAGCATTCAGCCGACATCTTGTGCCTTCCCCTTGGACATCGTATACTGCGCATGCCTTCGGCAAACGCAAACGAGCGACGCCGCGACTCAGAAAAACACGGGCACGATAACCGTGCGCATCAGGAGGAGGGCGAGATGATGGACCTGATCGTCGATCGTGTTGATGTCTGGGCGGCCAGCGTCAAAGACGACCCCGGTGGCCTGGCGCGGAAGCTCCGCGGCCTTCGGGAAGCCGGCGCTGACCTCAATTTCGTCTTGGCCAGGCGTTCCCCCGATAAGCCCGGCTCGGGGGTGGTCTTCGTCACCCCACTTCGAGGGGACAGGGAGATCGAAGCCGCCGCCACCCTCGGTTTCAACGTCACCAGCAGCGTGCATTCGGTCCGCGTTCAGGGGCCCAACAAGCCCGGCATAGCCGCCGAGCTGACTTCAATGCTCGCCGCCGAGGGCATAAACCTTCGAGGCTTGTCGGCCGCCGTTTTCGGCGCAAGGCTCATGATGTACATCGGCCTCGATAGCGCCGAAGACGCCCAGAAGGCTGCCGACGTCCTTCGGAAGGCATAGAACCACGTCCCAGTCGACCAAACTTGCGAAGGGCCGGCTCCACCTAGCCCCCCTATCCGCTCGCACCCGAGCTAGGGCGGAACAAGTCCCAGGCTTACAGCCGTCTTCTTAACAGGAGGAATGCCACTTGTTCAAACCAGGCCAGACGTGGTTGGACACAGACGGCAACCCCATCCAGGCCCACGGTGGTGGAGTGAATTTCTTCGACGGGCGCTACTACTGGTTCGGTGAGAACAAGACCGGATGCAGCTCAAAGCAGGCGCAAGGAAAACCGTGGCATGCGGGAGTGAATTGCTATTCCTCCGCCGACTTACATGAATGGGACTTCGAAGGAACGGTTCTTCCGCCCGTCATCGACGACCCCGAACACGAGCTCTTCCCGCTCAAGATCATGGACCGTCCGCACGTTCTCTACAACGACAGGACCGCCAAGTACGTGATGTGGATGAAGCTCGTGGATGCAGCATGGCGGGATCAGCACGTCGGGATCGCCGTGGCCGATTTGCCGACCGGGCCGTTCCATCTGCTCAAGCCCATTCACCCCAACGGCATGTGCGCCGGGGACGCGAATTTGTTCAAGGAACCCGCGGACGGGAAGGCGTATTACATCTTCGACCGTCCCCACACGGAGGTCGTCGTAGCCGACCTCACCCCCGACTACCTCGATACGACGGGAATGTATAGCTCCCACTTCCCGCTGCCCGGCCCGCCCCAGGCGCGCGAAGCCCCTTCCTTCTTCAAGTGCCGCCACAAGTACTACATGATTACGTCGGGGACGACCTGGTACTACCCCAACGAAGCCCAATGGGCCGACGCCGACCTCATCCACGGCCCGTGGATCCCCCACGGCAACCCATGCGTGGGCCCGCGCAGCGCCACCTCTTTCGACGCCCAGTTCACCGCTGTATTCGAACTGGCCGACCGCCCCGGCTGCTTCATCGGCATGGCCGACCGCTGGAACGTGGGCGACATCGAAGCGTCAACCTATGTCTGGCTGCCGCTCCGTGTCCAAGATGGTCTCCTGATCATCAAGTGGTTTGACGAGTGGGACTTGTCGTGCTTCGACGACCCCTGACAGGGCAAAATACAATCCCCCAGCAGTCCCCCATCATCGCCCGCACCCAGAAGGGCCCACCACACTTAACACTACGCGTCGGCGGCGATTATTGCCCCACTTCTAGGTCTCGATTATAATGCTCTCCTATCGAAACTGGGTCCGTGGTTGCGAGTCGAGCACATCTTTATGAACTCGCTCCTCGCTTCACCGGCGTCTGACGTCCACTCTTCAGGAGCAATGAAATGCGAAAAGGCGGACTGTTCACCATCGCTCTCCGGCTCCAGACTCTGTTGGTAGGCGTTGCCTTGCTCGCCTACAACAGCAACCCCACCATCCTTAAGCTCTACACCGAGCTCGCCGACGCCTTGACGACAACTGGCACATGATTGCGGGGGAGTGCTTCTCGAGGGACCCGACGAGGGGGACTAGGTGGTAACGGAAAGCTCTGTCATAAAACGATGCCCGTGCGGTCCTGCCCAGATTTGCGGGACCATCTCCAAGTCGCTGCTTGTATCGGTTGCGCTGGTTCTCCTGCTGGCTGCCGCCGCGGCCGCTCCCGTCGATGAGGGTACGGCCCGGGCAGCCGCCGACAGCTGGCTGACGGCTCGAAACTCAAAGGGTCTCGCTGCGCCGGCCTTCAAAGCACCCCCTCCCGCCGCCTCGATCGTCCGTGACGGTACCACGCTCGCCTACATCTATCAGGGCGGCAACGACGGATTCATCCTCGTCGCGGGCGACGACATGCTCTCTCCCATCCTTGCCCACTCGGAAGGCAATCCATTCGATCCCGAAGTCCCAGCAGTCGCTGCCCTGCTGACCTGTCTCGAGCAGCGTCTGGAAGCGCTGGCGGCAGAGGGTGCTTCCTCATCTCCCGAATGGGCCGCTCTCTTTACAGGAAGCGCCAGTGCCCCCCTGGATGGCGCCGCGCTGGGCCCGTTGCTGACCTCGACATGGCACCAGCAGGATCCGTATAACCGCCAATGCCCTATTGACATCGACGATGGGAGAAGGTGCATCGTCGGCTGTGTGGCGACCGCCATGTCGCAGGTGCTGCGCTTCCACAACCATCCGGCCCGTGGCAATGGAAGCCATTCCTATGAATGGGACGGGCAGACGCTCAGCGCCGACTTCGAGACAGACTACGACTGGGCGAACATGCCCAATTACCTCGCATCCTACTCGACTCAAGAGGAGATCGACGCCGTGGCACAGCTCTGCTACCACTGCGGGGTCTCCGTCGACATGAACTACGGCCGGGGGGCATCCAGCGCGTACGCCATCGACATTCTTCCCGCTTTCGTGAGGTATTTCCTTTACGATCCTGCTATCCGGTACATACGCCGATCGAGCTACACCGACGTGGAATGGTTCGATTGCATGGAAGTGGAGATCGGCGCAAGTCGTCCAGTCGTTTACACCATGACCAACGATTTGTGGCAGGGCCACGCCATTGTGCTGGACGGAACCGACGATACTGCCGGGATGTATGTGCATCTGAACATGGGCTGGGGCGGGACCTCGGACGGCTGGTATTCCATCACCGACTTCCCCGGCACGTGGGAATACGGACATATCGGATTCATCGGCACTGAGCCCGGTGACGTGGAAGTTCAGTTGGAGGTAGTGAGTTTTGCAGATCCCAATCTTGAGGCAGCCGTTCGCGACGCTCTGGACAAACCCTCCGGGGACCTCTACAGGGCCGACGTGAATTCCCTTGTCTTTTTGCAGGCGTCCAATCGGGGCATAACCGATCTCTCCGGAATCGAGAACTGCGTCCATCTCACCGACCTACGCCTTTCAGATAACGACATCACCGACTTCGCTCCGCTTACTCAACTACCTCGACTTGAGACCTTACATCTCATTGGAATGGGCCTCATCGACATAGGGTTCCTGGCCACTTTGACTACCTTGCAAGAGCTGCAGCTCGAACAGAACCAGATCAGCGACCTCAGCCCTCTTGAAGACTTGACACATCTGTATGACCTCTACCTTAGGGACAACCAGATCAGCGACCTCAGCCCGCTCGTCGGCTTGGGCATCGGGTACCTGGATCTCAGGGACAACCAGGTCAGCGACCTCAGCCCCCTTGCCAGTCTAGCCAACCTCTACTACTTGGTGCTCGACTACAACCAAGTAAGCGACCTCAGCCCTCTTGAAGATTTGACGAGCCTCCGGCGCCTCAACTCCAGAAACAACCAGATCGTTGACCTCAGCCCTCTCTCTGACTTGTTCGCGCTGGAGATCCTGGATCTCCGGAACAACCAGATCGCCGATGTGAGCCCTCTTGCTGGCTTGTCTAACCTGCGTTATTCCTTGCGGCTCGAGAACAACCAGATTCACGACCTCGGCCCTCTTGCCGACCTAGTCGCGCTGGAAATGTTGGGACTCAGCAGCAACCAGATCAGCAACCTCAGCCCGCTTGCTGGCCTGACAAATCTCCGGATGCTCAGCCTCGGCAACAACCAGATCGTCGACCTCAGCCCGCTCGCAGGTTTGACAAATCTTTTGCTTCTCTATCTCAACAACAACCAGATAACCGACCTCAGCCCGCTCGCAGGATTGACCGCCCTCACAACCCTCGAGCTCGATTACAACCAGATAACCGACATCGGCCCTCTCGCTGGTCTGACTAGCCTTATAATACTCTACTTGTCCAACAATCAGACCAGCGACATCAGCCCGCTTGCAGGCTTGATGGCCCTCGAGTGGTTGCACCTCGACAACAACCAGATCGGCGACACCGGTTCTCTTGCCGGGTTGCCCGCCATCGAACGGCTCGACCTCAAGAACAACCAGATCAGCGACATCGGTTCTCTTGCCGGATTGACCGCGCTCCACAGCCTCTACCTTGACCGCAACCAAATTAGCGACTTACAGCCGCTGGTGGATAACGCGGGGCTGACAGACGGCGACACTGTGGACGCGCGCGTTAATCCGCTCAGCACTTCCGCTTATGATGTCCACATACCCGCTCTGCTGGCGCGGGGCGTCATCGTCTACTACGACCCGCGACCCACGCCGACTCCTACGCCCAGTCCGACACCAACGCCAACTGCAAGTCCAACTCCCACTCCGACACCGACGCCAAGTCCCATTCCAACTCCTACCCCATCACCAACTGCGAGTCCGACTCCGACACCGACCCCAAGTCCTACCCCCGCACCGACCCCTTCACCAACGCCGAGCCCGACTCCGACGCCAACGCCCACACCGACGCCACAGCCTTCTGCCTTGGAGGTCAGAAACGCGGTCTCTCAAGCCGTCGCGGTCTTCGATTCGGCTGGGAATCTTTTCCTCGATGGGGCTCTGACCCAGGGCGGCGTCCCGGCCGGTACTTCCGCCAGCGACTTCCTGGTAAAGAACGCCAGCGGAAGCGTCGTCGCTGCCATAGACAGCAGCGGCAACATGGTTCTCGCAGGCTCGTTGCACGAAAACCAAAGCTCCCTCGACCCGCCGCCGGGCTCCTTCGTTATAAAGAATGATGCTGGCGACATCGTCGCCTACATCTCAGCCGCTGGCGACCTCTATCTTGTTGGCCGAGCCTTCCTGGGCAGTTGAGGGCGCGCTCGACGCTGGAAATGCGGGACGCGCCAGGAGCCGGGCGGGCAAGTCCACGTCCTCGTATTCACCTGGGTCTTCATCCAGACGCTTCAGAACCACCCCTGTCCCAGCATCGACGGGACCGTCTGCATCCTACCGGCGGCAACTGGTCCCCGGCTCGCCATCCAAACCCGTTTATCTCGCCTCAGTCAAGCGCGTGCCATTCCGGCTCACAAGTCACGTCGAACGGCCCCACGTTTACCGTGGCCTCAACCTGAAACTTCCCCGTCAGCGCTTTCGGCATCTTCCCCGCGTAACTGCACACTCCCCCGCAGCTATACTCGAACACGCCTCCGCGCATCGGCTTGCCTGACTCGTCCAGTATCTTGAACCGCTGTCGCCACACAAAGGCTTTCCCGTCCCTGAGACCTCCCGGCTCATACCTTTCACCAGCTTTCCCGACCAGGTACAGCTCGACCGCAAGCTCGTCCTGCCCCTGCCTTCTCACCTCCGTTTTCGCTCTCAGCGGCTCCCCCAGGTTCAAAGAAGATGTCGTGCCGGAGCGAACGCTGAACCCGTTCAATCCCCCTGTGCCGCCGTAACAGTTCAGCTTCCACTCGACGCCTCTCTCATCCGTTCGCTGAATGGTGATTCGTTGAATCACGTAGTCGCCGACCGGCATCTCCACTGTCCCCGGCCCTCCCTTATACTGCCAGGGCCCGCTGTCCGAGAACGCCAGCATCTCGACCGTCGTCCCGTCTGCGATTCCCAGTTCGAGCTTCCCCATCTCCGGCGCGGCTTTCTCGAACCTCACCGACGACCCGTCCGCCGCTGCCTTCACACTGTAGTATGTTCCGTCCACCCGGAGGAATTTCATAAGCGGGAAAACCTCCACCTGCCCGTACGGCTCGATCGTCCCGTCCCCGTCCAGATCGATCCCTATATGATCGGTCGTCGCGAAATCCTCCAGCCCGTTCGGGACGACGCACAGGGCTCCCTCTCCGCCGTCTCTCTCATCCCGGACGTCACGTCCTCCCCAGCGGTTCCCCGTCGAGAACGTCCCGTCGTACCGCCCGTCGAAATCCCCGTCCACTAGTCCTACCTTGTACGACTTCCCGCCCAGGCTCACGTCGCCGCTCCGGCATTCCGCGGGGAAACACATCAGTTGCGTCTCTGCGGTCTTCCAGAAATACCGTCCATGCGCCTTGAAAGTCAGCGGCGGACCTTTCGCCCCTTCCATTGTTTCCACCTTGAACAGCCCGAAGTCCGCGTCGCCGAACGTCGTCGACATCATCCCCGTGGGAACTCCCGCGTGCCCTTCCTCGTCGCTGAAATCCTTGTCGCCGTCCGTATCGACGTACAGCTTCGGCGGGTCCGGTTCGTGATCGAGAATCATCAGCACTTCATGTTCGCCGAATTTGACCGTGTAGTAGTGGCTGCGTGCGGAAATTCCTTTCGGCACGCCCGAAATCTCCGGAGAGCGCTGCGTCGAGTACGAAGCCGGAGCGCGCACCTCGCTCGCCATCGGGTGCGTCGGCTTCACGATCTCCTCTCGGGTCAACGCAAAATCTCCCTGCGCCCACGCCGGTGAGAGCACGAGACACACCACCGCCCCCAGCACAGCAATCAACCCCATCTCTCTCAATATTCTCCTCCCTTATCGGCCGAAAACTCGCTCACGTCCCCGCACATATTCGGCCTATTCCTCTTTCGGTTCGTCGGCCATCGCAGCCCCCGCAGCCATGGGAACCGCAGGCGCTCCTGCCCCTCGGACTGCGCCCCGTGCGCCGTTCGGCATCTCGACCATGGGCACCGTCCCCGTCGCCTGCATCGCAGCGGCGGGAGCCATACCGCCTGACGACTCGGACGCCTCCGCCTCAACCGCCACCGGCTCGACCTCTCCTTCATCGCTTCGTGCAAACAGATATGCCGTCGCTCCTCCTGCCAGCACGAGCCCACCCACTATCGCCAGAATCACTTTGCCTACCGTCACCTCTGCACCTCCTTCGCTTATGAGCACCGGCACATGCCGGGCCGCTGATGAGATTACGTGGCGCACGACCTCTCCAAGGCTCAGCCGCATCGCGTTCAATCCAAGCTTCCCGCACACCGTACCCGCGGGCGCTGCCCCGAGTATTCGCATCGCGAACCCCTCATCCGGCTTCGCCTTGCGGAAGCCCGCCTCTATCTGCGTGGCCGCAAATCCCGCGTGCATCGCCCTAGTCGTCGTACGCAAGCGTTCCTTCGCCCGTTCCACTCGTTTCACCGCCGCCGCCCTGCTTATCCCAAGCTCGCGCGCCGTCTCCGCGTGCGTCTGCCCCTCGAAGTAATGGAGAACCAACGGCACCCGCAGGCTTTCCGGCAGACTCTCCATCGCATGCCGTACGACCGCCAGTTCCTCCCTTCTCTCCGCCGTCTCCTCGGGCCTCCTTGCATCCACTTTCCTCGGCCTCCGGTCCAGCTCGGCGATCAGCGCCCTCCGGTACCTCTCCGAGCGCTCCCACCGGTTGCACAGGTTGTGCGTAATCTTCCGAATCCACGCCGCGAACTTCGCGCCCGACCGCAGTTGACCAAGATTCTCCAGGCTCACCAGAAACGCCTCCTGCGCGATGTCCCCGGCCCACTCCGCGTCCCCCAGCCTGCCGTATGCAATCGCGCACACCAGGTTCTGATAGCGCCGCACCAGTAGACCGAACGCCGCGCGATCACCCTTGCGCGCCTCCGCCACCAGCGCCTCGTCCGTTTGCTTTCCCAAGCTCATGAGCCGCCTGCTCCCTCTTGCTTCACCATACTAGAGACACAAAGACCTCCAACCACGACACGAAAAATCTGCCGGAACGACATCTGAACTGCTTCTGAGCCTTTCTGGCGCTGCCCGTCACGGCTGTCCGTTCGCCGGGCGCCCTTCAACGTGGAACTTCTCCCCCCACGTCAGCCTCACCGCGCGCCCCTCTTTGAAAAACCGCCGAAACGGCCCCTCGTAATGCGGCATGATCGTAATCACCCCGTGCGTCGGCTTGTGCCCGAATTCGTACTCGTGGCACGGAACCATGATCGGACGCGCTATCTTCTCTACGTCCGGAATCATGCTCTTCGGCCAGTGAATCGGCACGAACCACACGTCCACATCCCAGCCATCTCTCGCCGCCTCCTCCAGCCACCCGGCGAAAGGCTTCCCACGGTTGTCCCCGTGGTGCAGAAACGTCACCCCCTCACGCGTCCGCATCAGGTAAACGTTGTTCTGCGCATCGTACTCGGGCACCGATATCCACTCACCCGCCTCGTCGTTCCTCATGTACTGCACGCCGTCGAAGACGCGCACCGTCAGCGTCCCCACGCGCTTATCCGCATCCGGCTCCAGCACCGTCAGCTTGCTCGCAAACTCGTTGCGCTCCCAGTGTTCTTTCAACTGCCGCGGCACCACCACAATCTTCCCCGCCTCTATCATCGCCTTCGCCAGCGCAAACGAAGCGTGGTCGTAATGCCAGTGGGTGACGAACAGCACGTCCGTCAGTTCGGCGAAACGCTCGCGCATCGCTCCTGTCCACTTGAACTTGAATTCCCCCTTATCCTCCGGCGACCTGTCGATGTCCTTGAACGGCCCCTCCACCGCGTCTATGGCGAACGCGCACTCCGGCGTCTTCACCAGGAACCCGGACGAGTAGAGCTTCCACACCATCGCGCCCGACTCGACCGGCATCTCCGCCGCCTCATCCATCGCCTTCCTCATCCGACGGAGATAGTAGGCCAGCAGCTCGGCGTTCGAGGTAGCCTCATTCCCGTCCCAGTAGATCGTGTCCGGCGCGAGCGCCCACGCATCCAGCGCCTTGTAGTACTGCTCCCGGTCCGCGTTATCCCCCAGGTGGGGCGGCGCGGCATCCAGCCCTT
>CAZBND010000041.1:0-1655 GCA_964493415.1 uncultured Planctomycetota bacterium | reverse complement strand
TGCGGCGCTCCCGCGTACTCGTGGTACTCCACCTCCAGACCCAGCTCCCGCATCTTCTCCACCATCGGACGTGCCTGCTCTTCCACCTTCGTAGTCGAGTCCGCGTCCCCGTGCAGCACTATCACCGGAACGTGCAGCGCGTTCATCGGAAAATAATACGCCGACCGCGACTTGTCGATCGTATCCGGGTCCCCTCCCGCGTTCTCGATCGCCTGGCTCGCCACCGACACCCCCGATATCGGCGCGATCGCCGCTATCTGGTCCGGATGCCTCAAACCTATCAGCCACGACGAAAGCCCTCCGCCCGAAACTCCCATCAGGTACACCCTCTCCGCGTCGATGTTATAGTCCCTCTTCATCTCCTCCAGCACCGCGAAAAAGTTCAACTCCGCCTCCAGCCTCCGCGTCAGCGACGGCCACACCCCGATGAATCCCTTCTCCTCCAGACCCTTTACAGTGTGATCCCACACCTCCTGCACTCCCGCCATGAATACACCGTCCGAGATCGGCCCGTCCGCCAGAAGGTGCGCCACCAGCGGCGTCGCCTCCGTCGGCTTGTACTTGCTCGGCACGAAAACCGTGTAAGCCCTCACCCGTCCGTCGTACGGTGACACGAACGCCCGACGCACCAACCCCGTCTTATTCCTCAATGGATCCGTCTTATTCGCGAACGCCTCCGCCAGCTCCTTCCCCTTCTCCACGTTCGACAGGCACGCAGCCACGCTCTTGCGGAATGTCTCCACATCCGCGCCCGCAAGCTGACGCTCTGCCTCTTCCGCGTAGTATCTCAGCAGCAGCGCCGAACTCCTGGCGATCCCCCTCCCCAGCCTCTCTTTCTCGAAGACCGCCGCGTCTCGCGAAAGCTCCTCGACCGATTCCTTCAACCCCCCGAACTCACCCTCCACGCACACAAAATCATGCGCCGTACGCAGCACGCGCTTCCCCTCCGCGTCCGAAAGCGTGATGTACACCGCGTACTGTCCGTCCGCCAATCCCTCCGTCCCCGTCACTATCGCCAGCCCCCCCTTCGCAGGCGCTTTAACCTTCTCGCTCGCCGTCCTACGCACTACCTCCCCTCCCCTCGCCGACCGCAGCACCGTGCTCGCGCTGAACTCCCGGCCCGCCGTCCTCCCTTCCGGCCTCCACAGCCTCACCACAAACGGCTCCGGCTGGAAACACACGCTCCCGCTCGTCTTCGTCCCCCAAAGCCTCAAGTCCTCGTCCACAGCGTCGTTCGTCGCAAAGTGATACACCGCCGAGTACGCTTCTCTCCCCTCTTCACCCTTCCGCACCTTCACCTCGAACCGGTTCCCCGCATCACCGAACGCGTACCCCGACAGGCGCACGGCCTTCTCCTCCCCCGCCGCCGGCGACAATCGCTCCGCCTTCCAATCTTCGCCTCCCCACCCGAACAGCGCTCTACCCACAACCTCCACCTCCGACTCCGACTCGCCGTAATTCAAAAACTTCATCTCAACCGTGTTCTCCCCCTGCCTCCACGACGGCATCACTATCTCCGACAACGCCACCCCCGCAGGGCCGAACACCATGTCCGCGTACCACGGCGGCCTGAAACCTCCCCCTCCCAGAACCAGGCAGCTCCGCGTCGCCAAGCCCGGACGGCTCCGCCCGAAGTTCACTCCCACCGTCCTCCC
>CAZBND010000040.1:20013-22297 GCA_964493415.1 uncultured Planctomycetota bacterium | reverse complement strand
CCGATGAAGGGGTCGATGGGGACCTCCGCGAGATATTCGGGGACGAGTTGTTCGAGGGTTTCGGGGAGTTGCCCTCTCTCCAGTTGATAGACTTTGGCGGCGGCGAGGGTTTTGTATGCGGCCATTGAAGCCTTCTCGCGGTACAAGGTTGATGCTGACGCCTTGTAGGAATCCCAGGGCACTAGCGGGGACATATCGGCTGGACGGGATAGAGAGGCGAACTCGCGGTAAGGTAAGTCGAGAGCGGCGTTCAGGATATCCAGGGCCTCCTGGCCTTTGTCCTGAGCTACGGCCAACAGGTACGCGGCGCCTGGGTCCACGGAGCCGGCTTCGGTGTGGACTTGGTCATGGACGCGGTACGCATCGAGGGAAAGCAATTGATCTATCGCGCCGATTGCGTGTCGGCAGAGCGTTGGGTCACGGACTTCGGGAAGGTTGAACTCGAAGGCCGTTCCTCCGACGTGGCGGATGAAAGCGCCGACCATGCTTTCTATTAGAATTCCTCCCCCCACAATGTGGTGCGCCATCCGGAGTCCGAGAAGTGAATCCACCAAGCCCCTCCCGGGGTCGCCTCTGGCGTGAAAGACCAGCGCCTCTCCACGAAGCAGACATGCTAGAGTGCGGAAGCGCTCAAGGTATTCCAGCGTATTCCCGCCACTCGCGAAGAAGGGGGGCGCTTTGTAGTAATCGGCCTCCTGGATGCCCGCTTTCAGCGCGGCGAGGGCTTCGGCGTTGGCGTCAAGGTATGCCCGGACGACTGCGAGTTTGGTTGGGTCAGAGAGCCAAGCGAAATCGCTGGAGCGAAGGAGGTCCATGGCTTCCTGGAACGGTGAGGTGTCGTCCATGAGCGCGGCTGCCAGAACGAAACGGTTGAACGCATTGGCAGGGTCTTCAAGAAAGCTGTGGGGGATTCTCGCGGTCCAGCCGGGTTGCCATGCGTCCACGTGGGAGACGATCCATTGGGCGTCGAGTTTCGGGGGTAACGTTTGCCCGGATTGAGTCGAGGGAGATTCGGGGGCTTCGTGAACGCTCGGCTGCGAGGAAGCGGCGGGAGGGGAAGCGAGCGATTCGATTTTTGATGGGGACGGGGCAGTGTCGATGCGGCCGTAGCGAAGGACGAGGTAGCCTGTTCCGGCGAGTGCAAGAAGGACGACAGCGGCGCCTGTGAGCGTTCCTTTGGAGACGGTCACGGCTAGACCTCCTGTGAGAATGGTGGGGGCATGATGGAAGGCAGATTGGGCGAGTTCGGTGAGGGCTTCGGTGATGCCGATTCTGGTGACATCGAGGCCGAGACGGGCGCAGATGGGGCCTGCGGGAATGGCGGCGAGGGTGCGCTTTGTGAAGTCGTCGCCGGGACGGGCGCGGCTGAGTTCGGTTTCGATCTCGGAGTTGAAGAATTGTCGGACGGCGCGCTTGGCGCGTTCGACTCGCTTGCCGACTGCGGCGTAACTGATGCCGAGGGTTTGGGCGGCTTCGGCGTGGGATTTCCCGTGGAAGTAGTGCAGCACGAGAACTTCGCGGAGGGCGGGCGAGAGGTTGCTCATGGCGCGTTTGAGAAGCGCGGAGGTCTGGTGAACGTGGGCGAGATCGTCCGGAGGAACTGGCTGCCGCGAAGGTGACTGCGTGCGGAGTTCGCGTTTGAGCGCGCGGCGGTAGCGCTCGGACCGGAGCCAGCGGCTGCAGAGCCGCTGGGTGATGCGGCGAAGCCAGGGGGCGAATTTGTCGGGGGAGCGGAGACTAGGGAGCGTTTCGAAGGTGAGGAGAAACGCGTCCTGGGCGACGTCGAGGGCGCTGTCGAAATCTTCGAGGCGGCTGTATGCGATCGCGCAGACGAGGGGTTGGTAGCGACGGACGAGAGCGCCGAATGCGCCGTGGTCGCCGCTGCGGGCTGCGGCGACGAGAACGGCGTCGGGTTGTGTGGTCGATTCGCGCACGGGCGACCTCCGCCGGCTACGTGATAATAGTGCCACGAGGGAGGGAGTTTTGACATGGAAAATCCTTTGGTATTGTGGGGACACAAACGGCGGCTGGCGCGGCAGGATGGAGTTGAGGGGAGGTTTCCGGAGGGCTGTGTGGTTCTTGGGTCGGTTTCGCATTGTGCCTCCGGCGGATTCGGGAGGTGGGGACACAAAGGGGGAGTCATGCGACAATCCTCCTTCGCCAAGGCTACGGAGGACGAGGCAGTGCCCCTACGAGAGGCATGGAGAACGTGGCGGCATTGTTTCCGGCGGAGGGAGGGCAACCACGGGGGGTTGCCCCTACGGGTGAAGGGGGAAACGATCGG
>CAZBND010000040.1:0-19913 GCA_964493415.1 uncultured Planctomycetota bacterium | reverse complement strand
AGGGGAGATTGGGCTTGACAGGTATCGGGGCGTGGATAGAATGCGGTGTTGGGCTGTTTTTGTGTGTGGGGCTGTTCGAGCCCGGTCGCCGAAATGGTGTTTCGAGAGGCGGCGATTTCGATTTCTACCGTATTTGATGCGCGCTGATTCCTTTTGCAGATGGTAGGGGTAACGTGATGCGGAGCGAGAAGATAACCGAGGGGATAGAGAGAGCGCCGCACAGGGCGCTGCTGCACGCGTGCGGGGTGCCGAGAGAGGTGCTGGGGAAGCCGTTTGTGGGAGTAGTGTCGAGCTTTTCGGACCTGATCCCGGGCCATATTCTGATGAGGCCGCTGGAGCGGGCGATCGAGAAGGGGGTGCATGCGGGTGGAGGTGTGGCGTTTACGTTTTCAGTGGCGGGGGTGTGCGACGGGATAGCGATGGGTCACCAGGGGATGCATTACTCGCTGCCGACGCGGGAGCTGATTGCGGACATGATCGAGTGCGTGGCGAAGGCGCATGCGCTGGACGGCCTGGTGCTGCTGACGAACTGCGACAAGATAACGCCGGGAATGCTGATGGCGGCGGGGCGGCTGGATTTGCCGTGCGTGGTGGTGACGGCGGGACCGATGCTGGGGGGTCACAGGGGGGACAGGCGGCTGTCGCTGGTGGCGGATACGTTCGAGGCGGTGGGGCGAAGGCGTGCGGGGGAGATAACGGACGAGGACCTGGCGGAGTTCGAGCTTGAGGCGTGCCCGAGCGCGGGGTCGTGCCAGGGGTTGTATACGGCGAATACCATGGCGATCGTGACGGAGGCGTTGGGTCTGTCGGTGCCGGGATGCGCGACGGCGCTTGCGGTGAGCAGCAAGAAGCTTAGGATGGCGTACCTGAGCGGAGAGCGGGTGGTCGATCTCATCAGGGAAGGGCAGAACGCGCGTAAGTTCATGACTGGGGAAGCCTTCCGAAATGCGATAACGGTGGACATGGCGCTGGGAGGTTCGACGAATACGGTGCTGCACCTTCCGGCGATTGCGAAGGAGGCGGGGCTGGAGTTGGAGCTGGAGGTTTTCGACGAGATCAGCGGGCGGACGCCGCATATTTGCAGCCTTCAGCCCGGGGGAGAGGATTTGATGGAGGATTTGGATCAGGCCGGTGGCGTGCCGGGGGTGCTGTCGCGGCTGTGTGAGCTTTTGTGCGACGTGGAGACGGTTTCGGGGAAGAGGATCAGTGAGATCGCCTCGGCGGCGCGAATCTATAACGAGGGGACGATAAGGTCGATAGAGCAGGCATATCATGCCGAAGGGGGCATAGCGATATTGCGCGGGAGCCTGGCTCCCGGAGGGGCGGTGATAAAGCGGAGCGCGGTGCCGGAGGGGATAACGACGTTCGAGGGGACGGCGAAAGTGTTCGAGGGGGAGGAGCCGGCGATGAAGGCGATAATGGAGGGGAAGGTTGCGGGAGGGGATGCGGTGGTGATTCGGTACGAGGGTCCGAAGGGGGGGCCGGGGATGCGAGAGATGCTGTCGCCGACGTCGGCCCTGGTGGGTTTGGGGTTGGATGATAAGGTTCTGCTGGTGACGGACGGGCGGTTTTCGGGGGGGACGAAGGGGATGGCGGTGGGGCACGTGGAGCCGGAGGCGATGGTGGGTGGTCCGATAGGGCTGGTTCGAACGGGCGACCGGGTGGTGATGGACCTTGGGAGGAAGAGGATCGATTTGGCAGTTGACGAGAGCGAGCTTAAGCGTAGACGAGGGGAGTGGAAGCCGCGGGAGGCGAAAATAACGACTGGCTATTTGGCAAGGTATGGTAAAATGGTTGGTCCGGCCTCCAGTGGCGCTATACTGGAGGCCTGACGGCTTTTTGCCCGGTGGTGTAACAGGTAACACTTCGGATTTTGGTTCCGACATTTGAGGTTCGAATCCTCACCGGGCAGCCAGAAACCGGGGAAAAAGGCGAGGCTCGGGACACGGCGGAGATGGGCAAGCTGAGCGCGGTGGTGTTGGCGGCGGGGCGTGGCAAGCGGATGAAATCGGAGCTGCCGAAGCCGCTGCACGAGGTATGCGGCGTGCCGATGGTCGCGTACGTGTTGGAGCTGGCGCGAGCTGCGTGCGCAGCGAGGATTCTGGCGGTGGTAGGCTATCGCGCGGAGGAGATCGAGGCGCGTTTCAGGTGTCCTGACGTGTCGTGGGTTATTCAAGAGGAACCGTTGGGCACGGGCGACGCCGTGCGGCGGGCGATTCCTTTTATGGATAGAGAGACGAGAAACGTGCTGGTGCTGCAAGCGGACATGCCGCTGATTCGCAAGAGCACGGTGAGGGAACTGGTGAGGGTGCACCTGGAGGAGGAAGCGGGTGGGACGATTTTGGTGTGCGAGCAGCCCGAGCCGGGGAGCATGGGGAGAGTGCTGAGGGACAAGAAGGGGGCCGTTAAAGGTATAAGGGAGTATGCGGATGCGAGCGAAGAGGAGAGGGCGGTGAAGGAGGTAAACGTGGGGTGCTATTGTTTCGGCGCGGGTGCGCTTGAGAGGGCGCTGGGAAGGGTTGGGAAGGAGAATGCGCAGGGGGAGTATTATTTGACGGACGCGGCGGCGGAATTGTACAGTCTGGGAGAGAGGATATGCACGGTGAGTGTGAAGGATGTGAGGGAGGGGTTCGGGATTTCGAGGGAGGAGGACTTGGGGAAGGCATCGGAGTTTATGAGCGAGATGGCGGCCGAGGGGGTGCGGTGACGGCGAGCCGAGGCTGCCGGCAGACATGTAAGTCTTTCCTGGGATGAGAGTTAAAGGTCACGAGGGAGGCAGAGATGAAGGTTTTCACCGGTAATGCGAACGTGGCGCTGGCGGAGGAGATATGCGAGTACTTGGGTATGCCGCTGGGTGCCGCGACGGTGGGGAGGTTCCCAGACGGGGAGATACGGGTGAAGGTGGAGGAGGACGTACGGGGCAACCACGTTTTCATAGTGCAGCCGACGTGTCCGCCGAGGACGAACGACTACATAATGGAGCTGTTGCTGATGATAGATAGCTGCCGGAGGTCGTCTGCGAGGGCGATAACGGCGGTGATCCCGTATTACGGTTACGCGCGTCAGGACAGGAAGGACGAGGGGCGGGTACCGATAAGCAGCAGGCTGGTGGCGAACCTGATAGAGGCGGCAGGTGCGAACAGGGTGGTGACGATGGATTTGCACTCGTCGCAGATACAGGGATTCTTTAACATACCGATGGATCATTTGTTTGCAGCGCCGGTGCTTTATCGGCATTTCAAGAAGATAGGTCGGGAGAAGTTGGTGGTGTGCTCGGACGACGGGAGCGTGAAGATGGGAATGGCGCACGCGCAGCGGATAGGTGTGCCGCTGGCGGTGTACGGGAAGAAGCGGATATCGCCGACGGAGGTGATGGTGCACTCGCTGATAGGCGACGTGAAGGGGAAGGACGTGCTGATAATAGATGACGTGATAACGACGATGGGGTCGATATATGCGGCGGCGCTGTTTTTGAAGGATCGGGGAGCGGAGGGGATCCACGTGGGGGCTACGCACGGGGCGTTTTGCGGGGATGCGCTGAAGAGGCTGCGTGAGCCGGCGATTTCGGAGGTGGCTGTGACGAACACGGTGCCGGTTTCGAAGGAGGCGTTGGAGACGGGGGTGAAGGTGCTGTCGGTGGCGGAGCTTTTGGGGGAGGCGATGAAGCGGGTCCACGAGAACCGTTCGGTGAGTTCGCTATTCCAATGGAACAATCAGTGAAGCAGGAGAAGAGAGAATGGAAGCAGGTTCGACGCTGAGAGCGGAGTTGCGAGAAGAAGTGGGGGGCGCGGCGGCGAAGAGGCTCCGGCGGAAGGGGCTGGTGCCGGCGGTGTTGTACGGTAAGGGGATGGAGACGAAGGTGATTGCGGTGGCGGGGTTGGAGCTTGCGTCGGTGCTGGACCACGGTCATCGACTGGTGAAGGTGCGACTGGGTGGGGAGGAGGTGAGGGCTGTGATAAAGGAGGCGCAGTACGACGCGCTGGGAGACGGGATCATCCACGCGGATTTCCACAAGGTTGTGGCGGGCGAGAAGATCAGCCTGATGGCGGAGGTTTTGGTGGTAGGGGAGGCCGCGGGAATGAAGGTGGGAGGTATTCTGGAGCAGCCGACGCGCGAGGTGGAGGTGGAGTGCACTGTAGAAAACCTGGTGGAGTCGATAGAGGTGGACATAAGCAAGCTGGAGATGGGGGACACTTTGCACGTTCGGGATTTGGAGGTGCCGGCGGGAGTGAAGGTGCTGAACGATCCCGACGAGGTGCTTGTTTCGATAACCGCGCCGAGGGAAGAAGTGGAAGAGGAATTGGTGGTGGAGGAGAAGGAGCCGGAGGTTATAGGCGAGGCCGAGAGGGCTGAGGAGGGGAAGGAAGAGGGAGGCGGAGGAGAGAAGGAGTAAAAGTGGGGGAGTGTGTTGTGGCGTGGCGGAAGCTGGTTTTCGGAATTGGGAACCCTGGGTTCAGATACAGGAAGACGCGGCACAACGTGGGGTTCATGGTGATAGACGCGGTGGCGCGGGAGATGAGAATCGGGGTGAAGAGGCGGGTGGGTGATTCGGTGGTGGGTGAGGGGAGGATGGAGGGGGGAGGGCGGCTTATTCTGGCGAAGCCGGTGACTTACGTCAATCTTTGCGGGAGGGCGTACGAGGGGCTAATGCGGGAGTACGATCTTTTGCTTGAGGATGAACTGGTTGTGTGCGACGATATATCGCTTCCGGTGGGCCGGATTCGGCTGCGCCGGAAGGGGAGCAGCGGTGGTCATAAGGGGTTGGAGTCGATAGCGTCGGAGCTGGGGACGGAGGAGTTTCCGAGGTTGCGGGTTGGCATAGGAGGGGCTAGGGGGGATCAGGTGGATTTTGTGTTGTCGGGTTTCGGAAGGGGTGAGAGAGAGACGATAACGCGCGCGATCGAACGCTCTGCGGAGGCGGTGAAGGTCTGGGCGGAGCAAGGCATAGATGAGGCGATGAACGTGTACAACAAGAAAGAGGAAGAGACGAAGGACTAAGGCAGGAGGATCGGATTGTCGGAGACAACGGCGCGGTTGAGGAAGTACGAGGCGATGATTATACTGGACAGCGCGAAGGCGGGTACGGACTGGGAGGGTGTAAGCGGGAGGTTGCGTGAGATGATGGAGCGAGAGGGGGCGGAAATTGAGAGCGTGGAGAAGTGGGACGAACGGAGGCTGGCGTACGAGATAAAGGGTCAGAGGCGGGGGGCGTACGTTCTGGTTCATTTTTCGGCTCCGCCTGGGGCGTTGGTGGGGATACGGAGGGGTTTCGGGCTGTCGGAGGACGTGGTGAGGGCGCTGGTGCTGCGCCCAATGGCCAGAAAGAAGAAGAGGTTTGAGGTGAGGGAGGTGCGGAGAGCGGCGGGGGGTGAAACGGGGGAGAAATCTAAAGAGGCCGGAGGCGGGGGGAGTGAGGTGAGTGGGGTGAAGCCGGGGGAGGGGGAGTAAGGTCCGGGGGTTTGAGGTGGCGGGGTAAGGAGCAAACGAAGGGAGCAAGCGATGGCGAACTTGAATAAGGTTTTCCTGATCGGGAACCTGACGCGAGACCCGGAACTGAAGTACACGCCGAGCGGGACGGCGGTGGCGTCGCTGGGCGTCGCGGTTGCGCGGCGGTATCGTAGTCAAGACGGGGAGCAGAAGGAGGAGACGTGCTTTGTGGAGGTGGAGGCGTGGGCGAGAAGGGCGGAGGTGATGTCGGAGTATCTGAGCAAGGGTAGCCCGGTGTTTATAGAAGGTCGGCTGCGGCTGGACACGTGGGAGACTGCGCAGGGAGACAAGAGGAGCAGGCTGAAGGTGGTGGCGGAGAATTTTCAGTTTTTGGGCGGCCGGCGGGGTGGCGGGGGGCAGCGGGAGGATTTTGAGCAGGAGGATGCGAGACAGCAGAAGTCAGGCGAGGACGAGGACGACATTCCATTCTGATCCGGCCGTCGTAGCCCCACCACGGCGGGCTACAATGTCGCCGACGCTTGAAAGCTTTGGTCCAGCCGACGTAGCCTTCGCTACTATGGCGGAGTTGGCCGACGGGGCGGCGGAGTCGACTATTACGAGGAGGTAAACCCGCAAGATGGCGAAAAGGCGTTTCAAGAAGAGGAAGAAGAAGTGCCGCTTTTGCAGGATGAAGGTGGAGGAGATTGACTACAAGGATGTGGCGACGCTGCAGAAGCTGTGCACGGGTCAGGGGAAGCTGTTTTCGAGGAAGCGTTCGGGCAACTGCGCGATACATCAGAGGATGGCGAAGAGAGCGGTGAAGCGCGCGCGGTACATAGCGCTGATGCCGTACTCGGGTTGATGAGATAGCGAGGAGAAGAGATGCGAGTTTTGCTTAAAGGAGACGTTGGGAAGCTTGGGAAGCGTGGGGAGGTGGTGTCGGTGGCGGACGGTTACGCGCGGAACTACTTGATGCCGAAGGGTCTGGCGGTGGAGGCGACGGCGGGCCGGGTGAAGGAATTGGAGATGGAGATGAGGCGGGAGGAGAAGCTGGAGGAGTTGCGTAGGAGGGAAGTGGAGGAAGAGGCGGCGAAGATGTCGGGGAGGTCGGTGACGATCGAGATGAGGGCTGGTGAGGACGGGAGGCTGTTCGGGGGGGTTGGTCCTGTGGAGATAGCGGCGGCGCTGAGGGCGGAAGGAGTGGAGATAGAAGAGAAGGCGGTCCGAATGGAGGAGCACATCCGGGAGTTGGGTGTGTTCGCGGTGGATATCCATCTGGCAGCGGGAGCGAACGCCAGCTTGAGGGTGTGGGTGAAGGAAGCGTAGAAAAGAAGGGCTGCCGCGATGGCTGTGGTTGATCGTGTTCCTCCGCACAGCGAGGAAGCCGAGGTTGGGGTGTTGGGGTCGATGCTCCTGGATAAGGGAGCGATCGGCGAGGTGGTTCAGATCCTGAAGGCGGACGATTTCTTCTCGCCCGCTCACTCCGAGATATTCCAGTCACTTCTGACGCTGTACGACCAGAATCAGGCGATAGACATAATTCTGGTGTCGGAAGAGCTGAAGCGCCGAGAGATGCTGGAGAAGGTGGGAGGCATAGGACATCTTGCGGACTTGATGGAGTCGGTTCCGACGGCGGCGAACGCGGAGTACTACGCGAAGGTGGTTAGGGAGAAGGCGATCCGTCGGAAGCTGATAGCGGAGGCGAGTGAGATTGTGAGGGAGGCGTACGAGGACAGGGAGGAAGTGGAGGAGCTGCTGGACGGGGCGGAGAGGAGGGTTTTTCGGATCACGGAGTCGTACGGGAACGAGGAGCCGGATCACATAGGGGAGATACTGACGCCGGTATTCAACCGGATCGATGAGATACACGGGAGGGAAGGGAGGCTTACGGGACTGCGTACGGGGTACTACGCTCTTGACGAGCTGACGTGCGGGCTGCAGAGGTCGGAGCTTATTGTATTGGCGGCGAGGCCGTCGATAGGGAAGAGTTCGCTGGCGCTGTGCATTGTGCACAACGTGGCGGTGAACGAGCAGAAGGCGGTGGCGCTTTTCACGTTGGAGATGTCGAAGGAGCAGGTGGCGCAGAACATGCTGTGCGCGCGAGCGCGGGTGAATGCGCACCAGGTGAGGCGTGGGGTGCTGCCGCAGGAGGAATGGCCGAAGCTGTCGGAGGCGGCGGGACCGCTTTATAAGGCGGACGTTTTGATAGATGACTCGACGTCGCTTACGCCGCTGCAGTTGCGCGCGAAGGCGAGGCGGCTGAAGGCTGAGCACGATATCGATTTGGTGGTGGTGGATTACATGCAGTTGATGTACGTGCCGAGGGCTGAGGGGAGGCAGCAGGAGATAGCGGAGATATCGAGGTCGCTGAAGGGGCTGGCGAGGGAGTTGAAGGTGCCGGTGCTGGCGATATCGCAGTTGAACCGAGCGCCGGAGATGCGGGAGTCGCACAAGCCGCGGTTGGCGGATTTGCGGGAGTCGGGTGCGATAGAGCAGGATGCGGACGTGGTGCTGCTGCTGCATCGCGATGATTATTACCAGGAGGATGCGAATCCGGGGGTTGCGGAACTGAGGGTGGCGAAGCAGAGGAACGGTCCTGTGGGGAGCGTGACGTTGACTTTCCTGAAGGAGTACATGAGGTTCGAGTCGTACACGGACGAGGCGGAATGATCAGGAACTACTGGGTGTGGGCGCTGGGGGGGGCGGTTGCGCTGGGGGTGTGTAGTTGGTGCGTGGGTCAGGAGGGCCTGCCGGCGGTGACGGAGGTGGTGGTGAGGGGGAACGAGAGGGTGAGTACGGAGCGAGTGCTGTATTACGTGAGGGTGAGGGCGGGGGACGTTTACACGGAAGCGAACGCGGATGCGGACGTTCGGAGGCTGGTGGACAGCGGGCTCTTTGCGTGGGCGAAGGTGGTGCGCGAGCCGTACGCGGGGGGGTACAGGGTGATATTCGAGGTGGTTGAGACGGCGATTGTGAAGGAGGTGGGCTTCAGGGGGAACACGAGAATCCGTAAGGGAAGGTTGGCGGGGCTGATCGCGACGGAGGTGGGCAAGAGCCTTGCGCCGTACACGTTGAGGCGGGATGTGGTGGCGATTGAGGAGTATTATGCGAAGAAGGGATTTCCTTTTGCGGATGTGAGGCCGAATCCGGAGGTGTTTGAGGACGGCGTGAAGGTGTTTTACGATGTAAGCGAGGGGCCGCGGGTGCGGGTGGAGGGGGTGAGGTACAGGGGGAACGTGAGCTTTTCGGCGCGGACGCTGAGGAGGGGGGTGAAGACTGCGCTGATGCTGATGGGTTTGGAGGGGACGAAGAAGGGGATGTGGATATTTTCGAGGGGGAGGTTGAACGTGGGCGCGCTGGGGGCTGAGGCGGCGGCGGTGGAGGACTTCTACCGGGAGAGAGGGTGGCTGGATTGCCGGGTGGAGGCGGATCTGGATTTCAATGGGGACAAGAGCCGCGCTGTGGTGACGATGGTGGTGGACGAGGGTCCGCTTTACCGGGTGGGGAAGTTGGAGATTTTGGGGGACGAGGCGATAGAGAGGGAGGAGATAGTGGGACGGCTGAAGGCGAAGGAGGGGGAGGCATTATCGATGAAGCTTTTGGAACAAGATGCCGAGGCAATCAGGCTGTTGTACGGTTCGCGCGGTTATGCGGACGCGAGCGCGAGGTACACGCCGAGGCTAATGGAGGATGGGAGGTTTGAGGTGGTGTGGGAGATCGTGGAGGGGGAGAAGTTCCGAATCGGAAGGGTAGAGATAATCGGGAACCATCATACGAAGGATAAGGTTGTGCGACGGGAGGTGAGGGTGTATCCGGGTGAGACTTACAACGGGGAGGAGATCAAGAGGACGGAGGTGAGGCTGAAGGGGCAAGGGTATTTTGAGAAGGCGGAGGTTGTGGCGGTGCAGAACACGGAAGAGGGCGACGTGAAGGACATTCTGGTGAGGGTTTCGGAAGGTAGGACGGGGCAGGTGGTGCTGTCGGCGGGGATAACGTCGAACCTTGGTTTTGCGGGTTCGATCCAGGTGAGGCAGAGGAATTTCGATCTTTTCGATTGGCCGAAGAGTTGGCGGGACCTGGCGGAGGGGCATGCGTTTGTGGGCGGGGGCCAGACGCTGTCGCTGCGTTATGAGCCGGGGGTGAAGTACCACGTGTACCAGATGTCGTTCAGGGAGCCGTACCTTTTCGACAGGCCGATAATATTCGGCGTGAATCTTTTTGATACGCGGTATGCGCGAACGAATTACGATGAAGGGCGTCGGGGTGTGGAGCTTACGTTCGGGAGGCGTTTCAAACGGGATTTTACGCTGGAACTGGGATTGATGCATTCGGTGGTGGATATTGACAATGTGGAGACGGACGCGCCGAGCACGGTGATGGCGTTTGCGGGGGAGAACATAGTGAACAGCGTGAAGCTTTCGGCGGCGTATGACAAGCGGGATAGGATGTTCGGGCCGTCGTCGGGATACAGGTTGGGGGGCGAGTTGGAGCTTGGGGGTACGTTCGTGGGGGGAGACGTGGACTACCTGAAGGAGACGGCGAGCGCGAGCTTTTATAAGACGCTGGCGGAGTCGGCCCTCGGGTACAAGCACGTGGGGGCGCTGGCGGTGAGGGGAGGGTTTATAGAGGCGATAGACGATACGGAGGAGGTACCGTTTTTCGAGCGGTTCTATGTAGGGGGTCAAAGGAGCCTGAGGGGTTTTCGGTACAGGGGGATCGGTCCTCGAGAGAGTGGGGATCCGATAGGTGGGACGGTGTTTGCGACGGGGTCGTTGGAGTATATTTTTCCGCTGTACGAGGATACGCTTCGGGGTGTGTTTTTCGTCGATGCGGGGAACCTGGCGGAGGACCCTGGGGATTTCGAGTTCGACGAGTTCCGGGTGTCTGCGGGCGCGGGGGTGAGGTTCATAGTGCCTTTCTTGGGTCCTGAGCCGCTGTCGGTGGATTTCGGCTTTCCGATCAAGAAGGAGCCTGGAGACGACACGGAGTTGATCAGCTTTGGCTTGGCGTTCGGGCTGTAGGTGCCCGAGGTAAAGGAGCGCGTCATGAAAGATGTGACCACAAGGACCTGTGGAGCAGGCCTTTTAGTTTTATTGCTGGCCTTTTCGGCGGGAGCGGCGGAAGCCGAAGAGGCGGAGATGAAGATAGGCGTGGTGGACGTGATAAAGGTCTTCGACGCGTACGAGAGAGGCGATGATTTGGAGAAGGAGTTGCAGGGGGAGGCTAAGGGGTTCAGCAACAAGATGGAGTCGATGAAGGAGGAGTTGAAGAGGCTGGAGGCGGAGATCGAGCTTTTGAGTCCGGAGCATGAGCGAAGGGTGGAGGCGGTGTCGGAGTTGGCCATGAAGAGGCAGGTGTACCAATCGACCGTGACGGCGGAGCAGAGGAAGCTAATGGCGAGGCAGTCGAAGATGCTTGTGGATGTGTATGGGGAGATCGCGGCTGCGGTGGAGGATTATGCTAAGAGGGAGGGGTATACGCTGGTGCTGAAGGCGGACGAAAAGGACGTTAGGGGGGAGACGCCCGATGAAGTGCAGTTGCGGATAGCGGTGCGGCCGGTACTCTACTATTCCTCGATGCACGATCTAACCGATGATATAATAAAGGTTTTGAACGCGAAGTACGAAGCGGAGAAGAAGGCTGCGGCGGAGAAGGTGAAGGTATCGGAAGCGGGGGAGACGGCGGCCAAATCGAGTGAGGAGCCGGCAGAGCCCCAGGAGAAGACGGGTGGAACTGACTCTGAATAGGATAGCGGAACTGGTCGGGGGAGAAGTGGTGGGGGACGGCGATACCGTGGTGACGGGCGTGTCGGGAATAAGGGAGGCGAAGGAGGGAGATATTACGTTTGTGGCGAGCGAGCGGTATGCGTCTCTGATAGACGAGACGAAGGCGTCGGCGGCGGTGGTGTCGGGAGACGAGGAGGGTCGGGGGTGCCGGATACCGGTGATTAAGGTAAAGAATCCGGATTTGGCTTTCGTGAAGATAGTGGAGACCTTTGCGCCGAAACCGGTGAAGTTTGAGAAGGGTATCCACGCCACGGCGGTGATTGCGGGTGATGCGGAGGTGGGGGAGGATGTGAGCATCCAGCCGAACTGCGTGGTGGAGAGCGGGGCGAAGATAGGGGACGGGACGGTGCTGTGTGCGGGGTCGTACGTTGGGCATTATGCTTGGGTGGGGAAGAGCTGCCTGATTTACCCGGCGGTGTGCGTTCGGGAGAGGTGCGTGATAGGTGATCGGGTGATAATCCACAGCCAGACGGTGATAGGGAGCGACGGGTTCGGTTATTCGACGATCAGGGGCGTTCATTACAAGATTCCGCAGGTTGGGATAGTGGAGATCGAGGACGACGTTGAGATAGGAGCGAACGTGACGGTTGACCGTGCGCGATTCGGGCGGACGCTGATCAAGAAGGGGGCGAAGATCGACAACATGGTGCAGATAGCGCACAACGTGACGATAGGGGAGCACTGTGTGATAGCGGCGCAGTGCGGGATTGCGGGAAGCACGGTGATAGGTGACAACGTGCAGATCGGGGGGCAGGCGGGGATAACGGGGCACATAACGATCGGCGACAACGTGAAGATAGCGGGGAAGTCGGGGGTGACGAAGGATTTGCCGGACGGCGCGTGCGTTTCGGGTTTTCCGGCGCAGGAGAGGGCGAAGGAGTTAAAGGACATGGCGGCGCTGAGGAAGCTGCCGGAGTTGTTGGGTCGTATGAAGAAGCTGGAGGAGAGAGTAAAGGAACTTGAGAGAGAAGCAGCGGACGATAGCTAAGAGCAGCTCGCTGGAGGGCGTGGGACTGCATACGGGGGAGCCGGTGAAGGTGGTGTTCAAGCCGGCGGAGGAGGACGCGGGTGTGGCGTTCGTGCGGCGGGATTTGCCGGGGTCTCCCCAGATACCTGCGTCGGTGACGTGCCTGAGCGGGCAGATGAGGCGTACGGCGCTGAAGAACGGGGAGGTGGAGGTGTTCACGGTGGAGCACGTGCTGGCGGCGGCGGCGGGGCTGGACATAGATAACCTGCGGATCGAGGTGGACGCGAGCGAGATACCGAATGCGGACGGGAGTGCGCTGCCGTTTGTGAGGGCGCTGAAGAAGGCGGGTATAGTGGAGCAGGAGCGGGAGAGGCGGGTGTTCAGGGTGGGATCGCCGGTGGCGGTAGGTGAGGGGGGGATGAGCCTGAGCGCGCTTCCCGGGGGGGATGGCCTGGAGGTCTCTTACACGCTGCAGTACGACGTGCCTTCGATAGGTACGCAACACATGACGGTGGAGGTGAATGAGGAGACGTTCTGCAGGGAGATAGCGCCGGCGAGGACGTTTTCGCCGAAAGAGGAGGTAATGGAGCTTCGGGAGCTGGGGCTGGGAAAGGGGGCGAGCTACGAGACGGCGCTGGTGGTTACGGAAACGGGTGTGGTGGACAACGAGCTGAGGTTTCCGGATGAATTCGTGCGGCACAAGGTGCTGGACCTGATAGGGGATCTGTTCTTGTTGGGTGCGCCTATCAGGGGACGGATTGTGGGGGTGAAGTCGGGGCATTCGTTGAACGCGAAGCTGGTGAGGTTGCTGAAGGATGCGATGGAGAAGGAAGAGGGGGGTGCGGAGAAGACGGAACTGGGGATAGAGGAGATCATGGAGATACTGCCGCACCGGTATCCGTTCTTGCTGGTGGACAAGGTGATCCACATCGAGAAGGACAAGCGTGTGGTGGGGATAAAGAACGTTACGAACGACGAGTTTTTTCTGCAGGGGCATTTTCCGGGCCGACCGGTGATGCCCGGGGTGCTGCAGATTGAGGCGATGGCGCAGGTAGCGGGAGTGCTGCTGTTGAGGAGGGGTGAGAGGAAAGGGAAGACGCCGTTCCTGATAGCGGTGGAGGGGGCGCGGTTCCGCAGGCCGGTGGTTCCCGGTGACCAGTTGAGGCTGGAGGCGGAGGTGGTGCGGGTGAGGTCTCGGGCCGGACAGGTGCGGACGAAGGCTTACGTGGACGGTCAGTTGGTTGCGGAAGCCGAGATCAAGTTCATGCTGATGGATTAGTTTCGGTGCAGGCTGCGATGACGGGCCAAAGTCCCAACTTTATTCACCCTGATGCGCAACTGGGGGAAGGCGTGGAGGTGGGGCCGTTTGCGACGATCGGTCCGAAGGTGAGGGTAGGGAGGGGGACGAAGATCGGGAGCAACGCGGTGCTGATGGGGGACACCAGGTTGGGGGAGAGGAACGAAGTTTTCCCCGGGGCGGTGATAGGTGGAGAGCCGCAGTCGCGGCACTACCACCGGGAGGATACGCGGGTGGAGATCGGTGACGGGAATACTATCAGGGAATGCGTAACGATTCACAGGGGGACGGCGGGGGGAGGGGGGGTTACGCGGGTGGGGAACGAGAACTTGTTGATGACGTGTTCGCACGTGGCGCACGATTGCACGGTAGGGGACGGGGTGGTGTTGTCGAGCGGGGTACTTCTTGCGGGGCACGTTAAGGTTGAAGATAACGTCACGGTGAACGGGGGCTCGGCGGTGAACCAGTTCGTGACGCTGGGAAGGTATAGTTTCGTAGGTGGTCTGACGCGGATCGTGCACGACGTGCCGCCGTTCATGATAGTGGAGGGACACAGGGCGGTAGTGCGTTCGGTGAACGGGGTGGGGCTGAAGCGTCACGGCTTTTCGGAGGAGAGCATCGACGCGCTGAAAGAGGCGTTCATGCTGATATATCGTTCGGAGCTTACCAGGCAGGAGGCGCTTTTGCGGTTGGAGCGGAAGGAAGGACTGACGGAGGAGGTGAGGGAGCTGGTGGAGTTCCTGCGGCGCGCGTCGTCCAGCAAGCGCGGTCGGGCGCAGGAAGGGGTTGCCTAGCCTGGGCGCGGAGAAGGTTAAAACGGAGTTTCGGGGAATACTGCGATTCGATACGCAGAGAAGGTGCGACTATGAAGGCGGCGGAGTTACCGACGAAGGTTAGAGTTGCTGTTATCGGCGTGGGGCACCTAGGGAGCCAGCACGCGAGGGTGTACGGGGAGATGGAGGGGGTGGAATTGGCGGGAGTGGCGGATGTGGACGAGGCGCGGGGACACGAGACGGCGGAGAAGAACGGGACATCTTTTTTCCCGGACTACCGGGAGCTGTTCGGGGAGGTGGACGCGGTAAGCGTGGTGACGCCGACGGAGTCGCACTATTCGATCGCGCGGGATTTTCTGGAGATGGGGGTGTCGGTGCTGGTGGAGAAGCCGATGACGAGGTCGGTGGAGGAGGCGAGGTCGCTGGTGGAGGCGGCGGCGGGGTCGAATGCCAGGCTGCAGGTCGGGCACATAGAGAGGTTCAATCCGGCAGTGCAGGCGGCGAGGAGATACATTGACGCGCCGAGGTACATCGAGTCGATCCGGATATCGCCGTACTCATTCCGGTCGACGGACATATCGGTGGTGTTGGATCTGATGATACACGACATTGACATAATCCTGAACCTGTCGAGGTCGCCGCTGAAGAGGGTGGATGCCGTGGGGGTGAATGTGATCTCGGAGGCGGAGGACATGGCGAACGCGCGGCTGGTGTTCGAGAACGGGTGCGTGGCGAACGTGACGGCGAGCCGTGTTTCGTCGAAGACGCTGCGGCAGATAAGGGTGTTTCAGAAGGAGTGCTACATTTCGCTGGACTATGTTGAGAGGACGGCGACGGTGTGGCGTCGTCCGCTGTCGCTGTCGGCGTGCATGGAGGAAGTGGGGAACGGGGGGAAGGCGGTGAAGCTTCCGGGAGTGGGGGCGAACGGTGAGGGGCTTTTCACCTGCGAGAGGGTGGCGATGGTGGACGGGGAGCCGCTGAGGAAGGAGCTGGAGGCGTTTGTGGAGGTGGTGAAGTCGGGGACGCGGCCGGCGGTGTCGGCAGAGGACGGGCTGAAGGCGATGGAGGCGGCGGAGATGATCATGAGCGCGATCCGTGACAACTCGTGGAACAACGGCAAATGACCAAGGTGATGATGGTAGCGGGGGAGCATTCGGGCGATCTGCACGGTGCCGGTCTTGCGTCGGCGCTTTTCGGCAAGCGCACTGGGATGGAGGTGTTTGGTGCCGGCGGAGGGAGGATGGTGAGGGCGGGAGTGGAGGTGCTGGTGGACATGACGGCGCACGCGGTGGTGGGTTTTACGGAGGTGGTGAGGGATTTGAAGAAGTTCATGGAAGCGTTCGGACTTTTGAAGAGGGCGATGAAGGAGCGGAAGCCGGACGCGGTGGTGCTGATAGATTTTCCCGATTTCAACATACGGTTGGGTCGGATAGCGAAGGCGATGGGGATACCGGTGGTGTATTACATAAGCCCGCAGGTGTGGGCGTGGCGGAAGTGGAGGGTGAGGCGTATCGGGGAGATAGTGGACAAGATGCTGGTGATACTGGATTTCGAGGAGGAACTGTACCGGCGGGCGGGTGTGGACGTGAAGTTCGTAGGCCATCCGCTGCTGGACGTGGTGGAGTCGGACGGAAGCGACGTAGCGGTGAGGGAGATGTTGGGGCTTTCGGAAGAGGATGTGCTGGTGGGGCTGCTGCCGGGGAGCCGGAAGAAGGAGCTGGCGAGGCTGCTGCCGACGATGCTGGAGGCGGCGGAGGAGCTGCGCTCGGCGCGTCCGGAGACGCGGTTTGCGGTTTCGTGCGCGCCGGGGGTAAACCGGGAGATGCTGGAGGAGATGTGCGAGGCGTCGGCGGTGAGGCCGGCGGTGGTGGCGGAGGACACGTACGGGCTGGTGAAGAGTTCGAAGCTGATCATGGTGGCGTCGGGGACGGCGACTTTGGAGGCGGCGATCATCGGGACTCCGATGGTGGTTCTGTACCGGGTTTCGCCGGTGACGTATTGTCTGTTCATTCGGCTGATGAGCGTGTCGGACTTCGCCCTGGTGAATATCGTTGGGGGAAGACGAGTGGTTCCCGAGCTGATACAGTGGGAGGTGCGGGCGGACAAGGTGGCTGCGGAGAGCCTGAAGCTGCTGCAGCCGGAGCGACAGAAGGAGGTGAGGGAGGAACTGGCGAAGGTGAAGAAGAGGCTGGGGGAGCCGGGAGCAAGCCAGAGGGCGGCGGATGAGATACTTTCGCTAATAGGAGATAGAAGGACGTTAGAGACGGCGAAGGAGAGGACCTGATCATGGCGGAATACGATCTGTTGTCGCTGGACTACCGTCTGGAGGGAGACAAGCTGGTCGGCGAGGCGAAGGGGCCGTTGGGGAAGATCCTTCAGCCCGCGGTGGACAAGTTCCTGGGGACGCTGAACAGCTTGAAGGTGATCGCGAAGAAGGACGGGATGAACGTGTATAACCTATACAATCCGCCGCAGCCGTCGGCGGCGGGCCTGAGGCACCTGTTCCGGACTGTTAGGAAGATGGTGTATGGCGTGCCGTTTCCTGGGACGGCGAACCTTGCGATCACGCTGAAGTGCCAGTGCCAGTGCGTGCATTGCAGCGCGGATCCTTTCAGGGACGGGAGCCGGCGGGAGCTGACGACGGAGGAGTTGAAGGGTGCGGTGGATGAAGCGCAGGCGCTGGGTTCGAGCCTGGTGATATTCGTGGGGGGTGAGCCGCTATTGAGGAAGGACGTTTACGAGCTGGTGGGGCACGTGGACAAGAGCCAGGCGATGCCGATGATATTCACGAACGGGATACTGCTGACGGAGGACAACGTCAAGCGGCTGGCGGACAACGGGCTGTATTCGGCGTACCTGTCAATAGATTCTCCGGACGCGGAGGAGCACAACCAGTTGCGAGAGACTCCGAAGCTGTTCGAGAAGACGCTGGCGGGAGCGAAGAGGTGCATGGACCAGGGGATACTGACGGGGCTATCGACGTACATGACGTCGGAGCGGCTGAGGGAGGGGAAGCTGGAGAGGCTTTTGGATTTCGCGCAGCGGGAGGGATTCAACGAGGTGACGATATTCGACTGCATACCGTCGGGGAAGTTTTTGAAGCGGGAGGATTTGATGCTGTCGGCGGAGGAGAAGGAGGAGATTGCGAGGGTGTCGCTGGAGTATCACAACTCTTCGCATCCTATGGGCGTGATTGCGATGTGCGTGGTTAACAGTCCGAGGGGCGGGGGATGCTTTGGGGCGTATTCGCAGTTCTACATGACGGCGTACGGAGACATCGATCCGTGCGACTTCAATCCGATCACATTCGGGAACGTGTTGCAGGAGCCGCTGGAGGCGATATGGTGGAGGATGGTGAAGCATCCGGACTTCTCGTACAGGCACATGACGTGCCGGATGCAGACGGATGCGTACCGGGAGAAGTACATACGTCCGATGCCGGAGGACGTGAGGCTGCCGGTGTCGATCAGTGAGTACTCTTGAGGGGATGGGCTTAAGGGCCCGTTTTCGGGGTCTGTCCTGAGGGGCGCGTTTGAATCCTTGTGCGGTTGCGGTGCGTCTTCGCTTAAGGGAAGACTATGGAGTTGATGTTCCTTGCGCGGAGGGCGGCGACGGCGGCGGTGGCTTCCTGCCAGTTGCGATAGCTGCCGGCGCGAATGGCGAAGAGGGGCTTTTTCTCGCGTGATATCGGCTCGATACGGGGATCGACGCCTTTGGTCCTAAGGTTCTGGGTGAAGACGTCGGCGGCTGTGCGGTCGCTGAATACTGCGAACTGTACGGCCATTCCGGTGGAGGCGTGGGCGGCTATGTCGCGTGCGATTTCGGCGAAGAGCGAGTCGGGGAAGTTTGCGGAGAGGTCTTCGAGGTAGGGAAGCGCTTCGTAACCGTTGCCCTGGCGGATGTGTGCGACGGCGAGCTTGTAGAGGACCTCGTCGCGGGGGACCTGGTCGGGGTAGCGGGCGAGGACTTTGGAGTAGGCGTCGACGGCGAGGCGGAATTTTCCCTGGGCGAGGAGTGCGTCTCCGAGAGCCCTGAGGGCGTCGGCTTTGAGGCGTTCGCTCCTGGTGCGGTCGAGTGCCGCGATGAGGTCGGCCTCGGCGTCCTGGAAGCGGGCGAGCTTGATGTAGGAGAGTGCGCGGCGATAGAGGGCTTCGTTCTGCAGTTCGGGGTCGGAGGTGAGAAGGATGAGGGCGGAGAAGGCGTCGGCGGCGTCGTCGAATTCTCCGGCGAGGAAGCGGTCGTATCCGAACTGGAGAAGGGGGCTGTCGAAGGTGCGCTCATCGGGGCGTGAGGGCCTGGTAACGCAAGAAGTTGCGAGCAGCGCGGCGAAGGAGATGAACAGGAGAGGGATTGCTTTTCTGAGTAGGGGTTGACTTATCAACGCGCACCTCTGCGTAGACCGGTTTGTTTTTGACTGATTTGCGGGGCGGGCTTATTATACCCGCAGCGTGGAAAAGCTCAAGCGCTGAGGTTGTTCCGGTTCGGAAAGGACAGGCGATGGGGTGGTGGCGAGGAGAACGGGGGAAGAGGGCCGCCCTTGAAGTCGGGGCGGTCGGGGCTTTGTTCGTGATCGTGGTGGTTTTGTTCAGGGGGTTCGCGTTCACGGGGGAGCGGATCGTCAGCATGCAGGCGGCGGACGGGTGGTCGCAGTATTTCGGGTGGCGTTATTACGCGGCGGAAGCGCTGAGGAGCTTTCGTGTTCCGCTGTGGAACCCGTATTACATGTCGGGGCTTCCCTTTATGGCGGAGAGCCAGACGGCGGTGTTCTACCCGCTGACGGTGCTGTTTGCGGCGCTGCCGGTAGGGTACGCGTTCAATTGGACTTTTATAATCCACATCTTCATGGGGGGGGCGTTCACGTACTTGCTGCTGCGAGTGCTGGGAGCGGGAAGGGCGGGGTCGTTCGTCGGGGGGCTGGTGTTCGAGTTGTCCTCGCCGGTGATATTGCACGTAATTCCGGGACACATGAGCAACATCATGACCATGTCGTGGGCGCCGCTGGTGTTTGCGTGCGTGGAGATGATGGTGCGAAAGAGGAGCGCGTTGGCGGCGCTGGTGACGGGGGTGGTGGTGGCGTGCCAGTTCCTGGGGGGACATGCGCAGTACTTCTATTACAGCATGCTGGGAGCGGGGCTGTATTTTTGGTACAGGGCGATAGAGGATTCGATAGAGCGGCGGAGCCTGAAGTCGTTGGGGATGCACGTGGGGAGGTACGCGCTGGCGATGGGGGGAGGGATGGCGCTGTGCGCTGTGCAGGTGCTGCCGATGCTGGAGCTGGTGGGGGAGTCGGTGAGGAGGGCGGCGGAGGGGCGGGAGTGGGCGGCGACGTTTTCGTTCCCGCCTGAGAACCTGGGGACGCTGATGGTGCCGGACTTGTTCGGGGACGACCTGAGTTTCAGATACTGGGGGAGGTGGTACTCATGGGAGATGATTGCGTACTTTGGCGTAGGGACGCTGGTGCTTGGGCTGCTTTCGCTGGTGCTTAGGGGGACGAGGCGAGTGTGGTTCTTCGCGGGGCTTGGGGGCTTTGCCGCGTTGGCGGCGCTGGGCGGGCATACGCCGCTGCTGAGTGTGTTGCAGCGGGCGCTTCCGGGGTTTGGGTTGTTTCGAGGGCATTCGAAGTTCGTTTTCTTGCTGGGGCTTTGTCTGGCGGTTCTGGCGGG
>CAZBND010000039.1:0-22594 GCA_964493415.1 uncultured Planctomycetota bacterium | reverse complement strand
CCCGGTGCCGGACGCTATCTGCCCGATGACGTAACTCTCGCAGCCGGTTTCGGACAGGTGCTTGCGAATTGGCGCGACACCGGCTTCGCTCGCCACGATCGTGAGCCCTACACCCATGTTGAACGTCCGCAGCATGTCGGTATCATCGATGCTCCCGATCTCCTTGATGAGCTTGAAGACGGGGAGGACCTCGATCCTGCTCCGGTCGATGACGGCATCGAGTTTCTGCGGCAGAATCCTGTTGAGGTTCCCCTGGATTCCCCCGCCCGTGATGTGCGCCATGCCATGGAGCTCGGGCATCTCGAACAGTCCCCTCACGCTCTTGTAGTAGCACCTGTGCGGGCGCATGATGGCATCCATGAAGCTCTCCCCCGCCACCTGCGTTGAGGCGATTTCCGGCCTCTCGGTCATCAGCGCGCGCACCAGCGAATATCCGTTCGTGTGCAGGCCGTTGGACGCCACCGCCAGCACAATGTCTCCCTCCTCGATTTTCGAGCCGTCGATTATTCTGTCTTTCTCCACCACCCCCACGATGCTCGCCGCCAGGACATAAGTTCCTTCATCAACCACTCCCGGCTGCTCGGAGGTCTCTCCGCCCGTGAGCGTGCAGTCCTGCTCTCTGCATGCGTCCGCGAGCGATGCGACGAGCCCCTCCACGACGTCCTTCTCCAGCTTGCCGCAAATGATGACGTCCTGCACCAAAAGCGGCCGGGCTCCCATGACGATGACGTCGTTCACCAGATGGTGCACGAGGTCGTAGCATATCGACTCGATGCGGCCTTGCTCCAGTGCGAGCTTCTGCTTGGACCCCGGCTCTTCCGTCTTCAGCACCAGCACCGGGTGCTCGTACTCGGGGAAGCTGGCGTCGTAGAGAGACGCGAAGGGGCCGATCCGGTTGAGGACGCGCGGGTCGCTTGTCTCCAGGCTCTTCGCCATGCCCTTCTTGGCTGCATACGCCGCGTCGAGATCCACTCCCGCCTTCTTGTAGGAGAGAGGCTCTTTCATCGCGTCGTTCCTCCCTGGCGCTCGTCGCGGACGAGGTCCAGCACTTCGGTCAGGCTGGATACTCGGGGTCCCGTCCACTCCTCCTCCGCCGCGCCGCGGAGCGCCTCGGACTCGTCCTCGTAGTGCGCGCGAATCATGACCGCCTCCAATCCGGCGTCCATGGCGCCCGTCAGTTCCCGGTCGTCCCCGTCGCCCACGTACAGACACTCTTTCGGCGGAACCCTCAGCCGCTCGCACGCGAGTTCGTAGATGCGGCGATCAGGCTTGGCCACTGCGGCCTCGCACGAGAAAACCGCCGCGTCCATTAAGGGCGCCATTGGCGTCTCGTTCCAAATTCCGGGTATGTCGGGAGCGGCATTGCTGACGAGACCGGTCTTCAACCCGAGTCCCCTCAGCCGCGACAGGGTCTGCACGGCGTCGCTCCGAGGCTTCAGGCACCCCTGCGTGTACTCCTGCCGGATCCGCACCGCCTCCAGAACCCTATCCGGCTTCGCCGGCACGTCGAGCACCGTGCAGAGGTACTCGACGTTAATTCTCACGTTCGCGAATGCTCCGATCTGCCGCAGTCGTGCGCCGTTGCGAGTCCACAGCCGCATGAAGTCCTCGTATGCAACTCCCAGCGCTTCGGCCATGCGCCGGCACACCCGTTGGTACTCACTCCACGCGTAGATGTCAACCAGCGTTCCGAACAGATCGAAGATCACGGCCCTGTACCTCATCGTTCCTTGGCTCCTTGAGCAATCTCAAGCATGGCCTTAGTTGCGATGTCTATGCATCCTGCCATGTTCGTTTCGAGGTCCAGTGACTCCGCCGAAGGGCCCGGCCACGGGGCGCGGTCCGAGACGGTGCAAATGCAGCCCGCCTTGAGCCCGAAGAGCCCTGCGAGGGTCAGGATCGTTGCCGCCTCCATTTCGCAATTTTGCACACCCGCCCGTTTCAGATCGAGCAGGATCGAATTCATCCAGCTCTGCGAGTACTCGTTGTAGGACATCGACCTTAATTCCCCGTGCTCTCCGAGGGCCTTGTTCCGGGAGTAGAAACCATCCATCGACCAGGTAACGCCGACATGGAACCTCGCGTCCGATTCTCTCGCCGCGCGCACCAGCGCGCCGACGATCTCATAATCGGCGACTGCCGGATACTCCGGTGCCACGTAGCTCCTGCTTGTGCCATCGTCTCGCACTGCCCCCGTGGTTATGACATAATCGCCGACGCTGACGGCCTCTCCGACCCCGCCGCTGTTGCCGATGCGGATGAACACCTCAGCGCCGAGCTTCGCCAGTTCCTCAACTGCGACAGCGGTGGAAGGCCCGCCTATCCCGGTAGAAGCCGCGGTAAGAGGCACGCCCTCCAGCTGGCCGGTCACAATCAGATACTCGCGAACGGCGCAGACTTCTCGCACATTCCTCCACGAGCCCGATATCTTCGGGACCCGTGCCGGATCGCCGCACAGAAAGATACGCGGCGCTATGTCGCCTTCCGCGCACTTCGTTATGGGTTGGATATTGCGCCTCATATGCACCTCCGTGCTCTCGCTATCACTGCCTTGCGGCGCATCGATTGCTGACTCCTATCTCGATGGTCCGGCTGCCGCGACGACTCTGTAGTGGTCTCTCTCGCCAAGAACGCGCGTCTCCGTAAAGAGGCCCCTGAGCGCCGGCATGTACCTGCCCAGGGCCGCGGTGACCATCACGATCCGCCCGTCCCTCGTCAGATGCTGCGGCGCTTCCTCGATCATACGTTGCGTGACGAGATAGTCAGGCATCAACCCTTTGTGATGTGGCGGGTTGGAGATGATCAGGTCGTATCGGCCGCGAACGTCCGAGAACACATCTGACGCCCGCACGCGTTCGGGGCTCAGGCCGTTGGCCTCGAGCGTCCGCCGGGTCGCCTCCAGCGCCATCACGTTCGAGTCTACGAAATCGACCACTCCTTGCGGACGCGCGAGCTTCAGCGCAGATCCGATGACGCCGGCCCCGCTGCCGAAATCCAGCGCCTTGTCGAACATCAACGTATCAGGGTCGATTCGCTCCAGCAGAAACGCGGTACCCTCATCCAGCTCCCCGTGGCTGAAGACTCCCGGCAGTGTCACCACCTGCATGTTCCTACCGAAGACCTCGGGGGCGTAGCGCTTCTCTCCCTCGAACGGCTCCGCCTCGACTTCCTTCTTCGCCTCGATGAGCACGCAGTGCCGCCCGGGAGTCGAGGATGCGACCTTCCCGAAATACTTCCCCACCAGCGGACGACTGGAGCGAATGCCGCCCCGCTTCTGCCCGACGATGAAAGCCCTCGCCCCTGTTTCCAGCGCACGCGAAGCGGAAGAAAACACGAACTCGATCAGGCCTCTCCCCTTCGGCAGGAACACCACCGCGAGGTCGTGGTGCTCGGCCGTATCACAACGCTGTGCGAAAACCAGGCTCGCTCCGTCCGGCTGCGCCGCCCCCTTGTCGGCAAGATATGCGGCGTAGTCGTGATAGAGAAACGTCGCCTGCGCGAAGTCGCCTCCGAAGAGCCGCGGCAGACCGGGCTCGGGCGGCAGCGCAAAAAGCGGACGCTCCGCCCGCACCGACTCCAGCGCCTTACCCGCGAGCTGCGCCTCCCCGCTGAATTGCGTAGGCACTCGCGCCATCAGTCCATCGCCCAACATCGTGCTGGTAACAATCGGGCGCTCAGCGAGTCGAACCAGCGCCCGGGCCGCTCCCCGTTTGGTCGCTGTCGTTGATTCCCACATACACGTCCGGCCGCAGGCAGCGCGGGATGAAGAACATATTCTTGCGGCGCTCCGCCAGCTTCTTCGGGTCGAGGTCGGTCACGACCATCGCCTCGCCGTTTCCCTTCTCGCGCGTGAACGCCACAACGCTCCCGTCAGGTCCGAACACGCCCGCCCAGCCGGGGAACTTCCACGGGCCGGGCTTTCCTTTGACCTTCTTGCGGTTCCCGGCGTTGTTGGCGACGATGCCGTAGCATCCGTTCGTCCAGCAGTGAACCCGGTACGTGAGCCCCGTTATGTCCTCCTCCGGGAAGCGGCTTCTCGCCGGCGTGTTATACGCGAAAGGCATGACGAGTATCTCAGCGCCCTTGAAGTAGAGGGTCCGTGCCAGTTCGGAAAAGAGAGCGTCGTAGCAGATCGCAATGCCCACCCGCGCTTTGCCGATGTCGAAGCTGTTGAGTTCAAACCCGGCGCGCCAGTGGAGGTACTCGGCTCCCGGCATGTGGATCTTCCGCTGCTTGCCGATCATGCCGTTGCCGTTTGCGAGGACCTGGGTGTTGTAGACCACGTCCGCGTCCCGCTCCAGCATTCCGAAGCAGAGCACAGCGCCGAGGTCGGCTGCAAGTCCTACGAGCTTATCGACCGAAGGTCCGGGTATGGTTTCCGCCACGTCCCAGGTGTCGCTCGAATGGAAGTAGCCGTTCACGCCGAGTTCAGGAAAGACCAGGAACTCCGCGCCCTGCTCCACGGCCTTCCGGCCCCACTTCGTCATGTTCTTGATGCTTTTCTCCGGCTGCCCGATCCAATTCCTCGTCGATATTGCAGCCACTCTCAGCTTTTTCACTGCATGTTCCTCCCGGTTGTGCCCAATGATACGGTCTTCGCGAGTCTCAATTCTCCGGGCGTTCGCGGGATCAGGCGAGCACGCGAGCGTCGGAGAGAGGGTTTGAATTCGTGCCCGAATCTCGCTCGCGCCGGGCTACTTACCCCCGGCATGCCCCAGGACCTTCCAGCCGGAAGGCAGAAGAACCGCGGCGAGAACGAGCTTATAGATGTCTCCGGCGACGAAAGGCGTGAGGCCAAGCGGCACGGCCTTGCCCGCGCCCACGAAGCACGCCAGCCAGGGAAGCCCGAATGCGTAGATTGCGACGCTCCCCAGGAGCATCGCGAGCGCCGTGGTCCATAGATGGCGGTCCCATCCTCTCTCGGCCAGATAGCCCGTGACGAACGCCGCGACGACGAAGCCGACGAGGTACCCCCCGGTCGGTCCCGCAAGGTGCGCTACGCCGCCGGTCCCGCCGGCGAACACGGGGAGCCCCGCCGCTCCCTCCGCCAAGTACGCGACTAAGCACAGCGCCCCTCTGCGGCTTCCAAGCAGCGCTCCCATCAGTAGAACCGCGAATGTCTGTCCGGTAACCGGAACCGGGCTGAACGGCAGCGGGATCGCGAGCTGGGCGGACAGCGCTATCGTGACGCTGCCGCAGGCTACCAGCGCAGCGTCGTAGGCGAGCGCGACCCGTTTTGTCGAAGGACGCAGAACGTCCGCGTACGTCATCTCCGTTGCCCTTAAAGAGTGAATCCGGCAAGAGGATTGTCCCTTGCCGCCCCCGCCCTTGTCAACCCCGGGCGTCCGCCTTCCTGCCCAAGAATCGAAATATCGTCAGCCTGACCCTCTCGCTCCCGTCCGGTTTCATCTCCAGGCCAAGTTCTTTCTCTGCTCCGCGTTCGGTGATCAGATGCGCCGCTTCCTCTCCCACCCGGTGAGGATACTGCCACGAGCCCACGACCTTCGCGTCAATGCCCGCATCGGCGAACCAGCCGATGACGGTGTCCGGCTGGTGATAGCGCCTTCTGTGAGACTTGTTCCACATGAAATGAAAATCACTGATCAGCTTGCCCAGCGCGGCATCCCCGTGGTTTCCCGGCCCTTCCAGCAAAGCCAGCCCTCCCGGCGCGAGCAGTCGCCCGATCTCCCCAATCGCTGCCGCGGGGTCGGGCACGTGGTGGAGCACGTTTCTCATAAGCGCCCGGTCGACGCATCCGTCGTGCAAAAGGATTCGCTCCGCACCGGCGATGTCCACGTGAAGATTCTCTTCAAGCAGCCCGGCTGCGGCCTCTTTGCATTCCGAGACAGCGCTTTCGAGAGGATCGAAAGCCCATACCTGGCACGCGGGGAACCGCCTGGCGACCTCTATCGCGAACTTCCCGTTGCCGCACCCGATATCCACAAGTGCTCGTGCATTCTCCAGCTTGAGCAGACCTATAATCTCCTCAGCCTGTTCCTGTGTCTGGAACCGCCTCTGGTAGCCTTCGCCCCACGGCCACTTTTTGTCGTCAGCAGGTGCGCTCATCGCTCTAGCTCTGAGGTCTCATCGAGATTTCCTCTTTATCGCCCGGACAACGACGAAGTGGGGCCCAGTGACAAGCTGCTCGTAATCCTTGCGGGATCGCTCGGCGGCTTCGGGATCGGGTCGCGGCTCCCGCAGGCGCTCGACCAGAAACCCCGCGCGGTACAGCGCTTCGGTCTTATCCTCCAGCGTGTGCGTGATGTACGGAGGAGCGAACTCGACGCCCCATTTCCGCCGCAGCGTCACCCAAGGTACCCGCACTGCTCGCTTCACGAAGTAATCAAAGACGACCCTTCCCAGCCGCCCGTCGTCGCACCGATGCCACACGCCGAAATTCATGACGGGGTGGATGTTGCTGAAAATGAACCAGCCGCCGGGCACCAGGACTCTCGCGACTTCTCTGAATACGGCGTCGAGGTCCACGACGCAGTCGAGACCCATGCCGCACACGCACCCTTCGAACGTGCCCGAGTCCAAGGAGGCGAGCACCTCGCCAACGTTGCCGACCACGAATTCGATTGACAGAGACTCGGCGCTTGTGCGCAGTCGCGCCAACTCGATCTGCTTTTCAGACACGTCGATTCCGGTCACCTCCGCTCCCCTTTCGGCGCAGGCGCGCGAATAGAATCCCTCGCCGCAACAGAGATCGAGCACCCTCCGCCCCCTAACATCCCCGAGGAGATCGAGAACACAGGGCCGTTCGATGAGATTGTTGTAGCTCTCGGGCCTGTCGACGTGCTGCGCGTAGAATTCTCCAACGGAGTTGTAGGCAGTCCTGGCTGCGTCGGCGACATCCTGAAGCGCAATTTCGCCTTCCGACTTCTTCGATGCAGGCCTTTGCGCCTTCTCCTCCGCAGCTTGGTCTTGTTCCCGGCCCGGTCCTCTTCCCAGTATTGCTCCTCCCTTCACCGCCCTGACAACCACAAACCGCGGGACCGTGCTCAGGTACTCGTAATGGCGCGACTCTTGCGCTTCGGGAACCGGAAACGGTTCCAGCAGCCTTTCCGTCATGAAGCCGGACCGGTGCAGCGCCTCGACGTACTCCTCGAGCCGGTGCATAACATAGGGCGGCGCGAATTCCACGTTGAATCGCTTCCGTATGCCGGGCCACGCGGCCTGCGTCACTCGCTTCTCGAAGTAATCGACAACCGCCCTGCCCAGCCTGCCTTGTTCGTCCCGGTGCCAGGTTCCCGAATCCGCAATCGGATGTGTGTTGCTGAAAAGGAACCAGCCGCCGGGAGCCAGCACTCTCGCCACCTCCTTGAACAGCTCCTCGAGATCAACGATGTGTCCGAGACCGACTCCACACACGCACGCGTCAAACGAGTCGGCCTTCATCGAGCGAAGCACTTCTTTCGCATCACCGACGATGAAGTCTATCGACAGTGACTCGGCCTCCGCCCTTTCCCTGGCAAGCTCCACGAGTTCTTGGCACAGATCGACGCCGGTGACCTGCGCACCCTTTCTCGCGCAGGCGCGCGAATAGAATCCCTCGCCGCAGCAGAGGTCGAGAATCCTCTGGCCTTCGACGTCTTCGAGCAGCTTCAGCATGCAGGGGCGGGAGATCAAGTTGTTGTTGCTCTCAGGGTGATCAACGTGCGCGGCGTAGAGCCTTCCCACGGAATCATAGGCGGACTTCGTCGCGGCAACCACGTCTTCCGCCCGGACTCCCTCGCTCGCCCTTTTCAGCACACCCTCGATGTACGGCGTCTTCAAGCCCGTGTATTTCGCCCTGTCGCCCTCCGCTTCCTTCGCCCACTTCTTCTTCAACAGGCGATAGCGGCTTGCCTCATCAGGATGCGAGCGGAGGTGGTCTCTGAACAGAAGATGCTCGGCGGCCTTTGCGCTTCCGGCGGCGTATATGTGGAGCTGCACCGCCGAGTGCCCCGGCGCGTTACAGAGTCTCTTCAGGTAGCGTCGTCCCGGAATTCCCCACTCTCCCCGCCACGCGTATCCCACGGCCTCCATGGCCGCCCTGTATTCCTCGACCGCCTCGAGGCCGGCCGCAATTCCCAGAATGTCTATGACGGGCTTGGCGATCATCCCGGGGATCGCCGTGCTTCCGATGTGGTGCAGCTCCAGCAAGCAGGCACCCATCGCGCCTCTGATCGCCTGCGCCTCGCGCTCGAACGCCACCGGCCAGGCCGGGTCGTAGGTCACAAGGCCTATATTGCCAGTCATGTCCTGCCCCCGGTTCCTCCGTCCCGGCCGCCGCTGTCCATGCAGGGACGCCTCTACCCGCCGTTTACGCAGATCACTCGTGCGCCACCTTCGCCGTGATGCAGACGAGCCGGAGGACGCCTTTCATCTCCAAGACGCTCATGACGAGTGCGCGATCCTCTCTCACGACGACTTGTGTCGAGACGGCCTGGACGTTGAAGATAGGAAGCCCGACCTCGAGATCCGGCGCTTCCGGCAGCGGCGTACGCCCCGCCAGGATGACCGGCTCCATCTGTAGCGCCAGCTTGATGCCTTGGTCTGTTACCGTAGGAGTCGCTCTGAACACGTCTCCCGGTTGCTTGAGGGTCTTCAGCTTGTACAGGTTGCCTGTAACCTTTTCCATGTAATGGATTTCGCGCTCACCCTCTGCGGCAACCGCCTGCTTTCCTTCCCGGGCGATCACAGCGGAGGTCCAGACTAGTTTCGCTTTCCCTTTGCCGCTGCGAGCTGACCTCTTGAGTTCTTCCAGCTTTTCTATAGGCAGTTGTGTCACCTGCAGCGCCTTCCCGGACGATGGCGCGCCCATGGAGAGGGCCTCGGGGGCCGCTTTGGCCAGCTCCTTCATGCCGAATTCTGCCAAGCTCGACTGCGGTACCTCCAGAACCGTGACCCCTATCAGCACCGTGGTCCCGGTTTCCTCATCTTCGGCCAGGGCACCCCTTGCCAGCAGCAGTGCCATGACCGCGCATGCCAGGGCAATCTGCTTCGTGAGCATGCTCTTTCTCCTTCCGCCTCAGCGTGTCTGGGCCTTCCTCACCTCCCCTGTGGCATCTGCTTCATCATCTGTTGCGTGTCCACTTCCTTCGCTTCGATCTTGTCCGCGTCGAACAGATCGTCGGAAAGCCCGGTGTTCACTTCAACGGAGGTGATGGTCATCGTTGCAGCGATATTCTCGTTCTGAAACACCTCCGTCTTGTACGGCACCTTCCATTCGCCCTGCAACGGCCGGAAGTCGGACAGCAGGACCCGTACCGACTGGCCGGTAGGTATCGGCAGTTCCACTTGGACCATCATCAGGTCTTCGCTGTCCAGCCAGAGCTTCTTGATCTGGGTGCTCTCGTCCGCGCTGAAGTCGATTACGTGGCAGTCGCGTCCGCCCACGCTCTCCTTCCCCGAGAGTACCGTCTTATCCGAGACAGACTTCCACCAGTCGCGCTCCTGCATAAGCGGATTCGGGCTCTGCGAGCCTGGGGTCTTCATTTTCCCCATCGCCGGGTGAATCATCCACGTGTCCGTTCCATCATAGATCGTGATCATCTGCGCTCCCGCCATCCCCTCGGGCATGCCGGGCGTTTGGGGCATAACCATCTCCGTCCTTACTCTGCGCCCCTTTGTAAGGATCTTCATGTCGAGGCTCATCGCGCCCTGCGGCGTTTCCTGTGCGAGCTGCGCAGCCATCGTCATGTCCATGATTTCTTTTTCGAACCTCTCTGACTTCGCTTTCGCCTCCTTGACTATGCTGCCCAGGTCCGTGCCCTCGCCTCCGCAGCCCCCGGCAAACACCAAGAGAGCCGCGCACGCCGCCAGCAGCACCCCTCCGCCTCTCACAATTGCCCGCATCTCCTACCTCCTCATTTTGTGACGCGTCGACGGTACCCGCCGTTGAGGCGTCCGGTCATCCGGGAAATTACAATCCATGACGCGAAAACGTCATTACACAAAGAGGTGCCGTCCGGCGTGCCCGGTTTCCGCCAGTGCCCCTCAGATACACTACATACGGTAGGAAGTCAACAGCCCCTGTTCGCCGTTTACGATCCCAGCCGCCCCTCTTACAAACACCCGCACCTCTAGAGAGCGATGCTGGATATGCAGTCGTACCAGTGCACGAAGACCGCGCCATCTATGACCATACGCTTGTGGTGTGGGAAGAATTCATCCCACGGCGGATTTTTCGCGTACGGCCACCCCGGAATCCTGTTCAATCCCCCGCCGTCCTGGAGAGTCGGTCAGGCGGGTCCTCCCTCCTCGCTGGCAGGTTCAAGCCCAGCGGGGACGTGGATTACCGTCGTGCGTCCGGGCGAGAGTTCGATCTGGAGGACCATCCGGTCGCCCTCGCGCTTTGATGCAAGCTCCTGCCCGGTGAAGGCATCCCTGGCGACTGCGTCGTCTCCGATCAGAAGCGCCTTCGCGTCGATGCTCAGGTTCCCTGATGCCTCCGACTCTCCGAAGTTCCGCACGCCGAAGTGCAGCGTCCCCTGCGACCAGTAGCCGTAGCGTTCGACTCTCAGATCGGGAGTGTCGGTTCGCGCATGCGTTACGGGCTCCCAGCCGCCTGTGCCGAGGGCCCTGAAGACGGGCACGTAGCGCAGGTAGAGCCCGCGATAGGGCTCCGAATCTTCCCATACGCTGCCTATTGTGGGATAGACCGCGAAGAAGAGGCACCAGTCCATAAAGGCATCCATGTACCTGTCCGCGAATTCACGCAACGCGCCCGCGTCGCCCAACTGGAGCAGCAGGCAAAAAGGCTTCTGATAAGTCAACGCTCGCCTGCAGTACATGCCGCTCTCATTCTTCCAGTCGCGGAAGTGGGCAAAGGAGAAGTCCTCGCGCCTTGGGCTTTCGCCGAGCCCGCGTTCCGAGAAATTCTCGTCGTGCCATGCCTCGCTTCCCAGCACGTCGAGAAGGGGAGCGTAGAACCCGAACCGTATCGGCGTGCCGTTGGCCATCATGAGCTTGCCGTGTCCGTGTAGATCCTCGCTGATGGCTTTAAAGTACTCGTACCGCGTCGTCCCCGTGACAATAGCCGGCGTCCCGGTCCCCGGGTCGAATCCCAGCGGGTAGTCTGCATATGGGAAGTGATCTTTCCTGAAGTTCAGCGTGTCCGCCAAGTACTCCGACGAGTCGATGTATTGCCCGTCGTATCGCCCGTCGTAAAGAGCCAGCAGCCTCGCGAGCCGGCTCTGCCGCCATTCGTCCAGAACCGTATGCCCGCTTCCGGGAACGATCATCTCCGGGTCCGTCGCCGCGCTGAAGGTGCACCGCCAGCCGACCCCCGTTCGCTGGCCCACCGTCAAGTAATATCTCCCCCCGCGGTTGCGCGAAGCGAACGCCAGAACCCTCTGTGCCTCTACATGCTGTTCGGATTCGGGGTCCGCTGCGAACTCCTCCACTTTCTTGATCACCTCTTGCCAGGTGGGCTTTTCATATTTCGCTCTGAATTCGTCCGGGCTCAACTCCCTGCTGTCTCTGGCGGCCTGCTCGGACCAGCCTTCCCCGAAGGGCAGACTTATGCCGGCGCGTCCGGGCTCGATGTAGCTGAATGTGTATACGCCCATTGCGTTGTCAAGTCGCATCGGATTGGTCTTGACGCTCGACACCTCGTGGAACGTTATCCCGAACTCCTCGGGGCTCGGCACCACCTGGGTGGGCGTGCGCGCCAGCCAGAGGCCTTCCCGCTGGACGCGTTTGACGAAGTACTGCGGGAACAGGTCGTAGTATTTCTTCAGTGCCGAGCGAAACCCCCATTCGGCGTCGTGGCTGTAGAGGTAGAAGGTTACGTTCGCCTTGCTGGGAAACTTCGCCGCCGGGCTCAACCCCAGATCGAACTCGATGAAGAAATCGCCGTCGTATCCGACTCTCGCCAGCGTCGGCGGGTCCAATGGAACCGCGAACGCCAACGCATGCCCCTTCTCCTGCGATATCGACCCCAGCGGATACCACCATAGGGGAAACATCCCCCTCTCGTCGTCCTGGTAGCGCACGTACCGCTTGCCGGGCTCGATCAACCTGCTCCTGGCCGCGTCATCCCACCAGCGCCACCCCTCCGCCGTCACCGGCATCTGATACCGCAGCGTCACCGCCCTGTCTTCCCCGGAGGTGTCCGTAAGCTCCGCCGAGAACCTGACGTAATCAGATAGGGCCTCCAACCTGCAGAGGAGATCGACTTTGAGTTCATCGCTGCGCCCGTTGATTACCAGCGAACTTTCGTCCGCCTGCTTGATCTCTGTAGGGATTCGGCCCGACCGCTCGGGCGCGCTGTAGTCGGTTATGCTGAAAGTCGGATAGCTTTCGTCAATGAACTTGAGGGGAACGTGTTCGGCTTGGTTGACGAGGGAGAGCAGCTCCGCCGTCATCCCCCGGAACCTCAGGTAGAGACCGTCTCGCGTGGAGAGCTCTGCGGCGTTGAGGGTGCGAGGATGGGCGAGTGCAATCGCGGCAGCGACGGCGAGCAACAGCGCCCCGCACCGTGCGCGGAAATGTTTCACGACAATTTCTCCTTCTGTAGCTGGTGGCCCTGCGCCAGGTGTGGACGTTCATACTAACCGCCACAGAAAGGTCGCGCAATCCGACAAGCCCCGCCGCTCCGGGTCCGGCGGGCCGTCCGGATGCTCCCAATGTCCGCGCGTTTCGGGGGGATCAGATAGAGGATGCCTTGAATTATCCTGCGCTTCGTCAGCAGCCCTTCGGCCTGCGAGCACTTGTACGTTCGCCCCATGTATGTTGGTTCTCTGTTGATGAGGGAAGGCCCCGCTTCTATGCTGACCGTGGTCTTGCGCTTGATAATCTCGTCACGGAATGACCAGCCGCTGCAGGAAGTCGCCCTGCGCGAGAAGGATCGTGAGCGTAACCGTGATGGGCGATAGCAGCGTGGAATAGAAGACCGCTTTGGCGGCGTAGTCCGGGTTGCTCTCGAATTCAACCGACAGCAGAAGACAGTTCACCGCCGTGGGCGTGGAGGTGCCGATGAGCAGCACCTGCGCGAGAAATCCCTCCAGACCCAGGAGGTAAATGAGCGCCAGCCCCAGCGCCGGGCCGCCCAGCAGCCGAAGGAGGACGCTGAGCTTCACCGGATACCGGTCTCCCCCCCGGCGGATGAGCCCCACCTGCGCTCCCAGCGCGCACAGCGCCACCGCGATGAACGAGGTGCGAAGGTATTGAAGCGCCGTCCAGAAGGGGGAAAGCGCCTGCCCGATGCTGGACGCGTCGCCTCCAAGCCACTTGCGAATCTGAACCGTCAACAGACCGGCTGCCAGGGCGTAGATCGGCGGGAATTTCGCTACGTGCATGAGGCTCTCCTTCCACTGACGCCCTTCCCTCCCCCTGGTTGCGAGCACGACTCCCGCCGTCAGCCCGAGGAAGTTCTGAAAGAGCATGACGAACACCTGGAGCATCACCGCCTGGGCGCTCAGGCCCGCAGATCGAAACGCCAGCTCCTGCAGCGGCAAGCCGTAATTGCCAGAGTTGTAGAGAATGGTCGTCATGACGGCGGTGTTGCGCCGGCCGGGCGGCACCTTTCTCAAGCGCGTCGCGACTCGCGTAACTATCGCTAGGAGAACCACCATGATCAGGCTAAAGAGGATCACTTTTCCGGCATCCTCGCCAGAAAGCTTGGAGCTCACAAGCGATACGTAGATAGCCCCCGGCAGCGTGAAGTGGAAGTTGAGCCGAGTCAGCGTCCGCATGTCCAGCCCGAGCGTCCGTTGCAGCAAAAAGCCCAGCCCGGCCAGGATCATGATGGGCAGCACGACGAAGTAGAATATCCTGCCCATCTGCATTGGAAGCTCAACTATCGGCATCGTCGTAAAACCCCTGCTGCGGCCGCTCCTCTTTCCCTCCCCATCAGGCTGAATCCACCATGATGCCACGTGCGGGAACCCATTTCCATTGTCTTGTTGCGTCTCGGCCCGTTTGAATCCTCATCCGGCGGGGTGTATCATGACGCTTCGCCCTTAACTCGAATTCGACGAGAGGAGCCTAGAATGAACATTGTCTTGGTGATCTTCGATTCGCTTCGCAAGGACTGCGTGGGAGCCTACGGGTCGCCGCCATGGGGAAAGGTCCAGACCCCGCACTTCGACGCGTTTGCGAGCGAATCGCTCGTGATGAACCGCGCTTTCCCCGAGGCCCTGCCCACGCTTCAGGCGCGCCGCGCAATCTACACCGGTCGCCGCGTCTACCCCTTCCATAACGCCAGGTTCGATCTTAAGGGAGACGTCGTCAAGAGCCCCGGCTGGGGCCCTATCCCCGAGGACCAGCCGACCCTCGCCGAAATGCTTCACGACGCGGGCTACCGGACCGGCCTAATCTCCGACGTCTACCATATGTTCAAGCCTTCCAAGAACTTCTGGAGGGGGTTCGATCAGTGGAAATTCCTTCGAGGGCAGGAGGGCGACCCCGCGCGCTCGGGCCCTTGGCCCACGCAGGAGCAGCTCGATCGCCGGCTCCCCAGAGAGCTCCAGACGGGCTGGCCCATGAAGTTCATTCACCAGGTCATCATGAGCATGTACGACAGGCGCAAGGAAGAGGACTACTGCGCCCCGCAAGTGCTCAAGGAAGCCGCGCTATGGCTCGAGCAGAACCGCGACGCGGAAGATTTCTTTCTCACGGTCGAGTCGTTTTCCCCCCACGAGCCGTGGACGGTTCCCGCCCACTATCGGGAAATGTACCAAAAGGAGGAGGGGCCGGAGCAGGTCATGTCCGGCTACCAGGACCTGTCGGACATGAGCGAATGGCTGGTGAAGCGCACCCAGGCCAACTACAGCGCCGCCGTGTCCCTGTGCGACCGGTGGTTCGGACACTTCATGGAATCCATACGGGTGCTTGGGATGCTCGACGACACCGTCGTATTCCTGACCGCCGATCACGGCCACACAGTCGGCGATAGGAATTACATAAGCAAGAAAGCCTACCCCTCGACTCCCGAAGTGATAGAGACTCCGCTCATCATCCGCTTCCCACACAAGGAACACGCAGAAACGACGAGCGACATGTTCGTCCAGCACGTGGACATCGCGGCCGAGATTTTCCGGCTTGCCGGCGTCCAGCCGCAGGAAGAGCTGGACGGCCTTCCGTTCCTCGAAGACGCTTTGTCCGGAAGGCCCGGATCACGAGACCACGTGACCATAGGCTGGTCCGCCATGCCGACCGTTGTCACGGATAGGTGGTGGTTCAACGGCAAGATAGACGGTTCGGGCGCTCTGCTTCGAGACCTTCATGCCGCCGACCCGTTTTTGAGGAACGTTGCGGAGGAGCACCCGGAAGTTGCAAAAGAGCTTTTCGCGAAGGCGAAAGATGACGCGCGCGGCGGCTTCCCCGACTGGCTGCTCGACATCTGCCGCGACAACCCCGACCTGCCAGATTCCAGCGACCTCCTCGTGCGCGACTGAGGTCTGCCTTTTCTCATCCCGCTTGCGAGTTCGCCGCCCTACGCGGGAGCGATAGCTGACTGCCGGCTTGCCCAGGACTCTACTGATGTTGCGGGCGGCGCTTCAGACGGCTGCGCCGTCGCCTTCAACTGCAGATACTGAGCCCTACAGTTCAGGCACTCGAACCATTCGTAGATCCGTGTCCCCTCCTGGATGGTGTGCTGCATCACCATCCCTTCGCCGCAGTCAAAACACGTCATCGCATGTGCTCCTTTCGTTCCACCTCCGGCGTTCGCCTTCAGTTACATAACGTGTGCTCCAGCGAGTACAACGGGCACGCGACCCGGACCAGCCTGTCCACCACGTGGTTGTTGGCTTTGCGGCACCCTGGGCACAGGCGGATGGAGGGTGTCGTGAACATCCGCGCGCCGCACTTCAGGCACCGCCTCCAAGCCTTCGCCTCCAAAAGCATTACTCTGCCCGGCATCTCGTCTCCTTTCCGGGGAAGGGTCCACGACCTGCGGGTGGGGTGCCCACCGGGTTCAGCGATGGTCGGCGGCAGGCGATATTCAACAAGAAAGGGCCGCACGCCTCAGAACTCTCTGTCGGAATCACGTGCGGCCTCATCGCCTTCTCTCTTTCCACCCGTCCTTCAGCAAACCCCGTGCCTGACCCGCCCTCGCCCCCCGGCAGAGGCGTAAGTCCCGTCGCCAAAGTTACTTATGACAATCAGGCTCCTGCCGCAAAGCCGTCGGAGCGTTCAAACGTGTTCAACGTGGCGGGCGGAGTGTAACATCATTGGAGACACTGTCTGCGGCAAGCCGTTCCCGTAGCGCAGATGTATGTCCGCCTTCTCCAATAATCCAAATGGCCGACCTCTCCCCAGGCCTCCGCCCGCCGGAAAAGCATCGTGGGGCAGCCCCCTCCCCGGATGGCGCACACCGAGCTATCGAAAAGTTCTCCCCAACTCCCCCATCACTTGTCGGGTTACGACCTTCAACAGCCCTCGTAGTGCACGCCGATAGACTGCCCCACGGATTATTTCTGTTCCTCTCAGCTAAGCGGCCGTTTCGACATCAGTGCCGGTCTGCTCTCCGCGCGGGATCGCGCCGCCGCCCTGGGAGCCTTCCGTCCGCAAGCCTGCTTCCTTCCAGCCTGCAATCCCTTCCGCATAGTGGAGTACGTTCGAGTACCCCATCTCCTCCAGCTTCTCCGCCGCCCTGGCGCTCAACGGGCACGCCAGCCCCCCGCAGTAGGTGACTATCGTTTCTTCCTTATCCAAGAGCCTCGGGTCGTCCCTGCTTAGCTCTCTCACGCGCTCCTCTATTTCGTCCACCGGCGCGGAAAGCGAGCGAGGTATGTGCTCATTCTCGTAGGCGACGTCACCGCGCACGTCCAATAGCATCAGCCCGTCGCGGGCCATCCGCGCTCTCAGCTCGTCCGTGGTGATCCGCTTCATGTCGCCCACACCTCTTCTCGGCTCGAAGCATAAACCTACTGTTTCCACATGACGCTCAGCCGGCAAGGGAGTCCATCCTGCCCACCGGCAATTCCACTCGCACCAGCCTCTCGCGAACGTACTCGTTCTCGCGATGGCACCGCGGGCATATCCGGCTGTACTTGGTGGTGAGCATCTTCTTCCCGCACTTCAAGCAGGGCCGCCTCACCAGTTCCTCCATGAAAGTCACACGACCGGGCATAGTCCTCCTCCTCATCAGCTCACAGCATGAACGCCCTTGTTCCGCATCGCGCCGCCAACGTCGGCTCCTCGTGCCCTTTTGGATAGTTCTCGCCTCATGTTCTCGCCCAATCCATGGGTGCTCGCTCGACTAGAAGCAAGAGGCGTGCCACGGGAAGGAGGTGCCGGCCTGGCAATGCCGTAAGCGCTCTGATGCTAACCACTTACGGCTTAAGCGCTACGCCGGACGAGCTGGGGAACTCTCGGGTATTTGCGGTCGTGGGAAAGCGCCTTCTCACCTTTGCGACGCCCGGGAGGACGCCGAAAGCCCGGTGGGCGAGGCTTAGCGGTCTTTCGGCAGCGGGATGCCGTGCCTCTTCATCTTTCGGTAAAGGGTGCTCAGCGACACTCCCAGGCTCTCGGCGGCTCGCCGGGGGTCGCCGTCTACTGACTCCAGAGCGCGATCTATGTAGTATTTCTCCGATTGAGCCACTCGCTCATCGAGCGAGCCGCTCTCGGCTATCGCCGTCGGCGATGAGCTCCTTATCGCCGGGGGTAGGTCCTCAAGAGTTATCGCGTCCCCCTTGCACAGGATTACCGCCCGCTCTATGGCGTTCTCCAGCTCCCTCACGTTCCCCCGCCACCCGTACAGCCTGAACGCCCTCTCCACCTCGGGCGCAATCCCGCCGACGTTCTTGTTCACTTGCTCCGCGTACCTCTTGAGAAAATGGTTCGCAAGCAGCGGGATATCCTCGACCCTCTCTCGCAGCGCAGGCAGGTCCATCTCCACGACATTCAGGCGATAGAACAGGTCTTCGCGGAAAGTCCGCTCCTTCACCCTGGCCTGCAAGTCCTGGTGCGTGGCGGCGATTACGCGCGGGTTCACCTTCTCCAGCTTCGTGCTGCCCACTTTCTGTATCTCCCGGTTCTGCAGCACGCGCAGCAGCCGCACCTGCACCGAGACCGGCACGTCTCCTATCTCGTCGAGAAACAACGTCCCTCCATCGGCTTCCTGTATCAGGCCGGCCTTCTCGTACGACGCCCCGGTAAAAGCCCCTTTGACGTGCCCGAACAGCTCCGATTCAAGCAGGCTCTCGGGCAATGCCCCGCAGTTCACCGGCACGAACTTCCCCTTGGCCCGTGGTCCCTGAAAGTGTATCGCCCTGGCCACCAGCTCCTTGCCGGTGCCGCTCTCACCGGTGATCAGCACGTTGCAGTCCACCGGCGCCACCATGCCGATCAGCTCGAAGACCCGGCGCATCGCGCTGCTCTTGCCTATTATGTTCTCGAAGGAGTAGCGGTCCTGGAGCGCCGCCTGAAGGTAATGAATCTGCTTGAACAGCCGCCGCTTCTCCAGCGCGTTATCCACGCTGCTCCTCACCTCATCTATGGAGAAGGGCTTGGTAATGTAGTCGTAGGCTCCACGCCTGAGCGCCGACACCGCCGTCTGCGTGGAGGCGAAGGCCGTGATCATTATGAAGAGCGTCTCCGGCCGCGCCGCGCGCGCCCGCTGCAAGAGTTCCAACCCGTCCATCTCCGGCATCCGTATGTCCGACAGCACCAGGTCCACGTCCGACTCCTCGATGAGTTCCAGCCCGGCCTTGCCGTCCCCCGCCTGCAGCACCCGTCGGCCGTCGTGCGAAACCAGCGACGCCAGCTCCTGGCGCATCTCCAAGTCGTCTTCCACTATCAGTATCGTATCCACCTAAAGCTCCCGGATCAGCGCGTCGGGTTTCTGCGAAAACGGATTCGACCACTCCCTTGTGTGGCACAGACCCTCCCGATCAGACCAGGCTCTGTGGCACGACTGATGCCTGAATACAGGACACGAGAAATGTATCTCGCGGGTGCATTCGGCCGTTTTCTCCCAGCAGTGGGGCCACCTCTTCACGGGAAGCCACATCGTGAATGCCGAACCCTTTCCCGGTGTGCTGTGCGCCTCGAGATAGCCCTTGTGCTGATCCATGATCGACACGCTCACAGCCAACCCCAGTCCCGTTCCCTTACCGACCGGCTTCGTCGTGTAGAACGGCTCCCATATCCGCTTCATCGCATCCGGAGCTATTCCCTGCCCGCTGTCGTGCACTGATAAAAGGACATACTCTCCCTCGATCCTTTCGCCGTTCCAGCTGACCACGGGCTTCACTGCTCGACAGGAGACCGATACCGTGCCCCCTTCCGGCATGGCGTCCGCCGCGTTCAAAAGAAGGTTCATAAGTACCTGGGCTATCTTGTCCTTGTCCAGCGACGCTCTCGGCAGCTCCGGCTCGATGAATGTCTCCACCTTCAGGGAGCGGAACCTGCCGTCGAACTGGATCAGCTTCACGGTTTCGCGCGCGAGTTCTCCAATGTCCACGGGCTCTTTCTGGAGGACCGTTCTCCGCCCTAGGTGCGAGAGGTTGTTGACCAGCCTCGACACCCGGTCCAGGTTACCCAGTAACCGGTCAAGCTCTTGCGGCTCGGTTTCCCCCGATTCCATCATGCGCTGGACTTGGCTCGAAATCAAAGCCAGCGGATTCGCGATCTCGTGCGCCAACTGGGCCGCCATGTTTCCCGCCAAGGACAGGCGGTCGGTGTGCTCCAGCGATTCGTGCAGGCTCTCTTGCGTCGTCATGTCGTGCACGCTCACGAGCAGGTGCGGCTTGCCGCCGATCTGTACCTCGGCGCTCTCGCACAGCAAGAACTGCCGCGCTCGATCCGGCGGCTCGAACCACCCCCGCGTCGGCTCCGGCACCTGGGAAGTCTCAAGCCACGAATCTATGATTTCCCTTGCCGGGTGCCCTTCGGGAAGCACCCCGACGTATGCCTTCCCCTTCTCCACCTTTCCGATCGGAGAAAGGAACCACGTCGCCTCATTCGCCATCAGGATGTCGCCCGAAGGGTCAACGACAAACAGCGCCTGCGGCACGCTGCGAAGGATCCTGTCCTTCAGGCTTTCCGATTCCCGGACTTCGTCGTGCAGTCGGGCGTTCTGTATCGCTATCCCCGCCTGGTTGGCGAAGCCTTCCAGCAACTCCACTACCTGCCCCGTGAACGCATGTGCCCTTTCGCTGTAGACGTTCAAAGCGCCCAGCACCTCGCCCGAGGCGATCATCGGCACCGCGCAGCTCGACCGGTATCCCCGCCTTGCTGCCGCAACCCGCCACGGCGAAAACGCCGGGGATGTGGCCAGGTCCTCGGCAATCACGGGCTTCATTGTCCTGATCGCGGTCCCCGTGGGGCCGCGGCCGGTAGGGCTCTCGTCGTACGTGACGTTTATCCCCTCAAGGTAGCCTTCCTCCGCCCCGTAGTGGGTCACCGGCTCAACCCGATACGATTCGCCGGAAATCAACCCGACCCACGCCATCTTCATTCCCAGCGCTTCCACGGCGTTCTTGCACGCCACCTGCAAGACCTTGTTCAGATCAAGGCTCGCGCTGATCTCGCGAGACAAGTTGTGAATGTATGCGAGCCTGCTGTACAGGTCCAGCGTCTCGGAGTAAAGGTCGGAGTTCCTGAGCACTGTGGCGGTCTCCGACGCGGCCAGCTCCAGCGCGCTTACGTCGTTCTCTCCGAAAGCCCCCAATCTGTCGCGTCCCGCATATATCACCCCTCGAACCTCGCCATCGTACTCTATCGGGACGGCTATTGCCGAGCCCACGGCGCATTCCTTGCCGCGCAGCGCCCAGCATCGCTTCTCTCTGCGGCAGTCTTCCACACAGACGGTCGATCTTGTCCACACCGCCTCCGACACTATGCTCTGGTCTGTCCTCAAGTGCAGGTCGGAAGCGAGCACCTCCTCCGCGCCTGCATGCGCCGCGGCGCGAATTCTTCCCGAATCCTTCTCCAGCACTCCCAGCCATACGACCTCGTACTGGAGCCACTTCCGGACGGCCTTGCAGACCGCCTGGAACATGTACTGGGGATTGACCATTGCGCTTCCTGCAAGCGCGATCTCGCGCGCCGCCGCCATCTCCCGCGCCCGCTCCCGCTCGCGACCGTACAGCAACGTGTTTCTTATCGCCTGGACCGACTGGCCGGCGAATTCCGAAAGCACCTTCACTTCGTCGTCGGACAGCTCTTGCGGGGTGTTCGCGATCACCAGCGCGCCAAGGACCTTTGTCCCTTCGAACAGCGGGAAGCAGGCTATCGTTCGTATTCCAAGCTCCACTTCGAGATCTCGGGTTCTCTTCCCTTTGATACGCAAGTGGGTGCAGTTCAACGGCTTTCCTTCGGCAAGAATTCGCTCCGCGGCCACACTCGCATGGTTGCAGATAAGGCTCTCCGCCTCCGCAGCCTCAAAGCCGTATCCCACCACCCCGCGCAGCGTCGCACCCCTCTGATCGGCCAGCAGAAGCGCTGACTTCTCCGCCCCCGCCAGACGCGCGGCGGCCCGGACAATGCTGTCGTACACTTCGTCCGGCTCCAGCGACGAGAGGGGCTGCCTCGATATCCTCGCAAGCTCCTCAAGCTGCCTTGTCCTTCGCAAAAGCTGCTCGTCCGTCTCCTTGAACCGGTTTGCGTTCGCCAGCGCCAGCCCCACGGCGTTCCCCACCGTTCCGAAGAAATCCAGAGACTTCTCTGAGAACCGTCCCGGGACCTTGCTTATCAGCCTTATCACCCCCAATGCCCTCCCACCGGCCGTGAGGGGCACCACGCCGACGGACCGGTGGCCCGCCTCGACGCATCTGGGAAATATGTTGCCGGCGGCCAGAGCCAGGTCGTCTATGACGGCCGGCTTGGATTCTTCGGCCGCTTTGCCGCATACGCCTTTCCCCAGGGCGAAGCTTCGCATCTCGAACAGGATTTCGTTCGGGAGATTTCGAGACCTCGACGCGCGAAATTCCTGCCCAAGGGAGTCCCACTCGAAAGCCACTCCCGCATCAGCCTTCGTCACGTCCATCAGGACATCCAGCGCAGCGTCCAGCACCTCCCCCGGGTCCAGCGAAGAAGCCGTCGTCAGGGTCACGGTCTGCAGGGCGGAAAGCTCGGCCGCCTGGCGCTTGAGGGTCTCCAGGTCGGCGGTCTCACCAGCGCGCGGCGAGGGCGCTTTGCGCTTACGCTTTTGCTCGGCGGATGCCAAGGCTTGCCCTCCCCCTTCCCGCGCCATCGGAGGTTAGCGCATCAAACAATCCACAAGGTGCATTACTACAGGATAGCACGCGCGTCCACGTCCTTTCAAGCAACAAGAGACCCCCTCGCTCTGCTGCTGTCGGGCATCTGCGCCGCCCTTCACATGAGCCCTCGGATCGCCTCGAACATGGCCCTAGCGTTCTCCAACGGCACGTCGGCGTTTAGCTCCCCGTCCCCTATCCATCCCCCTCTCTTGTCCCCGAATGCATTGAACACCTCGCGCACATGCCCACGCACCTCCTCCGGCGTCCCGAAAGGCAAGACCTTCTGCCTGTCCAGCCCTCCGCGGACCGCCACCTCCCCTTTCAGCTCTTTGCTGAGCCAATTCAGGTCCATCACCGGCAACTGGGGGTTGAGAACGTTGACGCCCAGCTCTATGAGATCGGGAATGATCTTCGTGATGTTCCCGTCCGAGTGGAAATGGACGAAAGCCCCG
>CAZBND010000038.1:6683-22885 GCA_964493415.1 uncultured Planctomycetota bacterium | reverse complement strand
TTGGAGGGTAGCGGGGGCAGGATTTGAACCTGCGACCTCCGGGTTATGAGCCCGGTGAGCTACCTGACTGCTCCACCCCGCGATCAGTGCTACAGGTCATTATCCTCGCTACGCCCCGAGAAGTCAAGCTAATGGTGGACACGATACGCGAAATCACAGAGCCCTGGTGTGCAAAAAGGAAATAAGCACTCCCAGGGACAGCAGTACCCGTCTGGGAGAGAATGTGTGCTCCCGAAGGGCTTCCTTCCGCAGGGAGCATCGAGCCGGATGTCGCTTCTGTGACGCCGCCCCAACGGATGTGAACATGTTGGCACTCACGACTCAGCCGTGCGCGTGATACAAGCCCGGGCGTCCTTGATCAGGGGGGTGGGGTTGGCTATACTTGGCGCAACCTGCTCGTACTGAGGAGAAAAGAAGGGAGTCTCGATGAACCTCTTGTGCATCTGTCTCGATACCTTTAGGGCTGACATAATCGGAATGGGTCAGCCGCTCTCTTTCGTCGAGACGCCGAACCTGGACAGATTCGCTGTCGAGAGCGTCTGCTTCGAGAAGGCTTTCGGAGAGTGCCAGCCGACGCTCCAGATGCGACGAGCGTTCTTCACGGGGATGCGGTCGTTTCCGTTCAGTTACAATTTCGACCGCCGCGGTCACTGGCATCATGCCCCGGGTTGGCACAAGATACCGCCGCACCAAGACACGATGGCGGAGGTGCTCCTATCCCGCGGATACGCAACGGGGTTAATCTCGGACACTTACCACATGTTCAAGCCCACGATGAATTACACGCGGGGCTTCTGTAGCTACGATTTCATCAGGGGGCAGGAGACAGATAACTACCGTGTGGCGAATCCCGACGCCGTCGGAGAAGACTTGAAGAAATACGGTTGCATACCGGATGACCCAACCAAGTACGCATACATGATCCAGTATCTGGCGAACAACCGGGACCGAAGGTCGGAGGAAGATTACCTCTGCGCGAAGGTTTTCACGTCCGCCGCTAGATGGCTGGAGGACAATGCGTCCAACGAGCCGTTCTTTTTGTGGGTCGATGCATTTGACCCTCACGAGCCGTGGGATCCGCCACGGAAGTACGCTGAACGGTACTGCTCAGACTTTAGCGACGCCGATTTCTCGTTCCCCGGGGGGCCTGCGGGCGGACAGACGTCGGAGGAACGGGTCGAACGGACGAAGGCGCTTTACTTCGGCGAGGTGACGCTCGTCGACGCGTGGGTGGGAAAGCTGTTTGCGGCGATGACGAAGCTGGCGCTTTGGGACAATACAATTGTCATGGTTCTTTCGGACCACGGGACGCAACTGATGGAAGATGGGAGATTTGGTAAGGGCAGAGGAGACATGAGGCCGTACAACACGCGGTTTGTCTGGTATCTTAGGCATCCTGATGGTCCAAAGGGTCAGAAGGTAACAGCGTACGTACAAAGCCACGACGTGGCTCCAACGGCGTTAGCCCTTCTCGGCGTCCCTTTCAGCGCCGAGGGACAGAACACGTGGGCTTTGGTCACGGGTGAGAGAAGCAATATCAGAGACCACATCGTGTGCGCGTGGGCGGGCTGGAGCATCACGAAGCATGGAGGCAGCGGCGTCGGGTTCGCTTCAGTGCGAGATGATGAATGGTGTTACGTGGTGCCGGTGGGCGATCCGCGTGAGCGGTGGCAACGGCTTTATCATCTTCCCACGGATCCCGCAGAACTGAAGGACGTTTCGAGTGAGAACCCGCAGGCAGTGCGCCTTCATCGCGAGCGTATAGAAGCGGTCATGAAACAACAGTTGCCCGGCAAGTTTGAGGAACTCGGAGGGCCGGCCCCTTCGCCCGGCAATACGTTCATCGCGGCGAGATATGGGAAACGATAGATGTAACTGTTTTCCGGGAAGGGGCCCAGCAGTTCTCGGAAGGAAGAGATGAAGGTTCTAATCGTAGGAAGCGGCGGGCGAGAGCACGCTTTGGCGTGGAAGATAGCGCAGTCTCCTCTCGTTGATAAGGTCTACTGCGCTCCCGGGAACGCCGGTATCGCTCAGGTTGGTGAGTGCGTCGAAATCGCTGCGACTGACGTGGACAGGCTTCTGCGGTTTGCGAAGGCGCAGGGCATCGGCCTTACAGTGCCGGGTACCGAAGAGTGCCTCTCAGCAGGGCTGACAGACCTCTTTGAAGGTGCGGGCGTCAGAGTATGCGGTCCAACGAAGGCCGCAGCCGAGCTCGAATCGAGCAAGGTGTTCGCCAAGAGGCTGATGCGAAAGCATGGCATACCATCCGCTGAATTCAGAGTCTTTGTCGACGCAGTGCGCGCAAAGGGGTATGCGGCGGAGATCGGAGCCCCGCTGGTGGTGAAAGCCGACGGGCTTGCCAAGGGGAAGGGAGTCGTCGTGTGCGAGACCGTGGATGAAGCGGCAGATGCCATCGATAGAATGATGGTTCACAGGGAGTTCGGCGATGCCGGTAAGCGCGTCGTCGTGGAGGAATGCCTCGTGGGTGAGGAAGTGTCAATTCTGGCGTTGACCGACGGAAGGAGTGTGCTGCCGCTGCCAACGTCTCAGGATCACAAGGCTGCCTACGACGGTGACAAGGGGCCGAACACGGGGGGGATGGGGGCCTACTCACCCGCGCCGGTGGTCAGTGATGACCTCGCCGTTAGGATCGAGCAGGAGATTCTCATACCCACGATCCACGCCATGAGGGTTGAGCGCAAGCCCTTCAAAGGCGTTCTCTACGCGGGTCTTATGGTCACGAAGGTCGGACCGCAGGTGCTGGAGTACAACGTGAGGTTCGGCGACCCTGAGGCGCAGCCGCTGCTGGTGCGGATGAAGGGGGACCTGGTACCTGTGCTGTTGGCAGTGGCGAAAGGGAAGCTCGAGGAATCGGCGTTGGACTGGGACGAAAACGCCGCGGTATGCGTGGTTATGGCGTCGGGAGGGTACCCGGGAAGTTACCAGAAAGGCAAGGAGATTACGGGATTGGAGAAAGCGTCAAGGATGGAAGACGTAACGGTCTTCCACGCGGGAACGGCGACCCGTAATGGGAAAGTGGTTACCAATGGAGGGCGAGTTCTGGGGGTCACTGCGCTGGGCTCAGACATCAAGTCGGCGATACGCCGAGCCTACGAGGCTGTGGGCGTGATCCAGTTCGAGGGTGCCCATTTCCGCAGGGACATAGGCGTCAAAGCTCTTGAGAAGCTCTCGTGACAGACCTTTGAACGTCATCGCCATAGAGACTTCGGGGCTCATCGGCAGCATCGCCTTGCTGAAGAGCGGAAGGCCGGCGGAGGAAAGGCTTTTCGGCGAAGGACTCCAGCACGCGCGTGACCTGGTACCTGCTCTAGCTGCGCTGTTGGATTCTCATGGTCTTCGCACCAAGGATGTCGATCTCTACTCCGTAGCCACGGGACCCGGGTCGTACACGGGTCTGCGCGTGGGCGTCGTGACAGCCCGCGCGCTCGCCTATTCATCAGGGAAACAGGTCGTCGGCGTTCCCACCATGGACACTCTGGTGCGGAACATCGCCAGGGATGCTCGGTTCGCGTGCACGGTCATCGACGCGAAACGGGGCGAGATCTACATGCGGTTGTTCAGGAGGGAGGAAGCGTGGGCAGCAGCATCGCAAGTGCGAGTCGCGAGCCCGGAGGAAGCAGCGGAGTCCATACCGCAAGAAGCGGTGCTGGTGGGCGATGCGCTAGCGGAATACGGAGAATTCTTCCGCACAAGAGGCCTTCGATTAGCGCCTCAAGAACTATGGCGGCCACGAGCATCCGCCGTAGCCGAGTTGGGAGTCAGACTGTTTACCGAACGCGGCGCGGATGACGTTCACACGTTGGTTCCCGTCTATGTCCGAAGACCGGCAGCCGAGGAGAAGAAGCTGCGGGCGAATTAGAGTCGAGGAGCAGTCGCCCTGCGGAACGCGCACACCCGGAAATGGTTGTTGATCATACTCCTGGCTGCATTCGTGGCGAGGGCTGGTTTCTGCTTGCGCTTCCGGGTTACATACCCGGACAGCGTCACGGACCTCGAGGTGGCCGGAAACCTGCTGGAGGGAAAAGGCTTCAGCTTCGGGGACAGGATACTTCTGCGAGCCCCTGGCTATCCCGTCCTGTTGGCCGCATCCCTTAAGCTGGGCGGCTGGTGGTTCGTCTTGCTTGTGCAGGTACTGGCAGGAACCGCGACGTGCCTTGCGGTATATGCACTGGCCAGGGAAAAGTTCGGAGAGAAAGAGTCCCTTTCTGCGGCCGCTTTGTCGGCCGCCTACCCCATATTCTGGTACATGGCCGGTACTCTTCTCAGCGAAACGGTGTTCACGTTCCTCTTTGTGACTTCCATGCTTTTCGTAGTTCGCCTTCGGCCGCGCCTTCGCTTTACTGACGCGGTGACCGCAGGGGCGTTGAGCGGAGCAGCGTGCCTGGTAAGGCCGTCTCACTTCCTTTTCCTCCCTTTCCTGTTACCCCTTTTCATAATGCGGGGAGGGCGAAGGCCAAGGGCACTGGGCATGTGGGGGGTCGCTATGGGAACCTGCCTTGTTGCAATGTCCCCGTGGATCGTGCGAAACTATGTTCAAACGGGGCAACTGGTCTTCACGACGCTGCAAACCGGCGCATCGCTGTACGAGGCGAATTCCCCCGATGCAACCGGAGGGCCGGCGATGGACAAGACGCGCTGGCCCGAAGCGATACATTCGATGACGGAGTACGAACGCAACGCGCATCTGCTGCGCGCGGCGGGAGAGTCCATGGCGTCGCATCCCGCCAGAACTCTGTGGTTGGCGGCAGTGAAACTCAAGCGATTCTGGAGCCCTGTTCCGAACGACCCAAGCCAGAGGACGGTTCTCGTCTCCGCCGTTATGCTTGCATCATATGTTCCCGCAATGTTTCTTTTCGCCGTCGGCCTGGTGGCGGCCGTCCGTCGACGCCTGGCAATAGGACTTCTACTGGCCCCGATTGCGTACTATACATTGCTTCACATGGTCTTCGTGGGGTCGGTGCGATACCGGGTCCCGGTGATGCCGCTGGTACTGGTCTTTTCGGGCTTCGGCATCCATGTTACTTTCGAGGCAATCCGCCGGAAGCTCAACACGCGGGAGTGCAATGGAACCTGACCTTTCGGTCATTGTACCGGCATACAACGAAGCGGCGACGATAGAAGAAATACTCCGGCGAGTCTGGAACGCTCCGTTGCGCAAGGAGATCATAGTAGTCGACGACGGTTCGAACGACGCCACCGCAGCGATTGTGGAGAGACTGCAGAACGAGATAACGCGGCTGCGTCTAATTCGGCACGAGAAGAACAGAGGCAAGGGTGCGGCTGTGCGCACCGGTATAGCCTTGGCCAAGGGCAGGGCCGTAATCATTCAGGATGCGGACCTCGAATACGACCCCGCAGATTACCTGGACATCGTGAGACCCATTCTCATCGGGGAAGCCGAGGTAGTGTATGGCTCTAGGGTACTGGGTAACGCTCCTCACTCCTCGTTGGCTTTTTACCTCGGCGGCAGGCTGGTCACGCTCGTCACCAACGCGCTGTACGGGAGTTCGCTGACGGACGAGCCGACCTGCTACAAAGCGTTCAAACGCGAGTTGCTGCAATCGTTCGCCCTGCGAGAGCGTGGCTTCGGCTTCTGCGCCGAGGTCACCGCCAAGGTGCTGCTGGGAAAGCACCCCATCAGGGAAGTCCCGATTTCCTACAAGCCGCGAGATAGGGCTCATGGGAAGAAAATCACATGGAAGGACGGGCTGAGAACCGTTTGGGTTCTGATGAAGAACAGATTCGGCAACACCGGGGCAGGCACATGCTTACAAAAGGGCCAGTGAGGCTCATTAGGGTCAGGATCGCCCTCGAGGCCCTCCTTCTCCTGGTTCTGGCTATGGTTCTTTTTGGCCGTACCGCACTCGCTCCCGAGAGGCTGAAAGGGATTGCAGCGAGTGCTATCGAAGAGCGTACCGGCCTGGAACTCCTTGTGGAAGGCGCGAGTTATGATTTCCCGCTCTCTGTCTCCTTAGTGAACGCCTACCTTGTCGCAAGAGGGGAGGGGGGAATCTCAGTGCTTGCGTCGGCAAGAAGGGTCGACTGCACTTTCGGATTCAGGGAAGCTCCAAGGCGCAGATTGGGGATAACAAGAGTGTCCATGCACGAGCCGAGAGTGTTCCTAGAGCGAGCCGAAGATGGCACCTGGAATTTCAGCCCGGCGCAGCGCCGGTGGGCACAGACCATGAAGGCCGGTGCTCCCGGCGAGCTGATTGACTTCGTGATCTCCGGAGGGGTAATGGAGATTGTGGCGCGAGGTTTCAAAGCAGGAATCCTCCGCGCGAGACTCAAGGACATCCAACTCAAGCCGGTCAAGCCCTCATCCAAAGATGATACGTACGATTTCGAAGCGGAATGCGTCGAGAGGATGCTTGGTGAAGTGCGCGCCATGATAGACGTTAACCTGGAGGAATCGAGGACCGTGATCGACTGCAATTCCAAGGTTGACCTTGCCGATGTCGCGAGATGGTTGCCCGCGGAGGCCCGAGGTGTTTGGGACAAGTTTTCACCTCGGGGGCGCGCCGGTGCAAGCTTCTCATTGACCCTCGGCCCATCAGAGCAAGGCTTTCCAGATTTCTCCGCGAAGGCGGAGCTCGACGGGTGCTCCGTGAACTACCAACCGTTCCCATATGACGTCTCCGATCTGCGGGGAACCGTTCGAGCGAATCTTGAAACCGTCACCTTCGAGCAGCTTCATGGCAACGCAAATCCGGGCGACGTTGTCATCTCAGGCGACGTTTCGTGGAGCGGCGCAGAATCGCCGGCGTACAGCACGTTCATATCGGCAAAGGGCGCGCTGATTGACCAAAGGCTCAGAAATGCACTGCCGGAAGAGTCTCAACGCGTGTGGGATCAGCTCAAGCTCCAGGGCGGCACGATTGTTAACTCCTCCGTCCAGCTGAAAGGTACCCTAGGGGCCGTGCCGGCATACAATTGCATGGCCGCGTTTCGGGACGCGGCTATATGTTACAGCAAGTTTCCCCTCCCCGTGGACAACCTACAGGGGACGGTAGATTTTTCCAACGGGCTTTTCCAAGCCAAGGACATCATTGGAACGGTGGCAGACGACGCCGAAAGTCAAATAGCGGCGAGCGCGACAGCGAAGAGGGAAGGCGAGGACTCCACTCTTCAAGTCGACATCGTCGCGCGGAACGTTCCGATCGATCGGACACTGAAACGAGCCGTGGGCGGCGCTGGCGACAGAGCCTGGGCCATGTTGAGCCCAGAGGGCCGAATCTCGGGCGACCTCAGATTCAATCTGCCCGCCGGTTCACAAAAACCCGACGTCAGTTGCACGCTGGATCTGTCGCAGGTATCAGTGAGCCTCGATGTTTTCCCGTACAGGTTTGACGGGCTCCATTCAGAAGCACACTACGCGCCGGGCAAGCTGATGCTCACCAAAAAGTCTGCGGAGGGCCAGTTCGAGAGTGTCGCTCCGACGTCCCTGTCCGTGGAGGGAAAAATTGAGGGACTTAGAGAGACGCCGTCCTACGATCTCAAAGCAGAGATCCGGCGTATAGCTTTGGACCATAAGCTTCGCGCGGCGCTCCCGCAGAATACGAAGAGCTGGTGGGATACCTTGTCACCATCGGGTCAGATCGACGCAACGCTGCAAATCGCGGGGGAGGGCAGTGGGCCGCCGAGAGAGGCGAAGCTGCGTGCCAACCTGCACGACTGCGCTCTGTCGCCTTTCGCCGTTGACCTAAACGGGTTGGAGGGAGCCGTCACCTACGAGGAAGGGATGGTTAGTGTAGAGCAATTGCAGGGAAACGTGGCCGAGATCGCGATTGATGCGAGGGGAAGAGCCTGGGAGGAAGATGGGGAATGGCAATGGCGTTGCGCTTTTCAGACCGGGCAGTTCACCGCCGGGGACGATCTGCGCCGCGCTCTGCCCCCACGTTACGCCCGAATTGCAGCCGACTATCTGCAATCGGGCACCGTGTCCCTCGGCGGATCAGTTCGCGGAGAACTCTCGCTGGAGCAGCTCGACCTGTCAGCACAACTGGAGGATGTCTCAGCTTCGGCAGGCGTTACCATGACAGGCATCGCAGGGAACGTGTTCGTTGCGGGAGACGTATCCGACGCGCTGCTGGCCATATCGGGCCGGGCCAACCTGCGAAGCGCCCAAGTCAACGGCTGGCATCTGTCGAATGCGGACGTTGCCGTGGATTGGTCTAAGGAGAGAGTTTCGCTTAGGGAGATCGAGGCAGAAGCCTACAACGGGAAGATCACAGGCGACGTTGAGATCGACCACACGCGGGGTCAAGTGGATGCCAATCTGCGAGCCTCATCGGTGGACTTGCAGAGCATAGTGAGAGATAAAGGCCCCTCCATGGACCGCACGGAGGGGTTGGTTGATATCGACGCAGAGATCTCAGCGAGCTTGGATGGCAGCTCAGTCTCAGGTGAGGGCAAGGCGGTAGTAACCGAAGGTTATCTCTGGGAACTTCCACTGTTTACCGCGCTATTGAAGATTCTCCCGTTAAAGCTCGACGAGCTGACAACGTTTAGCGACGGCTTGATTGAATACGTCCTGGAGACCGATAAGATAGAGATCAAGACAATGGAATTCACGAGCGCGGTGCTTTCCATCGACGGGGCTGGGTCGGTGGGTTATGATAGGACGTTGGACCTGACGTTGGCATTGCGTCCGACGAGCAAGGAAATCCCGCTTCCTCTGCTCGGCGGCTTAGTGGAAGAGCTCCTCAGAATCTTTGCCAGCCTTGAAAGAAGCGTTCTTCCTTTCAAGGTCGAGGGGACATTTTCAGAGCCGGACGTTAGCATCGACCTGGCAGCTCTGCCGAAAGGGGTCGTGAACAACGTCGTCCGTATTCTTGAGAAACTAACACCTCGGAGAGAAGAGAGTGAGTAAGACATACTTCGTTTCGGATATCCATCTTAACAGCCGGGACGAGGAACGGCGACGGGGGTTCTTGGATTTCCTGGGTTGCTGCGGCGAGGACGCCGGCGAGCTGTATGTGCTTGGGGACCTCTTCGACGTCTGGAGTGGTCCATCGCAGATGCGGTCGAAGGCTTGCGTGGAGGTCGCCGCGGCAATGAGGGCACTGGTCAACCGGGGGGTGAAAGTATCCGTTCTGCCGGGGAATCGGGACTTCATGCTGGACGCGGAATTCGAGAAGGAGGCCGGCGTCGAGCTACTCGGTGAATCCGTGATCGTGAGATTAGCTGATTTGAACGTCTTTCTTACCCACGGAGACTCTCTGTGCACCGGCGACATCCCCTTCGCTCTCTTCCGATCTCTGATAAGGACCAAGCCGGTCATGGACTTCTACAGGGCGCTGCCCGATAGCCTCAGCGGGTTTCTCGCCAAGGGTCTCCGGCACCACAGCAGGCGGACCATCGGACAAAAGAAGAGCAAGATGTTCATGATGGACGAGCTGATCGAAAGCAAGTTCAAGTTGGGCATCGATGTGGTAGTCTGCGGGCACGTGCATGCCACCAGACACGCCGAGTATCGCCTCAACGGAAGCACCCACCACCTCTATGTCCTCGGCGATTGGTCCAACCAAGGGTCATACCTGACCTGCGACGGGGGAGAGTTCAGACACCACACATTTCGATACCGAGGGCAGTGATGGACATAACGCAACTGTTGAGGTTCGGTGTCGAGCGTGGTGCATCGGACATACTCATTACAGCCAGCTCTCCTCCTGTAGTCAGGCTGAACGGCAATCTGAGCGTCACCAAGGCCGCGTCTTTAACTCCCACGGACACGCGGACTCTCGTCTACAGCGTGCTGACGGATTTACAGAAGGCAAAATTCGAGGCGCAAAAGGAACTGGACTTCTCGCTGTCGTTCCAGGACAAGTATCGATTTCGCGGGAACGCCTACATCCAGCGGGGTTGTGTGGCTGCAAACTTCAGGTTGATCCCATCCGACATTCCGTCGCTCGAGGAGCTCGTGCTGCCCCCCGTCATCGAAGAGTTCGCATTGAGCCAGCAAGGCCTGGTGATAGTGAGCGGACCGACGGGTCACGGGAAGACCACCACTCAAGCCGCAATGATCAACATAATCAACAACACCCGGCGCTGCCATGTAGTCACCGTTGAAGATCCCATAGAGTTCGTCCACGTGAACAATAAGAGCGTGGTGGACCAGCGCGAGGTGGGGGACGATACTCTCAGTTTCGCATCCGCTCTGAAACACGTTCTCCGCCAGGACCCCGACGTGATCCTCGTAGGGGAGATGCGCGACTTGGAAACGGCAGCCACAGCCCTCACCGCGGCCGAAACGGGACACCTGGTAATTGCCACGTTGCACACCAACGATGCGGTGCAATCCATAGATCGCATCATAGACGTCTTTCCGCCCCATCAGCAGCAGCAAGTCAGGTCGCAGTTGGCGCTTTCCCTCCTTTCCGTGGTTTCCCAGCGCCTCCTTCCCAAAGCCGACCAGAGCGGAAGGATCGTCGCCGTGGAAATCATGCGGAACACGCCCGCCGTGGCAAACCTGATCCGCGAAGCCAAGACACACAACATATACACCGTGATGGAGACACATTCCAAGGAGGGGATGCAGACGATGGACTCGGCCATTAAGGCGCTGTACCTGAAGGGACTCATCGTATACGCAGAGGCAAAGCAGAGAATGCGCGACCCGAAGATGCTGGACTTGGCGTGAGCGAGCAGGGGTGATTCATGTTTCATCTGCTGGTCTTTCTGATCGTCACCGTGGGCCTCATCGGAATGGCGACAATTCTGTTGTTGATGTCCAGAGTGCCCATAGTGGACAATGGCTGGTTTCAGCTTGGAGTGCTGGCGTTGTTCGGGGTGCTCTACTACACCATCGTATCCCACTTCGGGGCCGTAGGGGACGAAGACTTCCCGTTCGCCAATATAGGGATATCTGTGAACCTATTTGTTGCGACAGCGTTCGCCGCGATAACCAACGTCCCCTTCGTCGCGTATGTGATCGTCTCCTGTCTCTTTAGAGGGCGAGACGCGCTGATGGGTGATCGGGGTCCCGCCCGGCTGCCAGGCCCGGACACTGCCGAGATCGCGGAGAAGGAAGGGGATTTCATCAAGGCCGAGGAGTTACTTCTTTCTGCCGTTCAAGAGAAACCCGATGACATGGAAACGCGACTACGGCTGGCGAAGCTCTATCTGAAGATGGGGAACATGAGGAACGCCGTGCTGCAACTCGGACGAGTGGCGGAGAGCAAGGAAGAAGAGCACAGCTTTCCCGCGGCAATTGAACTCGCTGAACTGGCCCTCGACGGCAAGGTGAGCCGAGACAGGGCAAGTCGGGTCCTCTCAATGAACCTGTGCGATTTCCCCCGGTCGCTGATGGCGGAAAGGGCAAAGGAGCTGTTACGTCTGTTGGGGGAAACAAGACAGGGCGGGTAGGGAGCCGGTAAGGCGATGGCTGGCGTCCTCGGAGTCGCTTTTTTCCTCTTTCTCACTGCGGGAGCAATCTTGTCCTATTGGGCGCTCAGAGGTGAGGAGATTCGTGAAGCTGGATGGTTTGTCCCGGCCGGACTTGTATCTGCGGCCCTTGGGGAGCTGATTGCGTTCGCACTCGCGCTGCGGGTTGCCGGCGCTGCCGCACCCTCCTTCATGGCTGCACCCAGCCTGCTCGCGGCGTTCGCGCTCATGCTGCTTATGACCTTCGCGTACTCCGCGTTTCTGGCTCACTGCTCGATGAAGGGCATCTTCCGACTGAGGGCCATCTTCATGTCCGAGGACGCGGTTGCTGTCCGGAAGAGGTGGTGGGCGGCGGAAAGCGCAAAGCACAGGAAGGACCTGCAAAAAGCCGCCGAAATCTACAAGGAGGAATCCGAAGAGAATCCAAAGGATACGGAAACGCGACGAAGGCTTGCTGAAGTCCTGGTGGAGATCGGACGCTTCGACGATGCGCTACGGGAGCTGGAGCAAGGAATAAGATTGTGCGAAGGAGACGACAATCGCTCATCGTTGATGTTCAGGATGTCCGACATAATTGAACGCCATGTGGGCGATAGAGAGCGCTCGGTTCGCGTTTTGAAAGAACTGATCAGCCGGTATCCTAAGTCATACTACGCCAAGTTCGCAAGAGAGCGCCTGGAGCGGATATCTTGACACTGTTCCCTGAGTCGCAGATGGCCGTAACGGTGACCTTGAGCGCCTCCGTCGACACCAGCGTCGAAGCGCCCGGGTTCGCGCAGGGAGGAGTTGTCCCAGGACGCGTGCTCGCCCACGAGGCCTCCGGGAAGGGTATCAACCTGGCAAGGTGCCTCAAATCTCTGGGTACTTACGTGGGCGCCCTGGCATTCGTCGGCAAGCCCGAGCTGGATTTCTATGACGAAGTGCTCAGTCAAGAAGGAATACCTCATCGACTTGTCGAGGTGCCGGGCTCGACGCGCAACAACATCACGCTGTTGGATCCGGTGTCGGGGCTCGAGACGCACATTCGCCATGAAGGGCTGGCAGTTGAGAAACACCACGTACGGCAGCTCATAGAGGTGATCCGTCAAGAGGTCCCGAGTGGCTCATGGGTCGCGTTCTCAGGTGGAGCCCCACCAGGGATGGAAGCCGGCGACTACGAGCAACTGATTGAGGAGGCCAAGGGGACAGGCGCACGCGTCGCTGTCGACACGAGCGGCCCTTATCTGAAGGCCGCGTTGAAGATGCAGCCGACCCTCATCAAACCCAATCTGACGGAACTCTCGGACCTGCTTTCGGATGATTTCGATTCTCCGGAAGACATCGCGGGTGCGTGTGTGGCTTTGCTGGATCATGTGAGCAACGTAGTGGTGTCCATCGGCGCAGAGGGCGCAGTTTACGTATGCGACGAAGGGGCCTGGCACTGCAAGGCATACGTCGAGCCGCAAGATGTGAGAGGGACGGTCGGCTGCGGCGACGCGGTCGTTGCAGGGTTCATATCCGCGATGCTGGAACAACTTGATCCACCGGCCCGGCTTGTGCGCGCCGTGGCGTGCGGCTCCGCCGCCGCGCTGTGGCCGTCGGCCGGTCATATCAACCGCGACGACGTGCGGCGATTCGAAAGGCTCGCGAAGGTCCGGGACTTGTCGCAGAGCGCCGTCCGAAAGGCAAGGCATTGATCGTCACTATCGATGGTCCGTCGGCGGCGGGTAAGAGCACTGCTGCTCGAGAACTTGCGAGGCGGCTGGGGTGGCGCTACCTCGATAGCGGCCTCACATACCGCGCCGTCGGATGGGCGGCTTTGGAAACTGGAACCGGCCTCGACGACGAGAATGCGGCTCGGCAACTGATGGCTCAAACACAGATTGCCCTGAAGTACCGACGAGACGAGCCCAGAGTGCTGGTAAACGGACAGGACGTCACGGAACTGGTGCGGACACCGGAGATATCGGAAGCGGCATCCGCGATCTCTCGTTTCCCCTTCGTCCGTAAGAAGGTCGTCGCCGTTCAAAGAGAAGCGGGGCGCACAAAAAACCTCGTGGCGGAAGGCAGGGACATGGGCACGGTCGTCTTCCCAGAGGCCGAAGTGAAGTTCTTTTTGCATGCCTCGCCTGAAGTGCGCGCCGAGAGGCGACTGCGAGATTGGAGCCGCATGCGGATACAGGCTGATTACGCCTCCGTGCTGGCCGAATTATTGAATCGAGACAATAGGGACACAACGCGTGAGGCAAGTCCTCTGCGGCCCGCAAGGGACGCGATCACCATAGACACGTCAGACCTCACAATCGAACAAGTCCTCGAAGTGCTCCTGAGAAAGACCCGAGAGCGGTGCGATGAAGCGGATATGGTATAGATTCATGCAGATGTGGGCACAGATTCTTTTCGTGATGCTGTTCAACATACGCGTATTCTGGCCAGAAAGAGTGCCGCGGCGAGGAGGCGTGTTGTTGGTCGCGAACCACCAGAGCTTCCTTGACCCCGTCATCGCCAGCTTGGGGTTGCCCCGGCACGTGAGCCCCCTTGCCAGGAGCGACCTTTTCCGTGGAAGGTTCTTCACATGGCTTATCGGGTCGCTGGGGGCCGTCCCAATGAAGCGAGGAACTGCAGACAAATCGGCAATAAAGGGCACGATACGGATGCTGCGCGAGGGGAAGGCCGCCCTCATGTTCCCCGAAGGAACGCGGACGCGCGATGGCTCGGTCGGTCCCTTCCACAGCGGGATGTGCGTGCTGGCTGCGAGAGCAAGCGTCCCCATAGTCCCCGTAGCAATAGACGGGGCTTTCGAGGCGTGGCCAAGGGGAAGGAGGCTGTTTCGATTCAGACCCGTAAGGGTCGGCTATGGGCCGCCGGTCTTTGTCAGAGGCAAAAAGGGGGAAGATTATCGTTTCATCTCCGAGCAAGTTCGGAGTATAATCCTGGATGTTCGGCGCGCCATGCGCGCCGTGTCGTCTGCGCAATGATCGCGCAAGGTAACAACCAAACCATGGCTGTTGTTGAGCACATCGTGCTCACTTGGTGCCTAAAGGCCGAGGCACGGAAGGAAACCGGAGCTAAATGACGAATCGTAAACTGTTTACCGAGTACAAGATGACGGACCGGGATATCGAGGAAGAGGTCCGTAAGGCAATGGGGGAGGGCACGCCGGAGGAGATGCGTGCCGTGTACGAGGAGTCCATAAAGGACTTCAAGGCAGGCACTGTTCTCAAAGGGAAGGTGGTAAGGGTATTCGACGATAGCGTCATCCTCGATGTGGGATACAAGTCGGAGGGCGTAATCCTCCTCTCGGAGTTCGATGACCCCGGGAGCGTGGATGTCGGCGACGAAGTAGAGGTCCTTCTGGAGGCGGTGGAGGATGATGCCGGTCTGATAGTCCTTTCGAAGCGGAAGGCAGACAGGATAAAGTCCTGGGAACGGATCATCGAAAACTGCAAGGAAGACGACGTTGTCCGCGGCAAGGTTATGCGCAAGATCAAAGGCGGGTTGCTCGTAGATATCGGCGTGCCCGTATTCTTGCCGGCATCGCAGGTCAACATACGCCGGGTGCCCGACATCGGCGAGTTCGTCGGCGCTACTATCGACTGCAAGATATTAAAGATAGACCAGCACCGACGCAACATCGTCGTCTCTCGCAGAAAGCTGCTGGAGGAGAAGCGCGAGGCGCAGAAGAAGGAACTGCTCGAGAAAATCCAAGTGGGTGAACGGAGAAAGGGCGTCGTCAAGAACATAGCCGACTTCGGGGCATTTATCGACCTGGGTGGCATCGACGGGCTCCTACATATAACGGACATGAGCTGGGGGCGGATCAGTCACCCCTCAGAGATGGTCGCCATCGAGCAGGAGATCGAGGTCGTCATTCTGAACGTGGATCAAGAAAGGGAAAGAATCGCACTTGGACTGAAGCAAAAGACGCCCAGCCCCTGGGAAAACGTCGAGGAGAAATATCCGGTGGGCAGCAGGGCCAAGGGCGAAGTGGTCAACATAGTGCCTTACGGTGCGTTCGTAAAGCTGGAGGAGGGCATCGAGGGTCTCGTTCATATCTCCGAGATGTCCTGGACCAAACGTATTGCTCACCCTTCCGACATCGTCGCCATTGGCGATGCGGTCGAAGTGGTCGTGCTCGACATAAACAAGGAAAAGCAGGAGATTTCCCTGGGGATGAAACAGACAGAAGCTAATCCCTGGGAAGAGGTTGAGAAGAAGTATCCTCCGGAGAAGGTGGTGCAGGGAAGGGTCAGAAACCTCACCAACTACGGAGCATTCATCGAGCTGGAGGAGGGGATCGAGGGCCTTTTGCACCTATCGGACATGTCGTGGACCAAGCGGATAACAAAACCGTCCGAAGTCGTCAAGAAAGGTGAGAAGGTGGAAGCAGTCGTCCTATCAGTTGACCCAGAGCGGAAACGAGTGGCTTTGGGGCTGAAGCAGCTACTTCCCGACCCTTGGGAAAGCGAGATCCCCGAGCGCTTCAAGGTGGGCGACGTGGTGCGGGGGCAGGTCACGAAGATAACCAACTTCGGAGTATTCGTTGAGATCGAGGATGGGCTTGAGGGTCTCCTTCACATATCGGAGATCTCGGAAGACAAGGTCGAGAATGCTGAGGACGTTCTCTCCGTCGGTCAAGAGGTCTACGTGCAGATAATCCGGGTTGACACGGAGGAAAGAAAGATCGGCCTCAGCATGAGAAGGGTGGACCCGGAAGCTATCGAGAGGATTGCGGAGGAGCGAGAGGCGGCGGGTGTCGGGAACGAGGACGAAGAGACGCGAGAACAAGAGACGCCTGCCTCGCCCGAGGAGGAGGA
>CAZBND010000038.1:0-6583 GCA_964493415.1 uncultured Planctomycetota bacterium | reverse complement strand
GAGGAGGAGGAATCCGAAGACCTGGAGGCGGCAGGCGCTGAGGGGGCCGCCGGCACCTCCCGTTCGGACGACGACAGCACCGAAGAGGAGCATCCTGAAGCCACCACCTCTCCCTGAGCATCTTGGGCCAGGGACGAAGGGCTGGCCTCACGCAGAAAGAGAAGGTTCCTAGCGTGGTGCGTGCTTCATCCAGCAGAGACGCTGAGGGAGACTCCCTGAGGCAGTACTTCAGAGAGATAAACAAGTACCCGTGCCTCACGCCGGGAGAGGAGTTGGACTATGCCCGGAAAGCAGCACAGGGCGACCCTAGGGGTAGGGAAAAAATGATCCGCTCCAACCTGCGCCTGGTCGTCAGCATAGCCAAGCAATACTCCGGTCGTGGCTTGCCGCTCGCCGATCTCATCGCGGAAGGCAACCTGGGGCTTTTACGCGCGGTCGAGATGTTCAAGCCCGAGTTGGGATTCCGCTTCAGTACTTACGCGACCCAGTGGATCAAGCAGGCCATCAGAAGAGCCCTCATAAACAAGGCAAAGACGGTTCGCATTCCGGCCTACATGGTTGAGATGATAACGAAGTGGAGGGCCAAGGCTGCCGACCTCGCCGACCAGCTTAGCCGCGAGCCTACTATCGAGGAGGTGGCTGAAGCGCTGGACGTCTCCCCAGAGAAGGTCCGAGTGATCCGGCGGGCTTTGGGCACCGCTTCCGGCGGAGCGATCTCTGTTGACGACACCGGAGTTTGGGTTCTCGACGAGCTGGCAACGCAACAGCGCCGTCCCGAAGACGACCTTCTTGACGAGGAGTCCAAGGAAAAGCTTTGGGAGATGCTCCACGTGATCGACGATCGCGAGTTGGCCGTGCTCAGGATGCGCTACGGACTCGAAGGCACTGAGCCCATGACGCTCAAAGAGATCGGGGAGAGGCTGAAATTGAGCCGGGAAAGAGTAAGACAAATCGAGAATCGCGCGATTGAGAAGCTCGCTGACGTGCTGTCCGGGGAGACAAAGAAGCGCGAAAGACACGCAGGAAAGGACAAGCGATGAGCAGTCCTCGCCACGAGTGCCTGAACGACGAAACCCTCAAGCAGCTCGTGCGAAGCATCCCCGGATTCCCGAAAGAGGGAATAGTCTTCCGTGACATAACCACGGTTCTTCTGGACGCCTCGGCGTTCAAGCGCACGGTGGACCTGATCGCGAGGAACTGCTCCAACCGGCAGATCGACGTGGTATGTGCAATTGAAGCCCGCGGGCTGATAATCGGAGGTGCAGTAGCGTACAAGCTAGGTGTCGGCTTCGCCCCGATCCGTAAGCCAGGGAAGCTTCCCTACGAAACGCGCCGTGCCACCTATGAATTGGAGTACGGGGAAGATGCAGTCGAGATTCACGTCGACGCGGTCCGCCCGGGACAGAAGGCGCTGATGGTCGATGACCTCCTGGCGACCGGCGGAACGATGGAAGCCGCATGCCGCCTTGTGGAAGAGCTTGGCGGCGAAGTTGTCGCTTGCGCTTTCCTGATAGAACTGTCGTTCCTCCCCGGACGACAGAAGCTGCGAAAGTACGACCTCTTCTCCCTCGTCGACTTCGAAACCGAGTAGGCCCCTCAGCCACGCTTTCCGGCATTCTTATCCGCTTCCGCTTCATCCTTTCGCTACTGCCGTCCCGACGTTTTCCCCTTGAATAGCTCAAGTCATGGAATATGGTATAGATAGAGGGGATTCCCGCCGGAGGAGCAGATGACCGACATGTCGTGCCTGTGGCTGGCAGGACTGATTACGTCAGTTTGGGTCTACGCGCTGCTGCTCTCCTCAGCGGCTGCGGCTAACGCAAAAGACTCTCCCGGCCCCCCGCCGCAGGAGGAAATCTCCAGGCTCCCGGCAGACGGCGGTGAAGGATTCAATCGCCTAATACACGAGAAAAGCCCCTACCTGCTTCAGCATGCGCGGAACCCAGTGGACTGGTACCCATGGGGGGATGAGGCGCTCGCCCGTGCTAAGAGAGAAGACAAGCCCGTGTTTCTTTCGATAGGCTACTCGACGTGCCACTGGTGCCACGTCATGGAGCGCGCGTCGTTTGAGGACAGAGGCGTAGCAAAAATAATGAACCGGCACTACATAGCCATCAAGGTGGATCGAGAAGAGCGGCCCGACCTCGATGAGGTTTACATGACGGCGACGCAGTTGCTCACCGGCCGCGGCGGATGGCCCAATTCAGTCTGGCTCACGCCGGACGGCAGGCCTTGGCATGCGGGAACCTACTTCCCGAAAGATGACTACTTCGGGCGGCCTGGCTTCACGACAATGCTCAGTCAACTTGCGGATGTCTGGGAAACCCGACGCCGGGAAGTGGAAGCCCAAGCTCATAGATTAGCCGCGGCGCTGCGGCAGGCCCTAGCCAAGGAAGACATTGGGACCGAGGACAAGCTCGACCGAAGCGTAGTTGACTCGGCCGTAGAAGCCCTGATCGAGCTCTTCGACGAACAAAACGGTGGGCTGGTCGGTGCGCCAAAGTTCCCACCTCACACCAGCCTCAGCCTGCTCATTTATGACTATCGAAAACGAGGAGACCCCTCCGTCCTGAGGATAATTGCGGCCACTCTGGACGCAATGGCACGAGGAGGCATACATGATCATATTGGAGGAGGTTTCCATCGCTACTCCACTGACGCCCGGTGGTTTTTGCCGCACTTCGAGAAGATGCTCTACGATAATGCCCAGCTCGCCCGGACCTATGTTGACGGGTATCTGATCACGGGCAACGAAGAATACCTGCGAGCGGCGAGAGGTACGTATGACTGGGTGCTGCGCGTGATGACTGATGAAAAGGGAGGATTCTATTCAGCCGTCGACGCTGACAGCGAAGGAACGGAAGGGAAGTTCTACGTGTGGAGCCGCGACGAGATCATCGAGGCACTTGGAGAGGAAGAGGGCGGGATCTTCTGCCGGGCTTACGGGGTGGAGGAGGGGGGCAACTTCCGCGACGAAACGACAGGCGAAACGGCGGGCACGAACGTGCTGTACCTGAAGGTGCCCGTCGGAGAGCTCGCCGGATCAGAGGGAATGCCCCTATCGAATCTCGAAGCCCGACTGGCCCGGGGCCGCGAGACCCTCCTGGGCCTGCGGAACAACCGCGTCCGGCCCCATCTGGATGACAAAGTGATCACAGCGTGGACAGGATTGATGATCGGAAGTCTTGCTTATGGCGGCAGGTTGTTGAACGAGCCTCGATATGTGAGCGCGGCAGAGAAAGCCGCCGAGTTCGTCCTGGCAAATCTGTACGAAGACGGCAAGCTGCTGAGGACGTATCGCGGCGGCGAGTCGCGACTCAACGGGTACCTGGAAGACTACGCGTTTCTCGCCGATGGCCTTCTCGATCTGTACGAAGCAGATGAGGATGAACGGCACGTCGCCACGGTGAAAGAGCTGGTGCAGACGTTGCTTCTTCACTTCAGAGATAGGAGTGCGGGAGGATTCTTCTTCACGTCCGATGATCACGACAGACTCCTGATGCGCATCAAGGACCCGTTCGACAAGGCCATCCCCTCGGGAAACGGCGTTGCTGCACGTGCCATGGTGCGTCTCGCACGTCTGACCGGAGACCGCAAATACCTCGTGGAGGCCGAAGCGACTCTCGATGCTTTTCTCGGCTTCATCCGGAAGGCCCCTCGCGGGGCCGAAAGCCTCATCCATGCCGCGGGCATGCTATTGGACGAAGCGCCTATTGAAAAGCAGCGCACCTCCGCCCAAGAGCCCTCTCCCGCCAGTGTCGTATCCGAGCCGGACGTTCACATACGAAAGAAACCCGTTACTGTCGACGCATTCGCCTCTCACCTCGTGGTAGCGCCTGGGGAGAGTCTGCACGTGGCCATTAAAGTCAGAATTGACGACGGGTGGCACGTGAACTCGAATACTCCACACCAGGACTACCTAGTCCCCACATCCGTCAGCCTCGAAGATTCCCCGGCGATGTCTTTGCGCGAAGCAAGATACCCAAGCGGGACCGACAGCAAGTTTGCTTTCAGCGATGCCGCGCTCTCAGTGTATCACGGCACGATATGGATAGTCGTCCAGCTGACGCTCGACAGGAAAGTGCGGGAGGGCCCGCTGAAGACAACGCTGCAACTGCGCGCGCAGGCGTGTGACGATAGCAGTTGCCTCCGCCCACAGGTCCTCATTCTTCCCCTGGTCTTCCAGGTCGACAAGAGGGCCGCAGAAGGTCGCAGACACAGTGCGGTCTTTCAGACCTTGGGGCTGCCCTGACCTCACTGCGCCGCCAAACAGGAGGCGATACGAGATTGCGGCTACCCCGCGTGGTGAAGACCCGTCTGCGTTCCACCCGTTTCCAGAACACCTCCCGGAGATGCCGCTTCCACAGTTGAAGTCGAATCTTTTGGAGGCGGTGGCGGGACTATCGGGGACCGAGAGGGCACCTCGCGGCTTCGTGCGCAGCCACCGACCAAGACCACCGTGGCAAAAATAACCGTCCCGACTGCTGCGCCAAGTCTGCCCGCGGTCTTGAGCATCAGTGGCCCTCCCTAATCCGGATGGTGTATTTTCGCGCGCGGTCATCCAGCGAGGTCGCAGTGTAGTTTGCCGTCGCGTTCGGATCCAGGATGATCCTGGTCCATGCAGTCTCATCGCGAAGGGGAAATCCGGCTTCGTCCTTGAATAGAGTCTGCACGTCTATATTTTGGACGAAGTCTGTGCGATTTCGGATGTTGGCGAAAACCTGCAGCCGCCTCGTCTCCGTCCAACGGTTGCCCTGGGCTTCGATCGCTACCTTCCTGCTCAATATGTCATCCAACACCACGGCGGTTTCGCGTTCCTCCAGCGCCACTTCCGGGACACTCACTGCAGGATGTGGCCCCTCGCGATACCTCGAACAGCCGCCAAGAGCGGCAACCGTCGCAACCGCCAAAACCAGCGCTATGCAGTACCTCATCTCCACCTCCTCATCGTTTGACGAGCGCCAACGCTTCGACGTCATTAGGACCCGGCACCTCCACCCACCCTTGCCACCGTAGGTGGGGCAGGGGGGTGCCTTGCGAATCCAAGTATACCACCTCCAATTCATGCGTTCCCGGCGCTACACTTGCCGAAACCAACCAGACAGAGTCCGGCAGTGATTCCCAGTACCTGGTATCAGCCTCGGGCTTCGCCTGACTGGAAAGAATGAGCGAGGCAATCCCGACAGCGCCTACTACCAACCCCGCCTTGGTCACGTCTTCGTCGTCCTCGCTGAGGCCGTAAGCGACCAGCCCCGCCCCTATCTGCGTCGTCGCCTCTCCCAGGGTCTCAGTCGACTCCTTGAATCTCGCCTGGTTCCCAAGGATGTAGTCCAACTCACGCCCGCCTCTTGTGCTCGCTTGGTAGTAGAGATCGGCCGATCTAACGGGGCTGGGGAGGGCAGAGCTCGCGAGGAAGACTCTGGCTGCGTGGTCCTTGCTCGCGCCGCGCTTGTACCTGAGATATTCACGATGCTTACCATCCCCCCACTTAACGGGAGCTGTACCAATCTCGACGACCACAAGCAAGTTATCTTCGGCACGCAGTGAAGGGAAGCCTATCCCGGCCCGGCCTAAGGAGGCATTCGCCGCTCGCTCGAGAGACTCCTCGGCCATGTCAGATCTCCCCAAACGCATGTTGCACCGCGCCTCCATGTAATCCATGATCGCGAAGTCACTGCGATGCTGGGCGTCCTCAGCAAACGCGTCCTGTAACTGCGCGCTGCGGAAACACGCACGAGCGTTATCAAACTCACCGTCCATGTAGTACAGCAAGCCACGGTAGAAGTATGCCATAGCCCGTTCGTAAGGGTCCCCCTTGAAGATCTTGCTTCCCTCTTCGTACCAAACCCTCCGGGCCTTCCTCGCTTGCGGGCTATCTGCGTACACAACCTCTATCCTCTCAAGGGCCCTGTCAAAAGCCTGCTTGGCCTCTTCGTACATCCCCAGTCTCAGGGCGTGCGACCCAAGCCTGCAGTAATTCAGCACCTCGTTTCTCTGGCCTTCTTTGTAGAGCCGTCTGTAATCAGCGCAGAGCTCCTCAGGCTTGTCGGAAACGAGAGCATCGAGCTCCTCGTCGCTCAGCCGCTGAGACCCGCTTCCGGCGCATCCCGCAACCAGCAACAGCGCGAGCACGCCGATGACCCCGCTCACACGCACCGCATCACCTGTAAACAACGTCATCCAGGCCTTCCTTCTTCATCTCGGCGTAGTCCTCCCACACCTCCTCACTCGTCTCCGCATCAATCAGCTTGAAGGTGTACAGCACATAATCGGAAGCGCCCGCCGTTCCCCGGTGGCTCATCCCCTCCAACCTGCCCGTCAGGAAATAATCCCCCCCGCGGAGCTTTGCCGCCTGTTTCGTCGGGTCATAGTCGTACTCGCCGCTACGCTTCATCTCCCGTTCTTGCTTTATCGCCTCCATTTCCTCCCTGGCTAGAAACCTCACCTTGCCCTTTGCTTCGCTGTTCAGTCGCGCCTTAATCAGACTCAGGAAAATATCCTTGTTGACCGGGAACCTCGTGTTGTTCTCCACCGGCAGCAACACGACCGTTGGCGCCACTTCGGCCTCCGCAATCACCGGCGT
>CAZBND010000037.1:17330-25809 GCA_964493415.1 uncultured Planctomycetota bacterium | reverse complement strand
GCAGCGCGTCCCAGACCGAATCGCGAGCGAGATCGGGAGCGAAACACGCCGCAAGCCCGCTCTGATGTTGCCTTCGGCTGCGTATCCACGACGAGTAGCCGGGCCGCCCGCAGTGACTGTCGCTCGAGCCGATGAAGCCGATCCGGTGACCCATTCCCAGCGCGACTTGAACGTATGCGTCGTCGTTGACGGTCGACGACGGCAGACATAGATCGCATCCCTTGAACTCGGAACTCCCGTGCTCCGAGTATATCTCGGTGAGCCGGATCAGCTCCGCGTCGAACTCATTCCAGTTCGTTCCGAAATGCTGATGAGGGATCGCCATCGCACCTTCCCTCGGAAGAAGCTTCAGCAGCTTCGTCACCGTATCGCTCTCGGGCTGAAGATGCGAGAAGAGCTGTCCAGACTCGTTCCTGTAATAAACGTTGACGTGATGGTCGCCCGACCACTCGTAGCCGTAGAGAGTCACGAAGCGTCCGGGGTCATTGAAATCGCTCGCCACCTTTTTCGCCGCCTCCCAGCGATCCTCGATGAAAGCGAAGTCGTGCTCGCCGAGAGATGCGAAGTCGAGATGAGCGAGGTCGCGGGCGTATGTGAAATATTCTTGGACAGTTCCGAGTCCGTCAGCAAGGCCGGTGTGGCCGTGAAGATCGCCCCAGAAAAGCCGCATCTCAGGCGACGTTTCGACGACCGTCGGATTCCCTTGGGCGTTCGCAATTAGAGGAGAATCGAATTCTACTTCGGGCCGAACCAGGCCGATTGCGGCCGGCGCGCGGGCGGCGATTCCAAAACGCGTCTGGGCTTCCTTCGAGTCGAATCCAAAAGATGCATCGCCGATTCGAAGGGTCAATTTCACACGGTCTCTGGTCGGATTGCCGTAAGAATCGCGGAGCGTGCCTTTGACCGCAATTCGCTCGCCGGGAGCGGCGATTGACGGCGACGCGATGGTCGCGAATTCGGGCGGCCCTGGAACGATTTCGATCAGCGGCGAAGGAAGGCGAATTTCGTCGCCGCCTTTGGGCAGGAAGGTGAAAGGAAATCTGATTCGCTGGGAGAAAACCGGCACGGTCGCTCCCGGACTGCCGGAGCGGCGGCTGCCAAAAACGATCTCGATCGTCTCGCCGGGGCCAAGCGGGTCACCTCGGAGGACGAACCGAACCGTCCTCTTGGCATACCAGGGGCTGTTCCAGCCTTTGGGTGAGAAATGTTCCACGTGGAACATTTCCGGCTGTTCCGCCCTGCCGGGAATGCAAACATCAACGTAACCCGTGGAAATCGGGTCTGGTCCCTGATTCGGGTGATCGACCTTGGGCGGCCAGCCGCCGGGGTATATCCGGGGGGCGCTGAAGCCGTAAGGGACGTGCATCCGCAACTCGCCCCCAGCTTTCATCCCCTCAGGACCGGCAACATAGGTGAACACCCAGCGCTGCGTGCTTCCGGCCATGACATTACGATCGGGAGAGACACTGACGGTCCCGTAGCGAGCGAGCCCTGTCCCCGCGAAGTCCGATTCTCGACTTGGGGTGACGCCGTTCTGCATTTCAGAAGACTATTTCGATCTCGTGCTTCTCCAGCTTCTGGACAAGCTTTAGGAAGAGGATGCCGGCATCCCACGAGTAGCCGACGGGGGCCGCCTCGATGTCGTCGAGGCGCCGAAGCTCTTCGCCGTCGAACATCACACTGGCCGGCTCGGGAATGGTGTGAACGTACAGCCTGTGAGTCGCGCCTTTGGGGAGAATCTCGGTGGAGAAGCGAAGAGAAGCGGAATCGTAGTGTGCATCCTTCACGTACGCGACGGAGCCTATGTGAGCAATGTGGGCGGTTAAGTCCGATGCGCGCGGGAGTCCGTCGGTGTCGCCCTCGGCCTTGACGAGAGTCATCTTGGCTCCCGGATCGCGCCCGATCAGCTTGAGGGTCAGGTCGAGCACCCGCTTTCCGCTGAGGCACCAGTGATAGGCATCGTTCCCGGTGACGGCGGAGTAGGCGTCGGGGTACATGCCGATATGGCCGCAGTCGGGGATGTAGTCCTTGAGAAGATAGGAGTCGTAATCCAGGGGGCGCGTCTGCTGGATGGCGGAGATGGTAATGCCCTCGGCGATCTTTCGCCAGTCGAGGGAGTCATCGTGCTCGGCGAGGTCCACGAGAGCGTCGGCGAACTCCAGGCCATTCCACTGAACGATCCTGCCGAACCAGCCGCCGGTGTACCATGTCGCGCCGAAGACTGGAATGCTGCCGTAGGGCATGATGGGGCGGTCGGGCGCTTCCCAGAAATAGATGAAAGGAAGTCCGCGGTAGGCCCACTTGACCGCCTCGTCAAGGTAGTGCTTGTCGCCGAGCAACTCGTAGGCGGCGAGATAGCAGGGGATGATCCTGGCGGAGGCGAGGACGTCGGGGACATGAAGCTGGAGCTCCCAGACCTGCGCGCCTTCGGGGCGAATCTGGGTGTCGAGGTAGGCAAGGCCGCGCAGCCCGACTTTGATCAGTTCGGGATTCGCGGACACGCGGGCGTAATTCCACACCTGCTGAAGCGTGTTGGCGGTATGGCCCGAGGAGCTATCTCCCCTCTTCCCAAGAATGCTGTGTTCCTTGTCGGGCTCGAAGGGGACGGTGCCATCGGCCCTGACCCTATCCGCCTGGGGCGCGCCGCGAGTGAGCCAAGCCTGCACGCGTTCCTGGAGCGGGCCGTCGTAGTAGGCAAAAGCTCCCGAAGCGGGTTCCCGGCCTTCGGTTGCGGCTGCAAGAACGTCCGCCACCTTTTGCCTAAGCTCGTCGGACATGGGGACGTCGTTTTCGAGCGCCCATCGCATCTGCATTGCGGTGCCCGAGTCGTATGAGGGCCCCCACGGGTCTGCGAGAGCGCGGTGCCATCCGCGAGCTTTCTCATCCCAGGTTACGTCGGCATAGCCTTTCATGACGGCGGCATAAAAGGGCTTAAAGCACTTGCACTCATGGGGGATCGGGGGGACGTCGGGGATTTTGCCGGCGGCGCGCATCCATAGGTGGAAAATTGGGGCGAAGTCTTCGGCCTCGATTGCGAAGAGCGAAGCGGAGAGGGAAAGCGTATTGCCGGGGCGGAGGGGATAAGGGCCTTTGGAGCCGCGCTCGCTTCCGCTGAACCAATCGGGGAGCGACGGCGCAAAGAGGCCCATGAGGTGGTTGGCCCCCGGAGTGATGAAATTGGGGGAGGCGAACTTGGCGGCGGGGACGGCATGCTCGCCATCCCATTTCTGAAGCGGGTCCCACAAGATTCCGGTAGCCATGCCGTCGCGCACGACGGCCATAAGGGGAATGGTGATCTTGTAAGGATGCGGGGCGGTGCGGTCGGCGACTGCTGCGGCGCAGAAGTCGGTGCCGGAGGAGCGCTCGCCGGGGAGAAGGTACTCGAGCCCAGGGAAGAAACCCATGTCCCGGGACTCGCCGAAGGAGCCGTCTCCTCCGAGGTATTCCGGGAATGTAAAGGCAACTATTTCGGTCGGCCTGTCGGCGGAAAGGTCGCAGCGGGCCGCGGCAAGCTGCTTGCCGGGCTCGATGGAAAAGCTGTATTGAGCCTGCCACTGACGCTCGTCTGCATCGGTCCACCCGACGGAGACGCCAAGGCCGTGTTCGGAGGAGATGATGGAGCGCAAGCTCGACTCGTCGGCGTAGATGCTGCGTGAGACCTCATCCCCGGCCGATGAGAGGTACGTGAGGGTTCCGAGTGACGGAAGGACGCCCATCTTTTTCCACTTGCCGGGCCCTCCGGCCCAAAGCTCGATAACGCCGTAACCGTAAGCGTTGCGAGGGAACACAAGCCGCAGGTTGCCGTTCTGCAGGACCCAGTCCTTGCCGTCGGTTGACTGGAAACCCGGGTCGGGCCTGATCTCTTCGGGAGAGACAAGGCGACTGACGATGGTGCCGGCGGTTGCGGCTGAGATTTCCCGGCCGTTGAACGTAAGTTCAACTGAAGCCGTCAACGGGTCGGCGGAATCGCTCCTCGGGAAGCGAGCCGCCCAGCGAACGGTGGCCGTTCTCATGGGTTCGATGGAGGGTAGGGACTCGTGCGCGGAGGCTGAGGTCAGCGTCGCTCCTTGGGGAAGGGCGAGGGCGAGGGTGACATTCCTGGCCGTCTCGCCGCCATTATTAGAGACGACGCAGGTAATCGCCGAATCTTCGGCGGGATAAGAGACGGTGCGCCCGATGCTGAAAGACTCGATGTCGGGTGAGGGAGGGCCTGAGGGAGAGGAGCCGACGGACAGGAACTGGACGGCGAGTTCGGCGTTCGGCTCGGCATCGAGGAGGGAAAGCCCGATGCGCCCGATCTCATTTTCGTATCCGCGCGCCTGCGAGAGAGGCACGTTATAGCTGTGGAACTCGCCGTCGGCTATGAGGGAGAAGGACATTCGTGAAGCGGCTTTGAACTCGCCGTAGGGATCGGGGTTGTACCAGAATTCGGCGAAGTCGGCTCCAGAGACCCTGGCGCGCAACGAGAGGATGTTCCTATCGGACGCATCGAAGGAACACGGAGAGCTGATGATGGCGGGGTCATTGCCGTCGGGCCGAACCACCATGCTGCCGTCCTGTAGAGTCATGGAGGAGATGTCCTGGAAGGGAAACCAGGCGGCGACGTCTGCGGGGGTCTGGAAGCGGTACTCAGGCAGCACAGGCAGAGACTCGACGAGGCGTTCTACTATGGCGATCTCGGCGATCTCCCAGGCGCTTCCGTCGGGCGGATCGAACCTGATGCGAAACACCTTGTGGCCGGGCTTCCAGAATGGTAAGACTCGGACGGTGTCCCACTCGTGAGCCTTCGAGATGGTGAAGGGCATGCGCCAGTCGCCGTGGAAGCGCGCCTCCTCCTGCGATTCGGCCGGCGCGTAGAAGAGCTCGGAGCGGCCTGTGCGCGAGGCGCGGAGCTTGAGGCGGATGTACTGGAAGTCGGTGGTCTCCAGCTCGAAGAACGGGCTTGCGAAGTAAGGGTCGAAATCGACGGCGCGGACAATGAGCGCACCGTCCTTGAGCTCCAGAGGGTCGACGCTGTGCTGTGCCTCCCACTCCAGAGCGTCCTCAGCGGACGTGAAATCCCAACGGGCGACGACACGCTCGATCTGAGATGGTTCTGAGCCTCCGGCGAACGCGATCGCATACGCGGTGAACAAGGACACTCCAAGGATGAGAAACGACCAACGCATGAATTCACCTCCAAGGTCTAATGAAGCGCCCAAGGGAAGACGCCCTCCCCTATTCCACAATGAGGCTGCGCTCCTGGAGAAGGCTGTCGTTGTCGTCCACGCGAACGAGCCTGATGCCGGCCTCGAAGCAGGCGGCCTCGACCGACTCTGAAACGTCGCCGACGGTGGCGGAGAAATGGTTTGCGCCGACGACGTCGAAGAAGAGCTTCATGTCGGATGTCATCGTGATCTTATGGAGGGGCCACATGCTGCCGAAACCGAGGGTTTGTAGCGTGGCGCGGTCGAACTGGACCACACGCCCCAGCCCAAGCTGCATGGAGTACTCTCCTGCGGCGCGAGTAAGCCTGGCAAGGGTAAGCACGCAGGGCTTTCCGAAATAGCCGAAGGCAGCGCCGGAAGCGCCTTGGCACTGCGCCTGGATGGTGACCTTAGGGAGAGCTTCTTCGGGGTCGAGGCTGTTAGCGGCGAAGTAGATGGAAGAAGCGCCGCAGTTGGAGATGATCCAGAAATCGGGGCCGATGTAGCGGACGTCGCCGAAAAGGGGCGGGACATCGGGCTGGATCTTGTTTAGAAGCATGCCGGTGAGAAGACCTTTGATGTCACCCTCGCAGACCGTGGGGAGGAGGTCGCGTCGCTTTCGCTCGGCGTCCGAAGTGAACGGCAAGAGCGCGGGCAGGGAGCACGCAGTGGTGCCCCAGAGTTCGGAGAGCTCATGCTGGCACTTGATGGAAACGCCCTGGACGGGCTCTTCCTCTTTAAGCTCGTCGAGACGGTCGCGAGCGCCAAGATAGAGGGCGATCTGCCTGCGAACGGCCTCAGTGGTGGCCATCTTATCGTCGTAGGTGATGGTAGTCTTGTGGGAGCGAAGCCAGTCGAGCATCTTGTCGATGCGCTTGGGCTGCGAGGAGAGAATCTGCTCGGCCTTGTGGGCGAGGAACATCTGTCCTTCCTGAAGTATGTCGCCGATGAGGAAGGACTTGAGGTGGGGGATGTCGTCCTGTAGATGCTCCATTCTGAGGCTGTAGGTTCCGCCCCAGAGGAGAGCGGAGGCGCGGCGCATCTGCTGTAGCGCACCGACGCCGCGCACCCACTTTGCCAGCCCGTCCCAATCCTCTTTGAAGCGGCGATTGGTGAGAGCGTGGGAGTTGGCGGCGGTCTCTTTCATCGACGCACTGACGGCGGTGACGAAAACAGTGCCGCCCCATGTGGGGTCGTCCATACAGACAAGGGCCACGGGAACGTCGGTGTGAATCTGAAGGCGGACGGGGAGGAAGGAGTCGGTCCAGTGCCACGCACCTATGACGAGGCAGTCGATGCGATTGGCATTGAGGAAATCGGCGGCGCGGAAGACCTCGTCGGTGCGTCCGAGGCCGAAGTTGCCCTTAGCGGCGGACCAGTTGGGTCGAAGCTCGTTCATCGCGTCGATGGGCTGGAATCCGCTTTCGCGAAGGAATCGTTTGAGCCGGCGATGGCACGAGTTATTGTATTTCTCGCGTTCCCGCGTGCCGGCGGTCTCGCGAGGGTCGGTGAAGGTTGCTACGCCGACTCTGATCTTATCTGCCCGTACGGAAGCCATGGCGTTAACCTCCTTCGTCTGTAATAAGCGGGCTTGCTGAGGGCGCGGGCGCAACGGGATTGCGACAGTCCCTCGTGTCCCCCTGTTCATGTTCGCCGCGCCAGACGAAAGAGTATATCCCCGATGCGCAGGGAGAACCAGCACAAACCGTGATAGATGGCCAAATCGGCCTCTCAGCGGCGGCGGATCAGGCGCGGTTGAGACGGATTAAGCCGCCGACAGGCACCGGGAAGTCCAGGCAGAGGTCGTCGTCGGAGTCTACGGCGAACTCCTCGACGGTCTGGTGGAAGGGGTCGAGTATGAGGCAGGAGAATTCGCCGCGGACGTTCGAGATTCGCGTGAACACGTGGGGGGCGTCGGTGCCGTTTATGACGATGATCTCGGACGGGTCGTTGGAGAGTTCGAGAAGGGATGGAGCGATTCCGGAGAAGAGGCCGAAGACGGTTTTCCGGCTCGACTCGATCCGTGAGATGGAGAAGTGTGGGTCGAGGCTCATGGGGATGAGGCTGCCGCGGAGCAGAGCGCCTTTTTCGCCGGTGTAGAAATCGAGCCAGGCTTTGACGAGGCGGCTCTCCTCGTCGGTGAAGTTGCGGAGGTCCATGCTCAGGGTGGGAACGCAGCCATAGGTGACGCACGCCATGAAGATGGCTTTGTTCGAGAGCGGCTCGGAGGGGTGCCAGTAGGCGTAATCGGCGTGGACGGGAACGCCCTTGGCGTACGGCCAAACTTGGAACGTCTCGCGGCGGATTTGATCGAAGTCATAGGGCGCGTCGTTTCCGCGGAAGCAGTTGCCGTACTTGCGATTGTTGATGTTGGTGTAGTTCTGGCGGAACTCGATTATGGCGTCGGACTTGACCTTTGTGATGGCGCGATGCATGGCGGCCATGCAGGCGTCGGCCCCCTCGCCGAGGGTCTGGTAGATGTGCTTGTGGTCGGCGGCGCAGTTCCACAGATCGGGGCGGTCGAGGAAATCGAGCTTCAGGCCGTCGAGTGAGTTGTCTTTCATGAGGGAGCGAACGCGTTCGGAGACGAATTCGGCAGCGCCTTCGGCCATGGGGCAGACGCTGATGGAACTCTTGCCGTCGGGCAAGACGGCGACGAGGTGACTGAACTTGTCGTATTCGGGCATGCTTCTGCGAAGGGCGTAAGGGGCGACCCAGAGAACGGCGCGGAGCCCGAGTTCGCGGAGGGCGGCGGCGGTTTTGCCGGCGCCGCCGTAGAGCCACTCGCCGTCGACGGAGGCGTTGGCGTCCATGATGACGTTGCGGAAGCCGAGGTCGGCGGCCAAGCGGGCGTTTTCGACGATCTCGTCGTGGCCGTAGCGCGCGCGGAACGCGTACCAGGAGCACCAGACCGGCTCGGTGCAGGCGTCGGGGACAGAAGGAAGTGACGCGGGGCGCTCGGCTTCGACCACGCCGACATAATCCTGGAGGACGCGGTATTGGTCCCTCGCTTCGAGGGAGAGGAAGACGGTGTCCTTGTAACAGTCGGTGGTGAGGGTCTGGCCTTCGTTGGGGCGCTGGAGGGTGAGCCAGATGAGCTGGATCGTCTCCTCGTCGGGACCTGAGTGATGATGGGTGGTGTCGTGGCGGATGTGGGTGTCGCGGACCTGATCGACGTAGCCGATGAAGCCCTTGTTTGTTCCGCGACGGCTGTAGGCCATGATGAAGGGCATGCCGATGTTGGCGGAGGCGAATTCCTGGAGCCACCAGATGTAGCTGGAGCGGCTCATCTG
>CAZBND010000037.1:15798-17230 GCA_964493415.1 uncultured Planctomycetota bacterium | reverse complement strand
GGCAACGGGGCGGCCGATGAACTCAGCCGTGAGGCTCGCGTTGTTAAGGGGACTGGAGTAACGCATGGGGCGCATTCCTTTCGTACGGTGACTAATGACACGATTCTAGTTGACCCCATCTTGCGCGTCAACGGCCCGGACGAGCCCGACAGGCGGATGGGGGCGTTGTGAGCGGCGGAAGGCGGTGATACCATTGAGGAGAGAAGCAGGTGGAGTGCGCTTGATGCGAACGGCGGAGGAGATTGCGGCATGAAGAGGAGCCACATTTTCGGGCCGGTGTTTTCGAGACGGCTGGGAAGGTCGCTGGGGATCGACCTTGTGCCGTACAAGACGTGCAGCCTGGATTGCATCTACTGTCAACTGGGGGGGACCCTGTGCAAGACGGTGCAGAGGGAGAGTTTCGTCGAGCCGGATGAACTGAGGGGAGAGATGGCAGAGATCGAACGCAGGAATCCGGAGACGGATTTCGCGACGCTTTCGGGGTCGGGCGAGCCGACGCTGAGCGCGGACATCGGGTGGGTGATAGAGGAGCTGAAGAGGGCGGCGACAGCTCCCGTGGCGGTGCTGACGAATGCGACGCTGCTTTTCGATGCCGACGTGAGACGGGAGCTTAAGGAGGCGGACCTCATTGTTCCGTCGCTGGATGCCGGGCGCGAGGAGGAGTTTCGACTCGTCAACAGGCCGCACCCGAGCCTTGAGTTCGACTCCGTGGTCGAGGGCTTGAGAGAGTTCTGTGATAGCTTCTCGAGGCGCGTGTGGCTCGAGGTGATGCTCGTGGAAGGAATGAACGATTCGGAAGAATCGCTCCGAGCCATTGGGGAGATCGTGAAGGGGCTCGCCGTTGAACGAGTGCAGCTTAACACGGTCACGCGTCCGCCCACCGACAAAGGGGCAAAGCCGATCTCATCCAATGAACTGAGCCGGGCGGCACAGACTCTTGCGGCCATCTCGGGGAAACGCGTCGAAGTGATAGTCGAGCCGGAGATGAAAGACGGCCGACCCGCCCAGGACGACGCGAAGATCGCACTTGTGGAGATGATGCTCCGCCGTCCCTGCACGCTGAGCGAGCTGTCGAAAGCCGTCGGCAGAAGCGTTGAGGAAACGCAGTCGCTGCTCGAAGACATCTCGCGCGACCAAGTCCTGGGGACTGAAACAGTCGGCGGCCGCGAGTTCTTCAGCGTCAAAGCAAGGGAACTGGGAACCAGCGAGTCCTAGTGGAACTTGAGAAAACTGTCCAAGCCGTAGATCTCAATAGTGAATCCTACGAAGCCGGTAGATTATAGATGTGCCGCTCTCCCGTCGTTTGGCTGCGACCTAAAGACCGCTCGAAGCGGGCCAAAAGAGCGGAGGGCTAGTCGGCGGAACGGGCCGATTGGGATGGATGAGTGACTGGGGTGACGACGGAGCGAAGGGCTTTGAGGTAGCTGCCGTC
>CAZBND010000037.1:0-15698 GCA_964493415.1 uncultured Planctomycetota bacterium | reverse complement strand
GCTCGGTCCCTTCGATCGCGAACCCCTGATGATTGGCCGCCAGCAGGCAGAACTTCATGCGATGGTTGTTCTTCGCCTTCAGGAAGAGTTCCAGAGAAGTGTGCTTGGGGTCTTGCCGGATTGCCTCTTCGTTTATCGACGTCGCGTCGTCGTGCCAGTACCAGCAGAACGCGAAGAAGGCGAGGCCGTGGTCTGCGGCGAGGTCGATCTGTCGCTCCATGATCGCGAGCGAATCGTCGCGCCAACCCCAGACGGGCTCGCGTTCGGGAAACTCTTCGACCATTCTACGGGTGAGATGCGTGGGGGCGTTTCGGGCCCACGGCTCTTCGGGATTTTCGGCCAACTCGTGGCGGCCCGCCCAGCCGCCAAAATAGTAGGCCCCGACGGTCATCGTCTTTTCCTCCTGAGTGGTCGCCTTTGTTTCCGCGCCAATCCACCGAGCCGCGGCGAGCATCGCAACGAATGCGATCACCGCTCGCGCCGCCGAAGTCTTGTTCAGCACATCTCCCTCCCGAGAGTTTTGTCAACGCCGCTTTGAGCGGACGCGTGTCGATAATTGTCCCGAGCGCGCGGCCGCGTTTCAAGCGGCATTTGGGAGATGTGAGCCCCCTCCCCTCGCCCACGCAGCTGCGTCTGAAGTTGCGCGATCAAGCCTGCGCAGTGGAGAGCAGACCCTCCATCCGACTGCGACCAGTGTGCTTTTACTGAACGGCGACGGCGCGAGGGCTCAGGCGACAATGGTGGTGCGAGGGAAGCCGATCTCGAGGTATTCGACGGGAGTCCCCGGGAATTTCTCCCGCAGGTAGCGGGCCATGGCCTTCATGCCGGGGTACTCGGCGACGGGATGGCTGACGATGAGGAGCGGGATTCCCTGATCCATGGCCCAATGGCCGGTGCCGGGGGTGTTGAGCGAGTCGTCGACGAGGAGAATGCAGTCGGGATTCAGTTCGCTCATGGGGATCGGATTGGATATCGCTCCGGTGCCGATGGCCATGCGTCTGACCCTTTTTTTCGGATCGCCGAGGATCATGACGGAGTCCTGGCCGAGAGGTCCGACCTTCTTTAGGACGAGCCGTGCGGCACCCTCGACGGTGGTTTCATCCATCAGGCAGGTTTTGTAGAAGGACTCGACGGGGCGCGGTTCGGTTTCGAAGCCGAGGAACTCGCCCCAGGCGTCGGGGATGCCGACGTCGGGCATGCGGTCCCAGGTGTCGTGGCAGCGGAGGAGGGTGATGCCGTGGCGGTTCATGAAGTCGCGCTTTTTCTGCGCCGCCTCCTGCGCCGCCGGCCGCACTCCACTCGGGCCGTAGAAGCATGGCTCGTGGGAGATAAAGAGATTGAGCTTCTTAGCCGCGGCTTGCTGGAGGGCAGTGTTTGAGGCGATCCACGCTACGGCGATTCCGCAGACTTCGACCTCCGGATCGCCGTGGAGAAAACTGTCGACGTTCTTCTCCCAGTTGACCCAAATCCCGATCTCGCGGAAGTGATTCAAGACATCGGCGGCTTTCATTGAATGTCTCCCTCGAAGAGATTACGTCATCGGGATGAGGGCTATTTGATTCCTTTGAGTTTGAGGGCGGCGGTGAGGGTCTTGGTGCCGTACTTGGGTTTGAAGCCGAGTTCTCGTTCAGCCTTGTCGCTTTTGTAGTAGACGCGAATGGGGCTGGTATCCATGACTGCTCCCTTGGAGGCGAGGAATTCCATTTCGTCCTTGAAGTACTTGCGGAGGACGCTTTCGGTGTCGGAAATGAGGGCCTCGGAGTCCTCGGCGGTATAGGGGACTTCGGAGGCGATCTGGTAGCATGTGTGCTTTATCGAATCGTTTTCGAGTGCGAGGATGTTGGCGCGGGCGCAGTCGTCGACATCGACGAGATGGCCGCGATGGAAAGCGGCGGCATACTCGGCGTCGCGCTCGCGATTGGGGAAATGGGCGTAGCGAAGGCAAATGGTGCTGATGGGAAAATGGTTGGAGTAGTGCTCGCACATGGTCTCGCCGATGACCTTCGAGAGGGCATATGCGTCGAGGGGATTGCGAGGGAAGTTCTCGTCGGCCGCGATGGCGCGAGACATCCCAGCAAGGCGCTCGTCGGCCTTCCGCCCGAGGAGGCCGTGGACGACGATGCTGGAGGAGAAGATGACTTTGGGAATGTCCTCCTCGCGGGCGGCTTCGAGGACGTTGAAGGTGCCGGTGACGTTGGTGTCGTGGAAGTCGCGGTAGGTGTGTGTGCGGAGGTGCTTTCCCCAGAGAGCGGCGGTGTGGATGATCGCGTCCACCTCCTCTGCGGCGCGGCGGACATCGTCGTACGCGCGGACGTCGCCGATGAAGACCTCGTAGGGAACGTCTTCCTGCCTTCGGCGGAGTACCCGCACGTTGTGCTTTCCGGCCAACATTTCGGCAATAGTGCCGCCCAGGTGGCCGAGGGAAGTGAGGAGGACTTTCATCGGAATTTCCTTTCGGGAGCTATGCGTTCACGAAAGAAGCCGACGCAGCTTCTCGACGTAGTCTGTCTGCTTTCGAATTTCGTTGCGCAGTGCGGCAAAGATGCCGTCGCCGATCTGCTCCAGGTCGGGATCGGGGTTTGCCTTCTTAACGCCGTCGATCCAGCTTTGTCTGAGAGGGGAAGCGCCGTGAATCGCGCCGAGAATGCTGCCGACGATGCCGGCTATGGTGTCGCAGTCGCGTCCGAAGTTCGCGGCCTGGATGATCCCGTCCTGAAGATCGCCGCCGACGGCGACGATGATCCCGAAGACGGCGGAGGTGACTTCGATCGCGTCGACGGGAATGATGAGAAGCTCGTCGTAGAAGGATTCCTTGAAGGCGGAGAAGTCGGAAGCGGCCCGCGCGAGTTCGACGGAGCGCCGGATTGCGGGAGCGGTGAGTCTGTCGGTGTTGGCGATCGCGGCGTCGATTATCTCGTCGAGGTCTGAATCGGGCTCCATGGCCTGAGCGACGGCGGCGGCGATGGCGCAGGCGGAGGTGGCCGAGTAGCCGCTTTGGAAGACGGAGGCGACCTCGAACGCATCGAGGCCCGCCTGTCGAGGGTTGCAGGCGTTTATCAAGCCGACGGGCGAGATCATCATGTCGGCGTCGCAAGCGGGGACGTTGCCGGCACCGCCCTCCCTGGCGATAGTGCGCTTGAAATGGAGCTTGTAGAAGGCAATCTTCTCGGAGAGGTAGAAGAAGTCCGGGTCCATGTCGCGGAGCCAGACCTCTGCGAACTCCTCCGCGGTGATTCTGCCGCCGTGCTCGATGATCGCGGAGCAAAGGATGTTCTTGAGGCGGGTGTCGTCGGTGTACTCGCCGGCGGATCTTTCGGGGATTGGCTCAAGCGTGTCGCGGTTTAGATACATTTCGAGTTCGGTCACAGGGCCGCCGTAGTTCTGCTCGGCAAACCCTTCGGGCCTCCCTTCGAGAGGGCCGCCCATGGCGTCGCCGACAGCGCCGCCGAGAATCGAGCCGCGGATTTTGTCGCGCACGAGATTGGGTTGACTGGCCTGCAATGTGTGTTGACTCCTAATTGGAATTGGGCCGGGAAAAGCCGAGGGCGCGGGAGCGGAATTTCGCGGAGACGCCAAGGCACCCACTTTGCCATCAGAATATAGTGCGTAAGGCTGTGGAGTGTCAAGAAGGGAGATAGAAAAAGGAGAAGGGCCGGGAAGCCGAGCCGGGGAGAGGGATTGAGACAGGCGGTCGAATTGACAGTCGAGCGGACGGAGTGTAGGATTGTGGGGACGGGTTGAGGGGGTATAGCTCAATCGGATAGAGCACGGGTTTTCTAAACCCGGGGTTGGAGGTTCGAGTCCTCCTGCCCCTACTTTTTCTTCGCAATGCCGTAGGTCTGAGGGATCATTTCGACAGCGGAAAGGAAGGGAGCGTTGGCGCGAGTGGGGGTTCTGGGAGGGAGCTTCGACCCGGTTCACGTGGGGCACCTGGTGCTTGCGGAAGGGGTGCGCGAAGCGCTGAGAATGGAGAAGGTGGTGTTGGTGCCTGCGGGGACGCCGCCGCATAAGCTCGACCACCCCTTGGCCGCGGCAAGGCACCGAATGGAAATGACGCGGGTCGCGGTGCAGGGGAATCCGTTCTTCGAAGTCTCGGAAATCGAGGTTGAGAGAAGCGGCCCTTCGTACACTATCGATACGATAAGGGAGCTGAGAAGCAGACACGACGGGGAGATTTTCCTGATTGTGGGAGCGGACACGATCGACGAACTGGGGACATGGAAGGACGTGGGGGAACTTCTTCGGATGTGCAGGCTCGCGGTGGGAATGAGGCCGGGGTGTGAGCTTCCCGGGCGCGAAGAGTTGGAGAGGAAGACCGGGGTGGCTGCCGATCACATACTGGCCGAAATCGTCAGCATACCGCAGATGGAAATTTCTTCAACGGAGATAAGAAGGCGGGTGAGGGAGGGAAAGACAGTCAGGTACCTGGTGCCTGAGCGGGTGAGGGAATACATTGAAAGAGAAGGGCTGTACCGTCAAGAGGGGTGAGTGAATCAGCCGTCGTGATCGCGCGAGACTTCGTTGTCATCTTCTTGTTCGCTGCTCTCGCTCTTGGCGGGAAGCTCGCCGCGCTTCGTTGCAGCCTTGTCGATCTCGTCCTCTATTCCGGAAACGCCCTTCTTGAACTCTACGATGCCCTTTCCGACAGAACGCATGACATCGGGCAGACGCTTGCCAAAGAGAAGCAGGAACGCCATACCAATAACAACCAGCTCGATGGGGCCCGGGGTCCACATAGGCCACCTCCCTTATATTGCGGGCAGTCAATATAACATTCTACCCCGCACACCGTAAGTGTCAACGAGAAACGGGGCGGGGAGCAAAGCGGGCTTCAGAGGCGGTGCCGGCGGAGCTCGATGAGCACCTCGCGCATGTCCCTGGGGAGCGGGGCGAGGAAGCGAACGATCTGCTTGGTGTACGGGTGCCTGATGGCAAGGGAGCGGGCGTGGAGCGCCTGGCGGGCGATGATAGGTTCCTCGTCGGGCTCGACGTCGCGCCCCAGAAGGTGGGAGAGATATAACCTGTCGCCGGAACGCCCGTAGGTGACATCGCCCAAGACCGGATGCCCGATTGAGGCGAGGTGGACGCGAATCTGGTGGGTGCGTCCGGTTTTGGGTCTGGCGACGATGTGGGTATACGAGCGGAAGCGCTCCACCACCTCGTACTCGGTGGTGGATTCACGTCCGTACTCATGGATGGTCATCCGAAGCGGGTCGTGCAGGTCCTTGGCTATTGGAAGGTCGATGAGGTCGGAATCGAACTCCACCTCTCCCTCGACGATGGCCGCGTACTCTTTTTCGACCTTGCGATGCTCGAACTGCCAGGCGACGTACTGGTGGGCATCTTCCTTTTTCGCGAACAGGATCACGCCGCTGGTGTCTTTGTCGAGGCGATGAACGACGCCGGTGCGCTGGTCGTCCTCGGCGGGCGAGAGTTCGTCGCAGTGGAAGAGCAGCGCGTTAACGAGGGTGCCGGTCATGTGACCGGGGGCGGGATGGACAACGATGCCGGGCGGCTTGTTTATGACGATGATCGCATCATCTTCGTAGATGACGTCGATGGGAAGGTCTTCGGGCATGAGCTTGGACTTGACCGGCTCGGGGTACGAGAGCTTGATGACATCGCCGCGGGAGACCTCGTACGAAGGCTTCGTGGGACGGCCGTTGACGGTCACCGCACCTTCGCGGATGAGCTTTTGCCAGAAGGTCCTCGAGTGGACTGGAATCCTGTTTGCCAGGTATCGGTCGAGGCGCTTTCGGACGTAGATGCGGCGGACGGGTATCTCGAGTTCCTTCATGTTGAAGGAAGGCTCGGGGGGAGAGCCCCCGGGAGAAGTTCGGGCATCAGTCATTGCGTTTCAGGTGCCGATTCAGGGGGCTCGGATGAGTCTGTCAGGGGACGCAAAGGCCTGAGGTCGCTTCCCAGCCTGGCAAGACGTTGGGAGGCAAGCTCCCCCCAATAGCTGCCGGAGCCGCCCGCGGAGACCTGCTGATACAGCGTCTTGGCGCGGTCGAGGTCTTCGAGTATCTCCGAACAGACCGCGGCGTACCATCGGGCCTCCTGCGCATATTGTGAATTCGTCAGATGGGGTGACTCGAACGTCCGGACGGCCTCCTCCAAATCGCCCGTGTCCCAGTAAGCTTTGGCGAGAAAGAGATAGGCGGCGGGGAGGGCGGCATGAGAGGGATATTCGGTCTCGAGTTTCTGCACGGCGGCGACGAGGTCCTGGTAGCGCCCCTGCTCGTAAAGGAGCTGGACTTGGCGCGAGAGCGCCCAGGGGGCTGCAGAGGAAGTCGGGTAGCCCTCGGCCACGCGTGCAAGGTCCTCCGGCGTCATGGCGAATACTTCGGACCACGCAGCAGCCTCGCGACGGGCTGAAGCCTGCTTGAACCACGTCACGGCCAGGAAAAGGATCAAAACTGCAACCACAGCGCCCAGCAGATGAGGCAGATACGTGCGGAAGCCCCGGATGATCTCATTGAGGGTCAGCGGGGCCTTCTCCTGCTTGCGAAGACGAACGGGTCTCTTCTTTCCCATTGGCCGGCGCCTACTCCCTGATCTCGACGGTGAGGTAAATGAGGTTGTCCGCCCTGCGGAGGGTCACGGTGCAGGTCTCTTCCCCCTTGGAGAACTTCATTATGGCGGCATTCCTGGACGGCTCGCGAAGTTCAACGAGGTCCCACCCGGAAGCGGGCATTTCGGCGGCGAAGAAGGACTTGGACCTGGAGAGGAGCGTGTCGCCCTTATAGTTCATAACGCCGGTGCGAAACGACGGAGCAACATGCGACCAGGACTTGTCGGGAAGGAACTCGAACTCCAGCGGGATAGGTATGTCTTTGAACTGAACCGGAGGTATGGTGCCGGGCTGAACGGGTTCAGCAGTTCTCAAGAAGGGAAGCTCACAGCCACAAAGGGCCAGCGCAAAGGCCAGTGCCACGGCAACCAGGCCGCCCACGAGAATCCTCTTCATGATCCACGCTCCCTTTCGAGAATCACCTCGGCGTTAGAGAAAGCGGCGCCGACCTCATCCGGGGAGAGGCCCGCGCCCAGAGCGACCGTTTCGGCGAAAACGCGTGAAAGCAAATCCCGCGGCTCGTGAGCGTCGCTCGATATCACGAACCGGGCTCCTGCGTCCCGCCCCGTTTTCGCAACGTGTCCGTTAGTCAGGCAATGGCCCTTTCTGGAAGTTATCTCCAGCAGCACGCCCTGCGTTGCGGCCATTCTAGCCTCATCCGGGGTGATAAGTCCAGGATGGGCAAGAATATCAACGCCGGCCTCGATGGCTGCGCGGTTCGTTCCCTCGGGGACCGGCTCGACAAGGGTCTGGCCGTGCACCAGGACGACATCGGCACCAAGCTCCTTCGCACGACGAGCAAGCGGGGCGATGCGAGCCGGCGGGACGTGGGTTATCTCGATACCTACCAGAAACTTGAGGGGCAGAACATCGCCTGCGGCATCGGCAAGGCGACGAAGTGATCGGACGATGAAGTCCATGGTCGCATCATCGGCGTGGTCCGATATGGCAAGGCCGCGGCAGCCTATGTCGGCGGCCCGGCTGATGAGTTCCGCCGGTGAGAGGACCCCGTCAGAGAGGAAAGAATGCGTGTGCAGATCGATCATAAGAGCCCCAGAAGTCACAAATCGCCCACGGGCCGCAGCGTCGGCCGCCGGATTCTCTGGTACGCCCGGAAGGACTCGAACCTTCGGCCTGCGGTTTAGGAAACCGCCGCTCTATCCTAACTGAGCTACGGGCGCAACGGGCTCTCGGCCGGCAGGCACTGCATCCCCGGCACCTTGGAAATAGAGGAGTATACCATCGGGGGAGCGGAGGGTCAAGCCACACACGCGGCTCACCCGGTCTCCGCCGAGCCTCCAAGGCGAACGACACCCTCTTAGTCTGGACCAATTTTTGGTTGACCCAGGGGATGGGTTATGCTACATGGACTATCTGATAAACGGTTCCCGCCACGATGGCGGGGCTGTGTTTGAGGCTGCGAACAGGCTTTCGGGTCAACACTGAAGGGGGTGAAGGTTTGGCTGGAGAGAAGATACTGATCGTCGACGACGACCAAGATTTTACTGCTGCGACGAGTACGATTCTGGAGGCGAACGGCTTCGAGGTCGCAGTGGCGCACAATACGGACGACGGAAAGAAGGCCATAGGGGCGGCCAAGCCGGACCTCATTCTGCTGGACGTGATGATGGAGCACATGGACGACGGCTTCAACATGTGCCGGGACCTGAAGAGCTCGGAAGACACCTCTTCGATTCCGGTGATAATGCTTACGGGCGTCACCGGCAAGACGGGGCTGAAGTTCTCGCCCAAGACCGACCAGGAATGGCTGCCCGCGGATGACTATCTGGACAAGCCGGTGGATCCCGAAGAGCTCATAGAGCGCGTGAAGAAGCTTTTGGGCTGACCCGGGCGGATCTGACGACTTCGCGCAATGTCCGGCGCTTGGCGTGTGTGGACGCGATGGCGCTCAGGCTTGTGTCTCGCGCGAAGGCGGGAGAGATATTACGAACTCGGTCCCTTGGCCGGGGGTCGAGTGAACGCGGATGGTGCCGCCGTGTTCTTCGATGATCTTACGGGTGACGGCAAGGCCCAGTCCGGTTCCTTTTGATCCCTTGGTGCTGAAGAACAGGTCGAAGATGCGAGCCTGAGCTTCGTCGCTTATCCCGGAGCCGTTGTCGGCCACGCTGATCTCTATAAGGCCGGGTTCGGAAAGCCACCTCGTAGCCAGCAGGACCAAGCCGTTGTCCTTGGTCATCGCGTCTATGGCGTTGGTGACAAGATTGGTAAGGCAGCGCTGAATGCCGATGGGGTCCAGATGGGCCTTGGGCACGTCCGGTGCCGCCTCGTGGCGGAGCTCGGCCCCGGCGCTTTGGGCTTTGGCCTCCATCATCCGGCATATGGTACGGCAGACTTCGTTGACGTCGGTCGGCTCGCGGATGGGCTTGCGCTCCTTGCTGTAGGTCATCAGGTCCATGAGAAGCTCGCTCATGAGCTTATTGTTGCGCTTGACGATGTCCCACCCTTTGCTGACGCTTTCGGGCTGTTCCTTGCTGATTCCCATGTCAACGACATAGGCGCCCGCTTGGATGCTGTTGAGGATGTTCTTGACGCAATGCGCAAGGCCGGCGACCGTCTCGCCCACGGCGGCAAGGCGTTCGACCTTGAGGTTCCTCTCGTGAAGCTGGGCGTTGCGGATGTAGATCGCCGCTTGCGCCGCCACCGCGGCAAGGAGGTCGAGATCGGGTTCAGTAAAGGTCTTGCGCGGGTCCGTGGAGTCCAGATGGATGACGCCGATGACGTTGTCCCCAGCGATGAGCGGGACGCACATGCACGAGCGTATGTTGAAACGCGCGACGGAGGCGGCGGCGGCGAACCGTCCGTCCGCCATCGCGTCGGCGCAAAGTAGGGCCTTACGGTCGCTCATTGCCTTTCGCGCAATCGTGCGAGAGATCGTGGGTTGAGTACCGCCCTCGCCTTTTCGGAGCCTGGTCGCCCTTGCGGTGAGCTCATCCGCCCCCCGTCCGAGCAGCATGATGAATCCCCGCTCTGCTGCTGGAATGGCCTCGAAGATCCCCTCCAGCACTTTGTCCAGCAGCTCGTCGACGGTCGGGACGGTTCCAATGCTCTTGCTAAAGCGACAAAGGACGGCAAGGCGCTGCTCGAGCATGGACTCATTCACGCCGGAGGCGGGGAGCCCCGTGCCGCGAGCGCCCACGGTAACGGCGTCGATAGAGGTCAGCACGGAGAGAGTCTGGTCCTCGGGCTGACCGGGCCGGGGCGTAAGCTCCCGTTCGGGCACCACGAACATGAGTACCAAAGGGCCGACGCGGATTTCATCGCCCGGGCGAAGGACGGCGCCGTCTATGCGTTTGCCGTTGAGGAAAGTCCCGTTGCTGCTTTCGAGGTCCCTGATCCAGTATAGGGTTCCGACGCGGGCGATCTCGGCGTGACGGCGGGATACGGCCGTGTCGTCCAGGTGGATATCGACCCCCTCCTGCCGTCCGATCACGGCGCGGGGACCCAGAGAGAATGACTGGTTGCCCTTGTTGTCGCGAAGGATCAGCTGGGGCACACGCACCTCCTCACGCGCTCCGCGGTCGCCATTCGGCATGGCGAATGGTATCACAGGTTTCGAGCACGAGCAATGCCGGCGCTGAGACGTTGCATGGTTGGTGTCCGACGGGTATCATCGGAAATCTGTGGAACGACCAACGTTGAGAACGGCAACCGCAAGAAACAGGAGGGAGATACGATGAAGACGGTGTTGATGGGCGTCGCGATGTGCGGCGCGCTTTCGGCGGCGCTTTCCTTGGCGTGGAGCGCCGAGCGCGGCGCTCGCCCACAGCAGGACAAGCCCCAAGGCAGATGGGGCGAATTGCCGCCGATACCCGATAACGTGGAGGTGCTGGAAGACGTGGTGTACGGCTCGGGAGGCGGGAGAGACCTGAGGCTTGTGCTGTTTCTGCCCAAGGATGACAGGCCGATACACCCTGGTGTTGTGTTTATCCACGGCGGCGGATGGAGCGGCGGATCGCCGCTCCACTTTTATCGGCAGGCGACGTACCTGGCGAGCAAGGGTTACGTCGGAGCATGCGTCGAGTACCGGCTTTCGGGAGAGGCGAAGTTCCCTGCGGCGATCGAGGATGTCAAGTGCGCCGTGCGGTGGATGCGAGCGAACGCCGACAAATACAGAATTGATCGGAACCGCATAGCGTCCGCGGGTGGGTCCGCAGGCGGGCACCTGGCCTCGATGCTGGGCGTAATGAACAAGGAAGACGACCTGGAAGGAGACGGCGGACACGCGGAGTTCTCGAGCAAGACGAATGCCGTGGTGGCCTTCAACGGGGCGTTCGACTTCACGCCGCTAATGGACCACATGCAGAGAAGGTCGGAGCAGAGCGGCAAACCCAGCCCGCCTGAGAAGTTCATCGGGGGATCGATGAAGGAATTCCCCGAGAAGTTCAAGCAGGCCTCCCCCATGACGTACGTTGACGCAACGGACGCGCCACACGCCTTTCTGCACGGGACGGCGGATGTGACGGTTCCCATCAAGCAGTCGGTGGACATGATGGAGGCGCTTCAAGAGGTCGGGGTTCGCGCCGAGCTTTACGAGGCCGAGGGCGAAGGCCACGGCTTTTTCAACGCGGGGCCGGAGTACGAGAAGACGCTCAAGCGGATGGAGAAATTCCTGAACGACGTTTTTGAATGGAGCGCGCCGTAGGCCGAAGGAGTAAAGCTGACGCGAACGACAAGAGGAGGAAAGAACCGATGAAGGCTGCGATGAGGCACGCATCAGCCGCGCTGCTTGTCCTTGCCTGCGCCGCGTCAGTTCGCGCGGCGGAGCCGGCGGAGAGGCCGCAGCGAATGGACCTCGTAGACACGAAGGAGCGGCCGGAGATAAGTCTGCCCGACAACGTTGCGATGCTGAAGGACATCGTCTACGGGAAGGGCGGAGAGAGAAACCTGACGCTGCATCTGTTCGCGCCGACAGACAGCCGGGCGCTGCGTCCGGGGATCGTGTTCGCGCACGGAGGAGCGTGGAGGAAAGGCAACCCCGCCCTGTGCTTCCGCCATTCGGCGGACATGTCGAGCAAGGGATACGTGTGCGCTGCGGTCGAGTACCGGCTCTCGGAGGAGGGGGCGTTCCCGGCGGCGGTCGAGGACGTGAAGTGCGCGGTGCGATGGATGCGCGCGAACAGGGAGAAGTACGCGATCGATCCGAACAGAATAGCGGCAGTCGGCAACTCCGCAGGAGCCCACCTCGCCGCGATGCTGGGCGTGATGAACGAGGAGGACGATCTCGAAGGAACGGGCGGGAACCAGGGGTATTCAAGCAAGGTCAATGCCGTGGTTGCGTTTTACGGGGTGTACGATTTCACGAAGCTCGGGGTGAAGAACCCAGAGGGGGCGATACCACTGTTCCTTGGCGGCCTTCCCGACGAAGTGCCCGAAGCGTACAAGAAGGCGTCGCCGATAACGTACGTGGACGCGAGCGACGCGCCGTTCCTGCTGCTTCACGGCACGGCGGACAAGTTGGTGCCGATGTCGCAATCGGAGGGGATGAAACAGGCTCTGGAGAAGGGCGGCGTGAGAGCCGATCTGTACGTGGCGGAGGGAGGAGGCCACGGATTCGAGAGAGACCCGGAAGAGTACGAAAGGACTCTCGCCCGAATGGAGGGGTTTCTGGCGGCCGTCTTCGGCCTGAACAAGCCTTCCGAAGCCGCCGGCCGGTAATTCAGTCGCCGGAGATCAGGTCTCCGAGACCTCTCATTACGCTGCCGCCGCGACGGGTCTCTCCGCGCCGAGCCCTGCCGCCGGCGGTGGAAACGATCTTGTCCGCGAGACGCGAGAACGGGAGGGTCTGGAGATAGACCGTGCCCGGACCGGTCAAGTGCGCGAAGAAGAGCCCTTCCCCGCCGAAGAATGCGGTCTTGATCCCGCCGACGAACTTGATGTCGTAGCTTACCGATTCCTGAAAGGCCACGAGGCAGCCCGTGTCCACCCGAAGAGTCTTTCCAGGACCAAGCTGTATCTCGTGAACGATGCCACCGGCGTGAACGAATGCAAGGCCGTCGCCGGAAAGTCTCTGGAGAATGAAGCCCTCGCCGCCGAAGAAGCCCGCGCCGAGCCTGCGAGTGAAGGCAATTCCGATGTCGATGCCGTCGGCGGAACAGAGATAGGCATCCCGCTGGCAAAGCATCGTCCCGGTCTGCCTGAGATCGAGCGGGATGATCTTACCGGGGTAGGGAGCGCCGAAGGCGACCTCGCCCCGGTCGCTGGAGCACCTGAAGTTGGTGATGAAGAAGGTCTCGCCCGCGATCATTCGTTTCACGCCCTTCAAGAATCCGCCGCTGGCCTGAGTCTGCATTTCGATCTCGTCGGTCATGAACATCATCGCTCCGGCCTCCGCGCGGACGGTCTCACCCGCGTCAAGACTGATGATCACCGCCTGCATGTCGTCGCCGATGATGCGGTAGTCGATTTCGTCTGAATCGAGCGGCGCAAGCTGCGCGTCGGTAGAGGAGACCTGGGCACCGGGGACGGCGAAGACGTTGCCGCACTTGCAGCGGAGCTGCGTTCCCGGGGCGAAGCTGCTCACGTCGTAGATTCTGTGACACCTCTCGCACTTGACCTTCATCCAATACCTCCCTGCGGGTACGACATCAGCACCAGTCGGCGGGTGGAAGGCCGCGCATCTTGAGTTCGCCGTTGAGCTGCCCCAGGTGATGCTGGCTGTGCCTGAGCGTATAGACCATCAGTTCGAGCATGTTCTCGCCCCTGCCGGGAAAGGGATTGGGCGAGAGCATGTCGGCATCTTCGAGGCCTGCGAGCGTCGCGGCCATTCTCTCCCGCGCCGCCTCGAGGTAGGCGAGAACGTCTCTCTTGTCAGGAAGCGTTTCGAGGTCTTCGGTATGCCACCTGACGCCCAGGCGCTTGCTGGGGACGAAACCGTCTGGCGAGCCGCCGGCGTAATAATCGACGGCAGCGATGATATGGTATGCCAGCCTGCTCGGCACAAAGAAGATGTGCTCCCCTGCCCTCTTCCACTCGTCGTCGGGACAGTGTTCGGTGGCCTGGCGGAGCGTCTTCCACGCTCTGTCGAACTGGCGCTGAAGGGATTGGGACATCTCGGCCATTTGTGCACCTCCAGATTGGGTCTTGTGGGACCGCATTCGCGCGCAGCATAACTCCGGCACGCACCGCCCAAATCCTACTGAGAGACCGAAGTAAAGTCAAACGCTCGTCTATCCGCCGAAGCTCGCTCTAGAAAGCAAGAAGAATCCGCCGTGAATGTCCGAGGGGATCGCATTACAATATGCTCAGTGGAGCGAAGTCGCAGACATGGGCGTTTTGGAATCCCTGTGATGAAGGGGGAAAGAGATGGCAGAGTGGTCGGAACGCTATCCGCTGACGAAGCGTGACGTGGAGATGTACGTGCCGTACGCGGCGGGAGTCTACCGCCTGACGAACAAGGTGGGCACGAAGCAGATGGTGTTCTACGTCGGCCAGAGCGAGCGGCTTGGCGAGGACGTCATGAATCACATCAGCCGGAAAGAGACCAGGGAGTGCGTCAAGGAGCACGTCGGGAACTTCGACTGCTTCTTCCGGTTTGCGCAGTCGGCCTCAGCCGAAGAGCGCGAGCAGATGGTCAAGGAGCAGACGGACGAATATCACCCGTGCTGTAACGGGTGAGGCGAGACGCAGCGATCCTTACACGGGCAGTTCCGGCAGGTGAACCGTGAAAGGGCGGGGAGTTTTGGGTAGAATGGTGCGCTTGCGCCGGCGGGCGGCGTGAGACGACAATGGATCCACTCGCGAGCACGAGCATCTTGAGAAGGAGATGACCAAGTGGCGACAGCTTTTGTGCCAGGCAAGATCAACGTTGTGTACGGGGTGAAGGCGGGTAAGACGGAGAAGTTTGCGGCGAGAGAACTGGCCGACGAGATCCGTTCGGTAACGGGCGCGCGCCCCCAGGTGGTATCGGAGAAGAAGCTCGACAAGAGAACCGCGTCAGGGAAGCTGCTCTTCATTCTGGGAACGCGGCAGGGAAGCGAGCTTGTGTCGCGGCTGGGGTCGAACGGCAAGTGCAGAGTGCCGACGGCAGCGCAGGGATATACGATTCGCACGATTCCGAACCCGCTCGCCTCGAGGGGAACGGCAATAGTCATCGCCGGCTCCGACGAACGCGGGGTGCTCTACGGCGTCCGGGACATGCAGCATTACTACCTGGAACATAATAAGGGCCGGATCGTCGGAAGCAAACTGAACACGAGAAGCGCGCCGAAGATTCCGGGCCGCGCGGCGTCGTCGTGGGATTTCTACGTGACGGACCCGTTCGCCTACGTTGATCAGATGAGCCGGTGGAAGCTGAACGCCATGCTCGTGTGCCCGTGGAAGTATCTCTACGACCACGACGGCATTATTCCGTACGCGCACGAACGCGGAGTGGACGTAGCCTGGGGCGACGGGCTCTACAGCTATCACTACGTCTGGGGGGGCAATCACAATCAATGGGCGATACTGCCCGAGCCGGCACCCGCCAACATAAAGAGGGCACCTAACGGGAGATGCCTATGCCCCAGCGACCCGAAGACCATCCCGTGGATGACGCAGTACTCGCTTGATGTGATCGAGAAGCTTCCGGGGCTTGATGCGGTGGGATTCCAGTCGGGCAACCTGGACAAGCACGTGTGCGACTGCCCGGACTGCCGGAAACTCTCCGACGCGGAGTACTTCGTGAAGGAGATGAATCCGGTGCTCACAGCCATCGCGGACACATATCCCGAGCTGAGCATCGGCTACGGTCTGGGCGGCGGAATGATCCGGAGCAAGGATTACGCCCGATGGCTGCCGAAGATGGACAAGAGGGCCTCGATGACCATCGAGACGCGATACCCGATGCCGGATGCCGAGGACATGGACATCATGGACAAGCTTGCCCCCGGAAACTACGGACTGCAGGGGAAGCTCTATGGATCCAGAGGACAGTTGCGCGGCTGGCGCGAGCGGCGGAATGAGATGTTCGAGGATATGTTCGAGTGCGTTGCCGAAGCGGCGCGGCGGGGCGTCAAAGGGATAGGCGCGCTGGTGCAGACACCTCTTTACCACAAGACGCCGCTTTACATCGTGAACATGTACGCTGAGGCCCTTTGGCACGGCGGCGCACCTCCGGCGGCGCACC
>CAZBND010000036.1:6042-25945 GCA_964493415.1 uncultured Planctomycetota bacterium | reverse complement strand
TGCAACATCGGGTTCTTCCGGGACATAACCGACCGGAAGAGAATGGAGCGGGAATTCAGCCACGACCAGAAGCTGAAGGCGGTGGGGCAACTGGCGGCCGGTATCGCCCACGAGATCAATACCCCGACTCAGTATGTGGGTGACAATCTACGATTTCTGCAGGAGAGTTTCGCAGGCCTCAACAACATCATCCAAAAGTACGAGGGCCTGCAACAGGCAGGTTCACAAGGAGGGAGCGTTGAGGAGCGCGTTGCAGAGCTGAAGGCGGCTGTGGAGGAGGCCGATTTGGAGTACTTGCGGGAGGAGATTCCTCGAGCATTCAATGAGTCCCTGGGAGGGGTCGAAAGGGTGACGACGATTGTCCGGGCGATGAAAGAGTTTTCTCATCCGGGAAGCGCAGAGAAATCCCCCGCGGACATCAACAGCGCCATAGAAAGCACCATAACCGTGGCCCGAAACGAGTGGAAATACGTGGCGGAAATGGAGACGGACTTCGATCCTGATCTCCCACACGTCCCTTGCGTCATAGGCGATTTCAACCAGGTCGTGCTGAACATGATCGTCAATTCCGCCCACGCCGTCAAGGATGTCGTGGGCGATGGCGGTAACGGTAAGGGAAAGATCAAGGTGACCACCCGTAAGGAGGGAGATTGGGCGGTCATACGCATTTCGGACACGGGCGCAGGGATTCCACAAGCGATCAGGTCGAGAGTGTTTGATCCTTTCTTCACTACCAAGGAAGTCGGCAAGGGTACAGGGCAAGGCTTGGCCATCGCCCACGATGTCATCGTTACGAAGCACGGCGGCTCTCTGACCTTTGACAGCGAAGAGGGGAAAGGGACCACCTTCGTGATTCGCCTGCCCCTTGAGACAACGACTGCGTGAAAGAGAGGTCGGTCATGACGAAAATGCGGATACTCTTCGTTGACGACCAGCAGGAGGTCCTTCGTGGCCTTGAGAGGATGCTCCACTCGATGAGAAACGAATGGGAGATGGGATTTGCCGGCAGCGCGCGGGAGGCGCTCGGCATATTGGAGGAAACGGGGGCGGACGTGGTAGTCTCGGACATGAAGATGCCCGGCATGGACGGCGCGGAGCTCCTGAGCGAGGTGATGGAGAGATACCCGCAAGTAATCCGCATCATCCTTTCGGGCCATTCCGATGAGCAGGCGACCATGCGTTCCATAGGCCCGACGCACCAGTATCTGGTGAAACCGTGCAACGCGGACACCCTGAAGGCGACGATAGGGCGGGCATTGGGGCTGCGACGTCTGCTTGCGGATGACTCCCTTAAGCAAGTCATATCGCAGATCAGATCGCTGCCGAGCATACCCGCCCTATACATGGAGATTGTAAAGGAGCTGCGGTTGCAGGACAGCTCGTTGAAAAAGGTAGGCGAGATAATATCAAAGGACGTCGGCATGACCGCAAAGGTGCTCCAGTTAGTCAACTCGGCGTTCTTCGGCGTTCCTCGTCACATCTCGACGCCGGCGCAGGCGGTTGGGCTGTTGGGGCTGGAGACGGTTAGAGCCCTTGTGCTTTCAGTGCAGGTATTCTCGGAGTTCAGGAATGCTGTGTTGCCGGGATTGAACATGGACGCGCTTTGGGCTCACAGTATGGCCGTGGGCGGAGGCGCAAAAGCCATTTGCCGCAGCGAAAAGCTGGATGACAAGGTGGTGGACGACGCGTTCATCGCCGGACTTGTTCATGATGTCGGGAAGCTCGTCCTAGCGGCCGGAATCCCTCGTAAGTACAAGGAAATCCTGTCTGCGGCGCAGCGGGAAGGTGCCACGAGCGAAAACGCCGAAGGCAGGGCGTTGGGGACCACTCACGCCGAGGTCGGCGGGTACCTGCTTGGTCTCTGGGGATTGCCGGATCCCATCGTCGAAGCGGTCGCATTCCATCACCAACCGTCAAGATGCGTATCAAGGGTTTTTAGCCCCTTGACAGCGGTTCACGCCGCCGATATTCTAGTTTGTTCGCTTTCCGATTCCGGGACGGTTGGGGCCGCGCCGCAGATCGATAGTACATATCTCGCCGAGCTCAAACTCGAGGGGCGGCTCGAACCCTGGACGGATATCTGCCGAAAAATTGGCGAGAGCGGGGGGGCTCATGCCGGCTAAAGTATTGCTTGTTGACGACGAACCCAATGTTTTGTCCAGCTATAAGCGCGGCTTGCGAAAGCAGTACGACGTTGATGTTGCGCTGGGCGGAGAGGAAGGGCTGGCGAAGATAGGGTCAAACGGGCCCTATGCGGTCATTGTTTCGGACATGCGGATGCCCGGAATGGACGGGGCCGCGTTTCTGTCAAGAGCGCGTATTGAAGCGCCGGAAAGTGTCCGTATGATGCTTACGGGCTGCTCCGAGACGGATGTCGCCATCAACGCGGTAAACGAGGGGAAGATATTCCGTTTCCTCACCAAGCCATGCCCGCCGGACGTATTGGACAGAGCGCTGGCCGAAGGCGTCGAGCAGTACCGCCTGATCCGTGCTGAGAAGGACCTTTTGGAGAGCACTCTCAGGGGCAGCATCAAGGTGCTGGTTGACGTTCTCGCCCTGGTGAATCCAACTGCCTTTGGGCGCGCATCGAGAGTGCGGAGGATGGTGCGCCAGATATACGAAGAGCTGCGCGGTGACAAGGCGTGGGAGGTGGAGATCGCCGCGATGCTCTCGCAGATCGGGTGCGTGACGGTGCCCGAGGAGACTCTGGCGAAGATGTTCGAGGGACAGACCCTGGGCGAACAGGAGCGACAGATGCTCGCGGCGCATCCTCAGGTGGGGAGCGCGCTCATAGCCAACATACCGCGGCTCGATGGCGTGGCAAAGACGATCCTCTATCAGGGAAAGCGCTTCGACGGGTCGGGTCTGCCCGCCGATGAGGTCAAACGCGAGATGATTCCGCTGGGGGCGAGGGTGCTCAAAGTGGCCCTTGATCTGGACGGGCTCACTGCTTCCGGACTTGATAGCGGCACTGCTATGTCGAGATTGAGGACGCGAAAGGGATGGTACGACCCGGCCGTGCTCGACTCGCTGGAGAAGATTCTGGTCACGCAGATCAAGTACGACATAAAAGCGGTTCGCACGGACGCCCTTAGAGCCAACATGATACTCGCCCAGAACGTGTTCACCAAGGCCGGAACGCTGGTGATTGCAAGAGGGCAGGAAGTCACGCCGTGGGTCATGGCTCGGCTGAGGAACTTCTCGAAAAATGTGGGAATCCAGGAGCCTTTCAAGGTCCTTATTCCGATCACCGGCCGAGATGGAACGGCGAAGGACTCCGACTAGCGGTCCAACACAACTGAGAGGGGTAAAAAGTGATGGGGCACGTCGTGATGCTTGTAGATGACGATCCCGCGGTTCTGAGCGGGCTGACTCGAGCGTTGCATAACGAACCGTACACCGTCATTTGCGCAAGCTCGGCCGAGGATGCGCTGAAGACTCTGCGCGCTCAGCAGGTCGACGTGGTTATCTCCGATGAGCAGATGCCGGGCATGCACGGTGCCGAGCTTCTTGGTAAGGTAAAGGATACTTTCCCGGAGACGGTTCGGTTCATGCTCACGGGACACGCGACGCTTGATGTTGCGATTCAGGCCATAAACCAGGGGGCGGTAAGCCGTTTCTTCACAAAGCCCTGCAACCACATCGAACTGGCAATGGCGATACGTGACAGCCTGCGCCACAAAGACCTCCTTGCTGAGGCGATGCGTTTGCTCCACACCGTCAAGGAGCAATCGGCTATCATCGAGAGCCTGGAAAGCCAGGTACCTGGGATCACCGAGGTCCGCCGGGACGGTAGCGGCGCGGTCGTTGTCGACAGAGAAGACTTGCCTGAGGATTTCGACAAGTTTCTTGAAGAGATCCGGGAGGCCTGCGAGGACGCCGAGAAGAGGATGGGATGCGCGGGGGGGCCGGGAGCGGAGGGAGTGTAAGGGTAGGCGCTGTGTTCTTGGGCTCGCATTTCAGCGGGCCCGTCACGTTGCCGCTACGGCTTCGGGACCATTCTCGCTCGCCGCTTTCTTCGCCTGGAGGTGGATGACCAGCCAACGGATGAGGCGTCCCCTGTCGTAACCGTGCGGCGCTTTGCGGATTCTGCGAGGGTGCCTGCGGCGGAGCTTGCGCGGCGGAGCCGGGTTGCCGGCGTCGAGTTGCCGATCATTCCGCTGTTACGCGAAGTATCGTTTGAAACTGCCGCCGCGCCGAGTAGAATAGTGACTCAGTTTCCGTCCGGGAGTGCGTCATGATTCAGCGCGAGCGACTGAGTGAGGTGCTGGAGAAATTTGCGGAGAAGCGCGTCCTCGTGGTGGGGGATGTCTACCTTGATGAATACGTCTGGGGGCGCATGGGCGAAATTTCCAAGGAAGGGCCGATTCCGGTAATTCATATCCGGGAGCGCACGTACGTTCCCGGCGCGGCGGGCAACACCGCCTGCGGCCTCAGCGCGCTGGGGGCGCAGGTGACTCTTGCTGGGTGTATTGGAGAAGATACCAACGGGACGATCCTCGTCGAGAGGCTGAGAGCGAGCAACGTAGGTACGTCGGGGCTGCTCTGCTGGCGCAATCGTCCAACCAACACATACTCCAAGATCAGCGCTGGGGGATTCCACAGCCCCAGGCAAGAAGTGCTCAGGGTGGACACCGAGCCTCCCCCTCCAATAAGCGAAGAAGTAGAGGGGCAGGTGATCGAGCGGATCATGGAGGCCCTTGCGGAAGTCGAGGCGGTGGTATTTGTAGATCAGGCGGCGAGCGTGATCACGCCAAAACTGCTGCGGACGGTGGGCATGGCCGCCAAGGGCTTGAACATCATCCAGGTAGGGGACTCGCGCGAGAGGGTCGCGCTCTTGCGCGGGATGGACCTGATCGTCCCCAACGATTATGAAGCCCAATTGGCTACGGGTGAGGACACATCCACCGATGAGGGGCTGCTCCGCGCCGGGGAAATGCTGCGGACCGAGCAGGCCAACCGACGCGTTCTGATAACCAGAGGCGGGCAGGGTATGGTGGTTTTCGACGAGAACGGTCAGGTCGCGAACCTGCCCACATTCGCGCTGGAAGTGTTTGATGTCACGGGTGCGGGGGACACGGTCACTGCCGTCACCACGCTATCACTTTTGTCGGGCGCTACGGCGGTCGAGGCGGCCGAGATCGCCAACTTGGGTGCCGGTGTGGTCGTGGCCAAGCCGGGGACTGCGACCGTTTCCAGGGAGGAGGTTCTGAGGGCCTACTCGCGGGTATCCGCCACGTCGACGCCGGAGAAGATAAAATCGCTGGAAGAATTGGAGGAGATCGTCGCAGACCTGAAGCGGCAAGGGAAGAAGATCGTATGGACCAACGGGACGTTTGACATGGTTCATGCGGGACATATCGCCCTTCTGCGGGCGGCCAAAGCGTGCGGAGGCGTGCTTGTGGTGGGGCTTAACAGCGACCGATCCACCCGGCTTAACAAAGGGCCTACCCGCCCGTACATGCCGGAGGTCCAGAGGGCGGAATTCCTGGCCGAGATAGCGGCCGTAGACTATGTGACAGTCTTCGATGACCTCACTGCGGCGAAAGCGATAAGCCGCCTCGAGCCTGACGTCTACGTTAAGGGTAGAGGCTACACCACCGAGACCGTCTCAGCGGACGAACGAAAGGCGGTTGAGGATGCAGGGGGTACCGTGACGATACTTGCAGCCGGTGTGGACCTTTGCTCTTCGGATGTGGTGCAGCGCCTGGCTTCAAAAAGGGTCGGGCAAGCGAAAGAGAACCGGAAGAGGAGGAATAGTTGAACGTTATCGTGATAGTCACCGACAGCCTTCGCGCGGACCACGTGGGATGCTACGGCAACACTTGGATTAAGACCCCGAACTTAGATGCTCTTGCGGAAGAATCGACGCTCGTCGAGTATGCGTACAGCGAGGGGCTTCCAACCATGCCGACCCGGACCGCGTGGTGGACCGGGAAATACACGTTCCCGTTCCGCGGGTGGAAGCCGATGGAACTCAGCGACGTGCTGCTAGCGGAGTATCTTTGGGAAAGAGGCATGGTTTCTGCGCTGATCACCGATGTTTATCATATGCACAAGCCTACGTACAACTGTGGCCGCGGCTTCGATTACGTCCAGTTCATCCGAGGGCAGGAATACGACCCGTACGTGGTTGATGATTCCCTCGACGTGGATAAGCTCGTCAGGAAACACTTCAAGCCTCGCCCGGACAAGCCCGAGCAGACGGCGCACCAGGAGAAGCTTTTTCGGCAGTACCTGAAGAACGTTTCCGTGTGGAAGAATAAGGACGAGGATTCCTATGTCGCTCAGGTTGTGAAGGCTGGGGTCAAATGGTTGGAAGAGCAGCGCGGGAAGGACAATGTATTCCTATGGCTGGACTGCTTTGATCCGCACGAGCCGTGGGATGCGCCGCAAGAATTGGTGGAGATGTACAACCCGGGCTACAAGGGGATGGCAGTAATAGATCCAATCCCCGGATACACCGAGGGCTACCTGACCGGGGAGGAATTGAAGCACTGCCGCGCGATGTATGCGGCCGAGGTCACTCTTGTGGATAAGTGGGTGGGGGTCTTTGCCGATGCGCTTCGCTCGATGGGGTACCTGGACAACAGCCTGGTAATTCACACTTCCGACCACGGTCATCCGTTGGGGGAGCAGGGGATAATACGGAAGGCGCGTCCGTGGCTTTACGAGGATCTGGTCCGGACTCCGCTGCTTATCCGCCATCCGGAAGGGGTGGGTGCAGGCAGAAGGGTTACGGGCATAGCTGAGACGTGCGACATGATGCCTACCATCTTGGATTTTCTTGACATCGAGGGCCCGGAAGGCATGCACGGCACGAGCCTGATGCCGCTGGTTCGTGGTGAGATGGACAGGGTGCGCGAGTATGCGTATATGGGATGGTGCCTGCGTTCGTGGGGGATAAAGAATGAGAAGTGGGGTTTCCAGATGTGGCTCCCGGCCAAGAACCTGCCCGTGCAGTGGGCGCGAGATTTCGGGAAGGAAGGGCCGGAGCTGCACGATATCGCGAACGACCCAACGGAGAGGAAGAACGTTATCGACGAGCACCCGGAGTTGGCTAGAGAGCTGGAGCTGAAGCTGCGGACATTCGTTGACACCATACAATTGAATGAGTCCTAGCAGTGGTCAACAGGATTTGGTCGGAGGTGAAATGTGCCTGCGGAAGAGATCCCTACAGGAGGGGAAAGGCGGCGTGACCCGAGGTTCGAGTCGCTGAATCTGGTTCAGTGCAGCGTGTCAGCGCCATCGGGTGAGGAATTGGGGACGCTGGGTCGCACGCTGGACATGAGCGAGAGCGGCATTCTTGTGGAACTTGCGCAGTCGCTGCCGTCGTTGCCGTCCTTGCCGGAAGTCGTGAATGTCACCATCGCTATCGAGGACAAAATAATCGAGGCGACGGGTAAGGTCGTTCACCAGAAGCAGGACGGGAAGTCGGCGACGGCGGGGATCGAGTTCAGCGTCATAGCGGAGGAGGATAAGGCGTACATCGCCGACTTCCTCAAGCGTAAGGGCCCGAAAGACGCGTAACGGGCCGAGACGATCAGCCTCGCATAGCGAATCGGCCCGCTTGTCCGATTAGCGGCGAAAGGTCGCTCTTCCTGAGTCGTCGAGAGGGCTGGCGGCCTGTATGCTTATTGAAGGTCGTCGCCTCTCAATTGCCTGCGGTAGACTGACCAGGCGTTGAGTCCGGTGAATCGTGAGGAGGCATAAGAGCAGTGGCGACTATGTTCCTAACGTTTGTGGGGGGACTGGGATTCTTCCTCTTCGGAATCCGTCTGATGTCTCAGGGGCTGCGTGACGTCGCAGGTCAGAAGCTGCGAGGGTTCCTTCAGGGAGTCACCAAGCACCCGCTGATTGGCGTCGCGGTGGGAACGACGGTCACGGCGCTGATCCAGTCCTCCTCTGCGACCACGACAATGGTTGTGGGCCTGGCGAACGCCGGCTTGCTGAGCCTCCGGCAGGCGATAAGCCTCGTGCTGGGGGCGAACATCGGAACTACCGTAACAGCTTGGATAGTCGCCCTGTCGGCGGCCAAGATAAACGTGATGATCGTCGCGCTTCCGGCCGTGGGAGTCGGTTTCTTCTTCTACGGGTTCGGGAAAAGGCGGCGTCATCGGCTATGGGGGCAGGTGTTGCTTGGCTTGGGCACGTTGTTCGTCGGGCTGTTCTTCATGAAGGATGCGGTCGATCCCCTGCGTGGAAGCGATGCGCTTGAGGGCGTCGTAAGGGTCTATGGTCGCTATCCTTTGCTGGGTGTGGCTACCGGTATTGGTCTCACTGTAATCTTGCAGTCTTCCAGCGCGACGATCGCCATGCTCATGGCGCTGGCGAGCACCAAGATCATCCCTTTCGCAACAACGATACCTATAATTCTGGGTGACAACATCGGCACCACCGTCACGGCCACGATAGCATCCGTCGGCGCAAACCCACTCGCTCGCCGTACTGCGCGAGCGCATATGCTTTTCAACGTCTTCGGCTCCATGTATATGCTCCCCTTGGCTTGGACCTTTCCCGGGGACGGGAGTGTCACCAGCGTCTACTCCCGGTTTATAGCGTGGATGGTTCCGGGAGAACTCACCGAGCACAACGTCTTATTACACATGGCGCTTGCTCACAGCCTGTTCAACATACTGAACGTCGCCCTATTTGTGCCGTTGATGGGCCTGCTCGAGTGGACGGCGACGAAGCTGACCGTAGTGAGCGAGGCCGACAGGCAGCTTGTTCCCAAATACCTGGATCACAGGCTTCTTTCGACTCCCGAGGTGGCATTTCAGCAGGCGAATCTTGAGATAGTCAGAATGCTCCAACTCGCCCAAGGAGCGGTTGCCGACGCGATGAAGTCGTTCTTTGACTCCAACGAAAGGGAGCTGGACCGGGTGACTAGGGCAGAGGAAGCGGTGGATAACCTTCAGCACGACATAACGCAATATCTGATAGAGCTGTCCGAATGTGACTTGGATCCAGCGCAAGCAGAAAGGATTCCCGTGCTCGTCCATACGGTGAATGACATTGAGCGAATAGGCGATCACGCAGAGAACCTTGCTGAGCTCGCCGAACGGCGAACTCGCCAACGGGTCCCGCTGACCGATCAGGCCGTTTCGGAATTGCAGGGCATGTACAAACGGGTGGATTCGATGATGAACGAGGTGGCGGATGCCCTTGGGGCGGAAAATCGGGACATGGCGAAGAGGGCGCTGAAAGACGAGGCCATACTGAATCAGATGCAGATAGACTTGCGCCGCAACCACGTTGATCGGTTGAACGCGGGCTCTTGCCAGTTGCTTTCGGGCTTGATATTCCTCGACATGGTGGACAATCTTGAGAAGATAGGCGACCACGTCACGAACATCGCGCAGGCGATTCTTGGCGGCCTGCGATGGGACGGCGTCCGACGAGACGGGTGACGTCGGCGCGGTATTGAGCCGCGATCGCCATTTCCCGCGAATTCGAGGACCGGAGCAATAATGGTCGCCCTCGGAACAATTGAGGCGATGTGCTTCGGCCGCAAGAAGCCGGTGATGTTTCTCCTCGGTTCTGTGGTCCTCGCCTCGAGTCTCTTGCCGCACCTCGTAGCTGTCGGAGAGGAGGCGGAATCGGCTCCTCTTCTCTGGCGTACGGAAATAATCGACTCCGACGGCGATACCGGCTGGTATACATCGCTTGCTCTGGATCCGAAGACGGGGTACTCGCGGCTCAGTTATTACAATCACACTCGCGGGGAACTCATGTACGCTTCCTGGGATGGGGAGCAGTGGCAAATTGAGACAGTGGACTCAAAAGGTCGGGTAGGGTGGTACTCGTCTCTCGCTCTTGCCTCTGACACAGGCGAGCCGCGGATAGCCTATCACGACGTGGATCAAGGGGACCTCAAATATGCCGAGTGGTCGGACGGGAGATGGAAGATACAGGTCGTGGACGAGGCAGGTCTCACAGGGCGCTATACGTCTCTTAAGCTTGACCCCAAGACTCAGTATCCGCGTATCAGCTACTATGATTACGGCGGGTCCCTCAGATATGCCGCCTGGGATGGACAACGGTGGAACCTGGAGGCCGTTGATTCCGATGGTCGCGTGGGGTCCTACAGCGATCTGGTGCTCGATCCGAACACCGGATACCCTCGGATTGCCTATCTGTCCACGCCTGATTTTCACCTTCGGGTTGCATTGTGGACCGGCGAGGAGTGGGAAATCCACGTGCCCGATCCTTGTCCGGGTGTAGGTATGTACCCGACCATTGTCCTTGATTCCAAGCGCAATCCTCACGTGGTGTACTATGACCGCAACAACGCGGCCCTGAAGTACACTTTCTATGACGGCGAGTCCTGGCAAGTCCGATTTGTTGATAAGCATAGGCCCGGACGCTTCCCGCATATTCAGTTGGACCCCGAGACGGAATTCCCATTCGTCTGCTACCACGACGACAAAGATGGAGCCGAGGGCTTCAAGCTCAAGTGCGCTGTGTGGGACGGCGAATCGTGGGACATCTACATTGTGGACAGCGGTGGGATACAGAGCTCGATGGTGCTGGATCCAGGGGCGCACCTGCCGATGATCTCGCACTACGACTACTTAACAAAGACGCTGAGATTTGCCAGGGCTTACAGGGCTTCGGAGGAGGCTGAGCAGGAGGAGAAGCCGAAGTGAGGGGATTGCAGGCCTCGGTTGCCGACTGACGCATGGATGCGGATGATGCAATGCTTCAGCGGGCGCATAGGAGGCGGGCCCGAGCCTCCTCAATAGGCACCTTTAGCGGTCGTCGAAAGCTGCTCCCTCAGCCACGGGATGGACCTGCTCCCGCTGAATCGATGCTCTCCTTCGAAGACCTCCATTTGTATGTGCTCCTTCGCGCCCAGAAGCTCGTACGCCTTCTGCGCGCGGCGGAACTCGGCGACGGCGCCCCCAGAGGGGAATATGGGGTCGCTCCGGCCGCTCTCGACGAAGAGAGGCCTGGGCGCTATTAGCCCTGCGATGTCCCCCATGTCGCAGATGCGCGCGAGGCCTGGGACGTAGTTGCAGGCGCAGTGCACGATGTCCAACAGCGAATCCTTGAAGCGGCAGAGAAAGCCGCTGACGACTGCGGCGGAAATCCGTTCGTCAAGAGCGGCCGCGAACAGCGTCTGGGTGCCTCCGCCCGAAAGGCCAATACACCCGATCCGCTCGGGATGCACGTCCTCTCTCAAACGAAGGTAATCGACTGCCCTGAGGACTTCCTGAACTCTGATCCCAAGGAGGGTCTTTCCCAAGAGGAGCGCATTCAGGAAGGCCTTCAGGCACACCGAGCCCCCCTGCACGGGCTCGTCCAGCCGCTGCCCGAAACAGGAAACATCCGGCACGAAGGATATTATTCCATGCCGTACCGCCTGGTAGCCGTAGTCTCCCTTCATCCGCTGGGTTCTCTCAGCGAGCTCTTTGTTATCCTCGCCAAATGCGTGCGCAGTGCCCTCTTTAGCGGCCATGACGTGGCCATGGAGGGCAATTACCGCCGGGAGCTCCTCCGTTTGACGCTTCTTGGGTACCAGCACGTAGGCGGGCATCCAAAGGCCGTCCAGGGTCTCGATCTCAACGCTCTCTCGGATGTGATCTTCAAGCTCCTCGGTTTTCCCACAGCGGACGCATGGTGGCCGACTGGGGACGGGATCTAGGCGGAGAAGATCCATGAGCGCCTTGCGGAACTCCTTTCGCCAGGCCGCCAGCGCGGGCCCCGATGAAAGCCGCATGGCATGAGACGGCTTACTAGAGTCATACACGCGGGACAGAAAGGAAATAACCGAACATTTGCTTGAGGCCGCCACTGCACGCCCCTTTCCCGTTCTTTATACGTACGAGGATGGTACCCTATCAGCGGAGGACGCGCAACGTCCGGAAGGGCTGGTGGCGGTTCGACCGACTTGACGCTGGTTGAGAGGGCACGTAAGAACGGGTAAAATGAGTTGTTGTCTGTGGAACCTGCCCTGGACCCCGAGATTCGGAAAGGAACTCAAGTTGCCGGAGGATATCCCGTACAAGCGCATCTCAACAGAGCTGGGCGTTGTTTACAGTCAGGTTGAGGGCAAGGATCTGTGCATAGATTCACACATACCGGAGGGGAAAGGCCCCTTCCCGGTGATCGTGCTGATTCACGGCGGAGGGTGGCGCAACGGGGCGCGAACGGCCGTGACGGACCGCTGTATTTTCTACGCCAGCCAGGGGTTTGCTTGCTTCACTGCCAGCTACCGCCTTTCGCCCGAGTTCAAGTTCCCCGCACACATACACGACGTCAAAGCCGCCATCCGTCACGTGCGTGAGAACGCGGCGGAGCTGAATGCCGATCCTGACCGGATTGCGGCTATGGGGTTCTCGGCCGGTGCCCACCTCGCCTGTCTGGCGGGCGTCACGAAGGCCGAGGACGGGCTTGAAGGCCCCGATGCCCCTTATGATACGTCGACGGGAGTGCAGGCTGTGGTCTCTTACTTCGGTCCGACGGATCTGCGCGGAGAGTTCGACAGAGAGGGGACGGAGGTTCCTACGGTCATATCCGATTTCCTGGGCGGAACCCGCGAGGAGATTCCCCAAGTCTACGATCAAGCGTCCCCCATAACATACTTGGCGGCTGACCTGCCGCCGTTTATGTTTGTTCATGGGACAGAGGACCCTCTCGTCCCGTACGAGCAGTCGGTGATGATGGCGGAGGCGCTGAAAAAGGTGGGCGTGACGGCAGATATGATAGGAATAGAGGGCGGAGGGCATGGTGCCCTACCGTGGGAAGCCGAGGTCCGGCCGAAGGTGCTGGCCTTCTTGAAACAGCATCTGGAATTGAACGACTAGCGCCGATTTACGGGAGTCTGAAGGGGCTTCAGGGAGGTGCTGGACACGGCGGCTGAGAGGAGTTTTCTCTTGTCTGATGGCGCCAGGACAATATAATCCCAAGAAATCGACATCCTATCTGAGCAGGAGAATGAGTTTGATCCCCAAACAACTGCTTGACGTGCTCGCTTGTCCGTTGTGCAAGGAGCCGGTTCGACTCGAGGAGGATAAGCTGGTGTGCACGAATTGCGGCAGGCGGTACCCGATTCGCGATGGCATTCCAGTGATGCTGATCGAGGAGGCGGAGCTTCCCGAAGGAAGCTAATGAACCCGCCGATTGTATCTCGGAGTGGCCGACGTAATTCCCGTCTTGTGGTGCTTAAGCCCGCGAGGCCCAATCGGTGATCGCGATTGTATCCGATATCCACGGGAATCTGGAAGCCCTTACAGCGGCACTCGCCGATGTGAGAAGTCTTGGTATTCGTGAAGTCGTGTGCTTGGGCGACATAGTCGGGTATGGACCCAATCCGCTGGAGTGTCTGCGATTGACCCCGGAGTTCAAGGTCGTGCTCAAGGGCAATCACGATGCTGCAGCCGTTTCGGGCGAACACCGATTCAGCCATGTGGCGGACAAGGCGATGACTTGGACGCGTTCGGCCCTTGCCGATGGCTGCGATCCCGACGTGATGGATTTCATGCGGGAACTGCCGGAGACGCGGGTGCGGGAGGGGTTGTTTTTTGCCCATGCTTCTCCGCGAGAACCTTTGCGTGAGTACATATATCCGGCGCACGTCAAGAACGTGAGGAAGATGCAGGCGCTTTTCAGGCGCGTGAGGAAGTATGCTTTCGTGGGCCACACCCACATTCCGGGCGTGATAGAAGAGGGCAGCGATGAATTCATTCGCCCCGCGGAGCCGCAGGAAGCGCATTTCCTCGGCAGGCGGAAGGCGATCATAAATGTGGGGTCAGTGGGCCAGCCTCGTGACGGCGACCCGCGCGCCTGCTACGTTACATTCGACGGAACGGCGGTCGTATTCCGGCGGGTGTGGTATGATTGCTCCCCCACTGTGAAGAAGATTAGGGAAATCCCGGGACTGGATGACAGCCTGGCGTTGCGACTCGAGCAGGGGCGCTAAAGGGGGCCAGTAGATGGACAAGCGGAGCTTGGCGTTCTTAGCAATCTCGATGCTGGTGCTGATGATCTACTGGATCTTCATCATGCCCCTGCTTACCGGGAAGGAGCGGACGCAGCCGCAAGGGGAGCCCGTCGGGGGGGGCACTCCGTCGCCGACAGCCGCCGTCACCGAGCTCGCTCCTCCGTCGGAGAGTCCCGCTCCTGTCGCTCCGAAGTTGGCGACTGAAGTTCTTCCCCCACCTGTGCAAAAGGAGATTCCCGAGCCCGAGACGTACACACTTGAGACATCTGCGCTGGAGCTTGTCTTCAGCACGGCAGGTGGGACGTTGGAGAAGGCGGTCCTCAAAGAGTACCAGGACGCCTTTCGCGAGAATGCTCTCACGCTGCTGGAGCCATTGACGGACTCAGCCGCCGGCAGGGAACTCCGCTCGCTGGCGATGAGTGCAGAGTCGGGGACGCTTCGGCTTTGGGAATGGCCGTTCGAGATGACGGGAAAGAGCGGCAATTCCATCGCCTTCGAAACTCGGTTGGACAACGGGCTGGTGATAGCGAAGAGGTTCGAGTTGCCGGAGCAGGATCCAGAGGGACTCAGGAACTACCACCTCGACCTAAGGGTCGAAGTCAAGAACCCGACCGACAGGGAGCTCGTCCTGGATTACGACCTGTACGGCGGCGTCGGGGTGGCGACTCAGAGCGGCGCTGAGGGAGGGAGGTTCTCGGGTAGTCACTATCTGCAGGGATTTGTGATGCAGAAGGGCGAGAAAGAGCCGAAGTTGAACAAGGGAGTGCGGCCGAAGAACCCCGGGGATTTCCGGACTTTCGATTGGCCGATTTGGGCTGCCAGCAGAAGCCAATATTTCGCGTCTCTTCTGGAGCCTATGCAGGGCGAGGGCGCCCCGTTTGCCGTGCAGGCTGCGATACGCAATGTCGGTGGGCTCTATGTCCCCGCGATTCGGACCAGGCGTGACATGATAGCGAGCGGCGCCGCTCTCGTGCACAATTACAGGCTTTATGTCGGGCCTCTACGGACGCCGGTATTGAAGGCCTACCCCGATTCCGATTACGTCAAGCTTCAGGACTACGGCGTTTTCGGGAGCGTCAGCGTTATCTTGCTGGGGATATTGCACGCCTTTTATCGTGTCACTCAGAACTACGGCGTGTCGATCATCCTATTAACCGTTCTAATACGGCTGATCCTTTTCCCCATAAGCCGCAAGCAAGCGATTTCGTCCTACAAGATGCAAAAGCTCCAGCCGCAGATGACGGAACTGCGAGAGAAGTACAAGAACAACAAGCAGAAGCTGAACCAGGAGATGATGGCCCTATACAAAGAGCAGGGCGTGAACCCGTTGGCTGGATGCCTTCCGCTGCTGCTCCAGCTTCCGATCTTTATAGGCCTATACAGGGGGCTGAGCCTGGCGATAGAACTCCGGCATGCGCCGTTCGTTGGATGGATCGACGACCTGTCACGCCCCGATGCTCTCATGGATTTTCCATTCAACTTCCTCGGCATATCCACGTTGAATGTGCTGCCTTTGCTCATGGTAGTCGCGATGGTGTGGCAGCAGAAGTTCATTACGCGGCCATCGGCCGACCCCCAGCAGAGCCAGATGCAGGGGATGATGAAACTCATGCCGGTATTCTTCGGCTGGCTTCTGTACAACGTTCCCTCGGGGCTTGTGCTGTACTGGACGACAAGCACGACATTTGGCGTGGTCGAGCAGGTATTCATCCGAAGGCATCTTAAGACGCTGGAGGAAAGGGGGGAAGCTCCTCCGGAGCTTGATGTGAAAGGGAAGGGAGCCAAGAGGAAGTTCAAACGGAGAGGAACGCGGTAAGGTCTGCGTACACTGCGGCGAACCCGAGTGGGTCAGTAGTCATGTCTTTCCACGAAGAGGACACCATAGCCGCGGTCTCGTCACCTGCCGGCAGCGCGATGCGGGGGATCGTGCGGCTGAGCGGAAACGACTCGATTCGGATCGGCGGGGAGGCGCTTTGCCGTTCGGGCTTGCTCGAATCCGGCGACAACTACTACCACCTCTCCGCAGATATCGACTTGGGAGAACCCCTCGGGGGGGTGCCGTCGAGAATCTACGTCATGCGGGCACCCACTTCCTACACGCGCGAGAATATTGTCGAGTTCCACACGGTTGGCTCGCCCCCTGTTCTCGAAGCGCTTCTCGACCGGCTCCTGAGGATGGGTGCCCGGCTCGCCGAGCCTGGGGAATTCACGAAGCGTGCTTTCCTGAACGGAAGGATAGACCTTTCGCAGGCGGAGGCGGTGCTCTCGATCATAAGGTCGAAGTCGTCGTCCCAGCGACGCGCTGCCCTGGCGCAGCTTTCCGGAGGACTTTCCGGGGAGTTCGGCAGGATTCGGGCTGAAATCATCTCGCTTCTTGCGCGCGTTGAGGTGGGCATCGATTTCTCCGACCAGGAGATTGAGATCATGTCTCCGGAGGAACTCGATGAAAAGCTTCGGGAGTTGATCGGCGAGCTTTCCAACCTGCTTTCATCGGTGGCGGCGCGAACGGTGTTCAAGGAAGAGGTCCTGGTCGTCATAGCCGGGCGTCCGAATGTTGGCAAGTCGAGCCTGTTCAACGCGCTTCTCAACAGGAGTCGAGCAATAACTTCCACCGTTCCGGGTACTACCCGGGATACCTTGGAGGAGGTTGCGGAAATAGAGGGCGTTCGAGTGAGATTGGTTGACACCGCCGGAGTGTCGGAAGATGTGGCCGGGGTCAGCGCGGAAGCGGTCAACAGGTCGCTCGCCGCACTTGAGGCGGCTGAGCTGGTGATTCTGGTCGTGGATGCTTCGGAGGAGCTGACGGAGGAGGATGTCGTGCTTGCTCGCCGACTTGTTACGCCTACAGTGGCTGCAATGAACAAGTCGGACTTGCCTCGACAGGTGGACGAAGAGAGGTTGCGGCGCATTCTTCCAAATGCCCCAGTGATCTCGGTCTCGGCATTGCTGGGCAGTGGACTGAAAGAGGTATCAGAGGAGACGGCTGCTGCAGTGAAAAGTGGCCGCGTAGTCAGGGATACGTCGCGCTTCTCGCTGACGGCGGAACAGCACAACCTTCTCAGGAGCATTCTGAAGCTGCTGCACGACGCTGCTCAGGCCGCCCAAGACGGCCTGAGTGAGGAGTTCATCGCCCTGGACCTGAGAGGGGCCGTGGCGGCTCTGGACCGCGTTACAGGCCGCGCGGCGGTCGACAGTCTCCTGGACGAGATATTCTCCCGCTTCTGCATCGGCAAGTGATCAAGAGATATCGACGCCGGAGAGGGCTTTTTCTATCGCGTCGGCTTTCTTCGCCAGTTCCAGAATCGTTTCGCGCATTTCATCTACGTCTGCTGTGCGCGCGAGGTGCTTATTGATCATCACGAACCAGGGTATGCCTGCCTTGTCTCGAAGCGCGATCGCGCCCGAAGAGAGCTTGGCGTTCTGCTTGAGTGCCCATTCGTAATGTCTCGGGTCTGCCTTGCCGCACTCGGTGTAAACCGCAATGAACCCGGTGCCGTCCTTGTCGCGTGCCCCGAAATAGACCGTTACCGTCTGCCCCCGGCCGGGCGCGGTTGGCACCCTAAGTGCGAACTTGCCGGCCTCAACAGACATCTCGATCCGGGTTCCCTCGACCACTTTCTGCATGAATGTTTTTTCGTGGCTCTCCACGGTACGTTCTTCGTCCACCTCAGTTTCCTGGGGCTCCTTCTCGCTCTGCAGCTTCTCCTTGAGGCGAACAATGGCCTCGCTGGCGGTGGTGCCCAGCTCCTGGTCCTCTTGCAGGGGCAAGATGGCCTGGAGCGCATCCTGGTCGCCAATCTGCCCCAGCAGCTTGACGGCAGCCCATCGGACGGAAGAAAACGGGGAATTCAGGGCCTCCATAAGGTGCGGGACGGCTTCGTCTCCTAAGCGAATCAGGTCGCGCATGGCTGCAGACCTCGTTCGGAACTCCTCCAAATCCTGGATTAGCCTCTTGATTTCGTCCCCCATGTTCTTCCTCCTGTGAACTCGTAGGCGGGTTCTGGGAACGGCAAGGATTATACTCGCGGTCGTGGCCGCAAACCAGACGAAATCACATCGCGTTTGACCCCGGCAGAGGGGAAGATTACCTTATTCGACGGGGACGCCGGGGGAATAAAGGCTCCAGTCAAGCGTAGAAGAAGGCAGAAAAGCGAAGCGAACATGCCGATAGGCAGGAAGAACCTGAGAGAACGTAATGAATTCCTCAGTTCGATCTTCGAGAGATTTAACGGACAGATTTACGGTTACGTAGCGAGGATGGTAGATGACAGAAGCGAAGCCGAAGACATACTCCAAGAAGTATTTCTCAGGGCCGCAAGAGCTCTCAAGGAAGGGAGCGAAGATAGGAATCGGCGCTGGCTTTTCAAGGTGGCCAGTAACCTTGCCATCGATCGGTTGCGAAGGAGAAGGTTCAAAATGGCGTCTATAGACCATTTTTCACAGGGTGCTTCGCTGGAACGCGCGTTCGAGGGGGATTCTCCTATGCCTGATGAGGTGATGTCCCAATCGGAACTGCGATGCGCTCTGGACGGCGCTGTGGCCGCACTCCCGGTGGAACAGAGAGAGGTAGTGCTCCTGAGACACTTCTCGGGGCTTTCCTTCAGCGAGATCAGCAAGGTGACGGGACGGCCGCTCGGAACCGTGCTGAGCCGGATGCACCGGGCTCTGGAAAAACTCAGGAAGGAAATGGGCGGGCAATACGGATGGTCCGACGAGACCGGGGAGGGAAATAGAGATGCGTGAAGCGACGAAGTCTGGATGCGCCAACGTGACGGGTGAGACGAACATTGAGGAGGCCGCGCGGCTGCTTGCGCTTTCGTCCTTTACCGGCTTCGGTTTGATTTGTCGGAGGAACATCGCGATCAGGCAGTTGCTGCGTGACATGCAGGCTAACTTGGGAGGGTCTTTCAAAGAGGGGGCTTTACGATGAAATGCGCCACGTGGCAAAGGATGGTAATGCTGAGGGATTCGGACGAGCTCGCAGCGAAGAAGCGGGCGTCTCTCGAACGGCATCTGAGCATTTGTCGCGGCTGCCGTCAGTTCGCCAAGGAATACCGCACCGCTTCGGAGGCGCTCCAGGCGCTTCCGGCGGAGGAATCTTCGCCTGCTACGCTGACTAGGATCAGGGCTCAGATGGAACGGGAAGCTGCTCCGCGGGCGATGGGCGTTGTGCTGGGGAGAGCCGCGTTGGCGGCTGCGGCGGCGGTAGTGATTGTGGTCGCGTTGGCCGTAAGACTCCCCGACGAATCGCCAGAGCCCGGCGTTGGCTATGCAGCCGCCGATTACGTCGAGGCGTCGGAGATCGACCTCCTCCTGGCATCTCTCGACAGCGAGATAGAGCTGCTGGGGGAAGAGGTCGCGCTTGCGTCGGAAGACATGATCTCTTCAGAGCTGGGTGCTGTCGAAGAGGCTCTTGAGGAGATGATGACGTTGCTTGAGGACATGTGAGTTATGTCGAAAGGAGGACGTGTGATGACAACCAGCAGGAAGAGGCTACTTTGGGTAGCGATGGCGGTGGCTTTGATGTGCTTCGGAGTGCTTGTGTCCGGTCGCACGGCGATTGCTCAGGAAGAGCGACCTCCCCGAGGACGGACCGAAAGAATTGACACTGCGCGCAGCGAGGGACGGGAAGCGGAACCGGGCACTGAGCAAGCGCAGCGCGCAGAACGAGTTAGAGAGCTTGAGCGGCGAGCTCTGGATGAAATCAGGCAGCGCCGTCCAGAGATGCTCCCAAGGCTCAAAGAGCTCAAGCGGCGCGATGAAAGGGCTTACCGTGCGGCCTTGCGCGATATCGCCGCCAGGGCACGACAGGCCGGGGTCGGTCAGCGGGCCCAGCGGGGACAAACCTCAGGCGTTCGCGGAATGGTGCCGAGGATCCCTCGTGAGCAGTTAGGTCGCGGAGCGGGGCTGCCGCGTAGTATGGGAAGGTTGGCAGCTCCGGAGCGAGAAGGCTTCCGA
>CAZBND010000036.1:0-5942 GCA_964493415.1 uncultured Planctomycetota bacterium | reverse complement strand
AGATTTCAGATGGCTCCGGAGAATGACTTTCGAGGAGGTGGACGATGGTTCGCGCCAAGACCTGGATTCTAGTTGCGGGAATAGTCTCAACTCTGGCTTACGGATACGTACTGGCCCAGCCTGAGGGCGAGGAGCTCGGCGCACCTCCCGCACAGGAAGAAGGCGGGAGAGTGCGTGCCGATATAGCTCGCGAGTTGGAGGGCACGCCGGGAGGTCCCGCAGGGCGCAGAGCGGGAGACCGGCCGATCCTCCAGGCGTCGGACCAGTGGCAGAGAATCATGGAATTCTGGGGTCAGCATGACCCGCGCACCGTGGAGCACCTGCGCAACATCCGGGCCCAGCGCCCCGGTGAGTTCAACAAAAGATTGCCTACTGAGTGGCACCGCGTCGCTGACCTGATAGCGCTGCAGCGCAAGGACCCCAAACTCTTCAAGGCTTTGATTGAGCACAGGATGCTTTCGCGCAGAAGCCAAGAGCTCGCGGCATCAATGAGGGCCGCAAAGACCGAAGAAGAAAGAGAGTTGATAAGGAAGGACTTGAGCGAGAACCTCGGTCAGATTTACGACCTGCAGCATCGACTCTGGGAGGACAAGATAGCCGCACTGGAGCAGCGTCTCGCTGAGCTCAAGGACATGCTTGAGAAACGGGCGGCTCACAGGGAAGAGATAATCGAGAGGAGAATCTCCGAGCTGACCGGTGAGGAGGACTACCTGGATTGGGAGTTTCCCCGGTGGGCCGAGCCAGGCCTGTCCGGATTGATGCAAGATGAGCCGGTTGGACGCTTGCCGGGAGTGCCCGTGGAGGAGGATGTCCAATGAGAGGCGTATCATTCTTGGTGGCTGGGTTCCTGGTTCCGTGTCTTCTGCTGGGAGCCCCCAGCGCCGTGACCGAAGACCCGGCGGTTGCGGAGATAGCCCAGCTCAGGGAAGAGATAAACCTGCTGAACCTTTTCAACGGTCTGAACCTCACGACGGAGCAACTGAGGGAGCTTCACACCTATGCGATGCAGGCCGAGGGCTTAAGAGAATCGTATTTCAACCGGTCATCGCAGACAGTGGCGGAGGTCCTTGACTCTTTCCGGGAACTCCGCGGCGTTCTTGCGCAGAACAACGGGCTTCCCAAGGACGTGGAGACGCGTGCATCATCCGCCAATGAACGGATCAAAGTGCTGACCAGCCAGTACGACGCCGATATGCGCGAACTGGAGAAGAAAGCGGTTTCGGTCCTCACACCCGCTCAACAGGTGGTTCTGGACGAGTTCAAGCCTTGTCTCATCCCCCCCAAAGACCTCAGAAACCCAGTCAGAGCCGGCCAGGCGGGCAACAGGGAGAGAGGGGTTGAGACGCTGAGCAAGCTGCGCAAGCTTCCCGAGCCGGTCTACAAGGCGAGGATCGACGAAATTGCCGATCACCGCCTCGAGATGTATCAGAAGCACCGCGGCAGGCTAAGCGAGAAAGACCGAGCCGAGAGCATCTCCAGATTCAAGGCCGTTGTAGCGCGAGCACGGGGGATGGACGACACGAGATTCCAGCTCGAGAAAGAAGAATTGGCTCAGCAGATAGAGCCGAAGGATGGATTGGCAGACCTGCTGGAGAAAGTCGAGGCGGCACGAGTGGACAAGTTCGGCAAGGTCGGTAAGGGGGGAAGGTTCTTGCTGTCGCCGGTCGCCATCAGCATCTACGACGAGAGACTGAAAGGAGTTTCCCGTTCCTACGCTTCCACAGAGGATAGCTCTGGAAGGCAGGGGAGGCGGTGACTGCGGGGGGCTGGCGTCGGGCAATGCGTCGGCCCCTCATCCCAACGGTGTGAGAGGCATTTTGAAAGGAGCGACGTGGAATGAGTCGCAAAGCTGTTGCAGCGTCAGTGGTGGCTGTGGTGACCTTGTGCCTTGCGGTGGGCCTATTGGCAGGAGCCGCAAAGGCGCAGCCGCCGCGCGAAGTGGGCGGAGGAGACATGCCGAGGAGGTTCGTGGCCAACGACGTGACTTCGCTCTGGGTTCATCTTTGCTTTGGGATGAAGATCCCAGACGACCAGATGGTGGAACTGAGGCCGGTGTTCCAGAGCGAGATGGACGGCCGCAATAAGCTTGCCGATAGGATCGATTCGGACGGGCTGCAACAAGTGAGGCAGGAGCTCATGCAGGCGCGAAGAGCCTTCGTGGAGAAGATCAGGGAGCAGCTTACCCAGGAGCAGCAACAAGAGCTTGACGAATGGCTGAGCGAGCTGGCGGAAAGGCTGCCCGCCGGCACCGAGCGGCGGCCCGCGGGAGTGGCTCCCCGCGGAGATTCTCCTGACAGGCCGATGGCGCGGTGAAGATGGCGGGTTCAGATAGATTCAAAAGACGGGACTTTGTGTTGCGGCTGGGGAGGGCGGCTTTGTGGGCAACGTTGGCCCCCTACGTGGTGCCGCCTTCCCTGGTCCGCGCCATAGACAGCGTCCGCGGCAGCACGGAGGTAAAATACTACGAGAAGCTCCCGGCACGGCGGGTTCACTGCTTTGTGTGTCCGCATGACTGCGTCCTGAAGCCGGGGGAGACGTGCCCGTGCCGGACTAGGACCAACCACGACGGCACGCTCCTTAATCATTCGTACGGGAACCCCTGCATAGTGAATTTCGATCCGATCGAAATGCTGCCGATGAACCATTTCCTTCCAGGTTTGAAGACGCTGGGGCTGGGCTTGGCGGGGTGCAATCTGCGTTGCGCCTATTGTCAGAACTGGCAGGTTTCGCAAAAGCGTCCGCACGAGACCGATAACGTGGAGATGTCGGAAGGCATGGCGGCGACATCCGCCAGGGAAAAGAAGCTGACAGCGATCTCGTTCACGTACACCGAGCCTGTTGTCTTCTCCGAGTACGTGCTAGCCGTTGCGAAGGAGGCCGGCAAGCTGGGGATTCGGGTTGTCGCCGCAACCTCAGCCTACGTTCACAAGAAGCCTCTGCAGGAGATGTGCCGGCACGTCGCGGGCTTCAGCGTCACCTTGAAAGCTTTCAACGACGACTTTTACAGGGATGTGTGCGGGGTTCGATTGAAGCCGGTGCTTGACTCGCTGGTCACGATCAAATCTCAGGGAAATTGGCTCGAAGTGGTGAACCTAATTGTCCCCGACAGAAACGATTCTCCGGAAGAGATCGAGCAGATGAGCCTGTGGCTTGTGAGGAACCTCGGCGCTGATACGCCTCTGCATTTCCTGAGATTCATGCCGGAGTACAAGATGCGGAACGTTCCACGGACGCCGCTGGAGACGCTCGAGCGTGCCCGTGAAATAGCTCTTGCCTCAGGCTTGCACTACGTTTACATCTCCAACGTCGCGCCGCATGTCGGAAACAACACGTACTGTCCCAAGTGTAACGCGATCCTCATCGAGCGCGTGGGCTACCGCATCCTCAGCAACCGCATGCGCGGCTCCCAGTGTCCTTTCTGCAAAACGAAGCTGCCCGGCGTTTGGACCCGCTCGTCGGTCTGAATCTCGTCCTCCATCGTTCCATTCGGAGGACCTCTTGCCATACCCTGTCAGAAGCTGTGATCTAATTCTCGGTGGGCAGGGCTGCGCCGCTTGTTGATTGTTGCGCTGATCGTGTTACGATTTCCTCTTCCATAACCCGTGAAGAGGAGAGACCGGACATGAGCGAGTTGGCAGACGCCCTAGCCCGAGTACGCGTTTTCGACACTCACGAGCATATATCGCCGCCGGAGATCAAGCGCGGGTACGACTTTTTCGATCTGCTCATCAACAGCTACGCGGGAGCAGACATTGTCTCGGCCGGCGTTTTGCTGGAGCTTCCGACGACGGAAGCTTCTTTGGACGAGAAGTGGCGGGCATATCGCGAGTTCCTGCCCGCTGTGGAGAACACGTCCTACGCCCGCAACCTCTTCACCGCCGTTGGTGACTTGTACGAGATAGAAAGCCCCCCGCGCGACGAGAATGCTTTCCGCGATGCGTCCCAACGGGTGCTCGATGTGACGAGCGATCCGAATCACGTTGCAGAAGTATTCGCCAAAGCGGGGATAGGGCTCGCGCTCCTCGACCAGTTCTGGAACGTCGGCAATACGGATATCGATAGGGGCTTGTTCAGACTGGTCCTGAGAGTCGATCCTCTGCTGTGCCTTCGTGCTCCGGATCACGATGGCAACGACGCAAGAGAGATCGCCGCGAGCCGCGGGATGTCACTGGATACCTTCGATGATTACATGGCGTTCGTGGACGCTCTATGCGACGAGAACGTGGAAGCCGGCGCAGTATGCTTCAAGGTCGCGTCGGCTTACGAGAGGACGCTCGCCTTCGATGAAGTCGAGGAGGGGAAGGCGTCGAAGATATACGAGCGAGGGTCTGCCCAGCCGACGCCTGCTGAATCGTTGACGTTCGGCAATTACGTTGTTCACCACATCGTGAAGCGCGCCATCGACTACGGCCTGCCGATTCAGATCCATTCCGGGCTTCAGCACGGCGCGGGCAACCTGCTGTCCAACTCCAACCCTCTTCTTCTCGCGCCGTTGTTCCTCGAATACCCCGAGGCCCGATTCGACCTGTTCCACGGCGGGTATCCGTTCTACGAGGAGGCGGGGTGCATCGTGAAGAACTTCGCGAACGTGCACATGGACATGTGCTGGCTTCCGCTCATATCCTTCCGTGCCGCGAAGCGGGCCCTTCACACGTGGCTTGACCTGTTTCCGGCGAACAAGCTTCACTGGGGCGGAGATACCTTCACTCCGGAAGAGGCGTACGGAGCTGCCCAACAGGCCCGAAAGGTGATCTGCCAGGTGCTGGAGGAGCGCGTGCAAGCCGGGGAGCTGTCGGGAGAGAGCGCGGTGAGAATCGGGGAGATGATCCTCAGAGGGAACTCCGAGCAGTTCTTCGGCCTTATGACGGCGAGTTAGGGGAGAGGTTTCGAGAGCGACTCAGGTTGCTTGTCGGTAGGCTTTGCTCTCTTTCCCGCAGCGGCCTTGAGAATCTCGCGCGCGAGGGACTCCAAGTCATCCCATTCGCCCTGTCCTGCGACGCCGACGACCCAGCGTGCGGCCTGGATTAGAACGAGATTCCCGTGGTAGGGATCGACGGTCCGCAACGCCTTCTCGCCCAGGAACGCCTCTTCGATTTCTGCTTTCCCCTTTTCCTTGAGGAACGACTCGTAAGCCGAGAATGCCTTCTTGGCCTCCTCAGGTTTCTTGCGCTGCAGGATCATCGCCTTCGCTGGGTCATCAGCGCGCTTCAGCAAGTAGCGCGCTTCCATGGAGTCTTTCAGAAATTGATACCCAAAAGCCCCTTGTGGCATATAACGGATACTGCCCTCGACCAGGAATTTCTTCGGAAACAGATACACTTCGTCCGGCGGCTTGGTATCCTTCGGAAGAAGATCGGCTGTTTCCTTTGCTAACCTGATGCCTGCCTTCGCTTCTCCTTCGCCCCCTGATAGGCCCTGGACCTGGACGAAGTATTCGCCCGCATAAAAGGCGGCGTATAGATCCTTGACGAGCCCGGCGGCGCCCACATCGAGCTTCTGGGCATCAGCGGGCGCGTAAAGCTGGTAGATGCCAAAAGCGTTGAGCTTGCTGCCCATGTTGTACAGACGCCATTCGAGGCTGCTCCCTCCGTCCGCGGACTCCAGGATCGCTGCAAGCCCTTCCACGAACCCATATCCGACGAAGGCCTCGGCTTCGCCGTCTATCAGATCGTACAGGTTATCCGGGACGTACCGTGTCGGACCTTCCACGACTTCCCATTGGGGGGGCACGGGGAGGAACGTCGTGCGAGGCCCTGGCTCTCCCTCCGGCTTGCTGTCGTCCTCGGCGGCGAAGAAAAGAGTTGGAATAATGGCGGCGAGAACAACCAGAACCACGACATGCAGCCGACTCATACATACCCTCCTAGAATTCCATTACAGTAATGATCCTAGAAGCCATTTCATAAGTCCATTTTGAGGTGGTTTGCCGATATAGGCTCATA
>CAZBND010000035.1:0-30708 GCA_964493415.1 uncultured Planctomycetota bacterium | reverse complement strand
GAGCTTTTGAAGAAGCCGCCGCTGACCTACGTGCCGGTGAATTATCAATTGCAGTGCTGGGAGGGAGGCGAATGGATGGACATTCCTGGGGGAGAGTTCAGGGGGATGCAGACGCGCGTGCTCAAGGCGGAGTTCAGTCCGGTGAAGACAGAGAGGGTGCGAGTGCTGGTGACGAAGATGAGGAGCTCGACGGGTCAGACGACGAGGGGTTACTACAGAGCTGCGATGCTTGAGCTAGCGGCCTACTCGCCCATAGAATAGAAGCTGAGGGGGAAGATACGAGTGGACATCAGCGTAGTCATTCCGGCTTACAACGAAGAGGCCTCGGTGGGGGACGTCGTAAGCAAGCTGAGGGAGGCGTACCCGGAGTTTGAGGTGCTGGTTGTCGATGACGGGTCATCCGACGGGACGGGGAAGGCGGCCGAGGAGGCAGGGGCGAAGGTGGTTACGCACCCATATAACCAGGGGTACGGGGCATCGGTGAAGACGGGGCTGAGGCACGCGGGGGGGGAGGCGGTGGTGCTGGTGGACGCGGACGGTCAACACGAGCCGGAGGACGTGGAGAGGCTGTGCGCGGAACTGGAGAGATACGACATGGTGGTTGGTGCGAGGCAGAAGGGTTCGGCGGTGTCGCTTATTCGCGAGCCGGGGAAGAAGGTGCTGTTCGCGCTGGCGAGGTACCTGGCGAGGAGAAAGATACCGGATTTGAACTCGGGCTTTCGCGCCATGAAAAGAGATGCGGCGTTGGGGTTTTTGCACTTTTTGCCGAACGGGTTCTCGCTGAGCACGACGCTGACGCTGGCGTTCATGGAAGCGGGCCTGAGCGTGGGATACATCCCGATAAAGACTTCGGCGCGGGTCGGCAGGAGCACGGTGCGGCCGCGAGACGCGTTGGGCACGCTGATCTTGATCCTTCGGACGATAATGCTGTTCTCTCCGCTGAGGATATTCGTACCGGTGGCGGGAGCGCTGGGCGCGACGACCGTGGCTTTCGCGGTACACGACCTCAGCGCGACGCCGCGCGGGATAAGCGATTCGTGCATTCTCTTCGGCGTGTCTGCGCTTCTGATCCTTTTGTTCGGGCTGTTGGCGGATCAATTGTCGCTGATCCGTAAGGAGCCGACGACGTGAAGGTGCTGCTGATCTACCCGCCGTCGGACCACATCATAACGACGAACGTTCCGAGCGAGGTGGAAGAGGCGTCGGGTGTGTACCCTCCTCTGGGTCTGCTTTACGTGGCGGCGTACGCCGAGAAGCGTACTTCGGCCGAGGTTGCGGTGCTGGACACCCAGGTTGAGAAGCTGGGGACGAAAGAGATAGAGGAGCGGGTATCGGCGTACGGGCCGGACATTGTCGGGATACAAGCGATGACGTTCACGCTTGTGGACGCGATGGAGACGGCGCGGGCTGTGAAGCGGGTGAGCGAAGGAATCCACGTTTGCCTGGGCGGCCCGCACGTGAACATCTATCCGGAGGAGACGCTGGAGATTCCCGAGGTGGACAGCCTAGTGATGGGCGAAGGGGAGGTGGTATTCTCGGAATTGGTGCGCTGCCTGGAGGCGGGGAAGAGCCTGGAGGAGGTGACGGGTGTGGCGTTCAGGAGGGATGGGAAGGCGGTGGTCACGGGGCGTCGGCCGTTCATACAGGATCTCGACGCCCTCCCCCATCCCGCGCGGCACCTGGTTCCCTACAGGGAGTACACGTCGGCGCTGGCGACGGAGACACCGATAACGACGATGATGAGCAGCCGGGGGTGCCCGTTCCGGTGCATTTTCTGCGACAGGCCGCATTTGGGAAAAGTGTTCCGCGCGAGGTCACCGGAGAGCATTGCGGCCGAGATGAAAGAATGCCAGGAGATGGGGATACGGGAAGTTTTCTTTTACGACGACACGTTCAACGTGAACAGGAAACGGGTTGTGGACCTGTGCAAGTTGATCGTGGAAGAGAAGATAGATTTGAGATGGGATATCCGGGCGCGGGTGGACCTGATGGACGAGGAGATGCTGCGTGCGCTGAGGGATGCGGGGTGCGCGCGGATTCATTACGGGGTGGAGGCGGGAACGCCTGAGATGATAGAGGTTCTGCGAAAGGGGATCGACCTGGGGGCGGTGCGGAGGGTGATCGAGTTTTCGGAGAAGATGGGGATCACGACTCTGGCGTACTTCATGATCGGCAATCCTGGGGAGACGAGGGAACAGATCATGGAGACGATAGAGTTCGCGCGGAGCCTTCCGGCGAGCTACGTGCACATTTCGGTGACGACGCCGTTTCCGGCGACCGAATTGTACAGGGTGGGTCTGGAGAGGAAGGTCATCCCGGACGATCACTGGCGGGAGTTTGCGCGACATCCGTCAGCGGATTTCGTTCCGAGGCTCTGGGAGGAGAAGCTGACGCGGGACGAGCTGATTGGGCTGCTGAGGTACGCGTACGGGAAGTTCTATTTCCGGCCCGGGTACATGTTGCGTAGGCTTTTGGCGGTGCGTTCGGCGGGGGAGTTGGGGCGAAAGGCGAGGGCGGCGCTACGGCTGGCGAAGGTGTGGCTGAAGGGATAGGGTTGAAGGGCTGAATTTCTCTTGGAAGAGGCGTGCAAGGTCGTCCGCTTTGCCCTTGATGAATCTTATTTCGCCGGAACGGGTGCGCTGTTCCCCGGGGCGGAGGTCGCCAAAACCCGGGCAGGCGTGGATGCAGGATATCTCCTGGTTGTTGAAAAGGAAGACAGGGGATTCGGAGGCCATGCCTAGGGACCAAGCGCCGTCGCGGGATTCGGTGATGATGTATCCCGCTGATGCGCGCAAGGGATTGGTGCAGCCGAAGTCGGGAAGGACCCTGTCGTCTGCTCCCTGCAGGAGGAAGATCTGAAACGGCCTGCCCGAAGGAGGCTTGACCCTGGGGACGTCGAACAATCTCCGCAGTCCGGAGCGCGTTGGGATGTAGGTTCTCTCCATCAGGCGGTCCTCGAAGTCGGGGGCTGCGCTCTGGTTGAAGCATGGAAAGGCACAAGTGTTTTCCCAGGGCTTGTCTTGGAGATTCCTGACAGTGATCGTGTAGGCCAGGGCGAGCGGCGAGGGAGCGAGCGCGACGGAGATGGCGGCCTTGGCCGGTCGGCACCAGTCGAAAAGAAGTTGGTCGCCGGAGGCAGACCATTCGGGCTGGAAGTCGAGGAATCCGGCCTTACGGCCGTCGGCGGCGAAGATTTGCTCGGGGATGTTGACGCTGAAGTCGTTGCCGGGGAAAAGCTCGAGCGTCAGGTTCAAACACATCCTGTAGGGGTTCTTCGAGTAGAAGGCGACGCCGCGGAAACACCAATGGGCGGACGGGGCGGTTTCCATATGTTGACCTTCCGGGGCAAGTGATATAAGATGCCGGTCGGAATTTCGTAAGGATTATATCTCATTATCCGTTTTTGTGGAGGCGGAACCATGAAGAAGTTGGCGGGGCTTTTTCTTGTGGCGACAGTGTTGATGGGGGCTGGAATGCTGGCGGGCATAGCGGCGGCAGAGGCCGAGGAAGAAGAGATGGAGGAATTCGAAGTGATCGAATCGCCTTTGCCGGAGGCGGTTATGGAAGAGGAGGTGGAGGGGCCGCCGGAAGGTATGACGGAGGCGGAATGGCTTCGGCAGGAGGCGGAGGAGCACCTGAAGATCGCGGAGGAGCTCAAGGCGCAGGCGAGCGAACACGCCAAGCAAGCGGCGAAGCTGCTGAGCATGTCGAAGACGGCGGCGGCGCGGACGACGGCGAAGACCGTGGCGGGTAAGGTGGACGTGCAGCAGCAATTGAGCAAGCTAACGGCCGAGGTGCAGTCGCTGAAGAAGAAGGTGACCACCCTGGAGAGCATAGTCCGCACTCAGATTCTCAAGCGAGAATAGGCACCCGAGGAAGGGTCTTTGGAAGGACGGGACTACGCGGTAATAAGGCTGGATGAAAGCAGGCTGAACATCTCGGAGGTGGCCGGGATAGTGGCCGGGGTGGAGGGGCGACCGCTGGCGGACGTGAGCATGCGGCTAAAGGCCAGCCGAGGGGTTCTTGCCGAGAATCTGGAAAGGGACGTCGCCGAGGGAATGGCGAAGGTTCTGGGGGTGCGAGGAATAAGCTGCGCGGTGGTAAGGAACGAAGCGGCCGCGGCGGCTCCCAAGCCGAAGCGATGCACCCACCTCGTTGTCGGAGGAGAAGGGCTCAAGCTCAAGGGAAGGGGTTTCGAGGAATGCGTGGGATGGGACGAGGTCGAACTTGTGAACTGCGGGCGGGTGCGGATGTTGGACCACCGGCCGGATCGAGGGAGGAGAGGCGGCGGGGGCGCGGCGGCGTCCGCTTCGATAGCGGGAGTTTCCGGGCTTTCGGCTATCGCCATCGGAAGACGGCAATATGAGAGCACGGTCAGCGAGGATCCGTATTCGCTGGTGATCGATATTATCGCGCGCCGAGGCGGGGGGCATTATCGCCTTTACGAGGGTATGCTCGAGGTAATCCTGCCGGCACGAGGTGAGGACGGGCCGGGGCCAGTTCCGAGGGACAGGCGTCTTGCATGGACAATCCTGAAGAGGGCCGGCAGGGCGATTTTCGGAGGGGGACTTCCGCTGCTGGCGGAAGGCAAGAGCCTGCACGGTTACACGTTCACGTCGGAACCTTCGTACCACAGATACACGAGCTGGCTGCTGCAAGCTGAGAAGTTGAAGAAGGAAGCAGCTGAGGGAAGTGCGGGAGACTCAGGCGCGCGTGGCGACGAGGAGCGGGAGGCCCCTTAAGAGGGGCCGGGCTGAAGCTGCGGTAGTGGGTGGGTTATTTCGTCCCCCGGGGGCCTGGTAGCTGCTTGAGTTGCAGGTTAAGGTCCACCAACGCTTGGGAGCTCTTGTTTATTACGAAGTTGCACTCCGAGAGGATCCTCTCGCGTAGCGGATCGGGGAGCTGGACATCGGCGGACTTGACGGCAAGGCGGATTCTGTCGGCGGCCCCTATGAGGGGAGGAAAGACGTTGAGCGCCCAATGGAAATCCACCTGAAGGGGGATGTGTATTTCGTCGTAGGAAAGGGGCTCGTTTCGTTGGCCGGGCATTTCGGGTCTCCCACATCTGTTTACGAAATTGACATGAAGGGTGACAAGAGTACGATGATATTGCGGTTGGCGGGGGCGTCAAGTGGAAAAGCGCCGAAAAAAACTTGGTGGAATCATTGACAATCGCCGATAGTGTCCTGTATATTCGCGCCGAACCGAGTTCGTCGGATGTGAAGATTTGGAAAAGCACTATTCCGGGGCTACAACAGGGAGGAAGACATGAATCCTTTGTACATCGCGTTGATAGGCGTGGGCGTCGTACTGATAATAATCGCGGTCGTGTTGAAGAAGAAAGGGTAGGTCGAGAGTCCTCGCGCGCAAGCGGCGAGAGGAGAGGATGCCGCTGGAGGTGCGAGGCAGGCGCGCGAGGGATCAGTTTGAATGTTACACGGAGTTAGGCAATAAGTGGTTGTACCTGCGCGGCCAGCGGGAATGGAATGAAGCGGGAGAAGGATTCATCGGAGAATTCTGTTCCCGCCGCACACGGGTCATCATCTCGGACGACTCCTCCTGAAGTAACAAGAGAGCAACAGGAGACAGTTCGGCAGGACACCAGAGGGCCGGAATCTCCTGTTAGGATCAGATGGGACCGAGAGAAGGAGGTCCAGCATGGAGGAAGTCGGGAAAGTAGAGCACTACTTCAGCCACATCGAAGTGGCTGCGATCGAGTTAAAAAGCGGCTCCCTTTCCATCGGCGACACCGTCAGGTTCAAGGGACATACCACCGATTTCGAACAGAAGATCGAGTCGATGCAGGTGGAGAACGAGGCAGTGGAAACGGTGACGGTGGGACAGCACGTCGGGATCAAGGTGAGCGAGAAGGTTCGTCAAGGGGATACGGTTTTCAAGGTAAGTGAATAAGGCAACTGCGGGGCCGCCCACATGCTTCGGGAGGCTTTGGCCATTCCGGAAGGCGTCGGCAAAGGCCGGGGGGCGGCCCCTTAGTGCGTCAAGCGCCCCGCTCGAAGACGACCAAGGTGTGCGGGGCGGTTTCTTCGAGTCGTATTACCGCCCTCCCCTCCTCCCAAGTCCACACTAGGTCTTTGCGTTCAGGGGCAAGATAGACTCCGGCAGGTTTGCGGGCGAGCTTCACCGAAATGGTCACGTTTCGGTAGGAAGGGAGCGACTCGATAGGGGCGGTGAGTCTTTCCTCCCTGGGAGAGGGCCCAGGAACGACGTGGGCGACGAGGTCGTCTCCTTTGCGCATCACGCTTACGTCAACGCTTCCCGGGAGGTCGGTTACGACGACGCGAGGGATGAGTTTGTCGAGGAGCCACTCCAGAAGTCTCTTGAGGTGCGGATTCGGCTGCCGTGCGTGCGAGGCGAAGACCGGGTGGGCGATGTAGGCGGCGTTGGGCGACAGGGTGACGGCGGGCCGTTGTGCGTCGGGATGAGTCATCGGCGGGGTCTGCTTGTGGGAGAAGAACCTATCCCTCGCGCGGGGGAAGTATGGGGGAATTGTGTCGGCGAGGACGTCGCCTCCGGAGGCTTTCACGTAGGTGGGCGGTCCGTAGACAACATGGTCTATGGCGGGAAGGACCTGGTCGAGTTCGCCGCGAGGCCTGATGTATTCGCGGGGGTTGGGGCTTTGCCCGGTTGCCTCTACTCCGAGCAGGCGGCCAAGCGAGGAGGCGGCCTGGGCCGTGGCGAGGAGCTTTCCGCCCCGGGAGATGAATGAGTCGAGCTTCCGGGAGATTTGCGGAGAGGCGATTTCGGTGCCGGGAACGACGACGAGGTCGTACCCCTCAAGGTCTGATTCGTCGTCGATGACGTTGAATTGGTGATGGAGTTGTAGGAGGATGGCGGAGGCCCCGCGAACTGCGTCGCTGATGACGGCCGTTCCACCCCTCTTCACGGGGCGACGGGCGAGAAGGGCGATGTTTGCTACGGGTGTCGCTCCCTCGGACCATTTTCGCTTGGCGTGGACTTCCGAGAAGATTGTACCTATCACGTCGTAGGCGGGCCGGCGGAGCTTTCCGTCGGGGTGGAGCTGGTCACCGACGGATACCCTAGCGCCGCAGGAAAGCATGACGGCGGCCTCGTAGCGGAGGGATTCGACGGTCTTGAGCGTGCCGAAGTCCCCCCACATGCGAGTGAACCTGCAGGTGAGGCCGCTGAACGGGAGGCCGCGCGTTCTGATGTGACGAGACATGATCGGGAAATAGAGATGGCCGACGGTCGAAGGGAGGGCTTCTATTTCGAGATTTGTCACGAAGGGGATGTGCTCGGCGCAGCCAATGCCGGTTCTGCCGTTGTAGTCGAGGGAGAGGTCGGGACGGATGCTTCTGGCGGTTTCGCTCGTGCGTCGGACAAAGTCACGGACGGAATCGCGGGTGAAGGAGTGCTGGTGGTCGGGTTTCCCTGGATCGAGACCGAGCTTCTTCATCTTCTCGATGCAGAATCGACAGAAGCAGGACTCGTCGTGGAACCAGACGATGTCGTACCAGAGTCCGTCGGCCTCGTAGTTGGTGAGGATCTCTTTGGTTGCAGGGATGAGTATCTCATCGACGTAGGGGCTGTTCATGCAGAGGCTGGCCCAGCCGGCGGTGGCGAATTCCTGCGAGGGGACCTTGTCGACGGGATTGCCGTCGGCGTCAACTTGCCGCCAGTCGGGGTGCTCCCTGGCCGCGAGTTCGTCCCAGACCACGGTGTAGTAGACGGGCACGAGGATGCCGCGTTTGTGGCACGCGGAGATCATCTCGCCCATCAAGTCGAAGTCGAGCCCCGGGTGCATTGTGCCGACTTTCGTTTTGTAGTACGAATAGCCATGGTGGCACTTGGCGAAGACGACGACGGAATCGACGTGGGCTTCGGCCAAGGTGTCAGCGAACTCGTCGGGGTGGAATCGCTGGGCGATCTTGCCGACCTCAGCGGGGGTATGGAAATCGAGATGGACTCTGGTCATTCCTTGCTTGACGTTGCGCAGATCCATGCTTTCAGGCTCCTGAATTCGTTGCGCCGGGGTTAAGCGCGCAGGCTTTGATGCAGACGCTGCAGCCAAGGAGACTTCCGAAGTGGGGCGTGCACTTATCGACATCGATTTTGAATTTCAGCACGCCGTTGACCGGCTGAGGTCGGTCGGGTATGGCTCCTCCCGGGCAGGCGTCCCGGCAGGCACGGCAGGTCATACAGAACTTTGCGGAAGCGGGCACGCGGGGCGCGTCCGCGTGGAGTTCCAGGTTGGTCACCACGGCTCCGAGTCTGACCCTGGGGCCGAACGTCTCGGTTATCAGCAAGCCGTTGCGTCCGAGAAAGCCGAGCCCGCCGTCTACCGCAACGGGGATTTGAAGGATGTGGGTTCGGGAGAACGGATGCTGAGGGACGGCCCGGTAGCCCATGCGTGCCAGCTCCTGAGCGAGCTTGACTATCACCCATCCAAGGTCATGGTAGACCCTGAGGGTTTCGATGAGGGCTTCAGGGCCGGGCGCTTTGCGGATCTCCTCTGCGTTCATCTCCATAGCGAGACTGACGGCATAGGGGCCGGGAAAATCCCTATCGGCGTAGACCCACTCCTCGCGCAGGGGAGAGAAGCCGACGAGGTGTGCGCCGAGCGAGAGCGCGAGTCCTTGAATTTCGCCAGAGGCGTGATGGGGGCTCTCGAAGGGGCGCTTGGACGCGGCGGGCTGGAATCCCCGACGAATGAGGGGCATCTGCTCGACGCTCATGCGCCGGTTATACTCCGCGGCCTCCTGGGGGAATTGCCTGCGAGGAAAGCGCTTGATGGGCTCGCGGAGCACGCGGACGGGCTTCGCGATGAAGACAGGCGGGACGGAACGCTTGGTCGCATCCGATGGGCTCAATGTGCTTCCTTCTTTGGTTTGGTCACAGCTTGAGGGCGGCCAGGGACTTAAGCGGGCCCTGCATTTCGTCAAAGGCCTTTCTATACAGGCTGAAGAGGGGCGCGTAAGCGCCGTGGGCCTCCTCGTCCGGCGTTATGAGTTTTTCACGAGATGCGAAGCCGGAGTAGGCTTCTTCCGGCGATGAGAAGATGCCTACGCCGATAGCCGCGAGGAGAGCGGCGCCAAGGGCTGGGGCTTCGACGTGGGAGGGCGCGGACAGGGGAAGGTCGGAAACATCACAGAGTATGCGTTGCCACAGGCGGCTGCGGGCTCCGCCGCCGATCATCTTGAGTCGCGAGGCACGTAAACCAACCGCGGCGAGTTGGCTGATGCGCCAGGCGGCCTCGTAGGCTATGCCTTCGAGAATGGAGCGATATATCGAAGGGGCATCGTGGGCCAGGGTGAGGCCGACGACAGCGCCGCGGGCAGCGAGCGTGGGGGCTCCGATGAAATGGGGGAAGAAAAGGAGCTTGTGGGATCCGGGGGGAACGCTCGCGGCTTCCTGGTCGGAAAGAGTGAAGAAGTCGTCATCCGGGGTTCCGAAGTTCTCTTTGAACCAGTCGAGAACCACGCCGGCCGCGGGAATCGAGGTCATGACCCCAAAGCGTCCGGGAAGCACGTGGGGGCCGGGGAAGAGATGCTTGTTGAGATCGAAGATGAGCCTTTCCGATGTGAAGAGAAGAGCCCAGGCGGCTCCGGAGGAGAGGAGGCAATCGCCGGGGTTGAAAGCGCCGGCGCCGAGGGCTGCGCAATACTGGTCGAGGCCGCCGGAGACGACGACCACGTCGCTGGAGAGACCCAGCTCGGAGGCGGCGTTGCGGGTCAGCTTGCCTATCGGCACGCCTGAGTCAACGACGTCGGCCAGCCTGTCCTCAGTGATACCCGCGACTGCGAGAAGCTCTTTGCTCCAGTCGCGCCTGACGATGTCGAAGAGGGTGGAGACGGCCGCGTTGGAGGGGTCGATGAGGGGCCGTCCGGTCAGGCGGAAGTTGAGGAAATCGGCGACGGTGAGGAACTTGGCTGCTTTGGCGTAGGTTGCGGGCTCCACTTTCTTGAGCCTGAGTAATTGGAGGAAGGGCAAGCTTCCAAACAGGCGGAAGCCGGTTCTGTGGTAGAAGAATTCGTGGCCGAGTTTCCGGCTCATATTGGCGGCTTGTTGTATGGCGCGCTGATCGAGCCACGAGATGGCGTTCGTAACCGGCCTTCCGTGAGCGTCGGTCGGGATTAGCGTTCCCCCTTGGGTAGAAAGAGAAATAGCCCTGACGTCCCTCGTGGAGACAGCGGCGAGGGCTCGGCGGGTGGCCTCCGTAGCGCCGTTCCACAAATCCTCGGCGTCTTGTTCGAGGCCGCCGGCGGGAAGCTGAAGGAGCTCGTATTCGCAGGTACCGGTAGATACGATGTTATGGGAATCGTCGCACACGACGGCCGTGGCGGCGGCGGTACCCACGTCGATGCCCAGTGCGAGCGGCATGGTCAAGCCTCGCAAAGACGGGTCGGTCCGATGCCGGCGAGGAGAGGGAAAGCCTGCACGCCGGCGGCGGAAATCAGCGGTCAAGTATATGGACGGCCATCGAGGTTGTCAACGAAGCGGGAGAAGGCGTTTGGCAGGATGGCCGAGCAATGTAGAATGGGGGGGAAGAGGCAAATGTGCCGGCAAAGAAGGAGCCAATGACATGGGGAGCGAAGGAACTTGGGACGGGGGCATCTACTGTCTTGTGGTGCATCTGACGGAAGAGCTGGAAATCAAGGTCGGGGCGCTGGGACACAGGCGTTTCCCTGCGGGATATTACGTCTATACGGGCAGCGCGCAAAGGTCGCTGAAGGCTCGCATCGAGCGGCACTGCCGGAAGGGGAAGCGGCTCAGGTGGCACATCGATTACTTGACGGAGCGAGCGAAGGTAATAGAGATCAAGGCGTTGGCGCTGGGAAAGGAGGCGGAGTGCAGGGCCAGCCGAGAGGTCGGGAGCCTTGGGGGAGGGAGGTTATGGGTGGAGGGTTTTGGAGCGAGCGACTGCGGTTGCGAAGGACATCTTTACTATTTTCGCGGGAGACCGAAGCTGCCGGAGTTGCTTGACAGCATGGAAGCGACGGATATAATACGGCGCGGAGGGGACGCATGGCGGAAGACAGCGAGCAGGGGGCCCAGGATGAGAGGGAGGGGGAGCACAGGGAGTTCTACCGCTCGCTCTCGACGGAAGAGAAGCTCCTGATAACGCTGAGAGACGAGCTGTACTCCGGCTCGTGGGACAGCATGTTGGCGGATCTGAGGGCGAGGCTCGAGGGGAAGCCGTACATATTCCGTCTGGCGACGCGAATCGAAGAGGACATAGCGCGAATTGACCGACTGCGCAGGTACGAGGCGGAGAGCGGAGTGAACCTGGGTCAACTCGGTGCCGAAGAGAAATAGAGCTCAACTGACTGATTCGGAGGAGAGGATATTGCGCGGAAAAGCACTTGCATCGCTGGCAATCATGGGGATCATCCTGGGAGGATGCGCCACGGAGAGATGGTCGAAGGAGACCTATGAGGCGTCGCGGCCGAGGAAGGTGTCAGTCGCCGGGTTGGAGGGCGCGGGGACGGGTGTTATGTGGAGCACTTCGGTGCTGGGGGGTGAGGTCGAGGAGATTTATCCCCTGGGAGACATAGTGTGCGTTTACACGAAGGCGAAGCGACTGATTGTGCTGGACGCGAATCGGGGAGTGGAGTTGTGGCGGGTGCTGCTTCCGCTGCGGCTGCAGTTCGGCCCTTTCCGGCATCGTGACGTGGTGTACTTCAGCCTGCACGATGCGATCTACGGGTTTGATGCCAAGACGGGGGAGGAGCTGTGGACCAAGAGGCTGGAGGTCGCTCTGAGTTCGCCCCCCACGCTGTTCGCGGATCAGCTAATGGCGGGGAGCAATACGAACATATTCGGCGCGTGGCCGATTCGGAGTGATCGAGTGACGTGGAGCATCCTGCGGTGCAGGACTACGGAGAAGGCTGTCGTGTCGGGCTCGACTGTCTACGTTCCGTCGATGGGCGGTCTGCTGCGGGCGGTGGATGTGGCGAGCGGAAGGGTGAGATGGTCGTATCCCACTGGAAGAGACTTCATGACCTCGCCGACACTGATAACGGGAGGGGTCGCGTTGGGGACGGATGAGGGCGGGGTGTACAGGATAAGCGAAGAGGGAAAGAAGGGGTGGCTTACCGTTTTGAAGCGCCCGGTGAAGCGGGTCTTAGCGGAGGGAGATGTGGTGGCGGCAATGACGGTCCCTGACGGGGCGGTGATGGTGAATGCGGAGACTGGTGAGGAAGGGCCGACGGTGGCAAAGGCCTCGAAGCTGGCGGCGATATCCGACAAGGTTGCGTGTTTCCTGGCAGGCGGTGAACTCGTTGCGGTTTCGAGAGAAGACGGGCAAGAGTCGTGGCGGCTGCCGCTGGGAGAATTCTCGGTGGTGGCGGAAAACCCGACGAGCGACGAGGTCTACTGCTCGACCAAGAGCGGAGCCATGGCGGCGTTGAAGCTCAAGTAGCCGCTATTTGATGTCGCGGAGTTTGGTGAGGTCCTCATCCTTCCCCATGACGACGAGAACGTCACTGTCCTTGATCCTAAACTGGGGTCCGGGGCTGAGGATGAGGTTTTCGGGGACCGCCTCCTTGACTGCAACGACGAGAATTCCGTACTTCTTGATGAGCTTGAGATCGTCGAGGGTTTTGCCGACGAAGGATTGCGGCGGGGGGACTTGAATAATGCTGTATCCTTCCGCGACGGGAAGGTGCTCGAGGACGTCGTGCATGCTGAGGTTGTAGGCGATTCTCTGGGCGGTGTCCTGTTCGGGGAAGATGACTTTGGATGCGCCTATGAGCTCTAGAATTCTCCTGTGCTGGTCGCTGCTGGCGCGGACCATGAGGCTTTGGACGCCGAGCTCCTTCAGGTTGAGGGTGGCGAGAACGCTGGCGGCCATTTCGCCGGCCAATGCGACCACGACGTCCATGTCCTGAACTCCGATGGAGGCGAGGGCCTCTTTGTCGGTGACATCGGCGATGACGGCCTTTGAGACGAAGCCCTTAATGGCGTCGACGCGCTGCTCGTCTACGTCGATGGCAAGGACTTCGAATCCGGCTTCTGAAAGAGCCTTGGCGAGGTAGAAGCCGAACCTGCCGAGGCCGATGATAGCGAATTGGCGCATTTTGCACCCTCCTTTATCCAACCATCAGGGTCTCTTCGGCGTATCTGAAGCGAGTCTTCGGCTCTCCCGCGGCTATGGCGACAGCGATGCAGAGGGAGCCGATCCGGCCAACCAACATCAGTATGGAAACGAAGACCCTGGCGAGGGGGGCGAGCTCAGGAGTGATCCCTGTTGAAAGCCCCACAGTTCCGAAGGCAGAAGTCACCTCGAACAGGGTCTTGAGGAAAGCCCCCTCGGTGTGACTCCTGGAAGCGAACCCGAACTGAGCGATGAGCACGAGCATGGTGAAGATCACGAGCACGACGAGGGCGGCGGTGAATATGGCGAGGGCCCTGCGGACGACTTCGGAGCGGACTCTCCTGGAGAACATGTTCACGTCATCGGAGCCTCTGAATCTGGCCAGAGCGATGCCGATCATGACTCCGAACGTGGTGACCTTTATTCCGCCGCCGGTTGAGGCGGGCGCGGCACCGATGAACATGAGGATCATGAGGAGCAGCAAGGTGGGGTTGGAAAGGGAGCCGATATTGATGGTGTTGAAGCCGGCGGTGCGGGGAGTCACCGATTGAAAGAGGCCGGCGAGGAACTTGTTCATCAGCGGTTTACCTGAGAGGGAATTGCTCCATTCGAATATCTCGAAGAGAATCCAGCCGCCGAGAATGAGGAGGCCGGTTGTGACGAGAACGAGCCTGGTATGAAGGGACAGGGTGACACCGTTGCGTCGGTGGAGCAGGAAGCGGTCCCTGAGCTCGATGAGAACGACGAATCCGATGCCTCCGATGACTATGAGGGCCATCATCACGAGGTTGACGTAGGGGTCGCCCTGGAAGGCGACGAAGCTATCGTAGTTGAGGGAGAAGCCGGCATTGCAGAAGGCGGATACGGAATGGAATAGGGCGCGGTATGCGGCCTCTCCGGCGGGGTAGTCTGCAATGAAACGAAAGAAGAGGAGTATTGCGCCGGCGACCTCGAAGGTGACGGTGAGGAGGACCACGGATCTGACCAGGGAGCCGACATCCGGGACGGATCCGGCAGAGAAGCTGGTGCTGATCATGTCTCTGTCGGCGAGGGAGAGGCGTCGCCTGAGCATTATGGTGAAGAAGGTGGAGAGGGTCATGATGCCGAGTCCGCCGATTTGAATCAGGAAGAGTAGGACGGCCTGGCCGAAGGTGCTGAGCTCGTCCCCGACGTTGATAATGGTAAGGCCGGTGACGCAAACGCCGGAAGTGGAGGTAAACAGGGCGTCGATGGCGCTCAGTCGCGGCCCGACCGTGGATTGAGGAAGCATAAGCAGTATGGTGCCCAGGAGGATGGCGCCTACGAAGCCGAGGACAATGACCCTGACGGCCCAAAGCCGCCTGCGCAGGACTGCCGAGAAATCTCTGAGAGACTGAATAACCGCCACCCGAGCAACCCCCGATGTAAAGCGCTCACTCGGTCATTACAGACATGCTGTCCAACATCAGCATCACGAAGTAAAGGGCGAGAAGGCCCAAAGCACCGATGATTACGATGGCGAGCACGGAACGGACGAAGCGCCTGTGCCCGGTCGCCTGAGAAGAGAACATGGATGGAGGGAGCTCAACGCCCTCTTCCTTTTTCTGGAGGGCGACTTCCTCTTCGAGCGAAACGGGAGTCTCCATCACGTTGCCGCAGTGCGGGCAGGAGAGCCTGTACATCGCCTGGGCACGGTCGGCGCCGAACACCTTTGCGCAATTGGTGCAGCGGTAGAGCGTCTTCAAGACCGCTCCCCTCCCCTCCTGGTTCTCAAGTAAAGGTAAAGGAGGAAATTGAACACGAAGTAGGCCGCGCTGATTGCCTGTGAGAGCGTCATCCCTAGGACGGCGCGGGGATTGTCGCCCCGGAGGAATTCGACGGCGAACCTGCCGACGGGATAGAAGAAACCGAACAAGAGGGCGATCTGTCCGTCGTAGGATTTCTTTTTTCTGAACATCCATTCGAGGAAGACATAGAGCACGAGAGCGATGAGAGCGGAATAGAGTTGGGTAGGGTGGACGGAGGTGGGATAGGGGATGGCTGCGGGGGTTCCATCGGGCAATACGGAGTCGGTGTAAACGAAGGCGCCGCTTGGAAAGACGACTCCCCAGGGAAGATGGGTAGGTTTGCCGAAGCAGCAGCCGTTTAAGAAGCAGCCGATCCTGCCGAAGACGAGGCCAAGGGCGACCGAGGGGGCGATTACGTCAAGGAGAGCGAGGATGCGTAGCTTTTTGACGGCGGCGAAGATTATGGTGGCGAGGGCGGCAGCGATCACCCCGCCGTAGAAGACCAGTCCGCCCCTCCAGAAGAAGAGAGCTTCCCACCAATGGAGAAATGCGCGCCAGTGTTGAACTGCGAAAACCAGTCTCGCGCCGAGTATGGCTGCGATAATCACGTAGACGGCGAGGTCGAGAACGGACTCGGGCTTTATGGAAGAGCGCCTGGCGCGGGCGGCGGCCGTGAGGGTGCCGATGAGAAAAGCCAGGGCGATCATGAGGCCGTAGCTTCTGAGTTCGAAGCCGATGCCGGGGATTCTGAAAAGGACCGGATGCAAGAGATCCTCACTTTCTCGGTCTGTCAGGAGGGGAGATAAGCAGGTTGTCGATCAATCTTGCGGAGCCGAACCAGGCGGCTACCGCGACAAGGGCCTCCCTGTCTATATTATCGACATCTTGGAGAGTCTCTGGATGGACAATTGCGGCATAGTCGATTTTGGCTGAAGGTGCCCGAGCGATGGTTGCGCGGATTTCGGTGAGGAGGCGAGAGGAATCCGTTTCGCCGGAGGCGACGATTTCCTTCGTTTTCTGAAGGGCCCTGTAAAGGGACGTGGCGTCTTTGCGTTGGGGAGGGCTGAGATAGCTGTTGCGGGAGCTAATCGCCAATCCATCAGGCTCGCGGACGGTGGGACAAACCACTACGCGGACGGGGAAGTCGAGGTCCTTGACCATTCTCTTTATTACGGCCACTTGCTGTGCGTCTTTTTGCCCCCAGTATGACACGTCGGGCCGGATGATATTGAAGAGCTTTGCGACGACGGTGGTGACGCCGCGAAAATGGCCGGGCCGTGATGCGCCGCAAAGCTTGTTCGTGAGCGTTTCCTGGACGACGTACGTGCTGAAGGACTCAGAGTACATCTCTTCGTCGGATGGGGCGAAGAGTACATCGACGCTCTCTTGTGCGCAAATGTGTGCGTCGCGGTCGAGGTCGCGTGGATAGCGCCGGTAGTCTTCGCCGGGGCCGAACTGGGTGGGATTGACGAAGTCGCTGACGACGAGCACGTCGGAGTCCGACCTGCCGCGTCGTATAAGTGAGAGGTGCCCCTCGTGCAGGTCACCCATGGTGGGTACGAGGCCGATGGTGCGAGCGGCGGCGCGCTCGGGTGCAAGTCGTCGGCGCACGGCGGAGACGGTTTGAATCAAGGCAGGACGTTCCACCTACTTGCCCTTCCTTCGGACGGGTATGTAGTACTGGGTGCCTGAATCCAGCCTCATCAGTTGCGCGATGAGGTCGTCAATGTCGGCCTCGTCCTGGGCGAGATTGACCTCGTTGGTGTTGACGACGAGGAGAGGCGAGGCGTCGTAATCGAAGAAGAAATGCTCGTAAGCTTCGGAGACTCTTTCGAGATAATCGCGGGTTATCTTGTTCTCGTAGGCGATCTTCCTGCTGCGCACTCTCTGCATGAGGACGTCGATATCCGCCTGCAAATAGATCACGCGGTCGGGACGGGCCACACGAGCGGAGAGTATCTCCTGCAAGCGGCTGTAAAGCCTGTACTCGTCGGCGGTCAATGTTATCTGGGCGAATATCTGGTCTTTTTGGAAGATGTAATCGGTGACCGTGGTCTGGTCGAAGAGTTCGGACTGGAGCAGCTCCTGTTGCTGCTTGAAGCGCGAGACGAGGAAGAATATCTGGGTTTGGAATGCGTGCTCGTCCATATTTTCGTAGAAGAGCTTGAGGAAGGGATTTTCGACAGCGGCTTCGAGGATCAACCTGGCGGAGATTTTTTTTGCGACGGCGCGAGCGAGGCTGGTCTTTCCGACCCCAATGGGTCCGTCGATGGCAATGTAGGGTATTCGTCGGTCACTCACGGCTGTTCTCTTCCAAGATGTCGCAAATACGTTGGCGGGTGACGGGATGAACGAACGAGGGGGCGATTTCGCAGAGAGGCCTCAGCACAAAGCTCCTGTGGAGCATTCTTGGGTGCGGGATGTCAAGGCCGGGCTGATGAATGATCCGGTCGCCGTACAAGAGTATATCCAGGTCCAAGGTTCGGGGCCCCCATTTTTCGCGTCTGACGCGGCCACACCGGCGTTCCACCCGCTGCAATTCGGCCAAGAGCGCTTCGGGAGAAAGACTCGTCTCGATTTCAATCACCTGGTTCAGGAATCTGCCTTGCGGGGGCCCGCCGGCGGGTTCGGTATCGATGATGGACGACTCTCTGATCAACGCTATCGAGGCAACCGCCTTAAGCTCTTTCACTGCCTGCTTGAGAAATCGTTCCCTGTCGCCCACGTTGCTGCCGAGGGCGATGAAAGCTCTGCACATCATAAGCGAAATGTCCTGGGAGTCAAACTCCTTTCGCCGAGGTCGGGCAAGTGGTCACAGACGCCGCAAACCGGGCAATTATGATGGAAACAACACTGGGTGATTTCGGCGGCGCGGGCTTTCTGTCGCTCGGCCCAGAGAAACTCCCTGCAGGGGCCGGCGTCGATGTGGTCCCAAGGGAAAAGCTCGTCGGGAAGGCGTTCTCGGCAAGCGATATCGTCGGGGTTGGTTCCGGACTCGCGGAAGGAGTCCATCCAACGAGGGAAATTGAAGTGCTCATCCCATCCGTCGAAGAGGCAACCCTTGCGCCAGGCGGCCTCGATGACGGGTCCAAGTCGGCGGTCGCCGCGGGCAAAGACCGCTTCGAGATAGCTGCGCTCGATGTTATGGAATTTGAGCTTGATGCGGGTTCTGGCGGCGCGCCGGTAGAGGAGGTCCCTGACCTCGCGGAGCCTGTCGCGAGATGCCATGGGCTCCCACTGAAAGGGGGTGTGAGGTTTAGGGACGAATGGGGAGATGGTGACATTGACGGCGGCGGGCGATCCGCCGGTTTCCTTTCGTAGGTATGATACCTGCTTGGCGAGTTCTATTATCGCGTCGATATCTTCGTCGGTTTCGGTGGGAAGGCCGACCATGAAGTAGAGCTTTACGGAGCGCCAGCCGCGGCGATAAGCGTGCCTGAGGCCGTTGAACAGCTCGGGGAGCGGGATGTCCTTATTCATCACATTTCTTAGGCGTTGGGTGGCGGCCTCGGGGGCGATGGTGAGGCCGGGCTTTCTGACCTGGGATAGGGCGTCGGCGACCATCTCCAACGAGGCGCCGACACGGAGGGAGGGAAGGGAGATGTTGACGTTTCTGGAGCGGAACTGCGAGGCAAGACGGGGAAGCAACTGAGGCATCTCGGGATAGTCGCTGGAGGAGAGGCTGGTGAGAGATATTTCCTCGTGGCCGGTGTTGCGGTAGGACTCCTCGGCGATGCGGTTTATCTCGTCGGCGGACCTCCAGCGGACGGGTCGCTTTGTCATTCCGGCATGGCAGAATCTGCAGCCCCAGCCGCACCCCCGCATTATCTCGATGGTTATTCTGTCGTGAACGACTTGGGCGTATGGGACGATGGGCTTGGTCGGAGCAGGGGATTGGGTGAGAGGAACGACTGCGGCGGCCGGGGTTGCAGGGACTCGTTCAGCGGCCGGGCGCAGGTCGGCGAGAAGTCCAGCAGCGTCGTAAGAAGGTTGGTAGAGAGATGGGACGTAGAAGGACCGGGAGGCCGAGGCGAGAAGAAGCAGCATTTCGGGGCGAGAGAGACGTTGGCTGCGAGCGTCTTTGTACGAATCCACGAGGGTCAGGATTTCCCGCTCTCCGTCGCCAAGGACGAAGAGATCGATGAAGTCAGCCAAGGGTTCGGGAGAGAGCGCGCAGGGACCGCCCGCGACAATCAGCGGGTCGTCGATGCATCTCTGCTGCGACCTGAGGGGGATGCGGGACAAGGAGAGCATTTCGAGCACGTTGGTGTAGGTTACCTCGTCCTGGAGGGAGAAGCCGACGATGTCGAAGTCCCGGATGGGGGCTCTGCTCTCGAGAGAAAGCAGTGGGATGGCGCGGTCCCTGAGGATTTTGGCCATGTCCACCCAAGGGGCGAAAACCCGCTCTGCGGCCACATCGCGGCGAGAGTTGAGTATGGAATAGAGTATCTGGATGCCGAGGTGCGACATGCCGATGGCGTAGGTGTCGGGGAAGGCGAGGGCGAAGCGAACTTGGACGTCGCCATCGGTCTTGAGGACGCTATTCCACTCGGCTCCCACGTACTGGGCTGGATTGGAAACGGAGTAGAGGGCATGGATGTAGCGTTGGGAGAAATCACTCATTGAAGTCGTCCTGGGCAAGCACCCTGACCCTGCGCATGCCGACGTTGAAGATGAGGCCGAGGGCGACCATGGAGCTGAGCATGGAGGAGCCGCCGTAGCTGACGAGAGGTAGGGTGAGGCCTGTAATGGGTGTGAGGCCCATGGTCATGCCGACGTTTATGAAGACCTGAGTGAAAAGGAGCGCGACAGCGCCGACGACGAAGACCCTGCCGGCGGGGTCTCGGGTACGAGCGGCTATGGTCAAGGCAGAAGTGAAGAGAAGCAAGTAGGTGATGAGCAAGAAGGAGCCGGTGAGGAAGCCGCCCTCTTCGACGATTACGGCGAAGATGAAATCGGTGTGACGTTCCGGGAGATAATTGAGCCGGTTCTGGGTTCCTTTGCCCCAACCCTTTCCGTTAAGTCCGCCGGAGCCGATGGCGATTTTGGCCTGTTCGAGCTGATAGCCGCTGGCGAGACGCTCCTCTTCGGTAAGCAGGCTCTGCCGGAGAAAAGTAGCGACTCGCTGGCGTCGATAGTCATGCTTGGGAAGCATGAGAAAGGATGCGACACCGGTGATCAAGACGAGCACGGCGACTGCGATCAAGTGCTTCCTGCGGGCACCGGCGACGAAAAGGACGACGAAGAGGACGGGGAGGAGGAGGGCGGCGGTGCCGAGGTCGGGCTGTAGAACAATGAGGGCCATGGGGATCAAGACAAGTGCGAGCGGGACGAGCACGCGGGGGAAGGTTCTGAAGTTTTTCGCCTGAGTAACGTATTTCGCCAAGGCAAGCACGAGCGCGATCTTCATGAATTCCGAGGGCTGGACGGAGACTGGGCCGAATCTGAGCCACCGATGGGCGCGGGCGGGGAAAAAGAACGTCGCGACGATAGCGAATATGCAGAGAAGATAGAGGGAGTAGGCGTTAGAGACGAACCAATTGTATTTGACGGCGGCGCAGAATGCGAAGGCGCAGAGGCCGACTGCTATCCAGACGAGTTGTCTTTCTATGAAATTGAGGTACCTGCCCTGGCCCAGCTCGCCGGAGCGATACGATGCGGAGGCAAGAAAGGCAAGGCCGATGGTAACGATAATAGAGAGACACGCAAAGGCGAGCCAGTCGAAGCGCCTCGCTGCGCGCTTGAGATCGGAAAGCAATTTCAGCCTTCTCCAGGAAAGATGGCAGCCAGGACTTCGGCGGCGAGGGGGGCGGCATTTTCGCCCCCCGCGCCGCCGTGCTCCAGAACGACGGTTATCACCACCTGGGGGTTATCCCTGGGAGCATAGCCGGAGAACCATGCGTGAGTTTCGAGATTGCCGCCTACCTGAGCGGATCCGGTCTTGCCCGCCGCGTCGAAGGCGCGGAGTCCGGCATTTCTGGCGGTACCGGAATCGACGACATCGGCGAGGCCCGACCGGACGACCCTGAGGGTCTCGGGGCTCAAGTCGAGGACACGCTGTTCGGACCAATCACCCGCAACTCTCAGATGTGGAGTAACAACCACGCCGCCGTTGGCGACGGCCGACATCATGACGGTCACCTGCAGAGGAGTCACGAGCAGATAGCCTTGCCCGATGGACAAGTTCAGAGTGTCGGCGGTGTACCACGATTCGGGTGGGTCCTTAAGTTCCATTTTCCAGCGTCTGCTTGGCACGAGGCCGGCCTTCTCGGTTCCCGGTGGGAGGTCTATGCCGGTCAACCGTCCAAAGCCCATGTTCTCCGCCCATTTGTCCAAGAGGTCGACCCCAAGGAGCAAGCCGGTCTGGTAGAAGAACACGTTGCAGGAGTTCTCGATGGCCTCGGCGAGGGAGACATCGCCGTGCCCGTAGGTTGCCCAGCAGTTGAAAGTCTTGTTAGCGACCGTGATGCTGCCCTGGCAGTTGAATGAGCTGGAGGGGAGGAGCTTGCCCTCTTCGAGTGCGGCAATCGCGACCAGAGTCTTGAACACAGAGGCCGCGGGGTACAATCCCATGGTGGCACGATTTAGAAAGGGAGCATCAGGGCTCTGGGAATACTTCTGGTAGGAGGCATGGGAGACCGGTGGAATCAGGTCGTTGGGGTTGTAACCGGGGTTGCTGGCAAGAGCCAGGAGTTCGCCGGACCAGGGGTCCATCACGACCACGGCTCCCTTTCTTCCTGCAAGAGCCTGCTCGGAGGCGCTCTGGTAGGCAGTTCTGATTGTCAGGTGAATATCTTTCCCCGGGGTGGCCGGCTGCTCGGAGATCACTCTCTGGAGGCGGTTGCGGACATCGACCTCGACGAGCGCGGTGCCCGCCCTACCTTGAAGGAGGTCGTCGTAGAAGGCTTCGACGCCGGACTTGCCCACGAGCGGATTGAGTTCGTCCATATACTTCCACAGGGGGCGTACGCGCTCGACCTGGTACTTTCGGACACGTTCGAGGTCGTCTTCGGACGGCATGCCTACATGTCCGATCAGGTGCGAGGCCAAGGAGCCCTGGGTGTACTCTCGGCTGAACCGCATGGTGGGGACGATTCCCGGGAACTTTTCGGGGTCGGTCTCAACACCTGCGATCACGTCGAAAGGCACCGCCCGAAAGAGCGGCAAGGCGACGTAGTCAACAAGCCAGGGGGTGTTCTTGACCCTCCGTTCCACTGCGTGGATTTCGTCGAGGACGCGCTTTCGGCTAAGCCCGAGGAGCCCCGCGAGCGACGCAACGCACTGGGCTCTGGCTTGGAAAGCCGCGCTGGGGTCGACGTAGATTTCGTAGATTGGGGCTCGGTCTTCGAGCAGGGCGGAGGGGCTCTGCCGGCGGACGGTGAGGCCGCGCGACGGGTCTATTCCTGATGCCAAGCCGAGAGCCGCCTTCTCCGGCAGAGCCTCTTTCAGGAGGACCACCCCCAAGTGCTCTCCGAGTGCGGTGCGGTCGGCGAGCGACTTGAGTCGCTGTTCGATTTCTGCGATGGGGAGCTTGCAGGTGCGGTTGATGCGACGGGCAAGCCAATCGACATCCGCATTGAACTCGCTGAGAACGATCTGGAGGTCGAGGGCCTGGCGGTCGGTGACCAGAAGTACCCCGCCCCTGTCATATATGCTGCCGCGAGGGGCGGGGTATATGACCTGCCGGAGGGTGCCGAAGACGCTGCGGTCGAGGTAGGACTCGTGATGCACGAGCGCGAGCTGAGCAGCGCGGAGGAGAAGGACGGCAAAGAAGAGCACCATGAGGAAGAAGAGGAAGAAGAGACGGCTTTTGAAGCGGTCGGCCTTTGGGGGGCGAATTTCGCGCAGGGAGGTGCTGGTGACCTCGTCCCACGCGAACGCGTCTGGCGCTGGTTTGCGTGTCCTGATCCTCATCCTAACCGGTCATCCGCCGCCTCGAGCGGAGCGAGCCGACGAAGCAGCCTAAAGAGCAAGGGGGCTATGGCGGCGACATAGAGGGCCGAAAGCACGGCAGCCTCGACGGCCAGGAGTTGGAGAGCGGGGCGCCTGGCCAGCAAAATACCGACAAGCTGCGCTGCCGCCAAGATAAGCGCCGCGAGCAACGTCACAATCATCTGCGTTATCGGATGCTCGACGAAGATTTCGGTGCGGAGCCTTCCAAGGAATGATCCAAGAAGGAAGAAGAGGATAGCCCCGGTACCGAGCCTGTGATCGAGGAAGAGGTCGCGCCCCAGTCCTATGAAACCGGCAGCGAGGCCAGCCTGTTCCCAGCGGAGGCTCAGCGATACGGAGACCGCCGCTATCACAAAGAAATCGGGCACGGCATCGCCGATGGCGAGCCAATGGGCGACTGCACCTTGAAAGCATCCCACAACGAGTATCATCCCAGCCAGCCGCAAGGGTCTCAAGGTCATGCCCTCAATTATAACTCATCAGCAGGTTCGGAAGTTCCGGTGGGCGAAACGGGTCCGATACGACGCCGCACCACGATCACGTCTTCGAGGGAAGAATAGTCCAGGAGAGGAGCTGCTGCAATCCGGTACGCCGGGTCAGAGGGGTCGAGGCGGACCTGGGTGATCGTCGCCAAGGCGATGCCCGGCGGGAAGTACTTGGAACTTGCGGGAGCGACCAACATGTCGCCCTCCTGCACGTCGGCCTCCCTGGACACGAACCGGAGGACGAATCTCCCGGCGCCGGCCCCCTCGAGCATCCCCTCGTTTCCGGTTCTGGCGATCTTAACCTGGCTGCTGTGTCCGATCTCGGTGAGGAGCTTTGCCCGGCTGGCCCAGGGGCCGACGTGAGTGATCCTGCCGATTGCGATCTTGCCACAGAGCAGAGCCGAGTCGGGCCTGACGCCGGCGCGGGACCCGGCGTTTATTATAACCGCGGCGGTGCCGGCGGAGATTTCGAAGCTGACGATCTGAGCGGGGATGATTGACTCTATCTCGCGTTCTGCTACGAAAGGCGACACGCTGCGAATTTGTTCAAGCTGGTCGGTGAGTCTGCGTATATCGTTTTCTTGCTTGGCGATAATCGCCTGCTGCTGTTGTACTTGCCTGCGGAGGGCGTCCAGTTGTCTGGCGGCGCGAAAGGAGCCGAAGAAGCCGGAAAGGAGGAGCGAAGCTCCACGAGCGGCTTTTGTGGTGACGGCTTGGGCGGGCCAAACGAGGGAAAGAAAAGTAGTCTGGATGGAGGAGGTGAATCGAGCGGGAAGAAGTACGAGGATAAGCGCGACGGCAAGGAAGGCTATGCAGTGAGCGCGAATCGGTCGCTGCGGCCGCCGTTCACTCATCTTCCCCGCTTTCTAAGACATCTTTCAGCCTGTCGAGCTGATTCAAGACCTCTCCTGTGCCCAAGGCGACGGCGGTAAGGGGGTCTTCAGCAACGGTGACAGGCAACCCTGTCTCCTGTCCGATGACTTTGTCGAGCCCGCGGAGAAGGACGCCGCCCCCGACGAGGACCATGCCGTTATCGAGGATGTCCGCCGCGAGTTCGGGTTCGGTTCGTTCAAGCGTCAGCTTAATTGCGTTGACGATCGCGCGGACGGGTTCCCTCAAGGCTTGCCTTACCTCTTCGGAGGTGACGGTTATGCCGCGTGGAAGGCCTGCCTGCAAGTCTCGGCCCTTGACGTAGAAAGTGGTTTCTTTGTCGAGGGGGAAGGCTGACCCGATGGCGATCTTTATGTTTTCGGCGGTTCGGGGGCCGACGCCGAGATTGTACTCGCGCTTCATGTACTGGACTATGGCTTCATCCATCTCGTCGCCGGCAACGCGGATGGTCTCGTAGGTGACAGGTTCGGCGAGAGAAAGCACGGCGACCTCGGTAGTGCCGCCTCCTACGTCTACGATCATGTGCCCTTTCGGTTCGAGGAAGGGAAGGCCGGCGCCGATGGCTGCGGCCTTAGGCTCTTCTATCAGCCAGACTTTTCGAGCGCCCGCTCTCTCTGCGGAGCTGACGACGGCGCGGCGCTCGACGGTGGTTATGCCGGATGGAACGGCGATGACGACGCGGGGCTTGACGCCAAAACGGCGGTTATGAACTTTGGTCATGAAGTATCGGAGCATGGCCTCGGTGATTTCGAAGTCTGCGATAACGCCGTCCTTCAGCGGCCTGATGGCCTGAATGCTGCCCGGGGTTTTGCCGAGCATTTCCTTGGCAATATTGCCCACGGCCTCGCCGTTCATGAGGACCTTGTTGGTTCCTCGCTTGACGGCGACGACGGAAGGCTCGTTGAGAACGATCCCCTCGCCGCGGATACAGACGAGCGTGTTGGCGGTCCCGAGGTCGATACCCATGTCGGTCGAGAACATCCCGAGAACGTTGTCGAGTATCATAGATTCACCACATCCGTATGGGACCAAGCACGAATGCGCGCAGCCAGGCCCGACACTCCCCGCCGCAGCGAGTTCACTGCAGGATCTACCTCAAAGGCAGGATATTAAACATTGCGGCGGGAGGCGACAACTCCGCCTTGTAGTCCACAATCAGTTCCCAGGCAAACAGGCCGATCCCGATAAGAACGAAGACGAGAGTCAGCACGAGAAGCGCGGAGAAGATCGTGCTTACCTCGTCCGACGAAGTGGAACTAAAAGAGTCGGGTGTCAACGCGATCTCCAATCTTGACGGGTGTTCGGGTGTAGCCTTCAAGCAACCTGCCGGCCGCGGCTTCCTCGAAGACCTCGTGTATTACTATTTTGGCAACGTAGTCGCCGCCTCTGGAGACAGTGAACTCGTAGCCCTTTTTCACGTTGTTCTCGGCCCCAACGTTGACGAGAACGATCCCCAATTGGGCGTCGACACTGACCACGTTGCCGCTGACGGGCTCGACTTTTGCCGCGCCGACTACTTCTTCAATCGCGAAGCCGCGTTGTCTGAGGGCTGTAACGATATCGGTAAGTCTTTCCCTCTCCTCATTTGCGTCGGCGAGGAGCTTTTTTGTGTCCTCGAACTGTTTGGTGAGCCTGGCGAGATCGCCTTCGAGACGCTGGCGTTCCTCATCGAGCATGTCCCTTTGCCTGGTCATGACGCGGAGCTGCTCCTCGGTCTTTGCGAGGTCGGACTGGAAGGAGAGGGCCATCTTCACGATACTTTCATATTTTTCGCTGAGCTTGGCCATTTCGTCGGTGAGGTTATCGTAGCGGTTGGTCATTTCCTGCGTCTTGCCGAGGAGGCTCTTGTTCTCGGCGTCCAACCGGACGTATCGGTCCTGGAGCTGCTGCAAGTCGCTGGTCTTGACGGAGAGCTCTCTGGTGAGGCGCTCGATCTCCTGCTGGTTAGCGGCTATAGTGCTTTGCAGTTGGGCCTGAGTTTGCTGCCAGGCGGCGTAGTCTTCGTTATACTTGGCACGCCACTGCTCTCGGGTAGCGAAGAGCACGGCTCCGACGCCGACGTACACCAAACTCAAGACGAGCACGGCAACGATCATTACCTTGGTGATGCTGTTCATCAACTCCCTCCGGGCTGCCTTTCCCCCTGTTTGCGTAAGTCAAGAGCCCCAGGATGCTTGCCAATTTTCCGGCACCGCGATTATACAGAGCCGCCTTTTGATGTCAAGCAAATTCTCTTTCGGCGAAAAGTGGTGAGGAACGCCGCTGCTATGGCGGCTAGAGCAACGACAGCGCAAGAAAAGGCGAAGAGGTCACCCGCCTTCCTGTAGGGGGTAAGCAGGTCGCCGGCTAGGGCAAGACGGCCTACAAGCACGCCCTCGACTTCCTTTGCCTGGCCCTCCTCGCCGGCGAGTATTCTTTCGACTTCCCCCGTCGGGGAAATCAGGGCGGAAATTCCGGTGTTGGCAGCCCTGACAAGGCCCATTCGTGTTTCAATTGCCCTGAAGGAAGATATCTCGAGGTGCTGCTCCAACTCTGCGGAGCCGCGAAACCAGCCGTCATTGGTGAGGTTGACGAGGAAGCCGGGGTAAGGTGGAGCGACTCCGCGCACGAGATCGGGAATGGTGTCTTCGTAGCAGATGAGGACTGAGAAGTTTAGGTTCCCGAGACGGAACACGACGGGTGCAGCGCCGGGCGTCAGGCCCTCTTCGTAGGGAACGATCCTGCTGATGAAGGACAGGAAACGGCCGAGGGGGATATACTCGCCGAAGGGGACGAGGTGAAGCTTGTCGTACCTGCCGAGGAGGATGCCATCGTCGGAGAAGAAATAGGCGCTGTTATAGTATTTTCCCTCAATGGCGGAGTGCGCACCGACGAGGAGATGAGCTTTTTTCTCTTGCGCCAGGTCGGCGAGAATTGCGCGGTAGCCTTCGGAGAGGTTGAGCGGCACGAGTACCATGGTCTCAGGCCAGAGGATCATGTCGACGGAGCCTTCTTGAACGGTGTCGCTGAGGGCGAGATGTCCGGCCAGGACTTCGTAAGCGGTGCCGTGGGATTCCTTAACGGACTGGGGGATGTTACCCTGAACCACAGCGACGCGGGGGCCCTGTTCAATAGGGATCGTTCTCAAGCGCCACGCCCCGTAGGCGATGGCTGCGAGAACCAGTAGGGCCGCAGCGGCGGAAGCCAATGCCGCGCGCCGCACCGCAACTTTCGACCGGGCGGATATGGCGGCAGCTACCTCGGCAAGTGCAACATTGACCAGGAGAATGATGAAAGATACGGCGTAGACTGAGCCGAAATCGGCCACCTGGATCAACGGCAGCAGCGTCGCCTGGGAATATCCAAGAGAGAACCACGGGAAACCCGTCAAGAGGCGGGCGCGGGCGAGCTCGAGCGCTATCCAGATAAAGGGGGCGAAGAGGAATCTCCAGCGCGCCATGACTTTGTAGAAGTAGCCGAACAGCGCGAAGTAGAGGGAAAGATACGCCGATAGAAGCAGCCATCCAGGAACGGTGACGAAACGGAGCCATCGCACGCCGATGGTGAAGAAGACGGCCCCGACCAGCCAAGAGTAGAGAAAAGCCCTGCGTGGAGCTGAGTGCCGAAGCAGGAAGAGCCAGGGCACCAAGGCGACCCACGCGGCCCCGCGAAAGCACCACGGCTGGGGAAATGAGAAGAAGAGTAGGGTCGCAGAGGCGCAAAGAGCGAGGAGCACCAACGGGAGCCTACTCCCGGATTTGGTTGGCCTTCCTCTGGGAATGTCCAACTGCGTGCCCGTCCTTTGCGCACGAATGTGCTATGTATTCTGAGGGAAACCGCATCTGCGGACAAGTTTGCCAAAATCTAGCACACCTGTGTGCGAAGTGCTACGGTTTTCGGCTCGGGTTGGGCACGGACGGGCTTTCGGTGCGGGGCGTATTGAACGCCGGGCGGTAAGCGCATAGACTCCGACAGTGCATAACGCGGACATGCAAGGGAGAAATCGAGATGAAGCTGGTGACATTCAAACCGAAATCGGCAGAGGAGAATCGCGGCCGCGCGGGACTGGTCGTGTCAACAGGCGATATCCTATCATTGGAGGAGGGCGGCCGCGTTCTGGGATTCGACGCCGGCAGAATCGAGGGGCTGAAGACGGTGGGCGGGATGCTGCGGGATTGGCGGACGAACGTGGAACTGGCTGGAGAGATTGCAGAGGTGGCGGAGGGGCGGCAGTCAGATCGACTGAGAGAAGCAATGACGGACGCAAGAAGCGTCACTCTGCTTCCTCCCCTGCCCTCCCCTGGGAAAGCCATCTGCCCGGGGCTGAACTTCGCCGAGCACATTTCCGAGAGCAGAGATTCAGTCGCCGGTAAGCCGCCCATGCCGATTGGGTTCCCCAAGTTCGCGACAACAGTGATCGGACCGGGTGAGAGCCTGGCGCTGCCTTCTTGGATTAAACACGTTGATTACGAGGTCGAGGTGGCCGCGGTCATCTCCAGGACGGCAAACCGAGTGGACCGGCGTGAGGCGCTTTCGTACGTGGCGGGCTACACGATCCTGAACGACATCAGCGCGCGAGACGTGCAGTTCGAGGAGATGAAGATGGGGATGCTGCTTTTGGGGAAGAATTTCGACGGGTTCGCGCCGATGGGGCCATGGCTGGTGACGGCGGACGAAGTTCCCGATCCGCAGGAGCTGGAGATGGAGCTTTGGATTGAAGGGGAAGACGAGCCCCGGCAGAAGTCGAGCACGAGGCACATGATTTTCAGCTTCGCGGAGCTGATAGAGTACTGGTCGCAAATGACGCTGCGGCCGGGGGACATGATAAGCTCCGGGACGCCGTCGGGCGTGGCAGCGTTCCGAAAGCCGGATCCGGAGCCCTGGTACCTCCGTCCGGGGCAGACGATAGTCGCGAAGGTAGAGAAGCTGGGCGAGTTGAGGACCCCTGTTGCGGCTTCCACCTAGGGCGCACGACTCACTCGGTGTATTCGATGTCTCCCCGGAAGAAATTTTGCATGGTGAGCGAGCGCTTCTGCTTGCCCTGGTCTTCGGTCGATACGGAAGGCGCCTCCCGCTCTTCGCACTTCTCGTAAGCCTCAAGCAGCCACTGGGGGCATTCGTGCTCCGCAAGCCATTTGAGGAGCTGCTTGTGGAGCTTCTCGGCAACGGCTTTGTTCTTGGCGAGCACGTTCTTTTTCTGGAGCGGGTCGGCCTTGAGGTCGAAGAGCCGCCACTTGTCCCTGGTGGGAGTATGATGGAAGGCCCAGCGGCTGGTGGTGACGGTCAGGTTGGAGGTGTTCCTGAGCTGGCCGGCGGGACCGGTAACGGCGAAATCGCGAACCTTTCGGGCATTGCCTTTGACCAGAGGGACAAGCGAACTCCCCTGGACGAAGTCGGGAGTCTTGAGGCCGGCGAGATCGAGAACGGTCGGCATGAGGTCGGGCGGCTGGACGAGCGCTTTGATCCTCTTCCCGGAGCCCAGGCCCTTGGGAAGCTTCATCAGCCAGACGATCCTGCCCACCTCCTCGTACGTGGGGGTGGTTTTCTGGATGGGGCCGTGGTCGCCGAGGCCGGTGCCGTGGTCGGAGGTTATGAGGACGAAGGTGTCGTCCGCGATGCCCAAATCCGCGATCTTTTCAAGGACGAGGCCGATCCACTTGTCGACCATCGTCACTTCGCCCGCGTAGCGAGCGCGAATCTGCTTAAGCTCGCGCGGAGTGATGTTGGGAACGTTGAAGAAGTTGGTGGGAACGTCGCCTTTGAAGCCGGGGTCGTAGAGGTCGACGTAGTGCTGCGGCGGGTCCCAGGGCTCGTGCGGATCGAACGAGTCAATCCAGAGGAAGAACTTGTCGTGGCGATAGTTGCGATCGAGCCAGTCCATCGCGGCGGACATGACCATGGGGGCGAAGTAGTCCTTTTCGGTGCGCCGATTGATGATGTTGCGAAGGTACTGCGCGTGATAGGTGGCGGAGATGTCGGGCTTGGTCTTGCTCTCGGCGAAGCCGAGCTTATGGACGCCGTAGTCGGAATTGAAGCGGTCCACCTCGTTGCCGCGAATCATCCACCATGAATGAAAGGGCCGGTCGAAGCCGAAGCCGAAGTTAACGAGGTGTGGCGTGTCGTGAATGAGGTGCGAGACGTAGCCGTTTTCGCGCATGATTTCGGGAAGGGTGAGCGCTTCCCACGAGAGAGGACGCCACGGATGGAGGGGCTCGCCGAAGCGCCCGGTGAAGAGGTCGGTGCGGTTGGGAATGGTAGGCCACGAGGCGCAGTAGGCGCGCTCGAACGTCGTGCTCTCGCGGGCGAAGGCGTCGAGGTTGGGAGTCTTGATCCAGTCGTTCCCGTAGCAGCCCAGGTGATCGGCCCGCATCGTGTCGCACATGATGACGATGAAGTTCATCGAAGTCCTCCTCTGTGAGTGCCCGCGCCTAAAGGGACAGAAACCCAATTATAGTCAGACGGAGATGCGGAGACAACATGGAAGGTGCGGCAGCGGCGTCCTGGGTGAGAAAGCATACGCGAGAGGTAAGAAGCGCCGTGGAAAGATGCAGGCTTTCGA